>NZ_JBIRJY010000022.1:0-97724 GCF_044329785.1 Streptomyces sp. NPDC017529
GGGTCCCCGCCCTCGCGTCCGCCGGCAACGCCCAGGGCAAGGTCGTCGACACGGGCAAGGGCTACCGCCAGTTCGTGCCCACCGCGGGCCAGGAGACACCGGACTTCTGGGCCACCCTGCCCGGCGGCAACAACGGCTCCGGAATCCTGCGCTTCTACCCGGGCGGCCGGACGGTCCACGGCGACCCCGTGAAGATCGGCGACGGGTCCTGGACCACGGCCATCGTCGGCATCTTCTAACGGCTTGCGCCTGACAAAGCCCCCGCGCGTGTTCACGCGCGGGGGCTTTTTCGGTTGGGGGCGAGGCCGCACGAGAAGGCAACGGAGGCCGTCCGAGTCGACAGTGGAGGATGCCGAAGACGCGGTCGCGCCCAGGATCGGGGCAGCCTCGAAGACCTTGAGGGTGACAGATAGCGGTCATCCCACTGGCGGGAGTAGCCGGTGCGGCCGGCCGGGCCTGGGTAGGTGCGGTGGTGAGGGCAGAGCTTTCTTCATGCCCGTTAAATGGGCACCGGCCCGAGCCGCAGCATCGCCGACATGTGGCCCGGCCTGAAGGGGACCGAGTTCGCCGCCTCCACGCCCGCGCCGGGCTTCACGCCGGCCAAGGCACACGTCGACTTCTGGATCGACTTCGTCAACAACGGCGAATCCAACCCCAATCCCTACGGCTCGATCCGGCTGGACCTGAAAGACGGCAGCCGCTTCCGCATCTGGCCCCGGAAGAACCAGGGCAACGCCACGGCAACGCCACCCCGGTCCAGACCAGCGCGGTCCCTGGAGCCGGGTGCGTTTGTTATTCGCGGACGCGGCATAGGGCGGCGTAGTGGTGGGTTCGTTGGGCTTGGAGGTGGGCGGCGGGCTGGTTCGGGGGTGGGGAGTCGCCTCGGCAGGGGCGGCAGAGGCCGCCGGGGAGGGCTTCGGGGCGGCCCGGTACGCCGCACTCGGTGCATTCCATGATGCGGGTGGGGGTGGGAGTGGGCGTCGACGGCGGTGTGGGTGGGAGTTTGGCGGTTAGGCGGGTGCGGGCCAGGGCGCCTGGGGAGTGGACCTCGGGTGGCAGGCCGGCGGTGAGGGCTGTCACGAGGTATGCGCTCGTTGCGCCGCGCGCCAGCCATTCGGCGGCCAGGCCTTCGAGCGCGGCGCATTCGGCGGCGGAGAGGATCATGCGCGGGTCGGCGGTGCCGAGGGCGGCGAGGGCCGCGTACGCCGGTGAGGGGGCCGGTGGGGCCGGGCGGGGGTTGGCGTGGGCCACGGGGCGGGCGGGTTGCGGTCGCTCGTCCGGTTGAACCTGTGGGGATGTGGCGCCTGTCAAGAAGCGGTGCCACCAGGTGTCGTCGCGGGCGGTGCGGGTGAAGTACGTGCGGTACACCCACTGGGAGCGGCCGTTGCCGACGGTCTCCTGGACGCGGCGCAGGTGGCCTGCGGTGGAGAGGTGGGTGAGCGCGGAGCGTACGGCTTGCTGGCCGTAGCGGGGCTGGGCGGCGGCGAGCGTTTTGACGTCCATCGCGGCGCCGTCGGGCAGCCGGTCGATGAAGGCGGCGAGGAACGCTTCGCGTTCCGGGAGGTGGGAGAAGGCGTCCGGCCGGGGGCGGTCCTGGTCCGGGGCGGAGCGTTTTCCGTAGCCGGAGGCGGCGCGGGGGTGGGGAGCTACGGGCGCGCAGGGCACCGTAGTAGGTTGGGTGTCAGCCACGAGATCGCTGCTTTCGATCTTGGAGGTCAGACCCCGGTTCGGTGTTGGTAGCACCAGCCGGGGTTGTTTTGTGTGTTGTGTGGGCTTGCAGTCGCGACGGTAGAGGGTGACGACGGTCGGTGGCAAGCCGGTCACGGGAAGTGATGCGCGCTGGTGCGTGCGGGGTTGGGAGGGTGGGTGGGTTGTTCCATCCCGCCCGTTCCTTAGAGGAGGGGCTCGGGGCCCGCCCCCCGGAGCTCGGGGCTCAGCCCCCGAAGGCGGCGAAGGCTATGAAGGCCGCCCATGCGTGCGGGGTGATGGTGAGTCGGGGCCCGGCCGCGTTCTTGGAGTCGCGGACGTGGATGGCCTGGGGGCGAATGGCTATCTCCACGCATGCGTCGCCGCCCGGAGAGCTGTAGCTGGACTTCATCCACGCGCTCGTAGCACTCACAGGTCCTTCGCCACCTTTCGGATGTACGCGTCGCTGTCCTCAACGTCCAGCGCTTGCATGCGAATCATGCCGTACAGGTGGGCCAGTTCACTTACGTTGCTCGCCTCCGATTGCAGCGTGCTGACGCCCTGGCCTGCCGAATATGCGTATGTCTCGTGCGCGGCAGTTTCGAGCAACACGACCGGCCCATCGAGCGCCTGGTAGGGAGCGCGGTCGGCCGGCAGGATCTGGATCGATACGTTGCGCAGTCTCTGGCACTCCAGCAGGCGGTCAAGTTGCCGCTTCATCATCTCGGCGCCTCCTACCATCGTGCGCAATGCGGCCTCGTAGATCACGAAGCTGAACAGTACGGTTGACTCGGCCTCAAGCCGCTGCTGGCGTTGAAGCCGAAAACTGAGACGCGTCTCCACAACCTCGTCGTCCACCGGAGGGAACGCGTGACTCATCAGCTCGCGCGCGTGCTCCTCGGTCTGCAACAAGCCCGGAATGTAAAGGGTTTCATACCAGTTCAGCGCGATCGCATCGCGCTCAAGGGCCATGTACTCACTGCTGCGCTCCGGGTACTTCTCCGGCCTCAAATAATCCTGCGCCGCCTCCAACATCCCATGTGCCCCGCACATCTGATCCGCAACCTGGAGCACGCGCAGGGTCGGACGTCGGCGGCCCTGTTCCATGGACTTTACGTACTCGGCGTCGTAATTCGCTTCCTCGGCGAGGGCCTCGCGGGAAATCCCCGCATACGTGCGCCACAACTTGAGTTGGTTTCCGCAGTAGCGCCATGCCATCGGCGGTTGGGATGGTTCGTTCGTCACCGTGCCCCCCTTTCGTCGGCACGACCGGTACAGCCGGGTGCGTACCCTTGTCGCGGCTGCTGACGGTACGCCCGCGCCGACATGCTCAGTGCCGTGAACGACGGAAATTCCCCCCTTCAGAACGAATGGTGGCTGCCGCGCCATCCCCGGAGCGCACAGCGGGCCCGCAAGTACCTGCGTGAACTGGCGGAGGTGTGGCAGCTGCAAGCCGATGTGACGGACACGGCCGTGCTCGTCCTCAACGAACTGACGGCCAATGCCTGTGTCCACGCGCGCGTTCCGCGCGGGCGTTACGTCAGGGTGCGGTGCCTGCTGTACGCGGGACGGCTTCGCGTGGAGGTGGCGGATGCCGGTTCCGCGATGCCCGAGCCCCGGGTGGCGGGCGTTGACGACGAGGGCGGGCGTGGGCTGGCGTTGGTCGCGGCGCTGGCGGACGAGTGGGGGGCGTACCCGCGTCCGTACGGCATCGGGAAGGTCGTGTGGTTCGAGCTCAAGCTGGCCGTTTTCTTGGATGCTGATCCGGGCCAAGGCGCAAGGCGAGCTGGCGGAAGAGGCGGATGTGCGGGCGCAGGCCCGTTTCCTGGTCACGTTCGTCCAGGGGCTGCGGGTCATCGGCAAGACGGGTGACGAGCGGCGGATCAATGACGCGGTCGAGCAGGCGATGACCGTGCTGCGCTGACGAGTTCACCGGCAAGCCCCGCCCGCGCGCGGGGTTTCGCCCGCTCGTTCAGGGGTTTAGCGCGCTCTTTTATCGGCCCCCTGTCGCTGTGCGCCCAGCTGACCCACCCGGAGGTACGCGGCTGGGCCATCGCCGTCCTCACGGTGGGCGCGGCGCTGTGCGCGGCCGTGGGCGTGCCGCGACCGGACGAGCGCGCCGACGCGGGCGGCGGCCCTACGAGTACGAGCGCGCCGGCTTCCGGAGCCGCCTGCGTTACACCAACCGCCGGGCCGTAGCCCACCGCGTCAGCTCGTGCCGGTTGGAGAGCTGGAGCTTGCGCAGCACCGCCGAGACGTGCGACTCGACCGTCTTGACGGAGATGAACAGCTGCTTGGCGATCTCCTTGTACGCGTAGCCGCGCGCGATCAGGCGCAGCACCTCGCGCTCGCGCTGGGTGAGGCGGTCCAGGTCCTCGTCCACCGGCGGGGCGTCCGTGGAGGCGAAGGCGTCCAGGACGAAGCCGGCCAGGCGCGGGGAGAAGACCGCGTCGCCGTCGGAGACCCGGAAGACCGCGTCGACCAGGTCCTTACCGGTGATCGTCTTGGTGACGTAGCCACGGGCGCCGCCGCGGATGACGCCGATGACGTCCTCGGCGGCGTCCGACACGGACAGCGCGAGGAAGCGCACGGGACGTTCGGGGTCGGCCATCATGGCGGCGGAGCGGCGCAGCACCTCGACGCCACCGCCGCCCGGGAGGTGCACGTCCAGCAGGACGACCTCGGGGCGGGTCGCGGTGATGACCGTGACGGCCTGGTCGACGTCGGCGGCCTCGCCGACGACCTCCACGCCCGTCTCGTCGGTGCGGCCGATCTCGGCCTGGACGCCCGTACGGAACATCCGGTGGTCGTCGACGAGGACGACCCGTACCGTGCGGGTGGGGCCGCCGGTCGGCTCATCCTGTGCGGCGTCGCTGCTCATCTCGTCCGTCCGTCCGTCGTTGGTGTGGGTGTGGGTGTTTGGGCTGGGGTTGGCTCCGCTTTCGTCTCTCATCATCCGTCATCCGCCTTCAGGCACGCGTTCCATCTCCAGCTCGACCTCGGTGCCGCCGTCCGGCGCGGAACGCAGCCGGGCCGTGCCACCGTTGCGCTGCATGCGGCCGATGATCGACTCCCGTACGCCCATGCGGTCGCCGGGGACCGCGTCGAGGTCGAAGCCGGGGCCGCGGTCGCGTACGGAGACGAAGACGGTACGGCCCTCGACCTCGGCGTACACCTGCACGGCGCCGCCCTCGCCGCCGTACTTCGCCGCGTTGACCATGGCCTCGCGCGCGGCCTGCAACTGCGCGCTCAGCTTCTCGTCCAGCGGGCAGTCGCCGACGACCACGACCTCGATGGGCACGCCGTGGTGGTCCTCGACCTCGGCGGCGGCCTTGCGCACCGCCTCGGCGAGAGTGTCCGGCTCCTGCGCCTCGTCCTTGCCCCGGCCCTCCGGCTTGTAGAGCCAGGCGCGCAGTTCGCGTTCCTGGGCGCGGGCGAGCCGCGCCACCTCGCGGGGGTCCTCCGCGTTGCGCTGGATCAGGGTGAGCGTGTGCAGGACGGAGTCGTGGACATGCGCGGCGACTTCGGCGCGTTCCTGCGCGCGGATGCGCATCAGCCGTTCCTCGGACAGGTCCTGCATCATGCGCACGAGATAGGGGCCCACGAGCAGCGCGATGCCCACCACGACGGCGATGGAGGCCTGGAGCACCGCGCCGAGATGGCGGACCGAGCCCTGGAGGACGAAGATGCCGGTCACGCCGACGCAGACCAGCACCACACCGGCCGCGCCGCGCAGCACGGGCAGCACGCCCTTGCGGCGGCCCATCTCCAGCCACTGCGCGCGGCGCGCGTTGTCCGCCTGCCGCCAGACGAGCGCGACACCCGCGCCGATCAGCAGGACCGGCCACACATAGGCGTTGGCGCGGCCCAGCTCGAACCTGGACGCCACCACGGCCGCGCCCGCGAGCAGCGTGAACAGCGCGAAGACCTGCCCCTTGTCGGCCTTGCGCACGGCCGACAGGCGGCCGCCGCCCCGCTCTGACGGCTTGCGCCCGGCCGCCCCGTTCACGTTCACACGGGCCGCGTCCACGCCCCCGACGCCCAGCGGCACGATGAACCAGAACGCGGCGTACAGCAGCGCGCCCATGCCCTCGGCCATGAACAGCGCGACGAAGACGACCCGCACCCAGGACACCGGCAGCCCGAGATGCCCGGCCAGCCCGCGCGCCACACCGCCCAGCAACCGGCCGTCGGCACTGCGGTAGAGCTTGCGCAGGGGCGGGTCGTCGGGGTCGGGCGCCGGGGCATAGCTCGCCTCGGGCCGGGACGGAGCGGTGGTCATGACACCGATCGTCACACGTAAGGCGGGGCGGTGGCATCAGGGTCGACCCTGACGGCACCCCTGACAGTCGGCGCGCCCGGTACGGAGGGCCCGGGTACCCGGCGCCTGGTACCCGGGGCGCTCCGTGCCGGGTACGTCCCTTACTGCCGCCGGTCCTCTACTGCTGCCGGCCCTCTACTGCTGCCGGTCCTCGGGCAGCTGGATGCCCGCCTGGACGGCGTCGAAGACCTTCTTGTACTTCTCCCACTCGGCGGCCGGCGCGGAGAGGTAGACCGCGTACTCCTTCTCTCCGGGCTTGCCGAACCCCAGGTCGATGGCGCGGTACTCGCGCGCGCTCCCCGCCCACTTCCACTCCCACAGCGCCGCCGGCTGCCCGCGGAAGGCCGTGCGGTGCATCCGCAGCTGCTGGTAGCCGGGGAATCTGCCCTCCCTGAGGGCCGCCTTCTCGTTGTCCTTCCAGTGCTGAAGGGCGTCGGTGTTCGCGAAGTCGAGGACTTCGATACGCAGGCTGACCAGCGGGTTCGCCGGGTCGCGGTAGTTGGAGCCGCCGCCGCCCTGCTTCTCCGTGCGGGTCCAGCCGTCCGGCAGCGGGAAGGGGAGGCCGGACGCCGGTTCCGTGACGCGGTGGTACCCGTTGGGGACCGGCCGCGGGGTGGGCTTGGGCTTCGGGGTGGTGGGCGACGTCTCGGGGGTCTGCGGGGCGCCGTCGGACGCCTGGGCGCCGTCGTTCTGCCAGAGGCCGGCGGAGTACAGCGCGCCGCCCGTGATGCCCAGTACGGCGACCACGGCGACGGCGCTCCACACGAACGCGCGGCCGCGCTTCTTGGTGGCAGCGGGGGTGGAGGCGGTGGCGGGGGCAGCGGTGGCCGGGTAGGCCAGGGCGGGGTGGACCGGGGCGGTCACGCCGTCCGCTCGGGCCGCTCCGGTGGTGCCACCGGTCGCGGACGTATGGCCGGTCGCGGGCGTGTAGCCGGTCGCGGGTCCGAAGCCCGTCGCCGACGTGACGCCCGTCGGGTTCGTGCCGCCCGTCGGGTTCGTGCCGCCCGTCGGGTCCGTGTCGTCCGTACGGCCCGTGTGTTCCGTGCCGTCCTCGCCGGACGCCGCGCGGGCGCGGGCCGCCGCCGGGTTCACCCACGCCGTGTCCGGGTCGGCGGCCGGTGCGCGCAGCGCCTGCTCGACGGCCTGGGCCGTGGGACGGTCGGCGGGTTCCTTCGCGAGCAGTGCCTCGATCAGCGCGGTCAGCGGGCCGGCGCTGCGCGGCGGGTCCAGCGGGTCCATGGCGATGGAGTACGCCGTCTCGACCGCCGTCAGCTTGCGGAACGGGGGCCGCCCCTCCAGCGCCTGGTAGAGCGTCGCGCCCAGCGCCCACAGGTCCGAGGCGGGACCCGGCGTACCGCCCTTGACCCGCTCGGGAGCGAGGTAGTCGATGGAACCGACCAGCTCGCCGGTCTTGGTGAGGGTGGACGTGCCGGTGGCGACCGCGATGCCGAAGTCGGTGAGCACGACCCGGCCGTCCTCGCCGAGCAGGACGTTTCCCGGCTTGACGTCGCGGTGCAGGACTCCGGCGGCGTGCGCGGCGCGCAGTGCGGCGATCATGCCGCGGCCGATCCGGGCCGTCTCGCCCAGCGGCACCGCGCCGTCCGCCGCGGTGGCCTCCTTGATGACGTCGCCGAGGGTGACCGAGGGCACGTACTCCATGACGATGCACGGCAGCCCGGCATCGTCCACGACGTCGTGGACGCTGACCACGTTGGGGTGGTTGATGCGGGCGGCGGCCTGGGCCTCGCGGCGGGTGCGCTCGTTGCGGCGGGCCAGCTCGTCGGCGTCCAGCTCCGGGGAGACGTGCAGCCGCTTGACCGCGACCTGCCGGCCGAGCAGCTCGTCGTGGGCCCGCCAGACGGTGCCCATACCGCCCCGGCCTATCTCCTCGACCAGGCGGTACCGCCCGGCGACCAGCCGCCCGTCGTCCACCGCCGCCTCCGTCACCGCGCCGCGCCCCTTCGGTTCCCCCCGTACAGGTGTCCGGCGCAACGATAGTCGTCCGAGGGCCGCCGGAGGTGGGCCGGGGCGCGGCCGCCGGACGCGTCCCACGGCCTTTGCCACGAAGCGCGCCGCGTTCGTGCCGGTCTGTGCCCGTCGCTCAGCCGGGCGGCGCGGCGATCTCCGCGCGTTGGCTCTCGCGGTCGGAGAGGAACGACGCCAGCGCCTGCGCCTCGTCGGCCACGCCGGTGCGCTCCGCCCGGGAGAAGCGGCGCAGTGGCGTGACCGTCACGGTGCCGTCCGTGACGGTCCAGGTCGCGGCGACCCGGCCGTCGACCAGGACGACGCGCGCGCCGGCGACCGACAGGCCGCGGTGGACGTCATCGATGATCCGGCCGCGGTCCTGGTAGCCGAGGATCGCGTTGTCGAACGCCGGCAGGAACCGCACCGGCGCGGGCGTGCCGGGGTCGGGGCGCGGCGCGTCGGGCAGGTCCAGCAGTTCGCGGCCCCGCTCGTCGCGGAAGGTGACCAGTTCGTCGCGTACGGCGGCGACCGCGGCCGGCAGCCCGGCGAGGCCGCACCAGGCGCGCAGGTCGGCCGAGGCGGCGGGGCCGAAGGCGGCCAGGTAGCGGCGTACCAGCGCCTCACCCGCCGCATCGGCACCGTTCGCGCCCGGCGGGTCGATGTCGCGGCCGAGCCAGGAGGCGAGCGGGACGTTGCGTACGCCGCCCTTCGTACGCCAGAGGCCGCGCGGTGGCAGCTGCACCATCGGGATCAGGGCGGCGACCAGCATCTCCCCCAGCGGCCGCGGCCCCGGCCCCGGCCAGCGCCCGGCGACCGCCCGCGCCAGCTCGGGCATCGAGCGGGGCTCGCCGTCGGCCATGACGGCCAGGCCCGCCGCGGCGAGTTCGTCGAGATCCACTCCGTCCAGCTCACGGCGGTAGGTGGCGAGGACCCGTTGGCGCAGCATCGCGTCGTGGCGGGCGCGCCAGGCCAGGACGTCGTCGGCGGTGAGGAGGTGGACGGTGCGGCGCATGAGGTGGGTGCGCACCACGCGCCGTCCGGTCAGCAGGTCCGAGAGGGTGGCCGGGTCGAACGCGTGCAGCCGCGACCAGAGCCCGACGAACGGTTCCTGCGGTTCCTGCGCCTGGAGGCCGCACAGGTGCGCGACGGCGTCGAGGACCGGTACGTCGGCGCGGTCGAGAAGCAGCTGCCGGGCGAGCGTCGCGCGGTTGAGCGCTCGGGCGTCGAGAACCGTCACTGTTGCTTCCCTGCTTTCGATCGCGTGCTGGACCGGATGCCGACTACCAGGTGCCGAATGCCGGGCGCCGGATGCCGGGTGTCGCTACCTTGCCTCTCATCGAGGACAGGGCGTGTCCTCGATGGGTAACGGACGCCCATTCGGTGATCTCAGGGACCAACCAGGGTTCCCACCGATGCCGCCTGCCCGTGCCGCTTGCCACCATGGGCGCATGAACGATGCTGCCCCCGCCGGCACCCCACCGGACACCGACGCCGCGGGCCGCCCGGCGCCGCAGACGCCCCTGCGCCGCAGCCGGCGGCACAAGGTGGTCTCCGGTGTGTGCGGGGGCCTGGGGCGGCACTGGGACCTGGACCCGGTGATCTTCCGGATCGTGCTGGCCGTGCTGGCGGCCTCCGGCGGCATCGGCCTGATCGTGTACGGCTTCGCCTGGCTGCTGATCCCGCTGGACGGCGAGGACGAGAACGAGGGCCGCAAGCTGCTGTCCGGCCGGGTCGACGGCACGGCGCTGACCGCGCTGCTGTTCGCGCTCGTCGGCTGCGGCTTCTTCCTGACCTCCCTGGCCAACCGCGGCGTGCTGACCTTCACCGTCATGCTCGCGCTGGCGGTGGGCGGCTCGGCGTACTGGTCGCGGCAGCGCCGCGCCGCCGGTACGGAAGGGCCGGGGGCCGCCGACCCGGTGACCGCGCAGGCCGTCGCGGACGCGCCGCCCGAGACGACGGCGCCGCCCACGCGGAACAGCCCGTCCTGGTGGCGCGACCCGCTCTCCAAGGAGGGGCTGCCCCATACGGGATACCTGTGGGGGCCCGGCGACGCTCCGGCCGCGTACGGGGAGGGGTACGGCGCACACAGGACGCGCGCGGGGGCGACCGCGTGGGCCGTTCCCGGGGAGCGGCGGCCCTCGGTGCCGGCCCGAAGCCGCCGTACGGGCCGTTCGATCGGCGGCTGGACGTTTCTGCTGGCACTGGTCGCGGGCCTGTCGGTGGCCGGCGCCGTCTCGAACGACCACCGCCTGTCCACGGTCCTGGTCGCCGGGCTGTCCGCCGCCCTCGTGGTCTTCGGCCTCGGGCTGGTCGTCAGCGCCTGGTTCGGCCGGACCGGCGGCGGCACGGTCTTCATGGTGATCCTCACGTCCGTGCTGCTGGCGGGCGCCGCGGTACTGCCCGAGAACGTCTCCGCCGACTGGAGCGACCAGACGTGGCTCCCGCTGGACGCCGCCTCCGTACAGCCGCGTTACGACCTCGGGGCGGGGCGCGGCGAACTGGACCTCAGCGAGGTGCCGTTCAAGAACGGGCAGACGGTGAGCACCCGGGCCTCGGTCGGTGCCGGGCAGCTCCAGGTGGTCGTGCCGGCCGGCGTCACGGCGCGGCTGCACATCGACGTCGGCCTCGGCGACGTACGGCTGCCGGGCGAGACGTCCGAGGACTTCCGCCTCTCGGCCGACCAGGAGCAGACCGTCACACTGCCCGCCGAGGGCCTGAAGCCGGGCGAGAAGCCGCGCGGAACACTGGACCTCGACCTGGAGGTCGGCGCGGGCCAGGTGGACGTACGGCGCGCCGCCCCGTCGGCGGCCCCCACCCCGGCCCCGCCCGCGACGACCGCCCCCGGAGGACAGCAGTGAAGCGCCACCCCTTCGAGCCCGCCCGGCTGATCACCGGCCTGACCGCGCTGGGCGTGGGCGGCGCCTACGGACTCGAAGCGGCCGGGGCGTGGGACCTGCCGGGCGCGGCACCGGTGCTGGCCGTACCGGCGGGCCTGTGCCTGTCGGGGATCACGGCGGCCGTCTGGAGCGCGGTACGCAGGCACCGGGCGGCGCCGTCCAAGGCCGAGGGTCAAGCGGCGAGGTAGTCGAAGACCGGCTCGGCGGGGGCGAGGGTGAGGTCGGTCAGGATGTGGCTGGCGTCGACGACCTCGCGGACGGGCAGGTCGGCCAGCGGCGCCATGACGTGCTCGAAGAGCTGGAGTCGGGCCGGGCCGCGCCAGGCCTCCCGCACGGTGATGTCGGTGATCCGCATGCGGACCAGATCGCAGACGCGGGGCCGGAAGTCGTAGCCGGGGACCGTCTTGACGGCGAAGGTGGGCACGGTGATCTGCGCGCGGGCCTCCTCCGGGTCGAGCGGCTGCCACTTGTAGGCCATGGTGGCGGTGGCGACGCGCTCGCTGCCGTAGTCGAGGGTGCCGATGAGGGCGCCGCGCTCGTGGCGCAGTGCTGGCTCGCCCGCGACCTTCGGGTAGGCGCTCAGTTCGCGGCCCGCTGCGGTGGCGCCGAAGGAGTCCAGGTACATGACGTGCAGGTACTCGCCGTGCTCGGCTCCGTACCGGGCCGGGATGACCTGGCCGCACTCCGTGTAAGGACCGTAGCCGTCCACCTCGCCCATGCGCATGACCTCGAAGCGCACGAGGGGCTCGTCGATCTCCAGTGGCTCCGGGACCACCGCGCGCAGGGCGTCCGGGTCGGTCCGGTAGACGACGTTGAAGTACTCGCGGCCCGTGAAGCGGGTGGGCCGCGGGGGATAGAGCGGGACGGTCAGGGGGGTGGTTACCGCGGCGGTCACCTGGTCGGCGCGCATGGGCTGCTCCTCGGGTCGCTAGGGCGGCGGACGCCCCTCCAGTTGCATACAAGGTGTATCGGATACACACTGTATCCAGAAGTTGGGCGGTACATCCACCCGCGTCCGGCCCCGCACCCGCCCCCGCGGGGCCACGAGACAGGAGCAGCAGAGCAGCCATGAGCTTCACCCCTCCCTCCCACCACCAGGACCGGCCGGTCGCCGTCGTCGGCGCGGGCACGCTCGGCCGCCGCATCGCCTTGATGTTCGCCACCCGCGGCGGCCTGGTCCGCATCCACGACCCCGCCGCCGAAGCCGGCGAAGCGGCCTGCGCCTATGTGGCCCGCGAACTGCCCGAGGTGGTGCGGACCATCGACGGCGGCCGGCCCGGAACCGTCGAGGCCTCGACCGACCTGACGCGCGCCCTCGCGGACGCCTGGCTGGTCATCGAGGCCGTACCGGAGCGCCTGGACCTGAAGAAGCGTCTCTTCGCGGACCTGGACGCGCTCGCCGAGCCGGACGCCATCCTGGCCAGCAACTCCTCCTCCTACGCGACGAGCCACCTCGTCGACAGCGTGCGCACCCCCGAGCGCCTGCTGAACCTGCACTTCTACATGCCGCCCCGGCAGAACGCCGCCGACGTGATGTCCTGCGGCCGCACCGACCCCGGCGCCGTCGAACTGCTGCTGAAGGTGCTGCCCGACTACGGCATCCACCCGTTCGAGGCCCGCCGGGAGAGCACCGGCTTCATCTTCAACCGCGTCTGGGCCGCCATGAAGCGGGAATGCCTCGCCGTGGTCGCCGACGGCGTTTCCACCCCGGCGGACATCGACCGCATGTGGCAGGTCAACACGGGTGCTTCGGCCGGTCCGTTCCGCCTGATGGACGCCATCGGCCTGGACGTCGTCCTGGACATCGAGAACCACTACGCCGCCGAACGCCCCGGGCTGCCCGAAGGACCCCGTGAGTTGCTGCACACGTACGTGGACGCGAACCGCCTCGGCGTCAAGACCGGTGCCGGCTTCTACGACGACTACCGGCAGCAGGGCTGACGGAAGGCCCGGAACGGGCGGGCACGTACCCTTCGGGAGGAACCATCACCTGCAGGGAGCGGTACGTGCCCAAGTCACCCACCAAGCGCCGGCCGGCCACCGTCGCCGCGCTCACCGGCAGCGCGCTCACCCTCTTCGCCGAGCGCGGCTTCCACGCCACGTCGATCAGTGACATCGTCCAGCGGGCCGGGCTGACCCGCGGCGCCTTCTACTCCAACTTCCGGGACAAGGAAGAACTGTTCCTCGCCCTGTACGACGCGCACACCGACCGCCTCCTGGCCGAACTACGGCACCAGGTCGAGTCCTTCACGAACGACGCCGACCCGGTCGCGCGCGTCTTCGACCTCCTGGCGACGCACGACGCGCAGGAGCGTTCCTGGTTCCTGGTCTCCATGGAGTTCACGCTGCACGCGGCGCGCCACCCGGAGGTCGCGCGGGCCCTGGCCGAGCACGAGGAGCGTCTCAACGCCGGTCTGGCCGAGGTCCTGGACCACTGCCTCGCCTCCTCCGGGCACACCACCGACATCTCCTCCACCGCCCTCGCCCGCCTGGTCGTGGCCCTCTACGAGGGGCTCACCGCCATGCGCGTCACCCACCCCACCGCCGAGACCGACCCCACCCCGCTGGCCCGCCGCGCGCTCCCCCACCTCGTCCGCGCACTCGGAACACCCCAGAACTGACGGCGGCACCGGCACGGGCCGGACGTCGCGCCGTACAGTCCCCGATCACAGCGGCCGACGAGGCCGTGGAGCCGGCCGGCGACCACCGGCCGCCCAGCTGATCAAGGAGCGAGGAACATGGGCCGGGTCGGTCTGCCGCAGGCCGGGGCAGTCCGCGTGAGGCGGGAAGAGTGCCGCCATGCCGTCGATCGGCTCGGGGCCGTACAAGAGAGGGGGCGGCCCGTGGCCGGCGGGCCGTCTCCGGATCTATCCGAACAGCTGCCGCCCCTGCCTGCTGCGCCGTGCCGCGAGGACCGCGTCCAGGGACAGCATCGGCGCACCTGCCAGTACCAGCGGCAGCCACGCCATCAGGTACGCCAGGTCGTTGCCGTAGTAGTACGGCTCGGCCGCCCAGCTCACCGTGAGCCACAGGCTCAGCGAGATCAGCGCGCCGCCGAGCGCGGCGAGGCGGGCCACCAACCCGAGGAGCGTGGCGATGCCGACCGCCAGTTCGCCGGCGGCGATGGCGTACCCGAATCCCGCCGGGTTCTTCAGGGCGAGGTCCACCAGTTGGGGCACGGCGGAGGTGTCCCGTACCTGCCGCATCAGCTCGCCGACCGAACCGGTGCCGCCGGACGCGAAGAAGGCCGGGTCGGTCAGCTTGTCCAGCCCGGCGTAGACGAAGGTGACGCCGAGGAAGATCCGCAGCGGCAGGAGCGCGTACTGCGCCATCGTCCGCCGCGGGCCGCCGCCGCGGGCCGCCCCGCCCAGCCCGGTACCGACCGCACGATCCGCGTGGCTCATGGCATCCGCCTCTCCGTCGCCGCCGGACGCGGACGAAGGTGCCCGCGACCACATGTCCCACAAGGGATACGGACGTGTTTGTACCCGGTGTTCAGCCCGCAGGGCCGTCTGACCGAATCTCCGCGCGGCGCGCCCCGCGTCAGTCCTGCACGTCGATCGTGCAGGCGTTCGTCTCCACGCCCGCCGCCGTGACGACCCTGACCTCCACCCGGCCCGGCTCGACGTCCGCCGGTACGGGCACGGTCAGCACGCCGTCCGTCGGGTTGCCGAAGCCGCCGGCGACCGGGACCAGCGGCACGTGCACGTGCACCGCGCCGATCCGTACGACGGTGCGCGCCAGCAGATCGGGGTCCTCGGCGCCCGGCGGGACGAAACCGGCGCCGCGGATCTCGATGTCGTCGCCGGTCCTGATGGGCGCGGCCAGATCGCCCGGCTCCCGGGCCCGCACGACCGACAGGACGACCGGACGACCGCCCTCCGCGTACTTGCCCGCCAGGTACATGAGCGACCCGATCACGACGACGGCGGTGCCGGACCACGGCAGGTCCGGCAGCCTGGAGGGATCGCGGGCCAGCCTGACCAGCGCGAACGACACGGCCGCCACGTTCAGCAGCAGGTACTGGATGTCGGTGAGGCTGCCGCGCCCCGCGTCGTCCGTCAGCAGGTCGCCGGCGCGCGGCCGCTCGGCGCGCACCTTCTGGAGCCGGCGGGCCTGGATGCGTACGGCCACCACGCGGCGCACCAGGACGGCCACCGCGCAGGTCACCGCCAGCACCGTCAGCAGCCCGGCGCCGCGCGGCAGTGCGAGGCCGTCCATCAGGGCCCGGCGCCCGTCCGCGTCCGCCACCGCCAGTTGGACGGCCTGCACGAGGACGGTGTACGCCACCGGCAGCAGCCAGCCCGCCGCGACCGTGCGCGAGGTCGACAGCCGGTTGTCCTCACCGATCAGCGGCGCCAGCACGCCGCCCCGCGCGCGGTGCCGCCACGCCGCGACCGTCAGCGCGAGCGCCAGGACCACGGCCGCAACCAGGCCCGCCGTACGCGCCACCGTCCAGCCGGTGCCGATCGCGGTGAGGGCCTGCACGAGCACCAGGACGCCGACGCCGCCCCACAGCACCAGCAGCGTGTACCGCCACACGGCGTCCCGCCAGGCCGCGCCCTCGGCGGCGGCCCGCTCGGCGACCGCGCGGGCCGACAGCGCCAGTTCGTCCGAGACCCACTGCCGCGCCGCCCCGGCCGAATGGGCGAGCGCCGCCGGGACGCCGCGGCCGGCGGCGTACTCCTCGCGCAGCGCCACGAACGCGGCGACCGCCCTGCGATGCCCCTCGCGCGCACCCCGCGGGCACCTCCCGCAGGTGCACTCGTCGTCGCCGCCCAGCTCACCGGCCCCGGAAGCCCCGGTCGCCGGGAACCCTCCGGTCCCTCCAGCACCTCCGGTCGCCCCGGGTGTCCCGGGCGATCCGGACACCCCTGTCACACCGCCCGCCGTCTCCACCGACACGTCCGCTCCGCCCCGACTCCGGTCGCCGCCAACTTCACCGTACTGAGAGGGAATTGTGCCGTACGTGGCGGGCGTGCGCCCCCGGACGCCCGGCCGTACGGGCGGTGACGCGCGTACGGCGGGTTGACGCGGGCCCCGGAAGCCCGCCCCGGCCGGCGCCGGTCAGCCGAGCAGGTCCGGTTCACTGCGGGTGATCTGCTGGTACAGCGGCTGGTAGTTGATCCACGCGACCAGGTCGTTGCCCAGCTGCTCGCGCGTGTGCACGGCGTTCGCGTGGTCGATCAGCACGGGCTTGCCGGCCGCTCGCGCGGTCAGCTGCACCTGGCAGGAACGTTCCATCGTAATGAACCACCAGGCCGCCGCGTCCACCGAGTCGCCGACCGTCAACAGGCCGTGATTACGCAGGATCACGGCCTTGTGCGGCCCGAGGGCCGTCGCGATCCGCCGCCCCTCCTCCTCGTCCACCACGACGCCCGTGTAGTCGTCGAACAGTGCGACGTCCTCGTAGAAGGCGCACGCGTCCTGCGTGATCGGGTGCAGCAGCTGCCCCAGGGTGGAGAGGGCGCGCCCGTACACCGAGTGGCTGTGCGCCGCGGCGACGACGTCCGGGCGGGCCCGGTGGACCTGCGAATGGATCGCGAAGGCCGCCTGGTTGACGTGGTAGCGCCCCTCCACGACCTTCCCCTCGTGGTTCACCAGGATCAGATCGCCGACCGTGATGTGCTTGAACGACATGCCGAACGGATTCACCCAGAAGCAATCGGCGAACTCCGGGTCGCGGGCGGTGATGTGGCCCGCGACGCCCTCCTCGAACCCGAACCGCCCGAAGAGCCGCAGCGCGGCGGCGAGCCGTTCCTTGCGGTACCGCCGCTCCTCCTCGACGGTGGCGTGCCGCGGCGGCATGGCGAAGTGCAGCCGGTCGGTGGGCACCGGCGCGGGCGGCGAAACGGACGGCGGCTGCTCGGGCATGGCGGCTTCCTCCTCGCACGGACGACTCGTAGCGGAAGCTACCTGCCGGTAGCGGAGGTGGCCAGGGGCGCGACGCGGTTTCCCCGGCGGGAATTCGTTTCTGCCCGCAGGGACGAATCAGTACCGTGCTGCCATGTCCGCCACGACCGGTACCCCCCTGAGCTACGACCGCTACTGCGCCGAAATCGTCCACCAGACCGACCTGTTGAGGTCCGCCGTCAAAGGCGTGGACCCGGCCGCCACCGTGCCGTCCTGCCCCGGCTGGAACCTGGGGCAGCTGATCCGGCACCTCAACGGCGCCCACCGCTGGGTCGACACGATCGTACGGACCCGGGCGACCGAACCCGTCTCCGACGAGCTGGTCAACGACGCCCCCCGGCTCACCGGCGAAGACCCCGCCGAACTGGACGCCCGGCTCGCCGAGGGCGCCGCCCGCCTCTCGGAAGCCCTGCGGGCCGCCGGGCCCGGCACGCCGGTGTGGACCGTGGCCCCCGGCGGCACACCGGTGTTCTGGGCCCGCCGGATGACCCACGAGACGGCGCTCCACCGGGCCGACGCCGTACTGGCGGCCGGCGGGACGTACGCCCTCGACGAGGAGATCGCCCGCGACGCCCTCGACGAGTGGATGGGATTCCACGAGGTCGAGGAGATCGCCGAGGACCAGCCCGGCGCGCCCGCCCTGCTCGGCCCCGGCCGCACCCTCCACTTCCACGCCACCGACGCGCCCGCGGAGTGGTTCGTCGACCTCACCGGGGACGCGCCCGTCTGGCGCCACGCCCACGAGAAGGCCGCGGTCGCCGTCCGCGGCACACTCACCGACCTGGTGCTCTTCCTCTACGGCCGGCCCGCGGTCGCCGGAGGCATCGAAACCCTCGGCGACCGGCAGCTGCTCGACATCTGGCTGGAGCGGACCCGCTTCTGGCTCCGGTGACGGCGGCGCCGGCGGGAAGCACGGAAGCCTCGTCGGCGCACGTCGACGCTCAGGGAAGGGCGATCGCGGCCAGGTCGATGTCGATGTCGAAGGGAGTGCCGAGCTTCAGCCGCTCCCGGAAGGTATCGGCCAAACGGTAGATCCGGTCCTCCCTGTCGAGGTCGAAGACCTGCACCACGGGGTGACCGCCCGGCCTGGCCTTTTCGACCCGCCAGAAGTACGGAATGCCCGCGTTCGCGTACTTGTGCGGCTTGGTGTCGCGGTCCCGCGCCTCGGATTCAGGAGAAACCACTTCAACGGCGAGCAGTACGTCCCGCACCTGGAAGTGCGTCTGGTCCGAGTGGCGCACCGCCGCGGCCCGCACCACCGTGATGTCCGGCTCGGGACCGTTGCGCTCGTCGATCAACACGGTCATCTCGCGCGCAACCGTCAGTTCCGGCGGTGCGGTGCTGCGCAGCCCGCTGACCAACGAGTCGACCACCACGCTGTGGAAAAACCTCTGTGGGCTCACAAAAACCAGGCTCCCGTCGAGCAACTCCGTATGCGGCGGGAGGTCGGGCAGGGTCAGCAGGTCGTCCACGGTGTAACCGTCCGGCGGGGGCACGGGCCAGTGGTGTGTGGTCTCAGCGGTCATGAGTCCTCCCATGGACGGGATTCTGGGCCGTACGGCCAGCCTACCCACCAGAAACGCCGCAGCCGCCGCTCAAACTGATGAGCGACGGCTGCGGCGTTGACCCGCGGTGGGGACCTACGAGGGGGTCACTCCCACTCGATGGTGCCCGGGGGCTTGCTCGTGACGTCGAGGACGACGCGGTTGACGTCGGCCACCTCGTTGGTGATGCGGGTGGAGATGCGGGCCAGGACGTCGTACGGCATACGGGTCCAGTCCGCGGTCATCGCGTCCTCGGAGGAGACCGGGCGCAGCACGATCGGGTGGCCGTAGGAGCGGCCGTCGCCCTGGACGCCGACGGAGCGGACGTCGGCGAGGAGGACCACCGGGCACTGCCAGATCTCGCGGTCCAGGCCGGCCGCGGTCAGTTCCTCGCGGGCGATGGCGTCGGCCTCGCGCAGGAGGTCGAGGCGCTCGCGGGTGACCTCGCCGACGATGCGGATGCCCAGGCCGGGGCCGGGGAAGGGCTGGCGCTGGACGATCTCGTCCGGCAGGCCCAGCTCGGCGCCGACCGCGCGGACCTCGTCCTTGAAGAGCTGGCGGAGCGGCTCGACGAGCTCGAACTCCAGGTCCTCGGGGAGGCCGCCGACGTTGTGGTGGGACTTGATGTTCGCGGTGCCGGTGCCGCCGCCGGACTCCACGATGTCCGGGTAGAGCGTGCCCTGGACCAGGAACTTCACGGGCTCGCCGGCCGCGCCGGACTCGGCGACGATCTCCGCCTGGGCCTGCTCGAAGACCCGGATGAACTCCCGGCCGATGATCTTGCGCTTCTCCTCCGGGTCGGAGACGCCGGCCAGCGCGTCCAGGAAGCGCTCGGAGGCGTCGACGACCTTGAGCTGGACGCCGGTGGCGGCCACGAAGTCCTTCTCGACCTGCTCGGTCTCGCCCTTGCGCATCAGGCCGTGGTCGACGTACACGCAGGTCAGCTGGTCGCCGATGGCCTTCTGGACGAGGGCGGCGGCCACCGCGGAGTCCACGCCGCCGGACAGGCCGCAGATCGCCCGCGCGCTGCCGACCTGCTCACGGATGGCCGCGACCTGCTCGTCGACGACGTTGGTGGTGGTCCACACCGGCTCGATGCCCGCCCCCCGGTACAGGAAGTGCTCCAGGACCTGCTGGCCGTGCGTGGAGTGCATCACCTCGGGGTGGTACTGCACGCCGTACAGCTTCTTCTCGTCGTTCTCGAAGGCGGCGACCGGCACCATGTCCGTGGACGCGGTGACGGTGAAGCCCTCGGGCGCGGCGGAGCAGGCGTCGCCGTGCGACATCCACACCGGCTGCTCGGCCGGGGTGCCCTCGAAGAGGGTGGAGGCGTTCTTGGAGACGTGCAGGTCGGTACGGCCGTACTCGCGGGCGCCGGTGTTGTCGACCGTGCCGCCGAGGGTGGTGGCCATGAGCTGGAAGCCGTAGCACATGCCGAAGACCGGGACGCCGGCCTCGAACAGGGAGCGGTCCAGGCTGGGCGCGTCCTCGGCGTAGACCGACGACGGGCCGCCGGAGAGAATGATCGCCTTGGGGTTCTTGGCGAGCATCTCGGCCACCGGCATGGTGGACGGGACGATCTCGCTGTAGACCCGGGCTTCGCGTACGCGGCGGGCGATGAGCTGGGCGTACTGCGCGCCGAAGTCGACTACCAGGACGACGTCGGGGGCGGCAGCAGGTGACGCTGATGGCACTTCGGCGGCCTTCCGGCGGTGGTGGTGCAGGGGTTGGACTTTCGATTCTAACGGGCTCATACTGAGCGCCATGTACAAGCAGCTGACCTTCGTCTTTACCTATGGCACCGGCCCGTCCGGCTGCCATGGTCGTGCTGCTTGATCATCTGACGAGCGACTTCCCAGGCGCCCCGGGCCGGTACAGGCCCGGGGCGCTCGGTTTTTCTGCGGGTGGCGGGGCCGTAGGCGGTACGGACGGCGGCTGCGGGGTCATGATCCGTAGGAGTGACGGACATGAGCGGTATCCAGGCGGTCACGGACCCGGCGACGATTCCTGTGGCCAAGGCCACGGGCAGGGCCACGGTGAAGCCCGAGACGGGCGCGCGTACCGAGGCGGCGGCCGGTGTGATCACGGACGCCCGGCAGCGGATCGACGATCTCGACGGCCGGATCATCGGCCTCGTACAGGAACGCATGGCGGTGTCGGCCGTCATCCAGCGCGAGCGCATCGGCTCCGGCGGGCGGCGGGTGAACCTCGCACGCGAAATGGAGGTCCTGGAGCACTACAGGAGCCAGCTCGGGCGGCCCGGCACCGCGCTCGCGATGACGCTGCTGGAGCTGTGCAGGGGCCGGATCTGAGCCGCGGGCGGCACGAGTCCGTGTCACCCGTACGGCGCCGTGACCGGCCGCCGCCGGGCTTCGTTGTTCCGGATGCCACGCCAGCCAGGTGCGGTCTGCAGGACTACGCGTAGACGCCGCCTCGTGGGCGGAACCGCCGCAGCGATGAGACGCCGACCGAGTTGAAGCGGTCCGCGTCGTGGGACCTCGCTGTGGCGCCGTGACCGGTCAGCAGGGGACAGCAGCCCGGTCACATCCGATGGGGCGGTCGGTCCCGGGGACGCCTGGGACCGACCGCATCCGGTCGGAGAGTCGGAGAGACCGCGCCGGACGCGGCGCGTCCGGCGCCGGGGCACCCACGGCCCCCGACAACTTGAGAGCCAGCGGCGCTCCCCCCGGCGCCGCCCCTCGGTGCCGCCGCTGCCCTGACGCCGGCGCCGAACGCCAAGGGCCCCGTGACCGCCCGCGTTCCCGCGCGGACGGCGTCCCGGGGCCCTTCGCCGCGCCGCCGCGCCCGGGCGCTCTGTGACGGGAGTCACTGCGGTGGTCCGCGCCGGGCCGCGCAACCTTTTCCGGATACGGCCGGTCAGTATCTGCAATCGCCCGGCCCTACCGCGCCCCACCGCGACGGCCCTCACGAACTCGTGCCGCCACGACGGCACTTCGGCCCCGAGAGGTCTTCACGATGAAGCTCCGCCGTGCCCTGGCCGCCGTCACCGCGACGGCCGCCCTCGCCCCCGCCGCCCTGCTGGCGGCCCCCGCCGCGTACGCCGCCGAGCCGCCGGGCGGCGCCCCGGCGGCCACACCCACCGCGACGCCGACGCCCGGCGCGTCGCAGACCGCGACCTCCCCGGCGCCCGGCCAAAGCAGTCCGGCGCCGCAGAACGGGGAGTCCTCCGGCACCGCGACTCCCGGGCCGACGGCGTCGTCCGCCGCTCCCGGCGCCGGCCGGCAGGCCGGGAAGGCCGAGCCGACACCCACGCTGCCCCAGACGCCGTCCGAGAGCCCGACGTGCGAGGACTTCTCCAGCGAGCGGGCCGTCAAGGCCCAGCTGCTCGGCCTGCCCACCAAGATCGTGGCCGGCTCCGGCTGGGTGGGCTTCACGTTCCGGGCCACCAACGTCTCCGGCAAGCACATCAGATCCGTCGACGCGTTCGCGCAGGTGTACGCGCTGGACAACAAGACCACCGACGACATCTCCGGGCACCTGGCCTTCGAATGGTTCGACGCGCGGGCGGGTGTGTGGAAGCGGGTGCCCGGCGCCGAGGAAGGTGACGGGTACTTCGCCCAGATCGCCGGCGCGGACGGCCTGCGCCCCGGGGAGTACGCGGACGCCAAGCTGCGGATCAAGGCCGACGCCAAGACGCCCGCCGGCTACGGCGGCGCGGTCAGCGTGGGCTGGTACCTGAACGCCGACCTGGAATGCGGCTACTCGGACGCCACCGACTACTCCTTCGACATCCTGCCCGCCGGCAGCAGCAAGCCCGGCCACGTGCCGGACGCCCAGGGCAAACCCGGCAAGCGCCCGAACCGGCCGTCGCCGCAGGGCGGTTCCAAGCAGCAGGCACAGCTGCCGGTCACCGGGAAGCTCGCCGAGACCGGCGCGTCCTCCGCGCTGCCGGCCGTCGCGCTGTCCGGCGCGGCGGCGGTCGCGCTCGGTGCCGGTGCGGTGTTCGTCGTACGCCGCCGCAAGGGGGCCGGCGCCTCCTGAGCACGCGGGCGGAGGCAAGCGGGCCGCATCCGCGGCGGTGCGGCCCGTACCCCTCGCGTCAGCTTTCCGCCGGGGCCGCGGCCCCGGTCTTCCGCGGGACGGCCGGTACGGGCAGCAGCGGCAGCCGCAGGGCCGCGAACGCGTCGTCGGGGACGGCCGGGGAACGCGGCGCCACCGCGGTCAGCCGCTGGTACGGGCGGCCCGGCGCGGGGCGCGCGTCGTCCTCGCCCTTGTTCGGCCAGAACGCCATCGCCCGTTCCGCCTGCGCGGTGATGGTCAGCGACGGGTTGACGCCGAGGTTGGCGGAGACCGCCGAGCCGTCGACCACCGAGATGCCGGGGTGCCCGTAGAGCCGGTGGTACGGGTCGATCACACCGTGGTCGGCGTCCTCGCCGATCGGGCAGCCGCCCAGGAAGTGCGCGGTCAGCGGGGTGCCCATCAGCTCGCCGACGTTGCTGCCCGCGAACCCGTTGATCTCCCGGGCGAGCAGGGTGGCGGCCTCGGCGGCTTCCGGTATCTGCTGCGGGTTGGGTGCGCCGTGCCCCTGGCGGGCGGTGAGCAGGCCCTTTCCGAGGCCGCCCGGTTTGCGGTACGTCGTCAGGGAGTTGTCCAGGGACTGCATGACCAGCCCGATGATGGTCCGCTCCGACCAGCGGCGGTTGGACAGCGAGCGCAGGAGCAGCAGCGGGTGGCGGACGCAGTTGGCCGCCCAGGCGAGGGCGCGGGGCGCGCGGGTGGCGACCGGGACCTGGAGGATGGACAGGCTGCCCATCGCGTTGGAGCCCTTGCCGTAGCGGACCGGCTCGATGTGGGTGCTGGCGTTCGGGTGGATGGACGAGGTGATCGCGACGCCGCGGGTGAAGTCGGCCTTCGGCGCGCCGTGCGCCTTGCGGTAGCGGCGGTCGTCGGTCTGCGCGCCGACCAGGGCCTCGGAGTTGGTGCGGGTCAGCTCGCCCAGCCTGGCGGAGACGCGGGGCAGCAGGCCGCTGTCCTTCATGCGGTGCAGGAGCGTCTGGGTGCCGTACGTGCCGGCGGCGACGACCACCCGCCGGGCCGTGAAGGTACGGCCCTTGCCCTTGCGCTTGTCGTCGGTGGGCAGCGTGCCGACGGCGAAGCCGCCGCGCGAGTCCTCGGTGAGGGTGACGACGGACGTCAGCGGGTGGATGACGGCACCGGCCCGCTCCGCGAGGTAGAGGTAGTTCTCGGTGAGGGTGTTCTTGGCGCCGTGCCGGCAGCCGGTCATGCACTCGCCGCATTCGGTGCACGCGCTGCGGGCCGGGCCCGCGCCGCCGAAGTACGGGTCCGGGACCTCGGTGCCGGGCGCGGCCTTCGCCGTGCCGTCGGTGTCCTTGCCGTCTCCGAAGAAGACGCCGACCGGTGCCAGGTGGAAGGAGTCGCCGACGCCCATCTTCTCCGCGGCGGCCTTGAGGTGGACGTCCGAGGGGGTCGTGGTCGGGTTGAGCCGTACGCCGAGCATCCGCTGCGCCTGCCCGTAGTACGGCCGCAGCTCGTCCTGCCAGTCGGTGATGTGCCCCCACTGCCGGTCCTCGAAGAACTGCTTCGGCGGCACGTACAGGGTGTTGGCGTAGTTGAGGGAGCCGCCGCCGACCCCGGCGCCCGCGAGGACCATGACGTTGCCGAGCAGGTGCACGCGCTGGATGCCGTAGCAGCCGAGGGCGGGCGCCCACAGATAGTTCTTGATGTCCCAGGAGTTCTTGGGCAGGGTCGCGCGGGTGAAGCGGCGCCCGGCCTCCAGGACGCCGACGCGGTAGCCCTTCTCGGTCAGGCGGAGCGCGGAGACGGAGCCGCCGAAGCCCGATCCGATGACGAGCACGTCGTAGTCGTACCCGTCCTCGGGCGTGTCGCGCTGTTTTTGGGCAGGGTGGTCCTGGGGCACTGGCACTCCCTTGTTCTCGGGCGGGCTCTCGCGGGCCCGTGCTCTCAGTGGAGGCGTCTGAGCGGAGGCGTCTCAGCGGAGGCGGAACGCCTTCATCGCGCGCAGGCTGCGGGTCATGAACGCCGCGTACTTCTCGTCGTCCATGCCGAACGACGGGGCGAGCGGCATGAGGCGCTGGTGGGCGACGGTCTGCGCCTCGGTGTACTTGAGGATGCCCTCGGAGCCGTGGCGGCGGCCGAGCCCGGAGTCGCCCATGCCGCCCATCGGGGACTGGACGCTGCCGTAGCCGGCGGCGTACGCCTCGTTGACGTTGACCGTGCCGGTGCGCAGCCGCGCGGCGACGGCGCGGCCGCGGCGGCCGTCCTTGGTCCAGACGCTGGAGTTCAGGCCGTACGCGGTGGCGTTGGCGCGGGCGATCGCCTCGTCCTCGTCGCTGAAGCGGTAGATCGAGACGACCGGGCCGAAGGTTTCCTCCTCGCACACGGCCATCGGGGGCTCGACGCCGTCGAGGATGGTCGGCTCGTAGAACAGCGGACCGATGTCGGGGCGGGCGCGGCCGCCGGCGACCAGCCTGGCGCCCTTGGCGACGGCCTCTTCCACGTGCCGGGTGACGGTCTCCAACTGCCGCTCGCCGACGAGTGATCCCATGTCGGCGCCGTAGGCGAGGGCGTTGCCCAGGCGCATCGCCTTCGTGCGGGCGGCGAAACGCTCCACGAAGGCGTCGGCTATGGAGGCGTGGACGTACAGGCGCTCTATGGAGATGCAGAGCTGGCCCGCCGAGGAGAAGCAGCCGCGTACGGCGCCCGCCGCGGCCTTGTCCACGTCGGCGTCGCGCAGCACCAGCATGGCGTTCTTGCCGCCGAGTTCGAGGGAGACGCCGACCAGGCGGGCGGCGGCGCCCTGCGCGACCTCGCGTCCGGTTCGGGTGGAGCCGGTGAAGGAGACGTAGTCGGCGTGCTTGACGACCTCGGGGCCGACGACCGGGCCGTCGCCGAGGACGACCTGCCAGACCTCCGGGGGCAGCCCGGCCTCGATGAGCTGCTCGCGGGCCCACAGGGCGGTCAGCGCGGTCTCGGTGTCGGGCTTCATGACGACGGCGTTGCCGGCGGCGAAGGCGGGCAGCGCGTCGCCGACGGACAGCTCGAAGGGGTAGTTCCAGGGCGCGATCTGCCCCACGACGCCGCGCGGCCGGCGCAGTTCGGTGACCTTGGTGAGGGTCGGCACGACGCCGGTGTGGCTCCGGGGCCGCAGGTACGCCGGTGCCTTGCGGCCGTAGTGGCGGGCGGCGACGGCGACGGCCTGGATCTCCTCGTGGGCGTGCAGCCGGGCCTTGCCGGTCTCCAGCTGGATCAGGTCCAGCACCTCGGCCTGGCGCCGCAGCACGAGGTCGTGGAAGCGCAGCAGGACGGCGGCGCGCTGCCGGACGGGGACTTCGGCCCAGGCGCGCTGGGCGGCGCGGGCGCGTTCGTAGGCGGTGGCGACGTCCTCGGGGGTGGACTCGGGCAGGTCCGCCAGCTTCTCGCCGGTGAACGGCGTGTGGTTGGCGGTGCGGCCGCTGCCGGTCACGCCGCGGGCGAGGCGGGCGGCCAGGTGCGGGGTGACCACGTCGGCCGCGGTACGGGTACCGGCGGCGGCGCGGACGACGGGGTTGCCGCCGGCGGGCGCGTCCTGCGCTGCGGTGGCGGAGGGGCTGGTTCCGGTGTCCTGCGAGTCCGTCATGCGGGCGAGCGTATGACGCGTCGGACGCTTTGGGTACCCACCGGTAACGAGTTTTCACGCCGTGCGCACAATCGCGCCAGTATTCACTGGCCACAAGGCCGCTGTTCTGGGACCTTGCGGCTGCCCCGCACTCCGGCGGCCGCCGTTCCCGGGGCCGGGGCGCGGGCCGGGGTCAGCCGACCTGGCCGGGTACCGCCAGCTGGAAAGTGCGCAGGGCCACGGTGAAGTGCCGTTTCGCCTGAGCGCGTTCGCCGAGCGGTGCCGAGACCCACACGTCGTACATCTTCCCGCCCTCCTCCCAGCTGAGTTCGTAGGTGTGCCGCGCGCCGCCGTCCCCGGGACCGCCGTCCCAGGTGAACTCCCACAGCGCGGCAGGCAGGCCGTGGTGCGTCGCCTTCGTGACCGTGCCGTCGCGGTAGCCGGGGTAGTCGTCCGGGCCCTTCGCGTCGGCCTCGCGCAGCGTGCCCAGCGGCCCGGCCGGGACCTGCTTCTGTACGTGGACGCCGAGCCGGTAGCGCTTGCCCGCGGAGTAGTAGTAGACGCGCGGATTCTCATACGAGCGCGAGAAGCCGTTCGGTACGGCGAGGGCGAAGCCCATGGGGTCGCGCACCAGGAGGTACCCGGGCGGGGCAGTGGCGCTCTTGCCCGCGCTGCCGGACCCGCCCGGGTGCTCCTGCGTCCGCGTGGCGCCGGGGCCGCCGCCCTTGCCGTCCGCACCACCGTCGTCGAGGACCAGCGCCGCGATCCCCAGGCCCGCACCGGCCAGCACACACACGGCCAGGCCCGTGAGGAACGCGGTGCGCGCGCGGCCGGTGTGCGGGCGGGCCGCGGCGGCCAGCGCGCGGTCCGCCAGGGCGTCCGGTATCGGGACACCGTACGGGCGGCCGGGGGCGGCGGGTTCGTGCGGCAGCCGCTCGGGGCCCGTGGACGCTCCTGGCGGCGTACCGTGCGGCGTCCCGGGGGCGCGGCCCGACTGGAGGTAACCGCGCAGCAGCCGCTCGGTCCCGGAGATGTCCAGCCGCCGGTCCGGGTCCCGCTCCAGCAGGCCGCGGACGACCGCCAGAAGGGGGCGGGCCGGCTCCGGCAGCTCGATCTCCTCGTCCACGACCGCGTTCATGACGCCGCCCAACGAGTCGCGCCGGAACGGCGACTCGCCGCTGAGCGCCGCGCACAGCAGCGCGCCGACCGACCACAGGTCCGCCGCCGGGCCCGCGTCGCGGCCGGACATCCGCTCGGGCGCGGTGTATTCGGGCGAGCCGACGAAGCCGCCGGCCTCGGTCAGCGTCGGGCCGCCGGGTACCTGGGCGACGCCGAAGTCGGTGAGCACGACACGGCCGGTGCCCGCCTCCAGCAGGACGTTGGCGGGCTTGATGTCGCGGTGCAGCACACCGCGCGCGTGGGCCGCCCGCAACGCGCCGAGCAGCGCGATCGCGATCCGGGCCGCCTCCCGGGGCGCGAGCGGTCCGCCGCCGGCCAGCCGGTCGGCGAGGGAGCCGCCGTCGACCAGTTCCATGACGATCCAGGGACGTTCGTCCTGTTCGACGACGTCGTGGAGGACGATCACGTTCGGGTGCCTGATCCGGGCGACGGCCCTGGCCTCGCGCATCGTCCGCTCGCGCCGGTCCGCCGCCTCGGGCCCGACGGTCGGCGCGGGCCCGTCCCGGCCGTCGTCCAAGTGCAGTTTCTTCACCGCGACCTGACGCCCCAGCAATTCGTCGGTGGCGCGCCAGACGGTCCCCATACCGCCGTGTCCGAGCCGCTCGCCCAGGCGATAGCGGCCGGCCAGCAGCCGGCCCTCGCCCCCGAAGCTCCCCATGGGGTCATCTTGCCCCACCGGCCGCCGAACCGACCTCGGCAGACGGGGGACGGGCGGCGTGCGGGAGACAGGTGCCGGCGTGCCACGAGATTGTCCGGCGCGACCCGGGGCAGAGGGTGTAGTGCCCGGTGGCGGGCGGGGCGCCGGTCACCCGGTGTACGGCAGTGCCCCACGACACACGGAAGGGAACCTCCGCCGCCTCCGCCGCCGTCCTTGAAACAGTGAGGCGGCAGGAGGAACCGGGCACACGACACAGGGCAGTCGGCCGTACGCGGGCCGGCGAGGGCGAGCACGGCACGGCGCGGCGGATCGGGGGTCGGACATGGTGATGCAGGACGGCGGTGTGGTGGACGTCCGGCCCGGCCCCGGCCCCGGGCGGGCGGCGGCCGAGCACGACCGGGCCTACCGCACGGCGGGCGCGGCCCTCGGCCTCTACGGCGCGGCGCTCACCGCCTGGACGGTGTACGGCATCGTCCAGGGCGACGGCAGCGTCTGGGACTTCTTCGAAGGGCTCTTCAACCCGCGTGCCTCCTTCTTCATGTGGACGCTCGGGCCCGGCGAATGGGCCCTGGTCGTCGCGCTGCTGGCGGTCGCGGGCTGCGCGCTCGCCCGGCGGCGCGTGGCGCGTACGGGTGCGCTGCTGCTCGGCTGGGTGATCCTGGCCCAGTCGGCGCGCGAGATCGCCGGCCTGTGCCACGCCGGCTACCGGCAGCTGTACGCCGTGGAGCACCTCGGCGGCCTGGTGCTGGCGACGCGCGGCCTGGGGCTGGTGGCGGCCCTGGTCGTGGTGGTGTCGCTGCTGCCCGCCGCCGAACGGGCGGACGCCCCGGGGGCCGACTCCTGGTGGCGGCGCAGGCTCTCCCGTATCTGCGGAGTGCTCTTCCTGGTCCTGGGCGCGGTGCGGCTCGCCTGGACGGTCTGGGGCATGGCCCAGGACCGCCTCGACGTGGGCCCCTACCTGCACCGCGCGGTGGACGCCTCCCGCAACGCGTCCGTCCAGCTCTCCAACTCCACCGAGTTCACCACGCTGTCGGCGGTGATCATCCTGGCGGTGCTGGGCGTCCTCGCCGTCCGCGGCCGCCGGGACGTGCGCGGCGCGCTCCTGGTGTTCGCCGCCGTGGAGCTGTACCTGACCGTGCGCACGGTGGTGCTGCTGACCGTCACCGGCTTCTTCGGGGGCCCGTTCGTGACCGGCGAGAGCGTGGTCTCGCTGGTCACGACGGCGTACGAACTGGCCGCCACGACCTCGGTGGTGGTCCTGGCGACCGGCCGTTCGTTCAGTGCGTACGGGGCTCCCGGGGCTCAGCGGAGCGGCCCGTATGGCGGTGGAAACCCTCGATCATGGCCTGACGGCCGGGCAGGTTGAACTCCCGGCCCAGGGTGCGCATGATCGAGTCCTTGGTGGGCCGGTTGAGGCCGCGCGGAAAGTAGCCGCCGCCCTCGTACGCGCCGACCTTGCCGCCGTCCGGCGACTCCTTGCCGAGGTCGCGGTACCACTTCGCCTTCTTGGCCTTCAGCTGCGCGGCGCTCATCTTGGTGATGTTGGGCGCGGCCGGCTCGGGACCGCTGTACGCGCCGTTGGTGTCGTACACGTACTCGTCGGCCAGCTTCCCGAGGGAGTGCCCCGTCTCGTGCACCGCCACCTGCGCGGAGTCGCGGTGGTCGGAGGAGGCGGTCGCGATGCCGTCGTATCCGACGGGCGAGGTGATGTCGTTGTAGCCCGCGCCGCCGTACTTGGCGGAATTGCTCAGGACGATCACCAGGTCGGCGTCCGGGGCCTTTGAGGCGTACGACTCGACCTTGCCGGTGTCCACGCAGAGCAGGCGCTCGATGTCGTCGCACCAGAAGCGGGAGTCCAGCGCGGTGTCCCGGACCACGTTCTTGGCCGGGTCGCCGGAGACGCCGGACTGGTTGGAGACGGCGTCCACGGTCCAGACGTTGAACAGGGCGCGGTTCGCGGCGTACGGCTGGACGGCGGAGATCTGCGCCCACTTCGCCTTCGCGTCGGCGTGGAAGCCCTTCTGCTGGGCGAGCGTGTAGCCGTCGCCGATGAAGACGACGTCGACCTTCTTCGCGGTGGGGCCCTTGCGGACGAGCGAGGTCACCTCGCCGTCGGCGGCCAGTTCGGCGGCGGACCGCGCGCGGTGGGCGCTCACCAGGCTCTTGGGCGTGGCGGCCGGGACGGTGGTGTGGCGGGGGTGGCCTTGCGGCCCGGTGAAGTACTCGACCTGCTGGGTGCGGGAGGGCGAGGGCGGCGGTGTGGCGGAGGGGGAAGCCGAGGCCGCGGGGGCGGTGACGGCCATGCCGCCGACGAGCGCGAGGCCGGACGCGGCGGCGGCCACGCGGATCGCCGTACGGCCGCGGGCGGCGGACCGCTGCCGTATTCGGGCCCGTATGGAAGTGCCGGGCGGTGTGGGGGTACGCCGGGGTCTGTGCACGAGGCTGCCTTCCGAAGCGATGCCGAGCCGTGCCCCGGGAGGGGGCCGTGCTCCGAGGGGGTGGCCCGCGCGACGCCCAACGGGCGGACGTGCGGCGGATCGCGGACAACCTAGAGGCGGCAGTGACGGGAGACAACGGGTGAGGCAGAAGTTGTCCGGGGGGGGATCGGACGGAGGCCCGGAGCGGGCCCGGGAGCGAGCCCCGAAGCGGGCCGGCGGGCCTACCGGCGACGGCCGCCGCGTGTGGGGGTCGCGGCGGCCGTCAGAACCTGTGCCAGACACCGGCTCTCACTGTGAGCTGCACCGCGTGGTCGGCTTGTGGCCTGGTTGGTGGTGCAGCATGAGAGGCACTCTGCCCGCGGACGCCGCTGCTCGGCATCCTCCGCAGGTCGTGCTCCGACCCCCGCCGACCGGCGGGGGTCGGCCGCGGCGCGCGGCGGGCAGGACCGGGACGGCGCGATGCAGAGAGGGGCGGCCGGTGATCCGTGTCGCGGTGGTGGACGACGAGCGGCTGGTCAGATCCGGCCTGCGGATGATCCTGGGCACCGCCCCGGACATCGAGCTGGTCGCGGAGTGCGGCGGCGCCGGGGCCGTGGACACGGTGCTGGGCAGCGCGGCGGACGTCGTCCTGCTCGACATACGGATGCCCGACGTGGACGGGCTGACCGTGCTGCGCGGGCTGCGCACCGCCGCCGCGCCACCCGCCGTCGCCATGCTGACGACGTTCGACGCACAGGAGTACCTGACGGCGGCGCTGCGCGAGGGCGCGGCCGGGTTCCTGCTCAAGGACTCGGACCCCGGGCAACTGGTGGGCGCGGTACGCACGCTGGCCGCGGGCGGCAGCGTGCTGGACCCGGGCGTCACGCGGGCCGTGATCGGCGGCTTCCTGACCGCCGAGGACCAGGCCGCGGCGGCGCGTGCCGTACAGGCGCTGACGCCCCGGGAGGCCGAGGTGCTGGCCCTGCTGGGCGAGGGCCTGGGCAATGCCGGTATCGCGGAGCGGATGGGCCTGGCGCCGAGCACGGTCAAGGACCATGTGCGGGCGCTGCTGGGGAAGCTGGGCGGGCTCAACCGCGTCCAGGCGGCGATCCTCGCGGACCGTGCGGGCCTCGTCTCGGGCGGGCCCCGGTGAGCGCGCGCGGCGGCATACGGACGCGCGGCGGCATACGGACGGCCGCGGCCCTCGTCGTGCCGGTGCTCCTGTCCATGGTGGACGCCTTCCTCGTCAACGGCCTCGACCTCGGACTGGAATCGGCCGTCTCCCTGGTCGCCGCCGGCGCGCTGCTGCTGCGGCGCCGGCTGCCGCTCGCCGTCTTCCTGGTCACCCTCCCCGGCCTGTACATCGGCTACATCTGGTTCGCGCCGATGATCGCCCTCTACACCCTCGCCGCGCTCCGGCGCGGGCGCGCCCGGCTCGGCGTCTGCGCCGGCCTCCTGATCGCCGCGCACTTCTTCCCGTACCCGCTCTCCGACCTGGACCCGGGCGCGTACCGCGACAACGTCCAGGTGCTGATCGACGCGATGGTGACCTCGGCCGCGCCCATCGCGCTCGGCCTGCTGGTGCGTACCCGCCGCGAACTCGCCGCCCGGGTCGACGACCTGACCCGCAGCCTGCGCCGCGAGGACCGGCTGATCGCGGACCGGGTGCTGGCGACCGAGCGGGCGCGGCTGGCCCGCGAGATGCACGACGTGGTCGCCCACCAGGTCAGCCTGATCAGCCTGCAGGCCGGGGCGGTGCAGGTCAGCGCGGAGGAGGAGGCGGCGCGGGAGTCGGCCCGCACGATCCGCGAACTGTCCGTGCGGACCCTGGAGGAGCTGCGGCACATGGTCGGCATCCTGCGGGCGGCCGGCGGCGGCACGGCGGACGCCGGGGACCTGGTGCCGCAGCCCGATCTGGCCGAGCTGCCGCGGCTGATCGAGACGAGCGCGCTGGACGTCACCTACGAGGACGAGGTGCCGGCCGGTACGTGCGGGGCGAAGGCGGTGGAGCGGGCGGCGTTCAGGACCGTGCAGGAGGCGCTGACGAACGTACGCAAGCACGCGCCGGGCGCGCGGGTCCGGGTGCGGGTCGCCGCGGTGGGCGCGCCGCGCGGCGCGGCAGCGGACGGGGCGGCGGAGCCGCTCGGGCTGCGGGTGGAGGTGCGCAACGGGCCGCCGGACGCCTCGGCACCGGCCCCGGCGCTGCCGGGCGGCGGCCACGGCCTGGTCGGCCTGCGGGAGCGTGCGCAGAGCCTCGGCGGCCTGCTGGAGGCCGGGCACACGGCGGACGGCGGATTTCTCGTACGGGCCGAATTCCCGCGCGACGCGGGCGACGAACCCGTACGCGATAGGCCAATCACCCAGAGTGAGCCGTAGTTCCGGGCGGCCGCCCTTTTCCGGCGGGGAGGGGTGCGCGGTTCACGCGGAAAGGGGCGCGGCCGCTTCGTCGACGGCCGTACTGAGGTCCGGGTAGACCTCGAAGAGGCGGCGCACGCCGAGCGCCGCGAGCACCCGGTTGACGTGCGAGCCGTCCACCGCGCCCTGCGCGGGCAGGATCAGCCGCAGCCGGCCCTGGCAGGAGCGCATCAGGCGCCGCGCGGCGATCAGCACGCCGACGCCGCTGGAGTCGCAGAACCGCACCTCGGAGAGGTCGAGCACGAGGCTGCGGCGCCCTTCGGCGACCGCGTCGTGCACATGCTGGCGCACCGCGGGCGACGTGACCAGGTCCATCTCGCCGGAGACCTGTAGTACGGCCCAGCGGCCCTGCTCACCCTCTGCCACCTTCAACGACACGCGCTCGAAGCCTTTCGCTCGCTTGCGGACCGGACACCCCCGGAACCAACCGGAATGCGCCCTTCCCGCCTCGACTGCCCGGCCGTTCTCCCCTGAAACTCTTCAGAATTCTTTGCGCAACGGGCCGTTCCCTTCCAAGGCTATGCCCACTCAGCGGTGAACTTTCCCCTGGAACCGGTCACACACGGGTAACACATCGGCAGATACAGAAGCGAACGCTCCGCTTCGATCGTTGCTCCGCGGGCATTACCACCACAAAGTGACCGTCTCCATACCATCCGTCAGCCCCACGAGAGCGGATTTGCCGCAAAGAGACGTCATTGTCGGACCGGCCGACTACATTCGATGGCACGGTGGAGAGCGGGGCCGCGCCGGCGGCACGGCGGCGTCGAGGGATGGGGGCCAGATGGGACATGACGCACCACCGCGCTGGGACAGGCGGATGCAGCAACGGCTGGCGCGCGGCGAGGCGGCCGCGCTCGGCGAGCTGTACGACCGCTTCGCTTCGCTTGTGCACAGCCTCGCCCGCCGGGTCCTCGACGACGAGACGGCCGCCGACCGCATCACCCGCGAAGTCTTCGGCTACATATGGGAGAACCCCGACTCCTACGACCCCAAGCAGGGCTCCCTGCGCTCCTGGGTGGCCCAGCTCGCCCACCGCCAGTCCGTGTACCGGCTGCGCCAGTCCGAGACCGCCTCGGCCAGGGACCGCGGCGCGGACGCCCCCGAGCCCGCCGAGGTGGAGCGCCAGATCCGCGAGGCGTCCACCGCCGCCCGCGCCGACTACATCGTCACGTCCATGCCCGCCCCGCTCCGCGCCGCGCTGGAACTGGCCTACTTCCAGCGCCGCGACTACCGCCAGACCGCCGCCGACCTGGGTGTCACCGAGGACGAGGCCCGGCGCAGGCTGCGCCTGGGCCTCCAGCTGCTGTCCACCGCGCACAACCACCAGGCCCTGCCGCCCGCCAGGCCGCAGGCGTCCCCGCCGCACGGGACCGGCTACGGACGGACGCTGTGAACGGCCCGGAGGAGTGGGACCGCCACGACCCGGAAGATCCGCACGGTCCGGGCACCCCGCCGGGCCCGGACACCGGCGGCGCGGCCCACCCGGGCGGCCGTCCGCGCATACCGTCGCCGAGGTCCGCCGCCGAGGACGACGGGTCGCTGCCCGACGCGCCGCCTCCGGCGCCACAGCCGCCCGCCGACGGCACGGACACGCCCGCGAACGGTACGGACACGCCCGCCGACGGCACCGGCGAGCCCGCACCGGCGTCCGCCCCTCCCCCGCACCGCGTGCTGAAGTCGCTGCTCGGCGCCTGGGCCCTGGCAGCCTGCTCCGCCGAGGAGACGGCCGCCGTCGAAGAGCACCTCACCGACTGCGCGGCCTGCGCCGACGAGGCGCTGCGCCTGCGCGAGGCCGTCGGCCTGCTGCGGCCTACCGCCCCGCTCGACCTCGACCCGCTGCTGCGCTCGCGCGTCCTGGAGGGCTGCCTCGGCCGCCGCCCGGCCCGCATCCCCGTACCGGACTGGGCGGCCCCGTACGACGCCGAGGCGGCGAAGCTGGACGCGCTGCTGAGCGACATGGGCGAGGCGGAGTGGCGGGCGCCGGTGCGGCTGCGCTGGTTCGAAGGCGACCGGCCGGTCGAGCGGCGGACGACCGTCGCCGGCGTCCTCGGGCACCTGATGGCCGTGGACGGGCTGGTCGCCACGGCGCTGGGCCTCGGCGACCCGCTGGGCGCAGCGGCACCGCCCGCGCCGGCCGGACCCGTCGCCCGTACGGAAGCCTGCTGGCAGGCGGTCACCGACGAGCGCGCCCCGTTCGCCACTCGCTCCCCGTGGCGCGACCAGAGCCACACCCTCATCCGCACGGTGTCCTTCGCCGGCCGCGGCGTCGCCGAACTGGCCGTTCCGTACGGCGATTTCCGGCTGCCGCTGCGCGACTCCTTCCTGGACCGCGCCTTCGAGTGCTGGGTGCACGCGGGCGACATCGCCGACGCCGTGGACTACCCGTACGAGCCGCCGGCCCCCGGGCACCTGGGCCTGCTGGTCGACCTGGCGGCCCGGCTGCTGCCCGGCGTGCTCGCCGAACGGCGCAGAGCCGGGCTGGCGACGCCGCCGCGGCGCCTGGTCGCGGCGGGCGCCCCCGGCCGGACGCTGCACCTGGAGATCGAGGGCTGCGGCGGCGGCCACTGGTACATAGCCCTGGACTCCCCGGCCGCCCTCGGCACGCCGGACCGCACGGTCGCGCACATCGCTCTGGACAGCTTCGAGTTCTGCCAGCTGGCAGCGGGCCACGTACCGCCCGAGGAGGCGGTCGCCGGGCAGCACGGCGAGCCGGAGGCGATCCGCGACGTGCTGTTCGCCACGGCGTCGCTGTCGCGCCTGTGAGGGCGCGGAGACCTCATCGGTGACCGCGCCCCGACGGGTTACGCGAAGACGACGGTGCGCGTGCCGTTGAGCAGGACGCGGCGCTCGCTGTGCCACTGCACGGCGCGCGCCAGGGCCCGGCACTCCACGTCCCGGCCGACGGCCACGAGCTGGTCGGGCGTGACGCCGTGCCCGACGCGCTGGACCTCCTGCTCGATGATCGGGCCCTCGTCGAGGTCCGCCGTCACGTAGTGCGCGGTGGCGCCGATGAGCTTCACACCGCGCGCGTGCGCCTGGTGGTAGGGCTTGGCGCCCTTGAAGCTCGGCAGGAAGGAGTGGTGGATGTTGATGATCCGCCCGGACAGCGCCTTGCACAGGTCGTCGGAGAGCACCTGCATGTAGCGAGCCAGCACGACCAGCTCGACGTTCTCCTCCCGCACCAGCTCCAGCAGCTGCGCCTCGGCGGCGGCCTTGGTGTCCTTGGTGACCGGGATGTGGTGGAAGGGGATGTCGTACGAGCCGACCAGCTCGGCGAAGTCGGTGTGGTTGGAGACCACGGCCGCGATCTCGACCGGCAGCGCGCCGATCCGGGAGCGGAAGAGCAGGTCGTTGAGGCAGTGCCCGAACTTGGACACCATCAGGACGATGCGCATCTTCTCGTCGGCGCGGTGGATCTGCCAGTCCATCTGGAAGGAGTCGCCGATCGCGGCGAAGCTGGCGCGCAGCTTCTCCAGGCTGACGGTCGCGTCGGCGCCGAAGTGCACCCGCATGAAGAAGAGCCCGGTGTCGTGGTCCCCGAACTGCTGGCTGTCCTCGATGTTGCAACCGGTCATGAACAGGTAGCTGGACACCGCGTGCACGATGCCCTGCTTGTCCGGGCAGGAGAGGGTGAGGACGTACTGGTCGGGGGTACTGGGCTGCGAGTCGCTCATGACCTCATAGGGTCGCACATTCCCGGCCGTGATCCGTCCCGCACCCGGCACGCCCGGTTCTAGACCGGCGCCCGCCGGCCCCGCGTCATGATCGCCAGGACCTCCAGCGAGTGCGGCGGCACGTCCGGGTCCTCGCCGTCCGCCGTCGCCATCCGTACGTGTGCGTCACGCGCGGCGCGCACCGCTTCCGGCCAGCCGTGGTGCTCCAGGTACGCGGTCACCGGCGCGTCCGGGCCGACCTGGTGCATGATCCGCAGCACCCGCAGCACGGCGACGTCGACGAGGGACGCCTCCTGGGAGTCCCGGAAGATCGTGCCGACGTACTTCTCGGCGGACCAGTTGTCCAGCCAGGTGTCCTCGACGAGCCGGTAGACGGCGTCGGTGACGTCCCCGTACCCCGGGCGGCCGGCCAGCCAGGTCTCCTGCTGGAAGCCGGGGTCGGAGAGCATGTGCAGCGCGGAGCGCACATTGCTGCGCCAGCGCCACCACGGCATGTCGTTGAGCGGCATGGCGCCCATGGTGGTCGAGCGACGGCCGCGACGGGAAGACTTCTCCGAACCTTGCACAGTATTCGATCGTACGTTCTCGGCCGATGATCATCGCCGGCCCCCTGGAGTTCACTCCGCCGTCACCGTTCGTTGCGCGGACGTCACTCGCGCGTTCCGGACGAAGCGGAAGGCTCCGTGCACATGACCGGACGGCGACGCCCCTCCCCCCGCCCCTTCCCCCGCGCCTCCGCAGCCGCCACGACTGTCACGGCCTGCACGGCGGCCCTGGCGTCCCTGCTCTCGGCCTGCGGCTCCCTCCCCGGAGCCTCCGGGGGCTCCGGGGAGAAGGAGCCGCTCACGGTGATGACCTGGGCGCCGATGGACACCAAAGCGACCAATATGCCGGGTATGCCCGCCATGGCGGAGGCGTACGCACGCTGGGCCAACGCCCAGGGCGGCCTCAACGGCCACCCTCTCAAGGTGCTCACGTGCAACGAGCACAACGATTCGGTGGCCGCCGCGCGCTGCGCACAGCGCGCGGTCGACGCCAAGGCGATCGCGGTCGTCGGCTCGTACAGCCAGTTCGGCCGCTCGTTCATCTCGCCCCTGGAGCGCAACGGCATCCCCTACCTGGGCGGTTACGGCGTCTCCGACGAGGAGTTCGCCAGCCCGCTGTCGTACCCGGTCAACGGCGGCCCGGCGGCCCTGCTGGCCGGCAACGGGCGCCAGTTGGCGAGCGTCTGCGAGCGGGTCTCGCTGGTACGCCCCGACACCATCCAGGGCGACCAGATGCCGGCCCTCCTCGGCGCGGGCCTGTCCGACGGCAGCCGCGACGCCGCCACGGACGTCCGCGCCCCCGAGGACGGCACCGACTACGGCGAAGCGGCCCGGCGCGCCCTGGACGGCGTGGGCGCCTCGGCGGGCGCGTCGAAGGGCGCGGGCGGCTGCGTGACGGCCGCCCTCGGGGAACGCACCGACACGTTCTTCGACTCCTTCCGGCGGCTGGCCCCGGGCGGCTCGAAGGTACGCATCGCCTCGGTCCTGGGCAGCGTCGGGCAGGCGCTGGTGGACCGTACGGGCGGCCGGTACGGGCCGCTGGAGGGCGCGTACCTGACCGGCTGGTACCCGGTCGCCAGCGACCCGCGGTGGAACCCGATGCGCAAGGTCGTCCGCGACCACGCCTTCAACGACAACCGCATCGACACCGCCGACCCGGGCGTGCAGACGACGTGGATCGCCTACACGGCCCTCCGCGCGGTCGTCGCACAGCTCGACGACGAGGGCGTCGAGGACATCACGGCCCACACCGTGCGGCAGGCGCTGGACCAGGGCGACCGGGCGGTGGACACCGGCGGGCTGACGCCCGGGCTGCGCTGGCGCTCCGAGGACATGCTCGCGGTGCAGGACTTCCCGCGCATCGTCAACGGCCTGGTGACGTACCAGGCCGTACGCGAAGGGCAGTTGGTGGCGGCGAAGGAGGGCTTCGTGAACGTCGCCGGGACGCTGGAACGGCCGCGCGCGGACAGCTGAGCCGCCGGGCGTGCCCGGCCCCGGCGGCGCGCTCAGAGCTGTTCCGGCCGGCGTTCCGTCAGGCCGTACTTCTGGGCGATCGGGTTCCACAGCTTCGCCGCCTGCTGCTTGGCCTTCGTGGCCTGCCCGCTCGCCGCGTTGCCCTTGGCGGCCTCCTTGCCGCCGCGCGCCTTGCCCTTCGGGCAGCCCTTCTTGCCCTTCACCTGGCCCGCCCAGTCCGCGTAGTGGTTGTCGGCCGCCGCCGAGGACTTCCACGCCTCGTTGAGCGACGCGGTCAGCTCGCCGCTGCCGGGCAGCTTGTCCACGGAGAGCTTGCCGAGGCGGTCCACCATCTGGTTGCGCTGCCCGGCGGCGTCCCTCAGGTTCTTGGCGGCCGCGTCGAGGTCGTCGCAGGACTTGATGCTGTTGACCGCGTCGATCACGGCGGAGCGGCTGTTGTTGCTGTCCTTCAGGAGCGTGTCGAGGTCCTTGGCCTGCGCCGCCACCGGGTCGGCGGCCGACGGCTTGCCCTCCCCGCCGCCCTTGGCGCCCTTGTCGTCCTTGTCCGCGCCCTGGGAACCGCTGCCGGTGCTCTGCTGCTGCTTCGTCTCGCCGTCGTCACTGCCGCTGATGGCCCAGCCGACGCCCAGCCCGGCACCCACGAGGGCGACCACGCCGACGCCGATGACCACGGCGGGCGCGAGGCGCCGGCGGCGGCCGCCACCGTCCGCGTCGTGGCCCGGCTGCGGGGCGTATTGGTCGTACTGCTGCTGCCCGTAGGGCTGTTGGCCGTACGGGCCGCCGGGACGCTGCTGCTCCGGCTCGTCGAAGCGGGGCAGCTGCGCGGTGGCGTCCGGGACCCCGCCGGGGTTCGCCTGCGGCACGGCGCCACCGGGCCCGGAGCGGAACAGGCCGTCGAACTCGGCCGGTGTCGCGCGCTCACCGGGCGCGCCGGGGCGTCCGCCGAAGGGGGCGGCGGGCGGCGGCGCGGACGGTCCGGCGCCGGCGGGCGCGCCGCCGCCGACCGGCGGCAGGAACTGCGTGGCCTCGGCGTCGGCACCGGGCGGCGGCGTGGCCGGCTTGATCGCGCGGAGCGTGGTGGTGGACTCGCCGGCCGTCTCGGGCCGGCCGCCGGCCGCCGGCGGCATCGGCCCCGGCCGGCTGGCCGCCTGGCCGTGCCGTCCGCCCACCGGGCGCAGCAGCGTCGTCGATTCCGGGTCGCCGGCGGCGGGCGGCATCGGCGCGCCGGCCTGCGGCGTGGCGCGGACGAGCTGCCCGTGCGGCGCCTGCCGTCCTCCCGCGGGCGGTGCCTGGCCACCCTGCTGTGCGGTGAACGGAGGTATCAGCGCGGTCGCTTCCGCATCCGGGACGGGGGCGGGGCCGTGCGCCGGGGGCTGGGGCTGGGGCTGGGGTTGGGTCTGCTGGAACGGGGGCTGCGGCTGCTGGGCGTAGGGCTGTCCGGGAACGTTCTGGCCGGGGGCCTGCTGCCCGCCGTACGACTGCTGCTGGAACGGCGGCTGCTGTCCGGGCGCAGGCTGCTGAAACGGCTGCTGCTGCCCAGGCGCAGGCTGCTGTCCGGGAGCAGGCTGCTGTCCCGGTGCCGGCTGCTGGTCCGGCCCCCACGGCTGCCCCCAGGGCTGGCCCGCGGGCGGTGCCGCCTGCTGGTCGGTGGCCCACGGATCACCGTGCGCGGGCAGCACAACGCCCTCTCGCGCGGGCACGCCCGCAGGATTGTGCGGGTCGTTGCCCTGTCCGCTCTGCGTCACCGGGACTCCTACGATCTGCTGACTTACGGAAGCGCGCTCACGCTACCGGGTCGCAGTCGCGTTCGACCATGTCCCCTGGTCACCGCCCGTTCGAGCCCAGTTTGAGCGCCGGGCGGGCCCACGCGGCCCGCCCGGCCGGAGGACGAGGCGGCCCGGGCGCCGGCGAGCCCTCCCCCCGGCTGCCGCGGGCCGCGAGTTCCGTTACGCGGCCGCCCGCAATTCCAGCCGGGCACCGAACTCCCGCACCACCGGCTCGTCCCGGTACGGCTCCAGCCGCAGCTGGAAGTCCTCCAGGTACTCCGCGCCGCGGTTCGACCGCAGCCCGCTCAGCAACTCCACGGCCTGCGTGCCGGTGTGGCACGCCTGCTCGATCTCGCGCTGCTGGACCTGCGCGCTGGCCAGCAGGACGAGCCCGATGGCGCGGCGCCGCGCCCGCCCTTCGGGATGCCCGTCCACCGCCTCCTGCGCCCGCTGGCGCGCCGGGCCCGGCTGGCCCAGGTCGCGGTGGCAGTGGGCGAGTTCGTCGGCGAGGTACGCCTCGTCGAAGTGCGCGATCCACACCGGGTCGTCGCCGGGCCCGGAGGCCGCGCCCGCGCGTTCCATCGCGCCCACGGCCCGGCCCGCCACGACCTGGAAGGCGCGCGCGTCACCCATCAGGGCGTGCCCGCGCGCCTCCGCCGCGAAGAACATCGCCTCCGCCCGCGGCGTGACGTGCCCGCGCGCGCCTTCCTGCGCGGCCTTCGCGAGCTGCGCGATCTCCCGCGGGTTGCCCAGCGACGCGGCGAGGTGGCTCATGCTGGCGGCCAGCACGTAGCCCCCGTAACCGCGGTCGCCCGCCGCCTGCGCCAGCCGCAGCGCCTGGATGTAGTAGCGCTGCGCCAGCCCCGGCTGGCCGGTGTCGACGGCCATGTAGCCGCCCAGTTCGGTCAGCCGGGCGACGGCCGCGAACAGTTCGCGGCCGACCGACTCCCGGTACGAGCCGGCCAGCAGCCCGGAGACGACGCTGTTGAGGTAGTGGACGACGACCGGCCGGACGTGGCCGCTGCCGTAGCGGTGGTCCAGCTCGCTCAGGGCGGAGGTCATGGCCCGTACGGCTTCGACGTCCGAGATCCCCACGCGGGCCCCGGCGTTGCGGGCGACCTGCGGGTCGGCGCTGGTGATGAGCCAGTCGCGGCTCGGTTCGACCAGCGCGGAGGCGGCCACGGTGGAGCCGCTGAGGAAGTCGCGCCGGCCGACGTCGCTGCGCCACAGCTCACAGACCTGTTCGATCGCGCCGAGGACCGTGGGCGAGAACTGCAGGCCCACGCCCGAGGCGAGGTTCTTGCCGTCGGCCATGCCGATTTCGTCGATGGTGACCGTGCGCCCCAGTTTGCGCCCCAGCGCCTCCGCGATGATGGCGGGGGCACGGCCGCGCGGCTGCTGGCCGCGCAGCCAGCGGGCGACGGAGGTCTTGTCGTAGCGCAGGTCGAGTCCGTGTTCGGCGCCGCACATGTTGACGCGGCGGGCGAGTCCGGCGTTGGAGCAGGCGGCTTCCTGGATGAGCGCCTGCAGCCGTTCGTTCGGCTGCCGCGCGACGAGTGGCCTGGCGGCCATGCTGCACCCCCTGATTACTGCTGCGCGTTCACCAGCGAACGCCGTACCCGTTGATCGATTCCCCGCGCATATGCCGGATATCCGGGATATCTCGGATGTGCGTGATGTCCGCCGAAGGCTTGACATCTTCCGTCCGGAGCCTGCGGGCCGGCCGGCCGGCGGATCGCTCCGCCGGATCGCGGTGTCCGGCACGTCCTGCCGCTCCGGTCTCCCAGTGGTCCTGCTGCGCCGTTCTATCGGGTGGAGCGGTGATGGCGGGGAACCGGCAAACCGGGACCGGGCGGCCTCTCCGCCCGTCACGCAGGTGGCTACCCGTTCTCCCGGCGCTACCCCGCACGCGCCCCCGGGCATGCATCCATGCGCCCCACGTGCGGGAACGATGCGCCGGGGTGGTGCACATGTCGGCCGTAACCCTTGGTGACAAGGGAAGTTGTCCAGCACGTGGAAGACACCATCGGAGTCACAGGAGCCTCTCAGGTCCCCAAGCAGCGTGGCGAGCTGTTGATCGAAACTGCGGTGCGTTACGCGGAAGAGCGGCATTGGGACGTATTGCCCGGCGCATGGCTCGTGGACGACGGCGGGACACCGCGCTGCTCGTGCGGCGCGGCCGGCTGCGCCGCGCCCGGCGCGCACCCCACGGCCGCCGGTTGGGCCTCCCAGGCCACGGGCAGCGCGACGGCCGCCCGCCGCCTGTGGGGCAAGCAGCCGCACGCCTCCATCCTGCTGCCCACAGGCCGTACGTTCGAGGCGCTCGACGTGCCCGAGACGGCGGGCTGCCTGGCGCTGGCCCGTATGGAGCGCATGGACCTGCCGCTCGGCCCGGTGACCCGCACCCCGCACCGCCGGATGCTCTTCTTCGTCCTGCCGGGCGCCTCGGTCAAGGTGCCCGACCTGGTACGGCACCTGGGCTGGCCGCCCGCGACGCTGGACCTGGTCGCACGGGGCGAGGGCGACTACGTCGCCGCGCCGCCGACGCGGGTGGGGGCGCACGGCGCGGTGCAGTGGGCGCGTCAGCCCACCGCCGCCAACCGGTGGCTGCCGGACGCGGAGGAGCTGATCAGCCCGCTGGCGTACGCCTGCGGGCGGGAGGCCGCGGCGGCACGCGGGCGGTAAGAGCCTGGGCGTGTGCCCCGGGCGCGTACGTCCGTTCACGCGCCCCGCCCCGCCGCGCCCGCTCGTCCGAATGGCCGCCCCGGCCCCGATGTGCGCCCACCCGTATCGTGGAACGACGGACGGGGGCACGACCGGCCCCTGCGGGGACGTTGAAGGGCAGGACCGGTGGCCAACGAACCGGAACAGACCGACCAGGCGGCCGGATCCGTCATACGGGACGGCACGGCGCCGCCCGCGGTCCGCGTCCAGGGCCTCTGGAAGAAGTACGGCGAGCAGATCGCCGTCGCGGGGATCGACCTGACACTGCCCGCCGGCCGGTTCATCGGCCTGGTCGGGCCGAACGGCGCGGGCAAGACCACCACCCTCTCCATGGTGACCGGCCTGCTGAGGCCGGACGCCGGGCAGGTGGAGATCGGCGGCCACGACGTGTGGCACGACCCGGTCGCGGTGAAGTCCCGGATCGGCGTACTGCCCGAGGGCCTGCGCCTGTTCGAACGACTCTCCGGCCGCGAACTCCTGTCCTACATCGGGCGGCTGCGGGGGCTGCCCGGCGGGGAGGTCGACAAGCGCGCCGACCAGCTGCTGGAGGTGCTGGACCTGTCCGGCGCCCAGAACAAGCTCGTCGTCGACTACTCGACCGGCATGCGCAAGAAGATCGGGCTGGCGGCGGCGCTGCTGCACAACCCCGAGGTGCTCTTCCTCGACGAGCCGTTCGAAGGCGTGGACCCGGTGTCGGCGCAGACCATCCGCGGCGTCCTGGAGCGCTTCACCTCCTCCGGCGCCACCGTCGTCTTCTCCAGCCATGTGATGGAACTGGTGGAGTCGCTGTGCGACTGGGTCGCGGTGATGGCCGGCGGGCGCATCCGGTCGGACGGGCCGCTCGCGGAGGTACGCGGTGACGCGCCCTCCCTTCAGGACGCGTTCCTCGAACTGGTCGGCGCGGGCGGCCGCGCGGCCGGGCAGAACCTGGACTGGCTGGGCGGCGGAGGCGCCCGATGAGCACCCCCCGTACCGCGCCCGCCCGCACACCGGCCGGCGCACCGGCCGCGGTGCCCAGCGTGTCCCTGACACCGATTCTGGTGCGCCTCAAGCTCTCCCTGCTCCGCAACGGCCTGCGCCAGTCCTCCGGGCGGACCGCCGTGTACGTGACGTCACTGGCGGTGTCCCTGCTGTTCGCCGCGGTCATCCTGGCCGGCCTGATCGCGCTGCGGGACGTCGGCCACGCGGGCGCGCTGGGCGTGCTGGTCGCCGGGGTCCTGGCGCTGGGCTGGGCGGCGATGCCGCTGTTCTACCCGTCCGGCGACGAGACCCTCGACCCGACCCGGCTGGTCATGCTGCCGCTGCGGCCCCGGCCGCTGATCGTCTCGCTGCTGCTGGCGTCACTCGTGGGCATCGGGCCGGTCTTCACCCTGGCGCTCGTCGTCGGCTCGGTGATCATGCTGGCGCACGGCGCCGCCGCCACGGTCGTCGGCGTGCTCGCCGCCGTCCTGGTCGTCCTGGTGTGCGTGGCGCTGGCGCGGGCCGTGGCCACCGCCAACGTACGGCTGCTGACCAGCCGCCGGGGCCGCGACCTCGCCGTGCTGAGCGGCCTGTTCGTCGCGATCGGCGCGCAGGGCGTGAACATCGGCGCGCAGAAGCTGTTCGGGTCGGGGGCCGGGCTGTCCGCCCTGGAGCCCGCGGCCGGCATCGTGCGCTGGGTGCCGCCCGCCTCGGCCATCGACGCGGTACGCGCGGCGAGCGAGGGTTCGTACGGCCGTGCCGCACTCGGCCTGGCGCTGACGGCGGTGGCGCTCGTCCTGCTGCTGTGGTGGTGGCAGCGCACGTTGACGACGGTGATGACGTCGCCCGACTCCTCCACCCTCCAGGCCGTCGAGAAGGACAGCGCGCGTAAGCAGCGCTCTTCGGAGGGCGGCCTGCAACGGCTGCTGCCCGAGGGCCGTACGGGCACGGTCGTCCTGCGCATGATGCGCTACGCGTGGCGCGACCCGAAGTCCAAGATGGCCTGGGCTACGGCGCTGGGCGTGGGCCTGCTGGTCCCGGTCGTCTCGGCCGTGCAGGGCGGCGGCAGCATCTACACGGCGTTCTCGGCGTCGACCCTGCTGGGCATGCAGATGTACAACCAGTTCGGGCAGGACACCTCGGCGTTCTGGATGGTGGCCTCGACGATCTCGTCGCCGCGCGACGCGTACGTGGAACTGCGGGCGCGGGCGCTGGGCCTGGCGCTGATCGGTGTGCCGTTCGTGACGGTGGTCGTGGTCGGCGCGGCGGCCTACCTCGGGCCGTGGTCCGCGTTCAGCGACGTCTACGGAATGTCGCTGGCGCTGCTCGGCGCCATGGTGGCGACCGGCGCGCTGGCCTCGGCGCAGTTCCCGTACTCGATCCCCTCGGAGGGCAACAAGAACTTCGCCCCCGGGCAGGGTGCCATCGCCTGGTTCAGCCTGTTCGGCGGCATGCTGGCCAGCGCCGTGTTCGTCGCGCCGATGCTCGGGCTGCTGGTGTGGCTGCACGTCGCGGGGCTACAAGGCCTGTTGTGGGTGCTGCTGCCGGTGGGCGCGGCGTACGGGGTCGGCATCGCGGTCCTGGGCATGCGGGTGGCCGCGCCACGGGTGGCGGCGCGGCTGCCGGAGATCCTCACGGCGGTCAGCAAAGGGTGACCCCGGCACCGCCGCTCCCGCGCCGGCAGCAGCAGCCGGGGTGACGGATTCCGACGTGTGGTCACCGAGGCCGGTAGGCAGTGGCCAGTAGGGAGACGGTGCTCCGCCCGGGCACGCGTGGCCCGCCAGGCAGCGCAGCGCGCCGCCGTCGAGGCGGAGACGAGCGCCGCACGTCGGGCAGCGCAGGAGGTCGGGGAACGACCCCTCACAGCCTCCCGGTCAGTGGAAGCAGCAGTGCGGGGTGCTCATGAAGTCCACGCCGTGATCTTACAAAGTGCGGGCGGAGAGGGCCGCGCGTTCTTGTTCGGGGGTGTAGCCGAAGGGCAGCGGGGGCTCGCCGCGGGCGCGGTCCCAGGCCAGGACGTCGGCGGCCGTGACCTCCAGGGGTGTTGCCGGGAGGCCGGCCTCCCGGGCGCGGGCCGCGCTGCGTTGCTGGGTGGACCAGTCCGGGCGGACGAGCGGGAACATCGGGGGCGCGCCGTCGGGCGGCACCGGCACGATCTCCACCTGGGTGCCCGCCGCTCGCGCACAGGTCTCGATCAGTCCGCCGAGCGTCGTCGGCTCGGCCGGGCCGACCGCGTGGAACGCACCGGGGCGGTCGTCGGCGAGCAACCGCACCACCAGGCGCGCGAGGTCGCGGGAGTCGACGACCTGCACCGGTTGCGCGGGGTCGCCCGGCAGCGCCACCCGGCCGCCGCGCGCGGCACGGCGTACCCAGTACGTGAACGTCTCCATCGAGTCGTGCGGCCCGGCGACCTTCCCCGGCCGTACGATCGTCGCCCGCGATCCGTAGCGGGCCAGTACGTCGTCCTCGCAGGCCACTTTGAGCGGCCCGTACGTGGCCTCGCCGAGTTCTTCGGTGTCGCGTACGGGCGGGCGGCGCGGGGTGTTCTCGTCGCTGCCGGGGCCCACGCCCGCGCGTTCGTAGACCGCGTGGCTGGAGATGAACAGGTACCGGCCGACGCGGTCGCCGAGCGCGTCCATCGCCTGTCCGACGTGGCGCGGGACGTAGCCGCTGACGTCCACGACCGCGTCCCAACCGCCTTCGCCGAGCGCGGTGTAGTCGCCGGTGTCGCGGTCGCCGATGAACCGGGGCGCCTCGGGGAACAGCTCCGGATTGGTCCGGCCCCGGCCGAACAAGGTCACCTCGGCGCCCGTGCGCAGGGCGTCTTCGACGATGGCGCGGCCGACGAAGGACGTGCCGCCGAGAACGAGAAGGCGCATGGAAGGGACATTACCGACGCGTCAGGGCGGAAGGACGGATTCGAGGAAAGGGCCGAGCACGCCCCGCCACTCCTCGGGGGCCTCCCAGGGCAGCCAGTGGCCCGCGTCGGGGATCTCGGCGTAGACGCCGTGCGGAAGGACGCGGACCATCTCCTGGGCCTCGGCGCGGCCCAGTTCGCCGTCGAGACCGCGGACCACGAGGGCGGGGCACCGCACCAGGGCGAGGTCTTCCCAGTGCGCGTCGTGGACCCACGTCTCGCGGGCGGTGAGCATCTGGTGGCGGGAGAAGACCGGGCGCCAGCCGTCCGCGCGCTCGGCCATGACCTCGGCGAAGAACTCGCCGCGGGCGGGCTTGGGACGCTCCAGGGTCGGGTCGTCCTCGCCGAACCACTTGCGCACGTCGGCGAGCGTGGCGAACGGGACCGGCCAGGACCGGAACCAGTCCGCCCATTCCTGCTGCGAGGCCGCGCCCAGGGCCGAGGCCCGCATGTCGCAGACGACCAGTGCGCTGACGAGGTCGGGGCGGCGGGCGGCCACCTGCCAGGCCGTCAGGGCGCCCATGGAGTGGCCTATGAGGACGGCGGGTGCCAGTCCGAGCTGTTCGATGGCGGCGATGCCGTCGGCGACGTACGCCTCGCGGTCGTACGGGCCGTCCGGGGGCTTCTCGCTGCGGCCGTGGCCGCGCTGGTCCAGGCCGACGGGGCGGCACCGGGAGCCGAGCCAGCGGGCGGTCTCGGCCCAGTGCGACGCGCGGCCCATGAGGCCGTGCAGGAGGAGCACCCCGGGGCCCCGCTCGCACTGCTCGCCGCCCCGGCCGGCCTTCGGGGGATCGGTGAACTCCCAGGCGGCGAGCCGCACGCCGCCGGTCCCTGTCACGTCGATGCGCCGCACCATGGGCCCTGGCACCCCCATTCGGTCCTTGAGCAGCCCCACACTATCGAACCCCTATTCGAATAGACCGTTCCTGCGCCCAATAACCCTCGTACGGGTGACCACACTCAAGGATTGCCGGTCTGCGCCGAGGGGAGACACGTAGCGGGAGGCGGGCCCCACCGGGAAGGGGGCCCACGGGGAAAGACCCTGGGAGCTCGGGGCTCCGGGTCTTGGCGGGGGGACATGGGGAGGCGGGGCCCCGGCTGCTCGCAGCGCCGGGGCCCTGGTTGTTTCCGGGGCCGGGGACGTGCCGAAGTCGTCAAGAGCCGCCCAAGCCCTCACCCGAGCCCCCTCCCGACCCGGGAAGGCCGCGGCGGGCACGGGTAAGCCCTGGCCGCCCGCGGCCACCTGGTCCCAGGTCTCGGCGCCACACGTCGCGTTCCCACTGCCCGCACCCACGCGCCCGGGCGCCTTCGCGACCGGCCGCGCGCATGCTCAGCGCCAGCGTGACACGCCTCGGGGCGCACCGCTCGCGTTCCGCCAACTCCGTCGTTGAACGCAGGACTTGACGGCCCGGCGAGACCGGCCTTCGGGCCAGGTCAGCCGGGGGGCGGGGGGTGGCGGCGGGTCAGCGCTTGGCCACGAAAACGTGCGCGGCGATCTCGGATTCCAGCTCCGCGGCCTCACCGCTGCTGCCGATGAGGACACCCGACGGCGAATCGGTCACGCTGACCACCGCGCCCGGCTGCACACCGGCCCGCCGCAGCGTGTACATGAGCTGGGCGTCGGCCTGGATCGGCTCGCCGATGCGGCGCACCACGACCGTCTTGCCGTCCGCGCCGGCCTCCAGGTCCATCAGGCTGACCATGCCGGCGTCCAGGAACGGGTCGGCCTCGGCCTTCTCGCCCAGCTCCTCCAGGCCCGGGATCGGGTTGCCGTACGGCGACTCCGTCGGGTGGCGCAGCAGCTCCACGACGCGGCGCTCGACCGCCTCGCTCATCACGTGCTCCCAGCGGCACGCCTCGGCGTGCACCTGCTCCCACTCCAGCCCGATCACGTCGACGAGCAGGCACTCGGCGAGCCGGTGCTTGCGCATGACGCGGGTCGCCAGCCGGCGGCCCTCCTCGGTGAGCTCCAGATGGCGGTCGCCCGCGACCGTGAGCAGGCCGTCCCGCTCCATGCGCGCCACGGTCTGGCTGACCGTCGGGCCGCTCTGTTCGAGCCGCTCGGCGATCCGGGCGCGCATCGGGACCACGCCTTCCTCTTCCAGCTCGAGGATGGTGCGGAGATACATCTCCGTGGTGTCGATCAGTCCGGACATGCGTGCCCCTTGATGTGTCGTGCGGTGGCCCTGACCTCAATTCTGACGCATCGCACCGACAACGGTCCCGCGTCGGCTCCCGCCGCGCCCGCCGGAGTCCCGCCGCGGCGCCCCCGGCCCGGCGGCCGGATGGCACCCGGGCGGCATCCGGGCGGCCGGCAGGTGTCCACCCGGTCGCCGTCCGGCGCGTTCACCGTATTGACAGGGCACTGGTCCAGACCGCAACGTGATCCGCGCCACGGAGAAGTACAGAGAAGTACGAGAACCAACGTACAAGATCGTTGGTCAGCGACGAGAGGGGCCCCGCGGCGATGGGCGAGAGCAACCGGTTGGCCGGGCAGTACTTCGACGCCGCGATCGACCTGCTGCGCCGGGTGCGCGACGAGGAGGACGAGCGGATCGGCGCGGCCGGGACGCTGATCGCCGACACCGTCGAGGCCGGCGGCCGGGTCTTCGCCTTCGGCGCCGGGCACTCCTCCCTCCCCGCGCAGGACACCGTCTACCGGGCCGGCGGGCTCGCCATCATGAACCTGCTGACCGTGCCGGGCGTCGTCGGTGTCGACGTGCGGCCGGCGACGCTCGGCAGCGCGCTGGAGCGGGTGGACGGGCTGGCCGGCGCCGTGCTGGACACCAGCCCTCTGGAGGCCGGTGACGTGCTGATCGTCATCTCGCTCTCCGGGCGCAACTCCCTGCCCGTGGAAATGGCCGTGAACGCGCGGGCACTCGGCCTGAAAGTCATCGGTGTGACGTCGGTGGCGTACGCGGACCTGACCAAGTCCCGGCACGTGTCCGGCACCCACCTGAGGGACCACTGCGACATCGTCCTGGACAGCAAGATTCCGGTGGGTGACGCGGAGTTGACGCTGCCCGGGATCGAGGCGCCGTTCGCGCCCGCCTCGACGGTCGTCACCAGCGCGATCATGCAGTCCGTCGTCGCGACCGCCGCGGGGGTGCTCGCCGACCGCGGTATCGACCCGCCGCTGCTGCGCTCCGGGAACGTGGACGGCGGCCACGACTGGAACGGCCGGGTGATGCGGGAGTACGCGGACCGGATCTACTACCGGCAGTAGGGCGACCGGCCTCCCGGGCCCGCCGCGTCACCGTGGCGCCGGCCGCCCCGCCAGGTCGAGGGCCGCGGCGATCCGGGAGGCGACGTCTTCCGCGTACGCCGCGTCCGCCCGGTCGAAGGGGCGGCGCGAGGGCCCGCGCAGGAACGTCGCCACGCCCAGCGTCCGGCCCCGGCTGCGCAGCACCACGCACAGGCCGTGCACCGTGCCGTCCGGCCACTTGCGGGCCGCGGCCCAGCCCTCGGCGGCCCCGGGGCCCGCGCCGGCCCGCACCGAGCCGCACCGCTCCAGCGCCTGCCCGGCCGGGTGGCCCGCCGCGTAGGCCACCGGGATTCCGGTCGCCGGTACGGCCTCGGAGGGCCCCGGCGCGCCCGCCGGCGAGGCGATGGCCCGTACGAGTGACGGCGGGCCCTCAGTGGAGGCGCCGACGGCACCGTCCGGCCGCTCGCCGCCGCCCGCCACCACGTCGATCAGCCCGTGGTCGGCGAATCCGGCCAGCGCGAAGTCGAGGTGGACCGCCGCCGCCTCCATCGGGTCCTCGCACTCCCCCGCCGCCCGGCCGGCGCGGTGCAGCTGCTGGGCGCGGAAGCGCAGCAGCGAGCCTTCCTGCTCCGCCCGCTTGGCCTCCGTGACGTCCTGGAAGAGCCAGCCCACGCCCAGCGGCACCGGCTCCTCCGCCAGCGGCGAGGCGAGCCGCAGGAAGCCGCTGCGCCAGCACCGGCGGGTCGGCTCGGCCTCGTCGGACCGCAGCGTCACCCACAGCTCGGCGGCGGCCGGCGGGGTGCCCTCCGCCAGGACGTGCGTCAGGGCGCCCTCCAGCTCCTCCACGCCCTGCGTCAGCAGGTCGCCCAGCGGGCGCCCCAGCACGGCCGTGCGGCCCATCCCGAGGGCGCGGGCCGCGTGCGCGTTGACGACGGCGGGCCGCAGGTCGGCGTCGACCAGCACGACGCCCCAGGAAGCGTCCACGAACAGCGCTTCGCTCAGGGCGATGGAGCGTTCCAGGTCGATCTGGGTGTGCGCCTCGCTGAACGCGCAGTAGACGCCGGCGGGGCGGCCGTCGGGGCCGAGGACGGCGGAGGACTGGGTGCGGACCAGGACCCGGCGCCCGTCCTTGGTCAGCAGCGCGAACTCGTGGACCTGGCGGCCCGGGGACCGTGCCGCCGCCAGCAGCCCGGCCTCCACCTCGTCCGCGTCCTCCTTGCGTACCGCCCAGCCGGTCAGTCCGGGCCTGCCGACCGCCTCGGCCGCCGGCCAGCCGAGGATCCGCTCGGCCTCGCGGTTCCAGTGCGTGACCGTGCCGTCCGCCCCGAAGGCGCACAGCGCGGCGTCCATGCCGTCCAGCAGGGCGGCGAGCAGGCCGGAGTCCTCGTGGTCCGGCGGGGACCCGGGTTCGGCACCGGAGGTCTCGTTCGCGTGCGCGTCCTCCGGCGATGGGTCCCGGTCCGCCGGCCGGCCCCGGCGCCCGGGCGGTACGGCCTCGGAGCGGTGCGACGAGGACGACGAAGACGAAGCAGCCACTGGCACCCCCTACGAACGCGGCCGCACGTGCTGCATGCCGGATCATTCAACTGGAACGTGACGCAGCCCACACCCCATTCGCGGAAATCGCTGCCCCCGGAAATTCGGTTGTGTGGCCGCGGGGCCGGTTCCTAGGGTGTGCGGCACACGAGAAGGGAGGTGGTTCGGCAGATGATTTCGCACCGGACGCGTGAGGTGACTGCGGGCTAGCGGCCCGTCGTCGCACTCAGTGTGCAGCGCCGGACCAGCGCGGGAAACAACCGCGCAGCCGGCCAATCCCCAGCAGTCACCCGACCCGCGGGCTGCCGGTTCGTCCGACCGGCCTCCGCGCGCCCACGGCGCGCGGAGTGTGGCCCGCGGGTCGTCTGCGTTCGCGGGCCGCCCGCGCTCAGGGCGCGAGCCGTACGACGGACCAGCCGTCCCCGTCCCGGTCGTAGCGCAGCCGGTCGTGCAGGCGGTTCTCGCGGCCTTGCCAGAACTCCACGGACCGCGCGGTCACCCGGATGCCGCCCCAGTGCGGCGGCGCCGGGACCTGCTCGCCTTCGGGGTAGCGGGCCGCCAAGGAGCCGTACGCCTCCTCCAGTTCGGCGCGGGAGGCGACCGGCGCCGACTGGTCGCTGGCCCAGGCGCCCAGCTGCGAGCCGTGCGGGCGGGTACGGAAGTACGCGGCCGTCTCGTCGCGCCCGATGCGCTCGGCGGTGCCCGACACGATCACCTGGCGGGCGAGCGGGTGCCAGGGGAAGAGCAGCGAGACGTACGCGTTCTCCGCCAGGTCGCGGCCCTTGCGGCTGGTGTAGTTGGTGAAGAAGACGAAGCCGTGCTCGTCGAAGCGCTTGAGCAGCACGGTCCTAGAGCTGGGCCGGCCCGCCGCGTCGGCCGTCGAGACGACCATCGCGTTCGGCTCGTGCAGGCCGCTCGCGGCCGCTTCCTTGAACCAGCGCGCGAACTGGTCGTAGGGGCTCGGGGCGAGCTCTGTCTCGTCGAGTCCCTCGGCGCGGTACTGCGCCCGCATGGCGGAAGGGTCGAGTGGGTCCGGGGTGGGCGTGTCGGCGGGGTGCACGGCCACATCTTGCAGCATGCGGGCCCGTTGGGGCAGCCGTCGGCAGGGAAGTCTGCCCCTTGACGGCCGGGCGTAACCCTCCCGTAAGCGGATCGACCAGTGTGCCGGACGTCACGCTTCACGGCACGTGCCGGACCGGCCAAAATCGTCCCGCGAGCCACTGCGGCCCCACGACAGCGCGGGATATCGTGTCCGCCCTGAAGTGATCGAAGTGACGTGCCCCGGGCGGGACGCCACGGGTGACGGTCGGGTGACCAACGCCCGCGCGGGGCATGACGCCAGTGACCGGTACGGACCGCGAGCCCCTCGGCCGCGTAACCGGACCGGGAGACGGGCGGGCCGCACGGGCCCGGCCCGGCCGGATCCACCTGACAGATCTCGAACGCACGGCATCTTGGTCATGAGCCGCATGTCGTCCACATCTTGAGGAGCCGCCTGATGTCCGACTTCGTACCCGGACTCGAAGGAGTCGTCGCGTTCGAGACGGAGATCGCCGAACCGGACAAGGAGGGCGGCGCGCTCCGGTACCGCGGTGTCGACATCGAGGACCTCGTCGGGAAGGTCTCCTTCGGCAACGTGTGGGGACTGCTGGTCGACGGGTCGTTCAACCCCGGGCTGCCGCCGGCCGAGCCGTTCCCGATCCCGGTCCACTCCGGCGACATCCGGGTGGACGTGCAGTCCGCGCTGGCGATGCTCGCGCCGGTGTGGGGCCTGAAGCCGCTGCTGGACACCGACGAGCAGACCGCCCGTGACGAACTGGCGCGCGCCGCGGTCATGGCGCTGTCGTACGTCGCCCAGTCGGCGCGCGGCCAGGGCCTGCCGATGGTGCCGCAGAAGGAGATCGACAAGGCCGGGACCGTCGTCGAGCGCTTCATGAAGCGGTGGCGGGGCGAGCCGGACCCGAAGCACGTGGCGGCCGTGGACGCGTACTGGACCTCGGCGGCCGAGCACGGCATGAACGCGTCCACGTTCACGGCGCGGGTGATCGCCTCGACCGGTGCCGACGTGGCGGCCGCGCTGTCGGGCGCGGTCGGCGCGATGTCGGGGCCGCTGCACGGCGGGGCGCCCTCCCGGGTCCTCGGCATGATCGAGGAGATCGAGCGGACGGGCGACGCGACGGCGTACGTCAAGGGGGCGCTCGACCGCGGCGAGCGGCTGATGGGCTTCGGCCACCGCGTCTACCGGGCCGAGGACCCGCGGGCGCGCGTCCTGCGGCGCACCGCGCGCGAGCTGGGCGCGCCGCGCTTCGAGATCGCCGAGGCGCTGGAGAAGGCGGCCCTGGAAGAGCTGCACAACCGGCGTCCCGACCGGGTCCTGGCCACGAACGTGGAGTTCTGGGCGGCGATCGTGCTGGACTTCGCCGAGGTGCCGGCGCACATGTTCACGTCGATGTTCACGTGTGCCCGTACGGCCGGGTGGAGCGCCCACATCCTCGAACAGAAGCGGACGGGGCGCCTGGTCCGCCCGTCGGCCAAGTACGTGGGCCCCGGGCCGCGCGGGCCGGAGGCGGTGGAGGGCTACACGCTGCCTGCGTAGTGGCCGCCGGGGGGGGGCGGTGGCGGGGCGTTCGTCCCTGCTGCCGCCCCCTACTGCCGTCCCCCGTTCAGCACCGTGTCGAGGATGTGGGCCCACTGGGTGACGACGCGGTCGCGGCGGGGTTTGTCGTCGGTCAGGAGGTTGGCGAGGCCGAGGCCCCGGGACATGTCCAGGAGGCCCTGGACGGTCTCGCGGACGCCGGGCACGGACTCGTCGGCGCCGAGGAGGGCGACGGCGGTGCGGTGGGCCTCGCGGCCCACGCGGGCCTCCAGCGCCGTGACGCGGTCGCGCAGCTGGTCCTCGTCCGACGCGGCGACCCACAGGTGGAGGGCGGCGCGGAACAGCGGGCCCGTGTAGAGGCCGACGATCTCCTCGACGATGATCCGGGTGCGGGCGGCGGAGCCGGTGGGCGGCAGGTCGTGGGCGACGGCCTGGAGCGCGCCCTGCCGCATTTCCGCGACGTGTTCGACGGCCGCCGTGAACAAGTCCTCCCGGGTGCGGAAGTGGTGCTGGGCCGCGCCCCGGGAGACGCCCGCGCGTTCCGCGACGACCGCGACCGTGCTGCCGCCCCAGCCGCGTTCGGCGAGGCAGGAGACGGCCGCCTCCAGGAGGGCGCGGCGGGTGGCGCGGCTGCGTTCCTGCTGCGGTTCCTTGGGGGCGCGGGCCGGGGTCACCGTACCCATGACGGTTCCCTGCGCTGGAGGAAGGCGGTCATGCCTTCGCGGGCCTCCTCGGAGGCGAAGAGGCGGGCGGAGGTGTCGGCGAGGGCCGCCGTGTCGCGGTCGAAGGCCCGCAGGACGTCCGCCGTGACGAGTGCTTTGCACGCCGCCAGGCCCTGGGGGGAGCCTTTGCGCAGACCGGCGAGGACGGGTTCCAGCGCGGTGTCCGGGTCGTCGGCGGCGAGGGTGACCAGGCCGGTGCGGGCCGCTTCGGCGGCGTCGAAGCGTTCGCCGGTGAGGTAGTAGCGGGCCGCGGCGCGCGGGTCCATGCGGGGCAGCAGCGGCATGGAGACGACGGCCGGCGCGAGGCCGAGGCGCGCTTCGGTGAAGGCGAAGGTGGCGCCGGGCCCTGCCGCGGAGAGGTCGCAGGCGCCGAGGAGGCCGAGGCCGCCGGCCCGTACGTGTCCGGTGACCTTGGCGACGACGGGTTTGGGGAGTTCGATGACGACGCGCAGGAGGCGGGCGAGGCCGAGCGGTCCCGAGGTGGGCGCGTCGGTCCCCGCGGCCGCTTCCTGCGCCGCCTCCGAGAGGTCGGCCCCCGCGCAGAACGTCGTCCCGGTGTGCGTGAGCAGCACGGCCCGCGTGCCGTCGTCGGCGGCCGCGGCCGCCAGCGCCGCGTGGAGTTCGGCCACCAGACGCCGGGAGAGCGCGTTGCGGTTGTGCGGGGAGTCCAGGGTGAGGGTGGTGACGCCCCGCTCGTGGGCGTGCCGTACCAGCGGGGCGTCCGGAGCGGGGTCCGGTGTCGCGTCGGTCATGAGGCCGTGGAACTCCTTTCCCTGGCGCGCAGTTCGCGCCGCAGGATCTTGCCGGTGGCGGCGCGTGGCACGGCGTCCGTGAACTCCACCCGCCGCACTTTCTTGTACGGGGCGACCTGCCCGGCAACGTACGCGACGACGTCGTCCTCGGTGAGCCGGGCCCCCGCCTCGCCGCGCTGCCGTACGACGTAGGCCTTGGGGATCTCGTTGCCGTCCGCGTCGGTGACGCCGATGACCGCGGCGTCCGCGATGCCGTCGTGGGCGAGCAGCACCGCTTCGAGATCGGCCGGTGCGACCTGGTAACCCTTGTATTTGATCAGTTCCTTGACGCGGTCCACGACGTAGAGCCAGCCGCCGTCGTCCACCCGCCCGATGTCGCCGGTGTGCAGCCAGCCGTCGGCGTCGATCATCGCGTCGGTCTCCGCGGGGCGGCCGAGGTAGCCCTTCATGACCTGCGGGCCGCGGATGAGGATCTCGCCGCTCTCGCCGGCGCCGAGGTCCTTGCCGGTGTCCGTGCAGCGGATGCGCATCTCGGTGTTGGGCAGCAGCTTGCCGACCGTGCCGGGCGGCGGGGCCGCGGCGTCCAGCGGCACGGCGTGGGTGCCGGGCGAGAGTTCGGTCATGCCGAAGCCCTGCATGATGTGCGGCAGGCCCAGGCGCCGGGCGCAGGCGTCGGCGAGCCGGGCGTCCAGCGGGGCGGCGGCGCTGACGACGTAGTCGAGCGAGGACAGGTCGTACCGGGTCACGGAGGGGTGCTTGGCGAGGGCCAGGACGATGGGCGGGGCCACGTACACCGCGTTGACCCGGTACTTCTCGATGGTGTGCAGGAAGGGTTCGAGGTCGAAGCGGGGCAGCACGACGACGGTGGCGCCGTTGCGCAGCGGGGCGTTCATGAGGGCGGTCAGCCCGTAGATGTGGAAGAACGGCAGGCAGGCCAGGACGCGGTCGCCGGGGCCGCTGCCGATCAGTTCGTTCAGCTGGGCGAGGTTGGTGGCGATGGACCGGTGGGTGAGCATCACGCCCTTGGGCGTGCCGGTGGTGCCGGAGGAGTACGGCAGGACGGCCACGTCGCGGGCCGGGTCGGTGCGGACGGCCGGTTCCGGCGCGGTGGAGGCGGTCATGTCGCGTACGGAACGGTGCCCGACCGCGCCGTCGCAGACGAAGACCTCGGTGATGCCGCCGGACTGTTCGGCGGCGCTGCGGGCCGTCTCCAGCAGCGGGGAGACGGTCACGATCCAGTTGGCCTCGGAGTCGCGCAGTTGCTGCGCGAACTCGCCGGAGGTGCACAGGGGGTGGACGGTGGTGACGGCGGCGCCGCAGCGGGAGGCGGCGTAGAAGACGGCCGGGTAGACGATGGTGTTGGGGCTGTGCAGGGCGAGGACGTCGCCGGGGCGCACCCCGGCGTCGGCCAGCGCGGCGGCGATGCGGCGGACGGCACCGTCGAGTTCGGCGTAACTGACCGTGGTGCCGTCCTGGCCGTCGATCAGCGCGGGCAGGGCGGCGTGCTCGACGGCCGACCGGCCCAGCACGGCCTCGTGGATCGGCAGGTCGACGGGCGCGACGTCGGCGTACTCACTGTGGAAGAGCATGGCCATCCCCTCAGCAGCGGCGCTCGCCCGGTGCCGGTGCGGCGCGGGCGGGCGCCTGTCCGTGTGCGTGCAGCATCGCGGTTGCGGGTGCGGTTGTCAGCACGGCGACCGCGATGCCGGGCGCGGCCGGTCAGTAGGACTTCGGCAGGCCGAGGCTCTGGTGGGAGACGTAGTTGAGGATCATTTCCCGGCTGACCGGCGCGATCCGGGCGACGCGGGCCGCGGTGATCAGGCCGGCCAGGCCGTATTCGCGGGTCAGGCCGTTGCCGCCGAGGGTGTGCACGGCCTGGTCCACGGCCTTGACGGCCGCTTCCCCCGCCGCGTACTTGGCCATGTTGGCGGCCTCGCCCGCGCCCGTGTCGTCGCCGGCGTCGTACAGGTGGGCGGCCTTCTGCATCATCAGGCGGGCGAGTTCGATCTCGATGTGGGCCTGGGCGAGGGGATGGGCGACGGCCTGGTGGGCGCCGATGGGCTCCTTCCAGACCTGGCGGGTGCGGGCGTAGTCGACGGCCCGCCCGACCGCGTAACGGGCCATGCCGAGGGCGAAAGCGGCGGTCATGATGCGTTCGGGGTTGAGCCCGGCGAAGAGCTGGAGCAGTCCCGCGTCCTCGTCGCCCACCAGCGCGTCCGCGGGCAGCCGTACGTCGTCCAGCGTCAGTTCGAACTGCTTCTCCGGCGCGCCCAGTTCCATGGCGATCTGCCTGCGCCCGAACCCCGGGGTGTCGCGCGGGACGATGAACAGGCAGGCCTTGAGGTTGCCGGTGCGGGCGTCCTCGGTGCGGCCGACGATGAGGGTGGCCTCGGCGATGTCCACGCCCGATATGAAGACCTTGCGCCCGTTGAGGACCCACTCGCCGGTGGCCGGGTCGCGGCGGGCGGTGGTGGTGATGCGGTGCGAGTTGGAGCCGGCGTCCGGTTCGGTGATGCCGAAGGCCATCTTGCGGGAGCCGTCGGCGAGGCCGGGCAGCCAGGCCCGCTTCTGCTCCTCCGTGCCGAAGCGGGCGATGACCGTGCCGCAGATGGCGGGCGAGACGACGAGCATGAGCAGCGGGCAGCCGGCCGCTCCCAGCTCCTCCAGCACGAGGGAGAGTTCGGCGATGCCGCCGCCTCCGCCGCCGTATTCCTCGGGCAGGTTGACGCCGAGGTAGCCCAGCTTGGCGGCCTCGGCCCACAGGTCGTCGGTGTGCCTGCCCTCGGCGACGACGCGGGCGAAGTACTCGCGTCCGTAGCGCTTGCCGAGCGCGGCGACGGACGCGCGGAGGGCGCGGTGTTCCTCGGTTTCGATCACGGGGGTGCTCACGGGTACTCCTTCGAGGGGGAGCGCCGTCATGCGGTGACGACGGCCAGCGGCGTGCCGACCTCGACCTGCTGACCGGCCTTGACGTGCAGGGCGGTCAGCGTGCCGGAGGCGGGGGCAGTGATCTTGTGTTCCATCTTCATGGCTTCGAGCCAGAGCAGCGGGGCCCCGGCCTCGACGCGGTCGCCCTCGGCCAGTCCTCCGGCCACCCGGACGACCGTGCCGGGCATGGGGGCCAGCAGCGAGCCCGGTTCGGTGCGGGCGGTGGGGTCGGGGAAGCGGGGCAGGGCGGTGAAGGTGCGGGATCCCGCGGCGGAGTCGACGTACACCTGGTCGCCGTGGCGGGTGACGGCGAACTCGCGCCGTACGCCGTCCGCTTCCAGCACGACCCGCCCGTGCGCCGCCGATAGCAGCCGTACGCCGGGGAATCCCTCGGCGTGCAGGCCGTCGCGGCCGAGGCGGTAGCGGATCGCGTGCTCGGTGCCGCCGCAGGCGTAGCTCTTGGTCTGCGGCTGCGACGGCACGTTGCGGAAGCCGCCGAAGCGGGACCGGCCGTGGGCGTCGGCGAGGGCGGCGGCCAGTGCGCACAGGCCGGTGACCGTGGCGTCGGGGGCCGCCGTCAGCCCGTCCAGGTTGCGGTCGTAGAAGCCGGTGTCCAGCCCGGACGCGGTGGCGAACTCGGGGTGGCGCAGGGACCGTACGAGCAGGTCGCGGTTGGTGACGGGGCCGTGCACGCGGGCCCTTTCCAGCGCCCCCGCCAGCTTCCGTACGGCCTCGGGGCGGGTCGGCGCCCAGGCGACGACCTTGGCGAGCATCGGGTCGTAGTGCACGCCGATGACGCTGCCGTCGGCCACGCCCGAGTCGAGCCGGACGCCGCCGGGCACGGACAGGTGGTGCAGCGTGCCGGTCTGCGGCTGCCAGCCCGCCGCCGGGTCCTCCGCGTACAGCCGGGCCTCGACGGCGTGGCCGTGCGGCGCGGGCGGGGCGTCCGCCAGCGCCTCGCCCTCGGCCACCCGCAGTTGCAGGGCGACGAGATCGACGCCGTACACGGCCTCGGTGACCGGGTGCTCGACCTGGAGGCGGGTGTTCATCTCCAGGAAGTGGGCGTGGCCGGTGGCGGAGACGAGGAATTCGACGGTGCCCGCGCCCCGGTAGCCGATGGTGCGGGCGGCGTCGGCCGCCGCCGTGTGCAGGGTCGCGCGCAGTTCGTCGGGGAGACCGGGCGCGGGGGCTTCCTCGACGACCTTCTGGTGGCGGCGCTGGAGGGAGCAGTCGCGGGTGCCGAGCGTCCAGACCGTGCCGTGCGCGTCGGCGAGGACCTGCACCTCGACGTGGCGGCCGCCGACGACGTACGGCTCGGCGAACACCTCGCCGTCCCCGAAGGCCGCGGCGGCCTCGGCCCGCGCCGCCGCCAGCTCGCCCGGCAGGCCGGCCAGTTCCCGTACGACGCGCATGCCGCGCCCGCCGCCGCCCGCCGCCGCCTTCACCAGCAGCGGCAGGTCGGCGTCGGTGGCGCGGTCCGGGTCGACGGGGGCGAGCAGCGGCACTCCGGCCGCCGCCATGAGTTCCTTGGCGCGGGTCTTGGAGGCCATCGCCTCGATGGCGGCGGGCGGCGGTCCGACCCAGGTCAGGCCCGCGTCGGCGACGGCGGCGGCGAAGCCGGCGTTCTCGGAGAGGAAGCCGTAGCCGGGGTGGACGGAGTCGGCACCGGCGGCGTGCGCGGCCTTCACGATCAGGTCGCCGCGCAGGTAGGTGTCGGCCGGGGCGTTGCCCGGCAGGCGCACGGCGGCGTCGGCCTCGCGGACGTGCGGCGCGCCGGCGTCCGCGTCGGAGTACACGGCCACCGTCGCGATGCCCAGCTCCCGGCAGGTGCGAAAGATCCGGCGGGCGATCTCGCCACGGTTGGCGACGAGGAGGGAAGAGATCACTGGTTCCTCACATCCGGAAGACGCCGAAGCCGCCGCGCGCGCCTTCGACGGGCGCGGTGTGGACGGCGGACAGGCACAGGCCGAGGACGGTGCGGGTGTCGCGCGGGTCGATGACGCCGTCGTCGTACAGCCGCCCGGACAGGAACATCGGCAGCGACTCGGACTCGATCTGCTGCTCGACCATGGCGCGCAGTGCGGCGTCCGCCTCGTCGTCGTACGGCTGCCCCTTGGCGGCGGCGGAAGCGCGGGCGACGATCGACAGCACCCCGGCGAGCTGCTGCGGGCCCATCACGGCGGACTTCGCGCCGGGCCAGGCGAACAGGAAGCGCGGATCGTAGGCGCGACCGCACATGCCGTAGTGCCCGGCGCCGTACGAGGCGCCCATCAGGACGGACAGGTGCGGGACCTTCGAATTGGACACCGCGTTGATCATCTGGGCGCCGTGCTTGATGATGCCGCCCTGCTCGTACTCCTTGCCGACCATGTAGCCGGTGGTGTTGTGCAGGAAGACCAGCGGGATGTCGCGCTGGTTGGCGAGCTGGATGAACTGGGCGGCCTTCTGGGACTCCGCGCTGAACAGCACGCCCTGCGCGTTGGCGAGGACGCCTACGGGGTAGCCGTGCAGCCCGGCCCAGCCGGTGACCAGGCTCGGCCCGTACAGCGGCTTGAACTCGTCGAAATCCGAGCCGTCCACGATCCGCGCGATGACCTCGCGGGGGTCGAAGGGCGCCTTGAGGTCGCCGGGGACGATGCCGAGCAGTTCGTCCTCGTCGTACTTGGGCGGCGCGGCGGGTGCCGGATCGGTGTGCGCCTTGCGCCAGTTCAGCCGGGCGACGACGCGGCGGGCCCGGCGCAGCGCGTCCGGCTCGTCCAGCGCGAAGTGGTCGGCGAGCCCCGAGGTGCGGGCGTGCATCTCGGCGCCGCCCAGCGACTCGTCGTCGCTCTCCTCGCCGGTGGCCATCTTGACCAGCGGCGGACCGCCGAGGAAGACCTTCGCCCGCTCCTTGACCATGATCACGTGGTCGGACATGCCGGGGATGTACGCGCCGCCCGCGGTCGAGTTGCCGAAGACCACGGCCACGGTGGGGATGCCGGCGGCGGACAGCCGGGTGATGTCCTTGAACAGGGCGCCGCCCGGAATGAAGATCTCCTTCTGGCTGGGCAGGTCGGCGCCGCCGGACTCCACCAGCGACACGACGGGCAGCCGGTTGGCGAAGGCGATCTCGTTGGCGCGCAGCGCCTTCTTCAGCGTCCAGGGGTTGGAGGCGCCGCCGCGTACGGTCGGGTCGTTGGCGGTGACCAGGCACTCCACGCCCTCGATGACGCCGATGCCGGTGATCAGGGAGGCGCCCACCGGGTAGTCGCTGCCCCAGGCCGCCAGCGGCGACAGTTCGAGGAACGGGGTGTCGGGGTCGAGGAGCAGTTCGATGCGCTCGCGGGCGAGCAGCTTGCCGCGCTTGCGGTGCCGCTCGACGTACTTCTCGCCGCCCCCGCCGATGGCCTTGGCGTGCTCGGCCTCGATCTCCGTCAGCTTGGCGAGCATCGCCTCGCGGTTGGCCGCGTACTCGGGCCCTGCCGGGTCCAGTCGGCTGCCCAGCACGGTCACAGCAACACCTCCGGTATGTCCAGGTGGCGGGCGCGCAGCCACTCCCCCAGCGCCTTGGCCTGCGGGTCGAAGCGGGCCTGCGCGGCGACGCCCGCGCCCAGCAGGCCGTCGATCACGAAGTTCAGGGAACGCAGGCCGGGGAGCAGGTGGCGGGTGACCGGCAGCCCGGCCGCCTCGGGGAGCAGGTCGCGCAGCCGCTCGGCCGTCAGTTCGTGGACCAGCCAGCGCCACGCCGCGTCGGTACGGACCCATACGCCGACGTTGGCCGAGCCGCCCTTGTCACCGCTGCGGGCCCCGGCGACCAGGCCGAGCGGGACGCGGCGTGTCCGGCCGTCGTGGGCGAGGGGTTCGGGCAGGGCAGGCTCGGCGAGCGGTGTCAGCTCGCGGGTTTCCGCCGGTGGCGGCACCGTGACGCGGTTGCCGTCCGGGAGTACGGCGGTGTGCGGCACGTCCGACGCGGCCACGAACTCCGCCTCGAAGACGCCGTACGGCTCGCCCTTGCCCGGCGGCGCCGTGACGTGGAACCCGGGAATGCTGCCGAGCGCCAGCTCGACCGCCGCCCCGCTGACCACCCGGCCCACCGCGTCCTGGTCGGCGTCCCGCACCACCAGCCGCAGCAGGGCGCTCGCCTCCTCCTGGACGGCGGCGTCCGCGTGGTCGGTGCGGGCCAGCGTCCATTCCACGGACGCCGGGCGGCGCTTCGCCGCGTCGAAGGCCGCCTCCATCTGCTCCCGTACGAGGGCGGCCTTGGCCTCGATGTCCAGGCCGGTCAGCACGAACGTGACCGCGTTGCGCCAGCCGCCGAGGCGGGTCAGGCCCACCTTCAGCGCCGGCGGCGGCGCCTCGCCGCGTACCCCGTCGATGCGTACCCGGTCCTGGCCGTCCTGCGTCAGGCGTACGGTGTCCAGCCGCGCGGTCACGTCGGGGCCCGGGTAGCGCGCGCCGGCCGTCTCGTACAGGAGTTGCGCGGTGACCGTGCCGGTGGTCACCGCGCCGCCCGTGCCCGGGTGCTTGGTGATCACCGAGGAGCCGTCGGCGGCGATCTCGGCGAGCGGGAAGCCGGGGCGGCGCAGGTCGTGGGCGCCGGGGAAGTCGTCGGCGGCGAAGAAGGAGTAGTTGCCGCCGGTGGCCTGGGTGCCGCACTCCAGGACGTGGCCCGCGACCACCGCCCCCGCCAGCCGGTCGTGGTCGGTGGGCGCCCAGCCGAAGTGGGCCGCCGCCACCCCGCTGACCAGCGCGGCGTCCGTGACCCTGCCGGTGACGACCACGTCGGCGCCGGCCCGCAGGCACGCGGCGATGCCGCCGCCGCCCAGGTAGGCGTTGGCCGTCAGCACACCGGCGCGCCCGCCGTACCGGGGCAGCAGGTCGTCGCCCTCCACGTGCGCGACTCGGACCGGAACGCCGACCCGGTCCGCCAACTCCCGTACGGCGTCGGCCAGTCCCGCCGGGTTGAGGCCGCCGGCGTTGGTGACGATCCGCACGCCGCGCTCGGCGGCCGGGCCGAGGCTGTCCTCCAGCTGCCGCAGGAAGGTTTTCGCGTAGCCGCGCGCCGGGTCCTTGAGCCGGTCCCTGCCCAGGATGAGCATGGTCAGCTCGGCGAGGTAGTCGCCGGTCAGCACGTCCAGCGGGCCGCCGGTCAGCATCTCGCGCACGGCGTCGAAGCGGTCGCCGTAGAAGCCGGAGGCGTTGCCGACGCGCAGCGTGTCGCCGCCGGTCACCGGGCGCTCTCCCGGCCACCGCGGCCGCTCGGCTCGCGGCCCTTGCCCGGCGGCCCGGCGAACGCCTGGGCGATACCCAGCCAGTGCTCGGCGTCGGCGCCTTCGGCCCGTACGTCCACGTCGTCGCGGTGGGCGCGCTGGGTCACCAGGAGGCAGAACCCGAGCGCGTCGCCGGTCACCCGCTGTGCCGCGTCCTGCGGCCCGTACGTCCAGGTGCCGCCGCCGGGGGCACGCAGCTCGACCCTGAACTCCTCTGCCGGGGGCGTGAGTCCGCGTGCCGCGTACGCGAAGTTCCGGGCGCGCACACCGATGCGGGCCACGTGCCGCAGCCGCGCGGTGGGCTCGCGCGCGACGCCCAGCGTGTCGGCGATGTCCTGGCCGTGCGCCCAGGTCTCCATCAGCCGTCCCGTGGCCATGGACGCGGTGCTCATCGACGTCGCGAACCACGGCATCTTGTCCCCCGTGGTGCGGGTGGCCAGGGCCTCGTACAGCTCGTCCCGGCCCGCCCGCCAGCGCGTCAGCAACTCGGCGGGCGGCGCCTGCGCCGCCGCCTCCGCGCCCTCGTCGACGAAGGTCTCGGGCGCGGCCAGGGCCCGCTGAACGGCTTCTTGGAAGGCGCCGGGGTCGGTGGCGGACAGCAGGGCCTGCCGGTCGGTCCAGGCCAGGTGCCCGATCTGGTGGGCGATCGTCCAGCCCGCGGCGGGTGTCGGCTCCGCCCACCGTCCGGGCGCCAGGCCGCCGACCAGCGCGTCGAGCGCGTCCCCTTCGGCTTTGAGATCCGCCAGTACGGCGTCGGCGTCGGACACGCGGCACTCCCCTCGTCGGCCATCTGCCGCCGGGGCAGGGCGCGTTGACTCATGCGGTGCGGATACCGAGCGTGGCAGCGCGGAGAGAAACAATCAAGCACGCCTGCATGATTTTCTGCGCGGCCACGAGTCCGCCATACGCGGCAGGCCCGGCCGCCTTCCCCGTCAGCCCTTTCCCGCCCTTCCCGGCAGAGCCTGATCGAGGAGGACTTCCGCCGCCGCCCGCGCGTGTCGGCCGTAGTCCGCTTCGTCCAGCACCATGGCACGACTGGCCGCCCCGTCCGCGAGGGTGGCCAGCTGCTCGGCGAGTGCGAGGGGTTCGCGGCAGCCCAGCTCCGTCACCACCGCGACGATCAGTTGCACCATGCGCAGCTTCTGCTCCCGGGCGTAGGAGTGCACCGCGCTCTCCGGGTCGGGGAACTCCGCGGCGGCATCGATGAACGGACACCCGCGCACCGGAGCCGCGTCCGCCACCGGCTGGTCGAACAACCTGCGGATCCGGTCACGCGGCGGGATGTCCTCGCGGGTCAGCACGCCTTCCAGGGTCGCCCCCGACAGTGCGAGGCCCTGCAAGTGGGCGATGACCAGATCGTTCTTGGTGCGAAAGTGCGAGTAGAGCGTCCGCTTGGACACCGGCGCTTCCTCGGCGACCTGTTCCATGCCGGTCGCGCCGATGCCCTGGGTCGCGAACAGCCGGGCGGCGGCAGCCAGGATGCGCTCCCGCCCGCCGCGCCCCCGCCGGGATGCCGTGGCCGTCGTACTCACGGTCGTGTTCATGAATTAAGTATACGCACTCGTTTACTTAGGTCGGCGTGTCACGTAAGGTGACCGCCACATGTAAACGGAACCGTTTACATCGACTCTCTCGTCACCAAGGAGCGCCATGAGCAGGTTCGCCCCTACCGAGCTGAGCAGTTGCGCGGAGAAGCTGATACGCGGCCGTCACGCGACCCGCGCGTTCCGTCCGGAACCCGTACCCGAGGACACGATGCGCAGGATCTTCTCGCTGGCCGGCACCGCGCCGTCCAACTCCAACGCACAACCGTGGCAGGTGGAGGTGGTGAGCGGCACGGCACGTCAACGCCTGGCCGGTGCCCTACAGACGGCCCACGCCGAACGGCGCACCTCGGTGGACTTCCCGTATTCCGAGGGGATGTACGCGCAGATGCACCAGACACGCAGGGCGGCGTTCGGTGCCGAGTTGTACGGGGCCCTGGGCATCGACCACGACGATCACACCGCACGTGCGGCCTACGACTCGGAAAGCCTGCGCTTCTACGGCGCGCCACACGCCGCCTTCCTCTTCGTCCACGGCGACGGAGAGGCCCGGCTGGCCGCGGACGTCGGCGCCTACATGCAGACGCTGCTCCTGGCGATGACCGCGTACGGCGTGGACAGTTGCCCACAGGGACTGCTGAGCTTCTACGCCGACACCGTCCGCACCGAACTCGGTGTCACCGGAGGGAAGCTGCTCGTCGGCATCTCCTTCGGGTACGCCGACGAGACAGCACCGGTGAACCGGGTGAGGGCCGAGCGGGCCCCACTCAAGTCGACAACGGCCTTCCACAACTAGGCAGTTGACGTCGGCGAGCCAGCCCCACCGGAAGACCGCGACTACGGAACGGCCACGGCAAGGGCTCAACACGGCAGCGCGGTGACGCCAGCTCGGCACATCCACGCCGCCAAGGTGGCGTCACGGTGACACCACCACATGCCATCCCGCTGCCGAAACGGCGCCACAACTCGTTAATTTTCTCAAATAACCGCAGGTCAGAGCCGCATGCGCCACGTTGGGGGCAGTCTGGCTCGCCATGGCGCCATCAATGTGCCATGATGGCGTCATGGACCTCACGCCCTACGTCGACAACCTCCGGCAAGAGCTGGCCGTCGCCGCGGACGCCGGCGGCGACGACGCCCGCGCCCTCGCCGAGCGGCTCACCGCCCCCCTGGAATCCGCCGCCCGCCTGACCCTCCTGAACGCGCTGTCCGCCGCCATGGGCGAGGTCACCCGGGAGCTGGCGCCGGGCTCGGTCGACGTACGGCTGCGCGGTCTCGACCCGGAGTTCGTGGTGACGGCGCCGCCCGCCCCCGAGCCGCTCCGGGACGAGCCGGAGCCCCTCGCGGCGCCCGCGCCGCCCCCGCCGCCCCCGCCGCCCGCCGACGCCGACGACGGCGCCATGGCGCGGATCAACTTCCGCCTCCCCGCCCACCTCAAGGCCCGCGCCGAGGACGCCGCGACGGCGGAGGGCCTGTCGGTCAACGCCTGGCTGGTGCGGGCCGTGTCCACCGCCCTCGACGGCGGGCAGCGCGCCAACCCGCCGGGCCGCGCCGCACCCGCAGGCGGCCGGAGCTTCACCGGCTGGGTCCGCTAGGGCGCTGGGCCGCCGGCCCGCCCCACCCGCTTCCACCGGCGGATCGCCGATCCAGCCGACGTCATCATCACCCGCCTCACCGGCGGGAACACCCACACGAGCCAAGAGGACGGCACAGCCATGCCTGCTTTCGAGACCCCCGGACCGATCACCGCCACCCTTGAGCTGGACTGCGGCACCGCCCGTATCACCGCCGGCAAGCGCACCGACACGATCGTGGAGGTGCTGCCGCGCAACAAGGCCGACGACAAGGACGTACAGGCCGTGCAGCAGACCCAGGTCACCTGCTCGGGCGGCCGCCTCGCGATCAAGACGCCCAAGAAGCGGTCCCTGTTCGGCAAGCCGGGCACCATCGAGGTGAGCGTCGAACTGCCCGCCGGTTCGGATGTCCGGGGCACCTCGGCCCTGGGCGCCTTCTTCTGCGAGGGCAGCTTCGGAGAGGTCACCCTCAAGACCTCGCTCGGCGACCTCCAGGTCGACGAGGCGGCCGGCGCCGACCTCAGGACCGACCACGGCGACATCCGGCTGGCCCGCTCGACCGGGGACGTCGAAGCCATCGGCTCGGGCCGGATCGAGATCGGCACCGTGAACGGTTCGGCGACCGTCAAGAACAGCAACGGCGCCATCGAGATCGGCGAGGTCACCGGCAGCCTGCGGACCACCGCGGCGAACGGCGACATCTCCGTCGGCACCGCGCACGGCGACGTCGGCGCCAAGTGCGCCAACGGCCGTACCGACATCGGCGTCGCCCACGCCGGAGTCGACGCCTCCTCCTCCAACGGCGGCATCCGGGTCGGCGACGTCACCCGCGGCCGCATCGACCTGCGCACCGCCGTCGGCAACCTCGAAGTGGGCATCCACGAGGGCACCGCCGCCTGGCTCGACACGCACACCAAGTACGGCGCCGTACGCAACGCGCTCGGCTCCGCCGCAGGCCCCGCGGACTCCGACGAGACCGTCGAGGTGACCGCCCGTACCTCGACCGGCGACATCGTCATCCGCCGCGCCTGACCCCACCCGTCCCAACGCTCCACCGCCGAAGGGAAAACGGCATGACTGCCACCCGGATATCCGCGCCGGTCACCGCGCACGCGAAGGCGTCGGCTATCACCGCCACCGGACTGCGCAAGTCCTACGGCGACAAGCTCGTGCTCGACGGCATCGACCTGGACATCGCCGAAGGCACCATCTTCGCGCTGCTCGGGCCCAACGGTGCCGGCAAGACCACCACGGTGGAGATCCTGTCCACGCTCATCGACGCCGACGCGGGCGAGGCGTGGGTCGCGGGCCGCCACCTGACCAGGGCCGCCGACGCGGTGCGCGCCACGATCGGCGTCACAGGACAGTTCTCGGCCGTCGACAACCTGCTGACCGCCGAGGAGAACCTCCTCCTCATGGCGGACCTGCACCACCTCGACCGGCGCGAGGGCAAGCGGCGGGCCAAGGACCTGCTGCGCCGCTTCGACCTGTCCGAGGTGGCGGGGAAGACCGCCGTCACCTTCTCCGGCGGCATGCGGCGCAAGCTGGACCTGGCGATGACCCTGGTCGGCGATCCGCGCATCATCTTCCTCGACGAGCCCACCACGGGACTCGACCCGCGCAGCCGGCGCACCATGTGGGAGATCATCCGCGGCCTCGTCGCCGACGACGGCGTGACCATCTTCCTGACCACCCAGTACCTCGAAGAGGCCGACCAGCTCGCCGACCGGATCGCCGTGCTGGACCACGGCACGCTGATCGCCGAGGGCACCGCCGACGAGCTGAAGCAGCGCATCCCCGGCGGTCACATCCGGGTGCGGTTCGCCGACGCGCGGGGCCTGCACACCGCGGCGGACGTCTTCGGCATCGCCACGCCCGACGAGGAATCCCTCACCCTCCAGGTCCCCAGCGACGGCTCCGTCCCCAACCTGCGGGCCGTCCTCGACACGCTGGAGACCACCGGCCTCCAGGCCGAGTCGCTCACCGTGCACACCCCCGACCTCGACGACGTCTTCCTGACCCTCACCGGTCAGCCCCGCCCCGCCGGCACCGCCGCCTCGTCCAAGGAGAACGTCTGATGGCCACCATGTCCTACGCCGCCAGGGACTCCAGGACGATGCTGCGGCGCAACCTGAAGAAGGCCCTGCGCTACCCGTCCCTGACGCTCACCGTCGTCATCATGCCCATCGCCATGCTGCTGCTGTTCAACTACGTCTTCGGCAGCGCCCTGGGCACCGGCATCAGCGGCATGCCCACGGGCAGCGGCGACTACATCGACTACCTCGCGCCCGGCATCATCCTGATGGCCGCCACGTCCGGCGCCCTGACCACCGCGATCAGCGTGTGCAGCGACAAGACCGAGGGCATCGTCAACCGCTTCCGCACGATGCCGATCTCCCCCGCCTCGTTTCTGACCGGCCATGTCGTCGGCAGCGTGATCCAGACGATGGCCAGTATCACGCTGGTCACCGGCGCCGCCCTGCTGATGGGTTTCCGCCCCACCGCGACGCCCGTCGAGTGGATCGCCGTCATCGCCCTGCTCGCCCTGCTCACCCTGGCCCTGACCTGGATCTCCGCGGGTATCGGCCTGGTCGCCAAGAACGTCGAGACCGCCAGCAACATCCCGATGCCGCTGACCTTCCTGCCGTTCCTCGGCAGCGCCATCGTGCCGACCGAGTCCATGCCCGCCGGCCTGCGCTGGTTCGCCGAGTACCAGCCCTTCACGCCGATCATCGAGACCCTGCGCGGCCTGTGGCTCGGCACCGGGATCGGCTCCAGCGCGCCCATCGCCCTCGCCTGGTGCGCGGCGCTCACCCTGGTCGGCTACCTGTGGGCACGCCGCACCTTCAAGAGCGGCGCCAAGCGGTAACCACCGCCCCGCTCGCGCCACTTCACCGCTTCCCACCACCCACACCCAGCTCGTCGACCGCAGGAGGAACCCATGTCGTACGACCCGACGGCCCCCGGCACCACCACCGACGACACCGCCACCGAGGAACCGCCCACCCTGCCCACCGACCGGCACACCGGCTGCCCCTTCGACCCGCCCGCCGAACTCACCGCGCTGAGCGACCAGCCGATACGCCGCATGCGCTACGCCGACGGGCACCTGGGCTGGCTGGCCACCGGACACGCCGCGGCCCGCGCCGTCCTGTCCGACCCGCGTTTCAGCTCACGCTACGAATTCCTGCACCTGCCCGTGCCGATGCCGGGCCTGGAGGGAGTGACGGAGATGCCACCGGCACCGGTCGGTGACTTCCTCGGCCTCGACGCCCCCGAGCACACCCGCTTCCGGCGGCTGCTCACCGGCAACTTCACCGTCCGCAGGATGCGCCGGCTCTCCGAACGCGTGGAGCAGTTCACGCATGAGTGCCTGGACGCCATGGAGCAGGCCGGACCCACCGTCGACCTGGTGGAGGCGTTCGCGCGGCCGGTGCCCGCGCTCATGATCTGCGAACTGCTCGGCGTGCCGTACGCCGACCGGGACCGGTTCCAGGGGCATGTGGCGACCCTCTTCGACCAGAGCGCGGAAGCGGAGGCGAAGGGCGAGGCGTTCACCGCCCTCGGCCGGTTCCTGGGCGAACTCGTGGCCGCCAAGCGCGCCGAACCCACCGACGACCTGCTCAGCGACCTGACCAGCTCCGACCTCACGGAGGAAGAGCTGATCGGCGTCGGCGGGGTGCTCCTGGCCGCCGGACTCGACACCACCGCGAACATGCTCGGCCTCGGCACCTTCGCCCTGTTGAGCAACCCCGGCCAGCTGGCCGCCCTGCGCGCCGACCCGGACCTCGCGGAGCAGACCGTCGAGGAGCTGCTGCGCTACCTCAGCGTGGCCGACCCCATCCTGCGCTCCGCACTCGAAGACGTCGAGGTCGAGGGCCAGTTGATCAAGGCCGGTGAGACGGTGACCGTGTCCGTCCAGGCCGCCGACCGCGACCCGCACAAGTTCCCCGACCCCGACCGGCTCGACATCCACCGCAAGGCCACCGGACACCTGGCCTTCGGCCACGGCGCCCACCAGTGCCTGGGCCAGCAGCTCGCCCGCGTCGAGATGGCCGTCGCGTTCCCGGCGCTCTTCGCCCGCTTCCCCACCCTGCGCCTCGCGGTGCCGCCGCAGGAGGTGCCGCTGCGCGAACGCGCCAACATCTACGGCGTGGTCAGCCTGCCCGTCACCTGGGTCAAGGAGTAGTCCATGAGCGATCCGCAAGAGCCACTACGGCTCGGTGTCGACCGTGACCGCTGCGTCGGCGCCGGCATGTGCGCCCTGACGGCCCCCGGAATCTTCGACCAGGACGACGACGAAGGTCTGGTGGTGCTCCTGGCCCCCGCACCGGACCCCCAGCACCGGGCCGCCGCCCGGATGGCCGCCGGCCTCTGCCCCGCCGGAGCCATCACCCTCCGCTCCCCGGAGCCCACGGACCCGTAACAGCCGTGGCACTCCGGGCCGAGAACCCCGCACCGCGCACCGGTGAGGGGCTCTCGCGCGTGCGGGCCCCGGTTCATCCCGTTCCGGCCCGCCCCGCGCTCCGTACGGCGCCGACGCTCGCCAGGACCACCAGCCCGATCGCCGCCACCTCGGCCCAGCCGAGCGCCTGGTGCAGGACCAGGAAGCCCGCGGTCGCCGCCGCGGCCGGCTCCAGGCTCATCATCACGGCGAAGCCGGAGGCCGGGAGCTTGCGCAGGGCGAGCAGTTCGAGGGTGTACGGCGTGACCGAGGACAGCAGCGCGACGGCGGCGCCCAGCCCGATCGTGACCGGGTCCAGCAGGGCCGTGCCCGCGCTGGTGATGCCCAGCGGGAGGCTCAGCAGCGCCGCCACCGACATCGCCAGGGCCAGCCCGTCCGCCTGCGGGAAGCGCTGTCCCGTACGGGACGAGAGCAGGATGTACGCGGCCCACAGCGCGCCCGCCGTCAGCGCGAGCCCGGCGCCGAGCGGGTCCAGCCCGTCGAAGCCCTCGCGCCCGAGCAGGGCCACGCCGCCCAGCGCGAGCGCCGCCCACAGCAGGCTCAGCGCCCGCCGCGAGGTGACCACCGACAGGATCAGCGGGCCCATGAACTCCAGGGTGACGGCGGCGCCCAGCGGAATACGGTCGATCGCCTCGTAGAACAGCGAGTTCATGCCGACCAGGGCGACGCCGAAAGCGACGATCGTGGCCCAGTCGCCCCGGCCGTAGCCGCGCACCCTGGGCCGGCAGGCGATCATCAGGACGAGCGCGGCGACGACCAGGCGGAGCGTGACCACACCGAGCGCGCCGGCCCGCGGAAAGAGCAGCACCGCCACCGAGGCGCCGAACTGGAGCGAGATGATGCCGCCGATGACCAGCGCCACGGACGTCAGACGCCCGCCGGCCGCCGCGCCTGCCCCCGCGGCACGGACCTCCTCGGAGGCGGGGATCACCGGTTTGGCGACCGGCACCGGCTCCGGGACCGTGGGGAGGGGCGGCAGGCTGCTGGACTCGTGGCGCGACTCGTTCACACGCACACGCTACGGCCCGCCTCCCGGGCCGTGAAATGTGATTTTCATCAGGTGGGATGCCGTGCGGGCCCGGGCCGGAACATGGCGCTCCGCATCTTCATCCCCGCGGCGGCAGCGCCGCCGCCAGCACCTCGGCCAGGTGGCGGGCGCGCCGGTCTGTCAGCTGGCCGATCTGGGTGCGGCAGGAGAAGCCGTCCGCGAGAACTTCCGCGCCCGGCGCCGCTTCCCGCACGGACGGCAGGAGCTGTTCTTCCGCGCACGCCACGGACACGTCGTAGTGACCGCGCTCGAAGCCGAAGTTGCCGGCCAGGCCGCAGCAGCCGCCGCTGAGCGCGCCCGCCAGCCCGGCCCGCGCACGCAGGCGCCGTTCGGCGGCATCGCCGAGGACGGCTTGCTGGTGGCAGTGGGTCTGGCCGACGGCCGGACGGTCGAGGCGCGGCGGTTCCCAGCCGGGCGCCCGCTCCTCCAGCACCTGCGCGAAGGTGCGCACGGACGCGGCCAGCCGCGCGGCGCGCGGGTCGTCGGACAGCAGCTCGGGCAGGTCGGTGCGCAGGGCCGCCGCGCAGCTCGGTTCGAGGACGGCCAGCGGCGTGCCGTCCGCGAGGAGCGGTTCGAGCGCGTCCACCGTACGGCGCATGACCGTGCGCGCCTGGTCGAGCTGGCCGGTCGAGACCCAGGTCAGGCCGCAGCACAGGGCCCCTTGGCGGCGACGCGCCGGTGGCAGCCGTACGGAGAGCCCGGCGGTCTCCAGCACCTGTACGGCGGCCCGGCCCACCTCGGGTGCGAGGTAGTTGGTGAAGGTGTCGGGCCACAACAGGACCGCCGGGCCGCGTGCTGTCCCGGAGGGCCCGGCCCGCTTCGCCCACCACCGTACGAACGGCTCGGCCGCCAGTTCCGGGATCGCCCGCTGCGGCGCGATGCCGCCGAGCCGCTTGCCCGCCCCGGCCAGCGGCGTCCGCGCCAGGGCGTTGAGCAGCGGCGCGACCGGGGCCGCCGCGCGCAGCCAGCGCGGCAGCCGGCCCATCGAGTAGTGCGCGGCGGGCCGCAGCCTGCCCGCGTAGTGGTGGTGCAGGAACTCGGCCTTGTACGTGGCCATGTCCACGCCCACCGGGCAGTCGCTGCGGCAGCCCTTGCAGGACAGGCACAGGTCCAGCGCGTCCCGCACCTCCTCCGACCGCCAGCCGCCGGTGACCACCTCGCCCGCCAGCATCTCGTGCAGCAGCCGGGCGCGGCCGCGCGTGGAGTGCCGCTCCTCGCCGGTGGCGCGGTAGGACGGGCACATGACGGCCGAGGGGCTGGGCGCGGTGGTGCGGCACTTGGCGACGCCTACGCAGCGGCGTACGGCCGCCGAGAAGTCGCCGCTGTCGTGCGGGTAGCCGAACTCCACGTCCACCGGGCGTTTCGGCAGCGGCGCGAAGCGCAGGTTCTCGTCCATCCGGCCGGGGCGTACGAGCATGCCGGGGTTCAGGCCGCCCGCCGGGTCCCACAGGTCCTTGAAGCGTTCGAAGAGGCCGACCAGCTCGGTGCCGTACATCTTGGGCAGCAGCTCGGCGCGCGCCTGCCCGTCGCCGTGCTCGCCGGAGAGCGACCCGCCGTGCGCGACGACCAGGTCGCCCAGGTCGCAGGAGAACTCCCGGAACCTGCGGACGCCCTCCGCGCCCAGCAGGTCGAAGTCGATGCGGACGTGGATGCAGCCGTCGCCGAAGTGCCCGTAGGGCGTGCCGCGCAGGCCGTGCTGGGCCAGCAGGGCACGGAAGTCGCGCAGGTAGGCGCCGAGCCGCGCGGGCGGCACCGCGCAGTCCTCCCAGCCGGGCCACGCCTCGGAACCGTCGGGCATCCGGGTGGCGGTGCCCGACGCGTCCTCCCGCACCCGCCACAGGGCGCGCTGCCGCGCCGGGTCGGTGACGACGACGTGGTCGGTCGTCGCCGCACCGGCGCCCCGGCACAGTTTCCCGGCGTGCGCCAGCGCCTCTCCCGGATCGTCGCCGCCCATCTCGACGAACAACCAGGCCCCGCCCTTGGGCAGGTCCGCCGCGCTGCCCACCAGGTCGGCGGCCATGCCCTCGACGGTCAGCGGCGAGTACGGCAGCAGCGTGTGGGCCGCCTCGGCCGCCGCGCTCTCGTCCGCGTACCCGAGCACCGCCAGCACCCGGGCCGCGGGCGCCGCGACCAGCGCGACGGTGGCCTCGGTCAGCACGCCGAGCGTGCCCTCGCTTCCGGTGAGGGCACGCGCCAGGTCGGTGCCCTTCTCGGGGAGCAGGGCGTCCAGCGCGTAGCCGGAGATCCGCCGCGGGAGTTCGGGGTACCCGGTCCGCAGCAGCGCCAAGTCGCCGTCCACCAGCGCCCGTACGCCGTCCCGCAGCCGCTGCGGGAGCGCGTCCAGCGCCGCCGTGCCCCGCCCGGCCCGCAGCCGCTCACCCCCGTACGTCAGCACGTCCAGCTCGCGCACGCTGTCGGCGGTGGTACCCCACGCCACCGAGTGCGAGCCGCAGGAGTTGTTGCCGATCATGCCGCCGAGGGTGCAGCGGCTGTGCGTGGACGGGTCGGGGCCGAAGGTCAGGCCGTGCGCGCCGGCCGCCGCCCGCAGGTCGTCCAGTACCACGCCCGGCTGCACCACGGCCGTACGCGCCTCGGCGTCCAGCGACACGATCCGCCGCAGGTGCCGGGTGAAGTCCATGACCACGCCCACGCCGGTGGCCTGCCCCGCGATGCTCGTACCGCCGCCCCGCGGCACCACCGGCACGCCGCGCTCGCGGCAGACCCGCAGGACGGCGGCGACGTCCTCGGCGTCCCGTGGCGCGACCACCGCCCGCGGGACCCGGCGGTAGTTGGACGCGTCCATGGTCATCAGCGCCCGGTCCCCGGCGGCGGCCGACACCTCGCCGCGCACCGCCTGCGCCAACTCCCCGGCCAGCTCGCGCGTCTCGCGTGTCTCCATACGATCAGCCATGCACCCAGCCTGCCCGCTCCACGGGCCTCCGGACCCCCGCCCTACGCCCGGAACACGTTCTCCGGGTCCCACGCTTCCTTGACGTCGCCCAGCCGCTGGTACACCGCCTCCTCGTACGCGTCGGCCGCCTTGTCACCGTGATCGCCGAACAGGAAGTTGACGCTGCGGCCCACCGCCCACGGCGCCAGCACCGCGCGTACTTCCTCGTGCAGGGCCCGTACGGTCCCGGCATCCGTACCGTCCAGCGGCGAGAGCAGGCGCAGCAGATAGCGCGCGTCCCGGTGACCGACGGAGCCGGCGCCCTCGGTGAGCGCGCCGCCGAGGTGGTTGAGCTGCACCACGCACATCACCGGGGCGTCGGGCCCGGTCAGCGCGGCCACCGCGCGCAGCGCGGCCGCGTCCAGGCCGCCCAGCATGACGCTGTCACCGTCGTAGGCATGCGGCGTTTCCGGGTCCTGGTGAATGGTGTGCGACTCGGTGTACGGCATCTCCCGCAGCGTGTCGGCCACCCGCGGCCCGACCGCGCGCAACGGCGCGACCAGCCGCTCGCCTTCCTGAGCCGCCCCCGTGAACGCGATCCTGATCTGCGCGAGGTAGCGGCCGCGCAGGTGCGGCGGCATGCCGGCCACGTCCGGGTACGCGATCAGCCCCACCGACGAGGTCAGCGCGTCGGGCACCTCCTCGGTCCACGCCAGGTACGCCGCCAGCACCTCGTCCAGCAACTCGGCACCGAACACCAACTGCCCGCCGTACACCCGCCCGACCGGCACCAACCCGAACTCCAGGCCGGTCACCACACCCAGCCCGTGCCCGCCCCCGAGCAGCGCCCGGAACAGCTCCGGGTCATGCGCCTCGGAAACCCGCCGCAACTCCCCGTCAGCAGTGACCAGTTCCACCGCCCGGACACGATCCGACGCATACCCGAACTCCCGCCCGAGAATGCCCAGCCCGCCGCCGAGCGTGTAGCCCACGACCCCCACCCCCGGCGACGACCCGTTCACCGGCGCCAGCCCATAGGGCGCGGCCTCCTCGATCACATCGGCCCAGAGCGCGCCCGCACCGGCCCACGCGGTACCCGCACCGGCGTCGATCCGCACCTCGTCCATCCGGCGCGTACTGACCAGCAACCCACCGTCGGTGGCGGCCGCCAGCCCGTGCCCGGTCGACTGCACGACCACCGGCAGCCTGCGAACGCGGGCGTACCGCACCGCCTCCACGACGTCCCCCGCCGAGACGGCCCCGACGATCACCGAGGGCCGGTGACGGAACCCGTCCTGGAACCCGGACCGCTCGGCGTCGTACCCCTCGTCCCCCGGCACAAGAACGACACCACCGACCCGGCCGGCCAACTCGGCGACGGAAGAGGAGGCGGAGACGGAAGCGGCGGAAACGGAAGCGGTGGAAGCCCTTTGTGTGATGTCCATGCCGCGGACTCTGACGCGATAACTTGACACTTTCCGTCAGGTTTTCCGCGAGGCTCCAGGAGACCCCTGTGAAATCCGACCGCCTCCTCTCCATCCTCCTGCTCCTCCAGACGCGCGCCCGGGTGTCCGCTGCCGAGTTGGCCGGGCGGCTGGAGGTTTCGGTGCGGACGATTTACCGCGATGTCGAGTCGCTGTCCGCTGCCGGGGTGCCGGTGTACGCGGAGCGGGGGCGGCATGGGGGGATCGCGTTGTTGCCGGGGTTTCGTACGGATGTGACGGGGCTGACCACCGACGAGGCGCGGGCGCTGTTCGTGCTGGCCGCCGAGGGGACGCACCGGGCGCTGGGGCTCGACGACGCGTTCGGGTCCGCGCTGCGCAAGGTGATGGCCGCGCTGCCCGCGCCGCACCGGCCGGCGGCGGAGCTGACCAGCCGCCGGATCCTCGTCGATCCCGACCGCTGGCTGTCGGGGCCGCGCCCGCCCGTCGATCTGGACGCCCTGCACACCGCGGTCTTCGCCGACCGGCGGTTGCGCATCCGGTACCGGCACAGCGGCGCCGACCGGCCGCGTACGTACACCGTGGACCCGTACGGGCTCGTCTCCAAGGCCGGGACCTGGTATCTCGTCGCGGACCGCCGGCAGCGCCCGCAGCTGTTCCGGGCCGACCGGGTGGCCGCGGCGGACGTGCTCGACACGCCGGTGCGGCGGCGGGAAGGGGTCGAGCTCGCCGACGCGTGGCAGGCGTTGCGGCGGCAGGTGGAGGACCGGCCGGCGGGGGTGCGGGTGACGGCGCGGGTGTTGCGCTCACGGCTGGACCTCTTCGCCCGCATCGTCGGGCCCGCGCTGACCCGGCCGCCGGAGGACGACGGCGGCGGTGAGTGGGTGGCGGTCGAGCTGGAATTCCGGGAGTTGCGGGCCGCCCGGCAGCTGTTGCAGTTCGGGGTGTCGGTGGAGGTGCTGGCACCGCCGGAGGCGCGGGCGGAGCTGGCGCGGGCCGCCGCGTCGGTCACCGCCCTGTACGCGGACGCGCCCCGGGCGGCGGTGTCCGATCCGTCTCATCCGGTGGACCGAGGTCCGGACCCGGCCCCGTGACGGATTACGCTTCGCCCGTGGCTGATATCCAGATCCCCGCTGACATCAAGCCCGCCGACGGTCGCTTCGGCGCGGGCCCCTCCAAGGTGCGTACGGAGGCGCTCGACGCCCTCGCCGCCACCGGAAGTTCTCTGCTCGGTACGTCCCACCGCCAAGCACCGGTCAAGAACCTGGTCGGCGAGGTCCGCGACGGCGTACGCACGCTCTTCCAGCTGCCCGAGGGCTACGAGGTCGTCCTCGGCAACGGCGGCTCCACCGCCTTCTGGGACATCGCGACCCACGGCCTGATCGAGCACAAGTCGCAGCACCTGACCTTCGGCGAGTTCTCCTCGAAGTTCGCCAAGGCCGCCAAGCTGGCTCCGTGGCTGGCGGAGCCGACGCTCGTCTCCGCCGATCCGGGCAGTCACCCCGACCCGAAGGCCGAGGAGGGCGTGGACGTCTACGCCTTCACGCACAACGAGACCTCCACCGGTGTCGCCGCGCCCATCGAGCGCGTGGCGGGCGCCGACGCCGGCTCCCTGGTGCTGGTCGACGCGACCTCCGGCGCGGGCGGCCTGCCGGTGGACATCACGCAGACCGACGTCTACTACTTCGCGCCGCAGAAGTCCTTCGCCTCCGACGGCGGCCTGTGGATCGGCGTCTTCTCCCCCGCGGCCCTGGAGCGCGCCCGCAGCGTCCACGCCTCGGGGCGGCACATCCCGGAGTTCTTCTCGCTGCCGACCGCGATCGACAACTCGCTGAAGAACCAGACGTACAACACCCCGGCCCTGGCCACCCTCTTCCTGCTCAACGAGCAGCTGGAGTGGATCAACGGGCAGGGCGGCCTGGACTGGGCCGTGAGCCGCACCGCGGCCTCCTCGAAGGCGCTGTACGGCTGGGCCGAGAACGCCGCGTACGCGACGCCGTTCGTCACCGACCCGGCCAAGCGCTCCCAGGTCATCGGCACCATCGACTTCGACGAGGAGATCGACGCGGCCGCCGTCGCCAAGGCGCTGCGCGCCAACGGCATCGTCGACACCGAGCCGTACCGCAAGCTGGGCCGCAACCAGCTGCGCGTGGCGATGTTCCCGGCGATCGACCCGGCCGACGTGGAGGCGCTGACCGCCTGCGTCGACTACGTCATCGGCAAGCTGTAGCAGCGCGCCCGTGACGCGCCCGGGCCCCGGCGGGCAGGTCCCGCCGGGGCCCGGCGCGTTCAGCGGCTGAGGCGCTGGAAACGGCGTACCGCCAGCGGCAGGAAGACCGCGGTCAGCGCGAGCGGCCAGACCACCGCCATCAGCAGGGCGTGTTCCTCGATCCAGCTGCCGCCGCTCGCGCCCGGCTGCCCGAACAGTTCGCGTACGGCGTTCGCCGTCGAGGAGACCGGGTTCCACATCGCGACCGCGCCCAGCCAGTCCGGCATCATCGACGGCGGCGTGAAGACGCTGGAGACCATGCCGAACGGGAAGGCCACCGCGAACAGCCCGCCCGCGGCCTCCTGGTTGGGCACCAGCAGGCCCAGCAGCACCCCGGCCCAGATCAGGGCGAAGCGCAGGAGCAGGAGCAGGCCGAAGGCGGCCAGGGTGGCGAGCGGGCCGCCGTCGGAGCGCCAGCCGACGACGACGGCGATCAGCGCCAGTACGGCGAGGTCGAGCGCCGCGCTCAGCACGTCCGAGACGCCCCGGCCGCCGACCACCGCCGACCGGGCCATCGGCATCGAGCGGAAGCGGTCGGTCACCCCGCGGTCCTTGTCGACCGCGACCAGCATCGCGGTGTTCATGAAGCCGAAGGCCATCGTCATGGCGAAGATCCCGGGCATGGCGTAGTCGCGGTAGTCGCCCTCGCCGCCGACGTCCATCGCGCTGCCGAAGACATAGACGAAGAGGAGGACGGAGACGACCGGGAAACCCAGCTGCCAGGCGACGTTGGCGGGCTGCTTGACGAGGTGGGTGAGGTCGCGGCGGACGATGGTCCGGCAGTCGGCCAGGGCCCAGTACAAGCGCCGCCCCGGGTGGTTCCCGGCCGAGGGGGTGTGCGCGCTCACGCCGCCGCCCCCGTCCCGTACGTCAGCCGCAGGAAGACCTCGTCCAGCGTCGGCCGCCGCAGCCCGATGTCGGCCACGCCGACGCCCGCGTCCTGCAGCGCCCGCGCCACCTCGGTCAGCGCCGCCACGCCGTCCGTGACCGGCGCACCGACCCGGCGCTCCGCCTCGTCCGTGTCCGGCTCGGCGCCGTCCGCCGCCACCCGCGCCACGATCCGCGCGGCGCGCGGCAGTTCGGCGGCCTCACGCAGCACCACCTGGACGCGGTCGCCGCCGATGCCCTGTTTGAGCCCGTCCGGGGTGTCGTCCGCGATGGTGCGGCCGTGGTCGATGACGGCGATCCGGTCGGCGAGCCGGTCGGCCTCGTCGAGGTACTGCGTGGTCAGCAGGACGGTCGTACCGCCCGCGACGAGGTTCCGCACGGCCTCCCAGACCTCGTTGCGGCTGCGGGGGTCGAGTCCGGTGGTCGGCTCGTCCAGGAAGAGCACCTCGGGTGCGAGCAGCACGCTCGACGCCAGGTCCAGGCGCCGCCGCATACCGCCGCTGTACGCCCTGACCTGCTTGTCCCCCGCGTCGGCCAGCCCGAAGCGGTCCAGCAGCTCCTGTGCGCGGGCCCGCGCACGGCGCCCGCCGAGGTGGAAGAGCCGTCCGAACATCTCCAGGTTCTGGCGGCCGGTCAGAATTTCGTCGACGGCCGCGTACTGCCCGGCGAGGCCGATCCGCGCGCGGACGGCGTGCGGGTCGCGCGCCACATCGTGCCCGGCCACCGTCGCCCGGCCGCCGTCCAGCCGCAGCAGTGTCGCCAGGATGCGTACGGCGGTGGTCTTGCCCGCGCCGTTGGGGCCGAGCAGGCCTTGGACGGTGCCGCGCCGTACGGCGAGGTCGAAGCCGTCGAGTGCGCGTTTGTCGCCGTACCGCTTGGTCAGCCCCTCCACGAGCACCGCCACGTCGGATGTGTGCATGCGCTTCCCCGTCCTCCCCGTTCTCCGCGCACCCCGGAATCGGGTACGCCGTACCCAGTAATACGGCCCACCGTACCCGATGGCCGCGTACGGCGTACCCAGTTTTGGGGCGGCGGCATAGACTGACGGCACCATGACGACAGAACACAGTGGCAGCGGCGACGCGGCACGCAGCATGGAGCTGCTCTGGGGCACCGGCGAGCGCCCCACCCGCGGCCCCAAGCCCGGCCTGACCCTCGACCGGATCGTCACCGCCGCGGTGGCGGTCGCGGACGCCGAGGGGATCGGCGCGGTGTCGATGCGCCGGGTCGCCACCGAGCTGGGCGTCGGCACGATGTCGCTCTACCGCTACGTCCCGGGCAAGGGCGAGCTGCTGGACCTGATGCTCGACAAGATCGCCGCGTTCGGCGCCGACGGGTTCCCCGGGCCCGAGGCCGGCTGGCGGGCCGTCCTGGAGAACGTCGCGCGCCGCGCCTGGCAGCTCCACCACCGGCACCCCTGGCTGCTCCAGGTCGACCAGACGCGCCCGCTCCTGGGCCCCAACTCGGTGAACGTGCTGGAACACACCGTCCGCGGGCTGTCCGGCGTCTCCCTGCCCGACCCGGAGAAGATCCGGCTGCTGACGATCGTGGAAGGCTATGTCGCGGGCGCGGCACGCACCCGGCTGAACTCCGCCATGGCCGAGAAGCGCACCGGCATCACCGACGAGGAGTGGTGGAAGATCCAGGGCCCCTTCCTCGTCCAGGCGATGGAGAGCGGCCGCTACCCGCACCTCGCCCAGCTCTCCGAGGACACGTTCGCGTTCGACGACGACTGCGACGAAGGTGACGCCGTGTTCGAACTGGGGCTGGGCCGCCTGCTCGACGGCTTCGCGGCCTACATCGAGGCGCACGGCGCCTGAGGCGACCGCCGGGGCTTCACCGGCGGCGGAAGACCCGTCGCAGCAGCAACACCAGCACCGTGGCCGCCCCGAACGTCGCCGCCGCCAGCAGCACGTTGCGGTTCTTGCCGTCGCCGCCCGCCTGCCCGTCCTCGCTCGCTCCCGCGCCGTCGCCCTTGCCCTCGCCGCCGCCCTTCCCGTCGGCCCCCTCCGCCGCCGACTCCGGCAACTGGTCGCCGCTCAGCCCCACCGGCTGCACCTGACTGCCCTTGCCCTCGGACCCGAACAGCAGCGTCCGCCCGTCGGGGGTGAAGCTGACCGACTCCCCCTGCATCTGGAACGGCACGCCCACGCTCCCGGCGGCCTTGGGCCGGCCACTCTCCCACCGGTACATCTGCGCACCGAAGTACCCGCGCAGCACCAGCCGCGTACCGTCCGGGGAGAACGCCCCGTCGGTCACCCACTGGTCGATGGCGGCGACCCGGCGGAAGACGTTCGGGCCGCGCGCCGCCAGCCGCTCGGGCCCTTCGTACAGGGCGGCCCCGCCGCTCTTCTTCTTGCTGGCGATGTACACGCGCCCGGTCTTGGGGTGCACCATCAGCGCCTCCGCGTCCCGCGGCCCCTCGTCGTACGTGACGGTGAACTGGGTCGCGGTGACGGTCTGGTCGCGCAACCGCCGGGGCTCGGGGAAGCGGTAGATCCACACGTTCTTCCAGCTGCCGCCGTAGTTGTCGCCGATGTCGCCGACGTAGACGTTGCCGTCCGGGCCGACCGAGACCGCCTCCACGTCGCGCGGATCGCCGATGCCGCGCAGGGTGACCGTCGCGACGGTGCGGCCGGTACGCCCGTCGACGGCGTAGACGTACGGGCCGTCGTCGCTGTCGTTGTGGGTCCAGTACACGCCGGGGTGCGCCCGGCTGGCCGCCAGGCCGCTGGACTCGGTGATCCGCGCGTCCCCGATCGTGAACCCGTCGGTGTCCGGACCGTCGTCGGCCACCACCGGCCCGGCCGCCGCGAACAGGAGAACCCCCGCGGCACCGGCCGCGCACAGTAGCGAACGCATGGGGTCAGCTTGCCACTTCGGCACGGCGGGCCCCAGGCCGCGGCTCCGCGCATACTTCGCGGCGTATGAAAGTCGTACCGCGGGACCACATTTCACGATTTTTTGTCCGGACACACCGCCAGGTCGGACCGAACGGGTGCGTATTCTTTCGAAATAATTAATTCGGCGCACCGTCGAATAACCCGGGAAATGCCTGGGCATGCACGCTCCTGGAGGGGAGCCGATACCCGGATACCCCTCCCGCGCGAGATGCGGCAGCACGCCGGAGCGGCACCCCGTGCGCAATATTACACCCGTGAATTATTTGTGCTGACTTTACCGATGGAGACAAAAGAATGAAGCGCACATGGCAGGCCACGCTGGCCCTTACGGCTGTCACAGCCGTGTTCTTCGGCACCGCGGCGACGACGGCGCACGCCGACGACGACCCGCCGCCCTCGGCGCCGGCGGCCAAGTGGGAGATCAAGTCCGACAACGGCAGGTGCCTCGACGCGACGCCCGACCCCAAGGAGGGCGTCGCCGTCGTCACCTGGTCGCCGTGCCACGAGTCCTCGGCCCAGCTGTGGGGCCGGGGGCAGGGCGGCGCCGTGGGCCACGAGCAGTACTACCTCTACGACACCCCCTCTCTGTGCGTCACCCGCACCAGCGGAAGCGTCGGCTCGGGCGTGTACACCCTCCAGAAGTGCGACGAGGACACCCAGGAGAACCGGAAGGGCGCCCAGGACTTCAGGCACCTTCCCCAGGGCGACCCCAACGTCGGGCAGATTCGCAACCGGCGGCACGGTGAATACCTGAAGGACAACGGCCACAACGTCCCCATTTCAGGCGTGGCCGGCTCCGCAAACCGATGGGACTTCAAGAAGATCGTCTAGCCTCGGATATTTGTTTACCTTGTTGCGTCGTCGCTCGCTGCCCGGTTAGTGCGCACCCCGGGCAGCGGGCCCGCCTCTCCTTTTTCTTTTTCTCATTCCGATCGCCTGGAGCGACGATGAATTGTACGGAGCCGGCCATATGCCCGGCACCTGGAGAACTGTCAGCGGAGTAGTGGGAGGACTGCTCACCGCCGTACTCACGGGCCTTCCGACTGCCGCCGCAGCCGGGCAGGACCCGCCTCCCTCGCCCATGTACGCGATCAGAGCCGCCGAAACGGGTCGCTGCCTGGACGTGTCACCCGAGGAACAAGCAGAGCACGTGGTCGTCACCCGTCGCTGTCACCGGGAGGGCACCCAGCTGTGGATGCGCGCCCCCGGCGGCATCGGCGGCCACGACGTCATCGTCTCGGCAGTGTGGCCGATGCTGTGCGTCACCCGCTCCGGCGGCACGGTGGGCGCGTCCGAATTCACCCTGCGGCCCTGCGGTGAGGACACCCCCGCCGTCCGGCGCGGCGCGCAGGACTTCAAGCACCTCCCCGCCGGCCACGAGACCAACCCGCACCAGCTCCGGTCCCGCCAGCACGGCGAATACCTGCTGGACGACCGCGATGCCGGGCGGGTCGTCGGCATGGCGAACCGCGGCAGCACCTGGGCGTTCGACCGCGTACGAGGAGGTGGTCCGCATGCCACGCGGGCGTAAGGCGGCGGTCGCCGCCCTCGCCGTGGCGGCGCTGCTGTGCGCCGGGCACCCCGCGGCCTCGGCCGGTACGGACTCGGCCGCTACGGGCACGGCGTACCAGCGGCCGGACCGGTACGAGATCCGCAGCAGCCTCGGGAACTGCCTCGACGGGACACGCTCCCCCCAGGTGGGCACCGTGGTGATGACGTGGCGGCCGTGCCACCAGAGCCCCGCGCAGTCCTGGCAGGTGCTCCGGGTCAAGGGCGGCTTCCAGCGGATCGTGCACGACGAGTCCGACCTGTGCCTGGGCCGGGAGGAAGAGGGCTACGTCACCCTCCAGACGTGCGCCGACCCGGCGGAGCGGCCCCAGCGATGGGTGTTCACCTCCGCCGACGAGATCCTCGCCATCCCGGAAGGGGGGTGCCTGGAAGACAAGGGGAGCGGGAATCCGGTGCGCGTGAACGACGAGACCGAATGCCGCACCACCTGGAAGCGCGAGCGTTTCTGAGCAGCCCTCGGGCCCTCCCCGAGGGCCCGAGCCTCCCGGCGGAAGCGGGCCCCGCGCTGCCGCCCCCGCCGCCGCGCTCCCTATGATCTCCGCATGACCGCACCGACAGCGCCCTCCGGCGCCCCCGGTCCGCACCACCGGGAGTCCGTATGCGCGTGATGTTCGTCGGCGATTCGATGACGATCGGCAGCGCGGGCGACTTCACCTGGCGCTACCGCATGTGGCAGCACCTGAACCGGACCTTCGGCGGCCCGTACCGCATCGTCGGGCCGCGCACCGAGCTGTACGACGTGTCCGCCGGCGCCGCGGTCTCCCACGCCTACCGCGCTCCCGACTTCCCCGAGCGGGCGCGGCGGCACCTCGCCGGGTGGGGCGAGGGCTGGTGCCACATGGCCCCGCTGATCGGCGGTGCCGTACGGGCGGGCAAGGCCGACACCCTGCTGGTCTCGCTCGGCCTGATAGACCTCGGCTTCTATACGGACGCGGCACAGACGGCGGAGAACGTCCGCGCGTTCGTCGCCGGGGCGCGGGCGGCCAACGCGCGGATACGCGCCGTGCTGCTGCCCGTCATCCCGAACACCCGCGCCCTGTCCGACGCGCCCTTCGCCGCCGAGTGCGAGCGCTTCAACGAGCTGCTGGCCAAGGCGGTCGCGGACCTTTCCACCCCGGCCTCGCCGTTGCTGCTGGCCTCCCCTCCGGCCGGCTACGACCTGGACCGGGACACGTACGACGGGACGCATCCCGCCCCGTCCGGCGAGCACCTGCTCGCGGCGGCCTTCGCGGACGCCATGTACCAGGCGTGGGACGTGGGCGCGCCGTACGAGCCGTCGGCCGGCTGACGGAGCCGGGCCACGCGTTCCGCACGAGGGGCGGCCGGACACGTCGTACCGCTTGATTCGAGCGCACTCCAAGGCGTTGGCTAAGGCGCCATGGAGTACACGCAGCTCGGACGCACCGGACTCAAGGTCAGCCGACTGGTCCTCGGCACCATGAATTTCGGCCCCCAGACCGACGAGGCCGACAGTCACGCCATCATGGACGCCGCGCTCGCCGCGGGCGTCAACTTCTTCGACACCGCCAACGTCTACGGCTGGGGCGAGAACAAGGGCCGCACGGAGGAGATCGTCGGCTCCTGGTTCGCCCAGGGCGGCGGCCGCCGCGACAAGACCGTGCTCGCCACCAAGGTGTACGGCAACATGGGCGGCGACACCGGGCGGGCCTGGCCCAACCACGAACGCCTCTCCGCGCTGAACATCCGGCGGGCGGTGGACGCCAGCCTCAAGCGGCTGAACACCGACTACATCGACCTGTACCAGTTCCACCACGTGGACCGGCACACGCCGTGGGACGAGATCTGGCAGGCCATCGACGTCCTGGTGCAGCAGGGCAAGATCCTTTACGCCGGGTCCTCCAACCACGCCGGCTGGCACATCGCCCAGGCCAACGAAGCCGCCGCGCGGCGCTCCTCGTACGGCCTGGTCAGCGAGCAGTGCCTGTACAACCTCGCCGAGCGGCGCGCCGAGATGGAGGTGATCCCGGCGGCGGAGTCCTACGGGCTCGGCGTCATCCCGTGGTCGCCGCTGCACGGCGGGCTGCTCGGCGGCGCCCTCCGCAAGGAGCGCGAGGGCGGCGCGTCCCGTACGAACGGGGGCCGCTCGGCCGACGCGCTGGCGAACTCCTCGATCCGGGCGCAGATCCAGTCGTACGAGGACCTGCTCGACAAGCACGGGCTGCAGCCCGGCGAGGTCGCGCTGGCCTGGCTGCTCACCCGGCCCGGTGTGACGGGGCCGATCGTCGGGCCGCGCACCACAGGGCAGCTCGAATCCGCGCTGCGCGCCGTCGAGCTGGAGCTGCCGGCCGGGCTGCTGGAGTCGCTCGACGAGATCTTCCCGGGCCCTGGCCCCACGCCGGAGGCGTTCGCCTGGTGAGGTGAGTCCGCTCAGTCGTCGGGGCCGTCCGGCACGTCTCAGCGCAGGGCGGCCGCCACGATCACGACGACGAGGAGCACGGCGAACAGGCCGGACATGATCCGGTTACGGGTTTTGGGATCCACCCTTCGAGCGTAACCGGACCGCTCGGCAACCCAGCGGCCAGGCCGCCACCGTCTCGTACCGGGGCTGTTCGCCCGCCACTCCCGCCACCGGCAGCCGGCTGCGGACGAGCGCCAGCTCCCGCACGGTCCACCCGGTGCCCGCGAAATCCGCCAGGCCCGCCACGAACGGGGCGGGGTCCAGGGAGTCCGCGCGGTTGCGGGCGACGGTCAGGTGCGGGGTGTACGCACGGTGCCCGGACATCTCCACCCCGGCCCGGCGGGCCGCCGCCGCTGCCGAGTCCGCCAGCTTGCGCATGCCGGGCAGGCCGCCCTCCGCCCCGGCCCACACCACCCGGTCGGCGAAGTGCCCGCCGCCCTTGAGGCGCAGCGGGAACGGCTCGTGCCGCCGGGCGGCCCGCGCGAGCCGTTCCCGCAGGTCAGGGAGGGCCGCGTCGGGCACCTCGCCGTAGAAGGCGAGCGTGAAGTGCCAGCCGGCCCGCCCGGTCCAGCGCAGCCGGTCCGCGCCCGGCAGCGCCCGCAACCGGCGCACCCGGGCGTCGAGTTCGCTGACGGCGTCCTCGGGCGGCAGTACCGCGGCGAAGAGTCTCATGCGGTCAGTGTCGCGCACCCCACGGGCGCCGGGGCGCGCCTCAGGCCGCCGCCGCCAGCCGCTCCGGCTCCCCCTCCCGCTCGCGGGGCACGAACCGTACGTGCTGATGGCCGCGCCGCAGGTCTATCCGCACCCGCAGGCCGCCCGCGCGGGTCAGCATCAGGCCGACGCCGACCGCCGCCAGGGCGGAGACCGCGCCGCCCGCCAGGAAGCCGAGCCGAGCGCCGTACGCGTCGGTGACCCAGCCGACCAGGGGCGCGCCCAGCGGCGTACCGCCCATGAAGACCATCATGAACAGGCTCATCACCCGCCCGCGCATCAGCGGGTCGGTCGCCATCTGCACGCTGGAGTTGGCCGTAACGTTGATCGTCAGGCCGACGACGCCGATGACGACCAGCAGCGTCCCGAAGATCCAGACGGCCGGGGAGAGCGCCGCGGTCATCTCCAGCACGCCGAAGACCAGCGCCGCGCCCACCAGCAGCCGCAGCCGCGAGGTGCCGCGCCGGGCCGCGAGCAGGGCGCCCGCCAGCGAACCGGCCGCCATCAGCCCGTTGAACCAGGCGTACATGCCGGCGCCGCCGTGGAAGACCTTGTCGGCGAAGGCGGTCAGCCAGATCGGGAAGTTGAAGCCGAAGGTGCCGATGAAGCCGATCAGGACGATCGGCCAGATCAGCTCGGGGTGGCCCGCGACGTAGCGCACGCCTTCCCGGAGCTGGCCCTTGCCGCGCGGCGCGCGGTCGACCTTGTGCAGCTCGCCGGTGCGCATCAGCAGCAGTCCGGCGAGCGGCGCGACGAAGGACAGGCCGTTCAGGAGGAAGGCCCAGCCGCTGCCGAGGGAGGTGATCAGGGCGCCGGCCACCGCGGGGCCCACCAGCCGGGCCGACTGGAAGTTGGCGGAGTTCAGGCTGACGGCGTTGCGCAGGTCGTCGGGGCCGACCATCTCGACGACGAACGCCTGCCGTGCCGGGTTGTCGACGACGGTGATCAGGCCGAGTACGAAGGCCATCAGGTAGACGTGCCAGACCGCGACGTGCCCGCTGAGGGTCAGTACGGCCAGCGCCAGGCCGGTCAGGCCCATCGACGCCTGGGTGACCAGCAGCAGCTTGCGCTTGGAGACCCGGTCGGCGATGACGCCCCCGTACAGCCCGAAGAGCAGCATGGGCAGGAACTGGAGGGCGGTGGTGATGCCGACCGCGGCGGAGGAGCCGGTGATGCTGACGACCAGCCAGTCCTGGGCGATGCGCTGCATCCAGGTGCCGGTGTTGGAGACGACCTGTCCGGTGGCGAACAGGCGGTAGTTGCGGACGCGCAGCGAACGGAACATGCCCCCGCGCGGTGCGGTGGCGGTGCCCGTGGAGCCTTTGGGGGGCGCGGTCGCGGCGTCGGTGGCGGTGGTGTCGTCGGGTATCGGTGCGGGGGCGGAGTCTGCTCCGGATCCCGTACTCAAAGCGGGTTCGCCTCCTCGGCTTCTTCGGTTCTACAGCTGGGCGAGCTTCTCCAGTACGGGTGCGGCGGTCCGCAGTGCGGCCCACTCGTCCTCGTCCAGCCCGGAGGCCAGCTCGGCCAGCCACGCGTTGCGCTTGCGGCGGCTCTCTTCGAGCATCGCCTCGGCCTGTTCGGTCTGGGTGACGACCTTCTGCCGGCGGTCGTCGGGGTGTGCTTCGAGCCGGACCAGGCCCTTGGCCTCCAGCATCGCCACGATGCGGGTCATCGACGGCGGCTGGACGTGTTCCTTTCGGGCCAGTTCGCCGGGGGTGGCGTGGCCGCACCTGGCGAGGGTGCCGAGCACCGACATCTCGGTCGGGCTGAGCGACTCGTCGACTCGCTGGTGTTTGAGTCGGCGGGACAGACGCATCACGGCGGACCGCAGTGCGTTCACGGCGGCAGCATCGTCGCCCAGGGACAGTTCCGGCATGTTCGTTAGCATAACTCATTACCCTTTCTAATGAAAGCCGGTGGACGCGCGTCCGCCCGCATCACCCTTCCGGGTGAGGACGCAGCGGAAAGTGACGCACCTGACCAGGGAACGAGAGGACCGTGTCGGTATGGGATCGGGAGTGCTCAGCCTGCGCATGGACGGGGAACTGCTGGAGCGCCTTCGGCAGCACGCCGCAAAACGCGGAATGAGCGTCCAGGACTATGTGACCCGGACGCTCATCCGCGAGGACTTCGACGAACGTTTCAAGATGTCGGTCGACCGGACGGAACGGTTCTACGCGGCACCGCCGCTGTGACGACCGCCGCCCGGCGGGCCGCCGCGCGCTACCTGACGCCCAGCGCCTGCTCGATCGGGTTGAGCAGGAAGTAGACCAGGAAGCACAGCCCCACGGCGTTCAGCAGCCAGGGGATCTCCTTGAAGCGGCCGGTCGCCGACCGCAGCAGGATGAAGGCCAGCACGCCCATGCCGATGCCGTTGGTGATGCTGTACGTGAACGGCATCGAAATGATCGTCAGGAACGCCGGGATCGCGATCGTGAAGTCGCTCCAGTCGATGTCCCGGACATTCGCCGACATGATCAGGAAGCCGACGACCAGCAGCGCGGGCGTCGCGGCCTGCGACGGGACGACCGTCGCCAGCGGCGTGAAGACCAGCGCCAGCAGGAAGAGCCCGCCGGTCACCACGTTCGCCAGCCCCGTACGGGCCCCCTCGCCCACGCCCGCCGTGGACTCCACGAAGCAGGTGTTGGCGGAGGCGGAGCCGACACCGCCGGCCGCGACCGCGATGCCGTCCACCATCAGGATGCGGCCCATGCCCGGCAGGTTGCCGTCCTTGTCGGTCAGCCCGGCCTCCTCGCCGACGCCGATGATGGTGCCCATCGCGTCGAAGAAGCCCGAGAGCAGCACGGTGAAGACGAAGAGGCAGCCGGTCAGCAGGCCGACCTCCTTGAACCCGCCGAACAGGCTGATCTGGCCCACCAGGCCGAAGTCCGGCGCGCCGACGATGCTGTCCGGCACGTTCGGCACGGCCAGGCCCCAGCTCGCGTCCGGGATCCGCGCGACGGAGTTGATCACGATCGCGACGACCGCCATCACGACCATGCCGATCAGGATCGCGCCCTTGGTCTTGCGCACGGTCAGCAGGAACATCAGCGCCAGGCCGACCACGAAGACCAGCACCGGCCAGCCCTGGAGCTGGCCGCCCTGGCCCAGCGCGAGCGGGACGGTGGTGTGCGCGGCGTCCGGGTTGCGGCTGACGAAGCCCGCGTCGACCAGGCCGACCAGCGAGATGAACAGGCCGATGCCGATCGCGATGGCGCGCCGCAGCCCGTTCGGGATGGCGTCCATGACGCGCTGCCGCAGGCCGGAGGCGACCAGGATCATCAGCACCAGACCGGCGAGCACGACCATGCCCATCGCGTCCGGCCAGCTCATCTTGGGGGCGAGCTGGAGGGAGACGACGGCGTTGATGCCGAGTCCGGCGGCGACGGCGATCGGCACGTTGCCGATGACGCCCATCAGGAGCGTGGACAGGCCCGCCATCAGAGCGGTGGCGGTGACCAGCTGACCGTTGTCCAGGTGGTGCCCGAACTTGTCCTGGCCGGCGCCGAGGATGATCGGGTTCAGCACGACGATGTACGCCATGGCGAAGAAGGTGGCGAGGCCGCCGCGCAGCTCCCGGGAGACCGTCGACCCCCGCTCGGAAATCTTGAAGAACCGGTCGAAACCGTTCTTGGGCTGCTGCGGGCCTGGACTCTCGACGGCGTCGACCGGCGTGGTGGCCGAGGGGGACATGCGCGGACCTCAGTCGTACGGGCCTGGGGGAGGCGTGGGGGCCCCGGATCGGGCCCAGAACACGAACAAACCGGATCAGATTGGAGGATTCAACGAATCAAACCAATCAGATCCGGATAGGTTCAGTATGAATAAACAAGTCGATGATCGCTATCTCCGCGCGTAGACCCCGGTGGGAAACGGGCCGCCGGCCTTCCGCTGCCTGACCGGGAGCGTCCGACGCGCACCGCCCTGCCGGGACCGGCACTGTCAGCGGCTGCCCGTAAGCTGGCCCCATGTGGAAGAAGTCCGAACTGCGCGAGGCCCCGGAGCCTCTTGAGGGCCCCGTCGTCGGCACGATCACCGGCGGCACCATCATCTGGTTCGTGCTCTTCCTGGCCCAGCTCCCCTTCTACGGCTGGTTCGCCGACCACGACCGCACCTGGTGGGTGTGGACCTGCCTGGCCGGCGGCGGCCTCGGCATCCTCGGCATCTGGTACGTGCGCAAGCGCGACGCCGCCATCAAGCGCGCGGCGGCCGCCGCCCCGGACGCCGACCGGGCCCCCGTGGACGCGTCCTGACGACAAATCCACCCGATCGAGGACGCATCGCACCTCTTCCGGGTTGACACAGGCCCCTCCAACAACTTTCGCCACCTTCCTGTCCGCATCCAGCGGGTGAATCGTCCGGTCCGCCCGTACCGTCGAAGGCATGACTCAGCGGGCGAAGACCGAAGTCGAGGGACCCGAGCCGGACGACGGGGCCGCGAACGGATCCGCCGCCGGGGCCGCGCCGGGGGCCGCCACCGAGCCGGCCCACCGCGGGCTGACCACCGGCGAGGTCGCCGAGCGGGTGGCCAGAGGTGAGGTCAACGACGTCCCCGTACGGTCCTCGCGCTCCACCACCGACATCGTCCGCTCGAACGTCTTCACCCGCTTCAACGCCATCATCGGCGTCCTCTTCGTGATCATCCTGATCGTCGGGCCCATCCAGGACGGCCTGTTCGGCTTCGTCATCGTCGCCAACACCGGCATCGGCATCATCCAGGAGCTGCGCGCCAAGAAGACCCTGGACAGCCTCGCCGTCATAGGCGAGTCCAAGCCGACCGTACGGCGCGACGGGCAGGCCGCCGAGATCCCGACCTCCGAGGTGGTGCTCGGCGACGTCATCGAACTCGGCCCCGGCGACAAGGTCATCGTCGACGGCGAGGTCCTGGAGAGCGACGGCCTGGAAATCGACGAGTCGCTGCTGACCGGCGAGGCCGACCCGGTGGTCAAACAGCCCGGCGAGAAAGTGATGTCCGGCAGCTTCGTGGTCGCCGGCGGCGGCGCGTTCACCGCCACGAAGGTCGGACGCGAGGCATACGCGGCCCAGCTCGCCGAAGAGGCGTCCCGCTTCACCCTCGTCCACTCCGAGCTGCGCAGCGGCATCAGCCAGATCCTCAAGTACGTGACCTGGATGATGGTGCCGACCGCCATCGGCCTCATCCTCAGCCACCTGTTCACCCTGAACATGCCGGGCGACGAGGCGGTGCGCCGGATGGTCGCCGGCATCGTCCCGATGATCCCCGAGGGCCTGGTCCTGCTCACCTCCGTCGCCTTCGCGATCGGCGTGATCCGGCTCGGCCGCAAGAAGTGCCTGGTCCAGGAGCTGCCCGCGATCGAGGGCCTGGCCCGCGTCGACGTCGTCTGCCTCGACAAGACCGGCACCCTCACCGAGGGCGGCATGGACGTCAGCGACCTGCGGCCGCTCGGCGGCACGGACGAGGGCCACCTCAAGCAGGTCCTCGGCGCCCTCGGCGCGTCCGACCCCCGCCCCAACGCCTCCCTCCAGGCGATCATCGACGCCTACCCGGCCGACGACCACTGGCGGTCCATCGACGCGCTGCCCTTCTCCTCCGCCCGCAAATACAGCGGCGCGGCCCTCGAAGGCCCGGACGGCGACAGCGCCACCTGGCTGCTCGGCGCCCCCGACGTCCTCCTGCCCTCCGGCGACGACGCCCTCGCCGAAATCGACGACCTCAACGCCCAGGGCCTGCGCGTCCTCCTGCTGGCCCGTGCCGAACAGGACCTGCACGACCCCTCCGTCGCCGACCACGTACGCCCCACTGCCCTCGTCGTCCTCGAACAGCGGCTGCGGCCCGACGCGATGGACACCCTGCGGTACTTCGAGGAACAGGGCGTCCAGGCGAAGGTCATCTCCGGCGACAACGCGGTGTCGGTCGGCGCGGTGGCCGGCAAGCTCGGCATGCCCGGCGCCGAGTCCCCCGTGGACGCCCGCAAGCTCCCCGCCGACCGGGAGGAGATGGGCAAGGTCCTGGAAGAGGGCGCGGTCTTCGGCCGCGTCACACCACAGCAGAAGCGCGACATGGTCGGCGCGCTCCAGGCGCGCGGCCACAACGTCGCGATGACCGGCGACGGCGTCAACGACGTCCTCGCCCTCAAGGACGCGGACATCGGCGTCTCCATGGGCGCCGGCAGCGAGGCCACCAAGGCCGTCGCCCAGATCGTGCTGCTCAACAACAGCTTCGCGACGCTGCCGTCCGTCGTCGCCGAGGGCCGCCGGGTGATCGGCAACATCACCCGCGTCGCCACCCTCTTCCTGACCAAGACCGTCTACTCGGTCCTGCTCGCGATCCTCGTCGCCTGCTGCCAGATCCCGTACCCGTACCTGCCGCGGCACCTCACCCTGCTGTCCACCCTCACCATCGGCGTCCCCGCCTTCTTCCTGGCCCTCGCCCCCAACAAGGAACGCGCCAAGCCGCACTTCGTACGGCGGGTGATGCGCTACGCGGTCCCCTCCGGCCTGATCGTCGGCCTCGCCGCCTTCGCCACGTACCTCCTGGCCCGCAGCCACTACACCGGCCCGGACGCCCTGCCCGCCGAGACCAGCGCGGCCACGCTGACCCTCTTCCTCAGCGCCATGTGGGTCCTGGCGATCATCGCCCGCCCGTACACGTGGTGGCGCGTCGGCCTGGTCCTGGCCATGGGCCTCGGCTTCCTGATCGTCCTCGTCGTCCCCTGGCTCCAGAACTTCTTCGACCTGAAACTCGTGGGCACGACGATGCCGTGGGCCGCGGTGGGCATAGCGGTGACGGCAGCGGCGCTCCTGGAGGTCGCTTGGCGGGTGGTGGGGCGGCGCTTCCCGGCGTAGGCCGGCCACGTCGGCGGTCTTCCGCGACGGCGCGACACCTCGACGGCGCGGCCCGGCGGTGCAGCGGACGCTCAAGCGAGCGTCTACGGCCGGGCCGCGGCGCCCGGCGCCTAGTCGAACCAGCGGGCTTCCGCCAGTTCCTCCGCCCGGTCCACATCCTCCAGGAGGGCCGCCGTCTCGAAGCGGCGGGGCCACTGGCCCGCGGCCCAGGCGAGACCGGCCGCCACACCTTCCAGCGTGGCCGCGTGCAGCGTGCCGTCCGGTGTCCAGCGCCAGTCCAGTTCGGTGCCGTCCTCGACGGTCAGCTCCTCGTGCTCGACGTACACGGCAGGCGTGCCCGGACCGAGCAGCGTACGCACCGGCTCCGGGACCTCGTGCCGGCTGCCCTCCGAGGCCACCGGCGCCGCGAAGACCTCGCTCAGCCGCCGTACCTGGAACAGCTCCGCCAGCTCCGCGGCGCGCCCGGGAGTCACCGGCAGCAGCGGCAGCCCGGCCGCCAGCGGCATCAGGTCCGGCGCGTCCGCGACCACCGCCTCGGACGCGTCCACCACCCGGACCTCGCCGTCGACGACGGCCCGCAGCTCGTCGGGGAGCGTCACCTGCTCGGGGTCCAGGTCGGCCAGCACCCCGTACAGCGCGTGCAGCTGCGCGGAGTCCACCTCCCGCGCCGGGTCCGCCAGACGGCCCAGCAGCTCGGCCGCGCCACCCGGCTCCTCCAGGAGCGCGGCCACGGAGGTCCGTACGCCGAGGGCCCGCAGCACCTGGGCGTCCACCCCGCCCGCGTCCGCCGACTCGTACAGCCCGGCCAGCAGCGGATCGCCGCCCGCGGCACGCAGCCCGGCCGGCCGGCGGCCGCCGAGCACGGGGTGCCCGCGCAGCCACCACGCCGTGTACGGCCGCACCAGCTCGGTCGTACCGTCCGGCAGCAGCACCCGTACGGGCGCGGTCAGCGCGTCCCGCAGCGGCGGCCGCGACAGCATCGCCAGCGCCTGCGGCCACGCGTCGTCGTCCACGAGATCCAGGTCCCGCACGGCCACGATCTCCGTCGCGACCGGCGGCACCGGCGTCTCCGGCAGCCCGTCGAGGACGTCCTCGCACCACACGTCCACCGCGTCCAGCACGCCGACGTCGTCCGGCTCGGTGAAGTCGCCGTCGCGCGGCTCCAGCTCGTCCGGGTCCAGCACCACGTCAGGGGCGCGTACGAGAGCGAACCCCGCCAGCACGCCCACGGCGGTCAGCGGCTGCTCCCCCCAGCGCTCCGCGAACCCCGCGTCGACCCTCGCGAGTTCGCCCTCCCGCATGACCCGCTCGAAATCACTCCCCGGCAGCACCAGCTCGCCCGCCGGCGCCGGCTCCCCTTCCTCGTCCGGCAGCGCGAGCGCGCCCAGCCACGGCTCGTCACCCGGCGCCAGGTGTGCGTCGCGCACCAGCCCCAGCACGGTCTCCGCCAGCTCCTCACCACCGAGCCCGCCCGGCCCGCCGTCGAACCCGAAGGCGTAGTCGTCCTCCTCCGCGTCCAGGGAGCCCGCGACCGCCGCCCGCACCTGAGGCGTCGTCAGCACGGCACGCGGGGTCGCCGGAGTGGCGCCCAGCTTCTCCAGCAGCGGATGCACCGCGTCGGGGTGCGCCACCTTCAGCCCCAGCCGGGCCAGCGTCCCGTGCCGCTCCGCGTCGCCGCCGTCACCGTCCGGCAACGGCAGCAGCACCTGCCGCGGCCCGATGGTCGTACGCGCCGCCCGCCCGTCCTCCCCCGCGGGCCCGGCCAGCGGCACCGGCAGGCCGCTCAGCCGCTCCGGATCCGTACCGGCCAGCGAGTCGTACAGCCGCCACCACCACGCGGGCGACCGGTCCACACCCGCCAACCGGTCGACCACCTCACCCAACGGCACCCGCGCCACCCCCAGCGCACGCAGCTCGGACCGCCGCTCCAGCCCCGCGGGCAGCAGGCTCGGGAACAGCTCCGCCAAGACACGGACCGTGTCCGCCCCGGCCCCCTCGACCAGCTCAGCGTCCACCGGCCGCAGGACGAACGCGTCCTCCTCGCCCCTGGCACCGCCCCAGCCGCCCCCCTCACCGGGAGCCAGCTCGTCCGGCCCCGACGAACCCGGCACCGCCTCAAGCGACAGCTCCACACCCGTCGCAGGCGCCGCCGCGCTCGGCAGGAAACGCACCCGCGGCAACAGCTCCAACACCAGCCGCCGCAGCTCGTTGTCCAGCTCCCCCTTGCCCAACGGCCCCGGTACGAGATCGATCGTCCCCGCCGACACCGGCTGCCAGCCGGCCAGCATCGTCGCGTACGCCTCGGCCGCACACCGCACCAGATGATCCGCCAGCGGACCCGGAGCGACCCGCCGCCGCGTCGGCTCCAGCGGGAACGAAGCGATCAGCAGCGCCGGCAGGCCCTGCGGCTCGTCGGTGGGCGTCGGCGCGTGCACGACCGGCGCCGTCACCGGACGCACCGGCGCGCCCTCCTCGTCCACCGGCACCGCCCAGGTCACCGCCCAGAACGGCCGCAGCCGCTCCTCCACCGGGCGGTCGGCCAGCAGCGCCGCGTCCAGCGCGCCGCTCTCGCTCGCCACCCGCCAGCGCGAGGAACCGCGCTCGCTGTCCTCGATGACGACGTACGCGCCCTCCTGACGCCGCCTCAGCTCCCGCACGCCGTCCGGACACTCGATCACGACCTCCGCCAGGCCCGGCAGCGTCAGCAGCAGCGCCGCGTCGATACCCGCCAGCAGCCGCACCGTCAGCTCGTGCGCCGCACCGTCACGCAGCGGCAGCACGACGGAGGTGTCGTACCCCTGCGGCGCGGAGCCCTCGGCAGGCAGCGGCAACCGCAGCAGCGGTACGTGGCCGTCGCGGCGGCGCAGCTCACCACCCAGCCCCGGGCTGTGCGCCGCGACCTTGCTCGCCAGCTCGCGGGCCTCCGCCAGCGACCAGCGGACGCCGCCGGTGCGGCCGATCAGCGCGGGCTCGTCACTGACCGCGAGCACCGCCGAGAACCCGACACCGAAGCGGCCGACGGACACCGCGGCCTCGGTCTCGCGCTTGGCGGAAGCGCGCAGCGTGGCCAGCGACTCGACGCCGGTGGCGTCGATGGGCAGACCGGTGTTGGAGGCGACCAGCACGGCCGGGTCGTTACCGCGCGCCGGGTGCAACGTCAGCCGCAGCCGCCCGGGCACGCCGGCGCGGCCGGCGGCGTCCGAGGCGTTCTGCGCCAGCTCCACGACGAGCCGGTCCCGGTACCCGCCGAGCGCGAGGTCCTCCTCGGCGTTCGCATCCTCCCGGAACCGGGCCGGCGAGGCCGCCCAGGCATCGAGCACCCCCCGCCGCAGCCGAGCCGTCCCGAACGGATCTGCCTCTGCCGCTTCGCTCACGTTCTCTCCCGTTGTCGACGCGTGATTCATTTTTTACCGGGTGGGGGTGCGCGTCCTGCGCCTAGGTGTGCTGTCCCGGGACGTTGGTGACAGGCGACGCGCCTGGAGTGGTGCTTGAACGAGGTGAGGGCCTTCTGGCTCGGTGTGGATTGCGACATCTA
>NZ_JBIRJY010000023.1:0-95590 GCF_044329785.1 Streptomyces sp. NPDC017529
CATCAACTGGGTCGAAACCATGACAGCCATGCCCAGAGCCCCTGGGCCCTCCGATCTTACGAATGACCAGAGCAACCACGCTTGAAAGGTAGGACAATCATGAGCTTCATGTCTCCCGGCCAGGTCGTCTGGTTCGAGATCGGCACCACCGACCCCCGGCCCGTCACCGACTTCTACGGCCCTCTCCTCGGCTGGACGTTCGAAGTCGACCCGGACTCCTCCATCGACGGCCGCACCTACACCCGCATCCTCGCCCCCGGCGCTCCGTGGCCGATGGGCGCGATCCAGCAGGGCGACACCGGCGACGAGGCCATCAACCTCTCCATTCTGTCCACCGACGTCCACGCCGACGTCGACAAGCTCACCGACCTGGGCGCCACGGTCGTCGTACCGGCCACGCCGGTAGGGGATGTGACCGTCTTCGCACGGCTGAAGGACCCGCGCGGCAACCTGTTCTCCCTCTTCTCCCAGTCCACCTCCCAGCGGTTCGAGGAGCGCATCGCCGGGACCGAGGAATACATGCAGCAGGCCGCCTTCACCCCGAAGCCCGGGACGATGACCGGCTTCGAGATCGGCACCACCGACGTGAAGGCCACCACCGCCTTCTACACCCAGGGCTTCGGCTGGCGGTTCGAGAAGGGCGACACCATCGGTGACGTACCCACCCTGGCCGTCTTCGGCCCCGGCGCCGAGTACCCCTCCGGCCTCTTGTGGGATCACAGCGGCGACAACGGTGGCACGGCGGATTACGTCATGCCCACCTTCCTGGTCACCGACGTCGCCGCCACCGCCGCAGCCGCGCAGGAAGACGGCGGACGAGTGGAGCAGCAGCCGGGCTCCGCGCCCGGCGGCCCGGTCCGCGCCCGTATCCGCGACCCCCGCGGGAATCGCTTCGCCCTCCTCTCCCAGCCCACGACCCGCTGATCCCCTACGCCCCGACCGCGCACGCACTGCAAGGAGACGAACAATGAAGATCGCACTGTTGGGGACCGGTTTCGGGCAGGCGCACGCCGCTGTCTACGCCGCGCGCGGTGATGTGGAGGTGGTGATGTTCGGCCGGGACGCGGCCAAGGCCGCGAAGGCCGCAGGCCAGTTCGGGTTCGCCTCCTCGACCGATATGGACGCCGCGTTCGAGGACGGCTCCTTCGACCTGGTGGACATCTGCCTGCCCATCCGGCTGCACGCCGAGTTCGTACTGCGCGCCCTCAAGGCGGGCAAGCACGCGCTGGTCGAACTGCCGCTGGCCGACGACATCGAGGGCGCCAAACGGGTGGCCGAGGCCGCCGCCCGCAGCGACAAGCACGTGTTCGTCGACATGTTCGAGCGATTCATCCCGGCGAACCAGGCCCTGTTCGACACGGTGAACCAGGGCACCTACGGGCGCCTGGAGCAGCTGACGCTGTGGAACCTGACAGCGCACCTGTGGCCGGGCGCCTCGCTGGGGCTGAAGGTGCTGCCGTTGGAGGCCATGCACAGCGACATGGACATCATCACCCGCACCCTCGGCCTGCCCCAGGCCACCACCGTCACCACCGTGGCGCGCGGCGAGGACTCCGGGGCCATCGACGCAGCCTTCCGCTTCGACGGCGCGACGGCCCGCAGCTCGATCTCCTCGCTGATGCCCCAGGCGTGGGGAGCCCGCGGCGGCTACACCGCCGCCTTCGAGCACGGCGTACTGGACGCCACGTCCACGATGGGCTTCGACGGCAAACCCTCCGGCACCGTCACCGCCTACACCGCCGAGGGCGCGCACGAGCTCCAGCTGCCGGACGCCGACCAGTACACCGCCATGATCGGCCACGTCCTGGACGTGGTGCGCGGCGAAGCAGACAACCAGATCGCCCCCGCGAGTGTGCTGGACGCCCTCCAGCTCACCCTCGACCTCGACCACAAGGTCAACAACCCGCGCTGAGCCCCGCTCTTCCCGTGACCCGCTCCGGCGGGCCCCGGGGGCGGCCCATGGCGCACCCGGCCCGTACCGCAATCCGGAAGGCACCCCTGCCGATGAAGCCTCCTACCACCACGCTGCCCTCGGGTGCCGCCATGCCGCTGCTCGGGTTCGGCACCTTGCAAATGAGAGGCGAGGACGCCTACCGGGCCGTCCTGCACGCGCTCCGCGCCGGCTACCGGCACGTGGACACCGCCCAGCTGTACGGCAACGAGGAAGCCGTCGGGCAGGCGCTGGCCGACAGTGGCATCCCGCGCGGCGAGGTGTTCGTGACCACGAAGTTCGCCCAGCACACCCGGGCAAGGAACACGCCACCCTGGCCCGCAGCCTGGACCGGCTCGGCGTGGACCAGGTGGACCTGTGGCTGATGCACTACCCCCTGAAGAACGCGGGCGAGCACGTCGCGGTCTGGGACGCGTTCCTGGCCGCCGCCGAGCAAGGCCTGGCCGGGGCCGTGGGGGTGAGCAACCACAGCCCCGCCCAGCTCGATGCGCTCGCCCAGGCCACCGGGCAGATGCCGCAGGTCAATCAGGTCCGCTTCAACCCCACCCGCTACGACCCGGACTTGCTGGCCGCCCACCGGCAGCGCGGCGTGGTCCTCGAAGGCCACAGCCCACTGCGCAAAACCGGCTTGGACCACCCCGTCCTGGCCCAGATCGCCGACACTCACAGCGCGAGCCCCGCGCAGGTCGTCATCGCCTGGCACTTGGCCCACCGCGTTGCCGTCATCCCCAAATCCGCCCACCCCGACCGCATCACCAGCAACCTCCAGGCCGCCGACCTGCGGCTCACCCCGGACGAGGTCGACCGCATCAACACGCTCACCACGCGCCCCCGCCGCGTACCTGCGGCATAAGGAGACCCGCCATGAAGATCGCTGTTCTCGGCACCGGCGCCGACGCCCGCTGCCACACCACCCGCCTGAGCGAACTCGGCCACCAGGTCACCGTCGGCACCCGCAATACCGAAGCCACCCTGGCCCGTACGAACCGGACATGATGGGCACACCGCCCTACCAGGACTTCCAGAGCGCCCACCCCGGCATCCCGCTGCACACCTTCGCCGAGGCGGCCCAGGGCGCAGACCTGGTCATCAACGGCATCGACGGCGCCCACGCCGTACAGACCCTGGCCGCCCTCCCCTCCACCGCCCTGGCCGGCAAGACCCTCATCGACTACGCCGTCCCCTACCGCTACCAACAGCCCGACGAGGCCGACCGCCCCTGGCCCACCCCCTGGAGCGTCATGCCACGCCTGGAAGCGGCGGACACCGACAGCCTGGCCGAACAGATCCAACGCGCCCTGCCCGCCTCCAAGGTCGTCAAAGCCTTCGTCACCCAGGAACAGGAAACCGTCACCCATCCCGAACAGTTCGCCGACGGCGACCACACCACCCTGCTGGCCGGCGACCACACCGACGCCAAGGACACCGCCGCCGAGCTGCTGCGGTCCTACGGCTGGCACGACATCATCGACCTCGGCCCCCTGCCCGCCGCCCGCGGCATGGAGATGTACGCCCACCTGCACACCGCCATCGGCCTGGCCCTGCGCGGCCGTTTCGGCGTCAAGATCATCCGCTGATCACCCCGCCCCGCACGCACCTGCGCGGGCCTCCGTCACCCGCTCTCACCCCCCAGAGTCCCCGGGCGAGCGCAAACCGGTACTGCCCCTCCGGGGCCCTGCCACCGTCTCTCGCCACACGCCGTACCCCGCCCAGGAGAACCGCCGTGAACAGCACGTCCCCGCACGGTGAGATCGTCATCACCGGCGTCTCCGGCTCGGGGAGGACCTCGCTGGTCTTCGACACCATCGCGGCCGAGTCCCGGCGGCAACTGAGCGATACCTTCCCCTACTTCGTCCGCAACCTCCTGCCCACATACGAAAAGCCCGAAGCGGACGCGATCGAAGACCTCGCACCTGCGATCGTGGTCGACCAGAAACCCCTGGGCGGCGGTTCCCGCTCCACGGTGGGCACCCTCACGGACATCGCCTCCCTCATCCGCCTGCTCTTCTCCCGCGCCGACCACCCCAGCGCGGGCATGTCCACCGCCTACTCCAGCAACTCGTGCAGTCCGCTGGCGTCGCAGACGTGCGGCTCCGCCTTGGAGTTCCTTGCGCCGTCGTGCGACCTCTTCTCTCATGAGGTCGTCGGTGCGGCTGCTGTGCCAGACGGCGCCTTCCCACTTCACGTACTGCGGTGTCCGCTCGCGCAGGAGGACGGGCTTGAGGTGGTTGTGGAACAGGAGCGTGTGGCCCTGGTTCCGGTTGATGCGGCTGAACCACTTCACGCTGTTGTTGTGCCGTGCGACGCGGCTGGCGTAGAGGGGCGACATCTTGCCGCCGACCCGGCCGGGGGTGTACGTCGTCAGCGGCTTCGAGGGCGGGCGCCAGGAGTCCGCGATGGCCCAGTGCGCGACGGCGTCCCCACAACCGGGGTCGTTCTAGGGATAGGTGACGCGCTTGCTGACTTCGGTGAAGTACCGGGCCTGCTCGGTGGTACTGCCGCAGGCCATCTGACGCCAGTAGGGGGAGGCGATCAGCGGTGCCAGTGCGATGGCCTCGGGATATACGGCGGCGAACAGCTTGGAGGTGCTGTAGGAGCTGTAGGACTTGGCGGCGTGGTCATAGGGGATGAGCGTGTACGTCCTGCTGCCCCAGGTGTGCCAGCAGTGGAAGTCCTCGCCGGACAGGCGGCCGTCGGCCCAGATATGGGCGCAGATGATGCTGCAGGCAAGTTGGAGCAGCCCGAGGTGGAGGTCGGCACGTATCTCGTAGCGGGTCCGCAAGCGTTTGAACTGGTGGAGCCAGGCGAAGGTGCGCTCGACGACCCACCGGGTCTTGCCCAGGCCGGATCCGTGGGCGGTGCCTGCGTGGGCGACCTTCGGCGTGATGCCGCGAGTGCGCAGGAGCCGACGGTACTTGTCGTAGTCGTAGCCGCGGTCGGCGAACAGCCGTCGTGGGCGGTGACGTGGCCGGCCCACCAGACCGCGGATGCGGGCAATCGCGTCCAGCAGGGGCATGAGCTGGGTGACGTCGTGACGGTTTCCGCTGGTCAGCGACACCGCAAGGGGTATCCCGTGCCGGTCGGTGATCAGGTGGTGCTTGCTGCCGAGGCGGCCACGGTCGACCGGCGAAGGTCCGGTGTGAGCCCCCCTTTCAGGGCCCGGACGTGCGAGCCGTCGACCGCGGCGTCCTCCGTGTCCAGCAGGCCGGCCGCTATTGCGCCTTGGGGCTGGTGCTGGGCGGGGAGACGCGGGCTGAGTCGGTGACGGTGCACAGGATGAAGTATTCCGTGCGCGCGAGGCCGAGCCAGGCGTGAGCGTCTGCAGGGCGTGGCGTGCGGCGTTCGCCGACAACCGTGAGCGTGTCGCGCAGGCACGCCGATGCGTCCTACGCCCGAAGGGTGCGGCGGATGAAGGGTGGCAGGGATCCGAGGGAGTCTGGGTGGGAGGTGAAGCGGCGGGCGGTGAACTGGGAGCCCAGCCCCACGGCGAGCCCGTAGTTGACGATGCGGAGAGGCTGGGGCGCGGCTGGGGCCTCGTGCTCGGCTCGGTGGGACGTGCGGGAACTTCCTGCCCCACCGCAGAATCAACTACTGGACACGGCCAAGGCAATCGACTCCTGCCCGACCGTTCGGCGCACCCACCTGGACAGCTGTCGTGGAGCCGCTTGCTGGAATCGCTGTGAAAAGGTGCTGCCGAGGGCGACCTATGGTCCAGCGAATCCTCACCTGTTCCGAATAGCACAGGCCATTCACAGGCAAGGCCCTTGCGGGTCATGGCTCATGCGAGGGACACGAAACCCTCAAGCCGGACGACCACTCCGCGAGCGTCCAGATCGAGTTCGCCCCGCACCACCACGTCCGGCCGTTCGCCGCCGTCGACGACACCCGCCCGCGGCCGACCGGGCCAAGACACAGCCGGGGCGCCGCCGCTCGCGCCGTGTCCGGCGCTGCCCTCGGACGAGGCAGGCCGCACCGGGCTCCCCGACACCCGCCGTCGCCGCAGACCAGTCTGAGCCACGGGCCGTCCCTCGGCGAGCGCGCCCGCCCGGCTCCCGCTCTCCGGCACGAGTTGCAGGCTGTAGCGGCTCCTGACGGTGGCTGCGGAGATACGGCCAGGCGGGCGGTTCCGAGGGCTGGATCACGACGGGGTGAGGCGGTGGTGGAGGCCGGACGTGAGCTGAGCGACCGCACGGGTGTACAGACCGGCCTGCAGGTCCTCGGGGCTGTTGCGCCGGGTGCGGAAGTGCAGGGAGGAGAAGAACCGCTCGTACACCTCCCACGCGTCGCGGCGTGCGGCGAGGCTTTCCGGCGTCTCGTCGCAGGTGTCGGGGGCATGTTGCAGGTAGGTCTCCAGCAGCCGACGGATTCTCGTACGGTCCAGCGGCAGGTACCACGGCGGAGCCGGTACGTAGCCACCGATGTACGCCAGGTCCTGCGCCGGGTCGCCGATCTCGGCCCATTCCCAGTCCACGTAACGCGGCGTGCCGGTGTCGTCGACCAGGATGTTGGGAACCACGAGGTCACCGTGGATAAGGGTGAACCGCTCCAGGCGCCGGAAGGCGGGTTCCGCGGCCGCCACGAAGGCTTCCACGCGGGGAAGCAGTCGGCTGACCTCCGGATCGTCGACCACGTGGGGGAAGGTCTCGCTCCACCAGGTGAGGCCGGTGGTGAACATACGGGTCAATGACAGGTGCGTGTCCTGTTCGTCCGCCAGTGCGCCGACGCTGCCGCACCGGTCGAAGCCCCGGGCGTGGAGCCTGCTCATCTGGCGGGCGTGTGCGGCCAGAAGGCCGTCGTTCCACTGGGCGGGCTGGAGCACCCGGCCGGAAACGTACCCGCACACCATGTAGGGCGACCCCAGAGGGTTGTCGCGTGCCTGTTCCAGGAGCACGGCCGAGGGGCCGATGCCGTCGGGCAGGAGAGGGAGGGCGGCGAACTCCTGGCTGATCGGCCGGGGCAGGTCCTCCGGAGCCCGGCGGGTGACCCGGATGACCAGGGACGGACTTCCGTCGGTGTCGAGGCGCCAGGCGGTGTAGCTCTCCCCCTGTCCCAGCAGCCGGACGCTGGCGTTGCGTGATGAAGGATCTGGTGTCTGCTCGGGCAGGCCCAAGCGCCCGGGCTCATGCTGCGCCAGGTGTCTGATTCGAGCAGCCATGTCGCGCGCGGACTGATCTCGGTTCACTGTGTCGGCTTCATCGTCGACCTCGGTTCCTCTCCCGGCCCGCCCGGGGCGATCCGGCTTCATGTATCGGGACGTTCCGGCTTCATGTACCGGGACGTTCCGGCTTCATGTACCGGCCCCGTGACCGGGAGATACCCGTCTCGCCGCCCAGGACACCGCCCAAGCGCCCATCCGAGGCGTCGGCCGCCAAGCGTCGGCTGTCGCCTACTGTAGAAGCCGCATCAGGCGCTTCCACTGGAAACGCCGGGGCGCCGAACCAGGTGGACCAGGCAGTGCACGGATGGTGTGCAGCACGCGTGCTCCGGCCTCGTTACGCTCCTGGTGGCAGCTGTCCAGCGCCCGGCCGGCGGGTGGATGTGAGTGGCGTCCCCGGCCAGCACGGCCCGGCCTGCGACGTAGCGGTCCGCCTGCCTGGCCGCGTCCGAGAACCAGGTCAGCCAGCGCGGGTTGCGGAGTTTCACCCCGCCGAGCGCCTGGTCGAGTACCTGCTGGAAGTACGCCAGGGCCACCGGCTTGTCACGGTCGGCGGGCGGGGCCGGCTCGTCGAGCACAAGGCGCGCATAGTCGGGCCGGAGGATCACGAACACGGTGCCGCGTTCGCCGTCGGTCACCCCGAGCGGCAGGTCGGCGGGATCGGCCAACTCCACGTCCCCGGCCAACGATGCACTGCGCCCCGATGCCCGTCGGCGGGGCAGCCCGCCGGATGGCGCGCGAAACGGCTGCGCGTACGGCTCATCGCGCCTGCGGGCGGCGGGGCTGGTTCCGCGCATGTTCCTGGCGCTTCTTGTTCGCTGGGGCCGGAACGGACGTACGCCCTGCCGACACGAAGGCTCCAACGTCCACAGCAGCTACATTGTTGACGCCACCGCCCCGCCGGTCACGGACGTCAGGTCATGCTCCGCAAACCGGCGACCCTCACTTGCGCCCCAGCTGTCCGGAACCTCCAGTTGCCCTTGGACCCGCGAGCTGCTGTTGTCCCATGCTCTGCAGTACGTGCGCGGGACTTGCCGCAGGACCGGGCACTGACGGACTTCGTGCTCTCGTAGTGGGGATCGTTCCATGGCTATGGGCTCTGTCACTCGGTGCTGGGGAAAAGCAGGAACCTACGAGGTGGTGTGCCGGCCGCCAGCGCAGCATCTGCGCAAGGACGTGCTGTGCTACCGCGGATTTCGGGTGGAGTTGGCCAAAGCCCGGACGCGGCTGGAAGTCCCTGACGGGGCGGTGTCGGTGATGCTGGGACTCGGTGGTGAGCTGCGTCTGCGGAATGCCGTGCGGCCTGCGGGAATCCTGTGCACCGCCGGGGCGACTGTCAGCGGAATGCGCAGCGAAGCATGGATGCACTCGCACGCGGGACACATTCGGGGGGTCGAGGTGCTCATGACCCCGCGTGGGGCCTTCACCGCGTTCGGCATCGACCTGCACGAGTTGGCCGACCGTGCTGTCAGGTTGAGCGATCTCTTCGGCACCGGGACCGAATCCTTGCTCAGCCGACTCGCTCATGAGTCGACCTGGGGCAAGCGTTTCAGCGTGCTGGACGAGGAGTTCACCGTCCGGGTGGCTACAGGGGATTCCTGGTCTCGGCAGGTCGATGGCGCCTGGACCATGCTCCGGCGTTCGCACGGCACACTGCCGACGGCTCAGGTGGCCGCTGAGGTTGGCTGGAGTCTGCGCCACCTGGAGGGGCAGTTCCGTCGCCAGGTGGGGCTGTCGCCGAAGGTGATGGCCCGTGTGCTGCGCTTGCAACGGACCCTGCGACTGCTCGACCACGGCCACCCGGCAGGGCAGGTCGCCGTGGCGACCGGTTTTCATGATCAGTCGCATATGTGCCACGAGATCAAGAATATGGTTGGCTTGACCATCAGGGAGCTCTTGTTTATGCGCTCTGCCGGATGGCCCGAGAAGGTTCCCGATCGAATCCCGAATCAGGTCACCAGCATGGTCCTTCCTGCGCACTTCGGTTTTCTACAAGACGGGCCGCCGACGGGCCAGCAAACTGGTACGCCTGTGCAGGGTCGTTACGGGGTGGGTGACCGGAACGACTGAGGAGCCAGTGCAAAATGGGGGAATCATGGACATGGGCCTCGGTCTAGCAGGAATTGGTCATGCTCTCGGCTCGACAGTGATCGACAATCGGGATCTGGCCAAATCTATAGGGTTACCGGCCGACTGGTTCGTGGAACGGACAGGCATCGAACAACGCCGGATCTGCGCCCCTGGCGAAGACGTCCTGTCTCTCGGTATCGCCGCAGTCACCAGGGCGTGTGAGGACGCGTCGATCGATCCGGCGCAGCTGGGCCGGGAGACCGTCCTGATGCACATCCAGAACGGGTTCACCCACCTCACCCCGCCGGCCGGTGTTGTGCTCGCGGGCAACCTGGGACTGGATGATGTACGGGTCATCGGCCTGGACGGTGTGTGCGCGGAGCCCATAGCCGCACTGGAGATCGCCACGCTGATGCTGCAGTCCCATCGCTGTGAGCGTGTCATCATCTCCGCCGCAGTCGACTTCTTGACCTACATCAACCACAAGGACCCGGACACTGCGGGTCTCTTCGGTGCCGGCGCCGGCGCTATGGTTCTCACCCGTGAGGCGGAGCAAGCACAGGAAATCCTGCTGCGTGGCCTCCACTGGGAATCGCACACCGAGCACTGGCAGATGGGGGAAGTCGAAGTCCGGCAGGCGCGGAAGACGGAAATCGGTGTCGACCTCTCGACCGGTTTCTACGAGATGCGGGGACAGTCGCTCTACCGGCAGGCTCTGCGCTCTCTTCCCGGAGTGATAAGTGCCACTTTGGAGCAGGCCGAGTGGAAGAACGACGACATCGAATTGATCGTCATCCACCAGCCCAATACCAAGATGCTGGAAATGGGTTCCAAGCGGCTCGGGCTCAACCTCGACGTCATGCCGCTGCCCGGGCGGCGGCTCGGGAACATGGGGCCGGCCAGCTTGCTGGTCAACCTGTCCATTGCCCGAGATGAGGGCCGGCTGACTCCGGGGACGCGGGTCCTGCTGCTCACATTCGGGCTGGGGTTCTCCTGTGGGGCCGCTGCCATAGAGGTATGAGTTCAATACCCCATGGCGAGCCCGCCGCTGACGGGCAGCACTGCTCCGGTGATGAACCGCGCCTCTTCGGAGGCCAGAAACCGGACGGCGTGCGCGACGTCATCAGGTGTTCCCATACGCCCGAGGGGAGTGATGCCCACCAGCAGGTCTCGGCGTTCGGGGGCCAGGCCCGCCGTCATGTCCGTGCTGATGAGCCCGGGAGCCACGACGTTGACCGTCACGCCGCGGCCGCCCAGTTCCCAGGCCAGCGAGCGGGCCAGTCCGACCAGGCCCGCTTTGGACGCGGCGTAGTTGGCCTGACCCGGAGCGCCGAAGAAGCCGACAACCGAGGAAAGGAAGATCATGCGTCCCCAGCGGTGCTTCGCCATTGCCCTGCTGGCGGCTCTGGCCATCCGGAAGGTGCCCGTAAGGTTCGTCTGCAAGACGTCCCCGAACTCTTCGTCGGTCATGCGCAGAATCAATTTGTCCAGGGTGATACCGGCGTTGGCCACCAGCACCTCGACGGGGCCGTGCAGTGATTCGACCTCGCTCACTGCCTGGCTCACCTGAGTCTCGTCCGTCACATCGCACTTGATTCCAGTTATCTCCGCCGGAGGCGGTGACGACCGAAACGTCGCTACTACCCTGTCACCGTTTTTCTGGAAGTTCCTGGCGATTGCCAGACCGATTCCTCGATTTCCTCCGGAGATCAGGACCGTACGGGCCATCGGTCAGTCCTTACGCGAGGCAATGTTTCGCCGGACGATAGCAGAGTCCGGGCGCTTTCGGGAGGGGAGTGGCGGAACGATGCCAGCGATACGGCAAAGGGGAGGCATGCGAGATCCATTACTGATCGTCGGCGGCGGAGCGGCCGGAATCGCGGCCGCGGTGGCTCTCGCCCGGCGCGGTCTGCCCTCGCTGGTCTTCGAACGTTCGGGATCTCCGCTCGACATAGACCGCGGGGATATCATCCACGCCGGCTCGCGAGTCTTACTGGAACGGTGGAATGCGTGGGAGTTCCTGAAGAAAAGGGACCCCAAGAGTTTTAGCCGGTTCCGCATCCTGGACGGTGACGGTCGCCGTCTGCTCGGCGTCGAAGTGGAAGCGGCACTCGGAGGATCCCGCCGTCTGACAGCGCTACGGCATCCGGACATCGTTCTCGGCCTCCGGGACGCCGCAATGGCAGGTGGCCTGGTCACCATGCACCTCGGGGAACCGGTCCAAGACCTGTGTTCGAGCGGTGGGCGGATCGTGGGAGTACGCACGGCTCGGGGCGAATACCGATCTCCGCTGACAGTGATCGCAACCGGTACCAAATCCGCGCTGCGCGACGCTCACTTCGGACCTGCCGACATACGAGAGTACGGCACATCCTTCTACAACGCGCGCGTTGCGGCACTTGACGCCTACGAAGGCTGCGGTTATTACGTTCTGGACAAGGAAGGCGTCCTCGTCCTGGTCTCGCTACCGCGCAACGAACTGCGCATCGGCATACAGTTCCGCACCTCTGACCGGAACCGCCGACCGACCCGGGCGAGCTTCGCCGACCATGCCACCCGGATTCTCCGCCCGTTGCGGAACGAGACATTGACGCTCATCGAGGGGCGTACCTACCGGCTGCGGGGCCTGCTGGCCGACCGCTGGGCCATACCGGGCGCGGTGCTACTGGGCGATACGGCGCACAGTGTCCACCCCACAGGCGGACAAGGCATGAACCTCGCGTTCCAGGACGCCGAGGCGCTGGCCAGGTGCATCGAGGGACAGCACAGCCTCACAGCGCTGGACGAGGCATGCGCGAAGTATGCCTTCGAGCGCCGCTCCCAGGTACGGCGCGTCATCAGTCGGACCAATGTGGGCGCCGTCCTCGCCGGCTTCAGCCACCCTGCCCCCGTTCTCGCGAGAAGGCTCGCGTTGCAGGCTCTCGACCACGCTGTCCCGCTCAAGCAGGCCCTCATCCGTCAACTCGTCGACGCACCTCAAGGAGCCGATAAAACATGACCGGAGCAAAGCGACATGAACTGGCCGCCCGGGTCCAGCGGGACCGGAACATGCTCGAAGGAGAGACCAGGAGCATCCGTCTCAACGACGGGACATCGGTCCGCCTTGCCCGGTTCGGTCACGGTCCGCTGGTCATTTGTGTGGGCACGGTCCCCGAGCTCGGTTTCGTCTACGCACCCCACATCCGTGCCCTGGAGAGCCGGTACCAGATCGTCGTGTACGAGCCGCGCATGAGCCGTTCGGAACGGGTGAGCGTAGAAGACCGGGCCGAGGAACTGACTGCCGTGGCCGAGTCCCTGGACGAGGGTCCCGCACATGTTCTTTCATGGAGCGACGCGGGAGCTGCCGCGTACTCGGCGTGCATCCGCCGGCCCGAACTCTTCCGGTCCGCCGCATTCCTGGGGCTGGCAGACGCATACTTCTTCCCCGGTCCGCTCAATCTCCTGGCCAAGCAGCTCTATCATCGGCCGATCGAGCGTCTCTTCCCCGCGATCGTCTTACGGCTGCTCCTCAGTCACTATCTCAGTGGCCGCTGCATCAGCCCGCTCTGGGTCTACTCCGAGACCCGGCGCATCGGCAAACTTCCCCTCTATTTCAAGCACAGCATCCTGCCCCTCATGCTGGAGCATGACTCGTCCCAGGGTGAAGTTCCCTTCCCTACGCTCATGGTCGCTGGCGGCCAGGACACCCTGGTGCAGGTCCGGCAGGCGCGGGCCATGGCCCACATCCTGGGACCGCGGTGCGAGTTCGTCCTGCTTCCAGAAGGGGAACACTTCCTCGGTTACGCTGCGCCCGAAACCGTGGGTGAAGCACTGATCCAGTTTTACACCTCTGCGGACAAGACGGCGGAGAACACTGAATGACTGCGCCACGGGACCGGTCCGGGGTAAGCGAACGCCTCACTCGCAGACATCGGTTCATTCTGCTGATAGCCGTGTTACTGGCCGCGTTGGCGGTGCCGGCGGCGCTGAGTGCCGAGGACCGGATGACCGCCGAACAGTTCGTGGCACGGACCGAGGCCGAGCGGGCCGACCGCTTGCTGGACGAGCAGTTCTCCGCAGGTAACCCGCACATGGCGGTCCTTGCCAGCAGCACGTCCGGCGTCGATGCTGCCGCCTCCACGGCGGCCGGACAGGCCCTGACCGCTCGGCTGGAACGCCTCCCCGAGGTGGCCGAGGTCCGTTCGTATTGGAACACGCATCAATCACAGCTGCGGTCGGCGGACGGCCGTACCGGACTGCTGCTTGTCCGACTCCGGGGGGACGATGCGGCCCGGACCGCCACCGCCGAGCGGCTCATGCCTGACATTTCCGGTGGCAGTGAGGGACCGCTGCGCCTGGCTGCCACCGGTGAAGCCGTGGTGGAGGCCGCACTGAAGGTACAGATGCAGCAGGACCTGGTCCACGCCGAGGCCATCGTGGCACCGGCCGCGCTCGTACTGCTGATACTGGTCTTCGGCAGCGTCGTCGCCGCCGTACTGCCGCTTTTGGTGGGCGCGCTTACCGTGCTGGGCAGCATGGCCGCACTCCATGGCATCGCACGCTTCCTCGATGTTTCCGTATTCTCCCTGAATCTGGTCACGGCCGTCGGACTCGGGCTGGCCATCGACTACAGCCTCTTCATCACGACTCGCTTCCGGGAACAACTCGCGCTCGGGGACGGCGTTCCGTCGGCGGTGCGCACCGCCGTACGCACCGCCGGACGCACCGTATGGTTCTCCGCGCTCACCGTCGCCTTCGCCTTCGCCGCGCCACTCGTCTTTCCCTCGATGCGTTCCCTGGCATACGCGGGAATCATCGTCACGCTGATCGCCGCAGTAGTGGCCACTACCGTCCTGCCGGCAACGCTGGCGGTGGCAGGTACGTGGGTGACCCGCCTGGACCCGCTGTCCCGGTGGCACCGCAGCCGCCCCCCTACGCGACTCGACCGCGGCTTCTGGCACCGGCTCACGCTGGCGGTGATGCGGCGGCCTGCCGTCATCGCGGTGGCCGTGGTGTCCTTCCTCGTGTTCCTTGCCGCGCCATTCATTCGGGCGGAGGTCGGTCTGGACGACGACCGGGCGTTGCCGGCTGGGCACGCCGTTCACACCGCGAGCGAAAGACTGCGCGCGGACTTCTCGGAAGCAGCCACCTCTCCGGTCAACGTGGTGCTGGTCGGGTACAAAACCCCCGCGTCCGGCCGGGATTCCCGTCTCGGCACATACGCCGCCCGGGTGTCAGCTGTGCCGGGAATCCGGCAGGTCATTGCGTCGCAAGGGGTGTACAGCGAGGGACGTCGTGTCGCCGGGTTGGAGGGAGGATCGGGCACGCCGCATCCGGACGCGCAGCGCCGCATTCCGCAGGGGCAGGAACAGCAGCCCGTGGCGGACGGCCGGTTCATGTCGGCTGCCGGGACCCGTCTGCAGGTCGACACCGATGTCGAACCGTATTCGAGCATGGGCACCAGCCTGGTGAAACAATTGCGCGCATTGCCCGCACCTGCACCGGCCCTCGTGGGCGGCGAATCTGCACGGCTCGTGGACACCACCGACGAACTCCTGGGCCGTATGCCCTGGGCTCTGGCCATTATCGGGGGAACAACGCTGGTTCTCCTGTTCCTCTTCACTGGCAGTGTGCTAATCCCCATCAAAGCCATAGTGCTCAACCTTCTGTCACTGACGGCTACGTTCGGTTCTCTGGTGTTCATCTTCCAGGAAGGCCACCTCCAGTGGCTTGTAGGCGACTTCAACACCACTGGATACGTTGATGTCGGTATGCCGATTCTCATCTTCTGCGTGGCCTTCGGCTTGTCCATGGACTACGAAGTGTTCTTGCTCTCCCGTATAAGCGAGGAACATGCCCTCACGGGTGAAAACAACCTCGCCGTTGCCCGGGGCCTGCAACGCACCGGGCGCTTGATCACAGCTGCTGCCGCACTGTTCGCCGCGGTGCTGGTCGCTCTGGCGACCTCGGGAGTGTCCAGCCTGAAGATGCTGGGGATCGGCCTGGCCCTTGCCGTCGTCCTGGATGCGACCTTGGTGCGCGCCCTACTGGTGCCGGCTTTGATGCGTCTGCTGGGGCGGGCCAACTGGTGGGCGCCTCCGAAACTCCGCAGGTTCGCGACGCATTGGCGGCATGGCGGATAGTAACTGCGCTCGAGCCGGGCCTAACGAGTCCTCGCAGCATGGTCTTCGTGTGACACGGTGGCGGGGACGGTGATGTCGTTCCTTGGGGTACGGCGTGAGCGTGCTCGACGCCCCGCTCGTTGTCGTGCTCGGCCACGAGTCGTGCGGGGCCATTGCGGCTGCCAGCGCCGCCGCCGACGGCAGGGCGCCCTCTGGTTTCGTCCGCCACGTTGTCGAACGGGCCACCCCGAGCGTGCTGGTGGCCCGTGCCGCCGTTCGCTCCCTGGATGAAGAGATCCTTGACGAACACATCCGGCACACCGTCGATCTGCTGCTGGACCGCTCCCGCGTCCTGACCGCTCGGGCAACGGCAGCTCAGCGTGGGTTTGCCGTGGCCGGAGGACACCCGCATGCGTGGATGAGGAACTCATCGGGGTCACCGCTCGATCATCCATGGCTGGCCACCACCCAAGGATCGCGGCGGCGACCGCGCGCCCAGCACCGCCCCCCGCGCCGACCTGACGTGGGCAGAGGGCTGCGAGGTTTGCCGGGAGTAGGTAAGAGTCATCACCCACGACGGGTGGCATGGCCGACCGCGGTGTGCGGTCACTCGCCGGGGGCGCAGGGTCAAGCGGATCGACCGGTGGCCTGCACGCCGCCGCAAGCAGCACTGAACGGCGCCTTCACTGTCCTGGCCCAGCGACGCGCACGTTCCGCCCCTCCCACTGACCGTGACGCGGAGCCCCGGTATGCGGCCTTGCCGCGACCCAATCCCGTAGGCCGCCCTGTTCACACGAACGAAGGGGAAGCCCGCGCCTTTGTCCTCGCCTCTCCGCGTTCCGCTACGCTCACGCTGATGTCCACAGACCCAGTGGAGTCACGTCCTTGTGCGGGCGGACGCCCGGTGGCGGACGCGGCCTGCCGCGGCTTTCTACCGGACCCTGTGCCGCCGTGACGGGCAGTGACCAGGGGGTGGGCGCGAGCTGCCAGGCCCTCCCGCCCGGCCGGACGGGAGGGCAGTATGAGCACCGTTGTCGGGGAAAGAGACCGGCTGGCCGCGGTGGCCCGCTACGGGATCATCGACACCCCCGCCGAGCCGTCCTTCGACCGCATCGCCTCCCTGGCGGCCCGCTGGTTCGACACGCCCATCGCCACCGTGACGATCGTCGACGCGCACCGTATGTGGTTCAAGGCATCCCGCGGCCTGGAAGGGATCACTCAGGTCCCGCGGAGCCCGGGCCTGGCGGATATGGCACTGCTGACCGAGGGCCCCTACGTCGTGTCCGACACGCGGTGTGATCCGGCGGCGTCCGTCCATCCCCTGGTGACCGGACCGCCGGGCGTGCGGTTCTACGCCGCGGCCCCGCTGATCACGCACGAGGGCTACCGGCTGGGCACCGTGGACGTATGGGACACCCGCCCCCGCCACGCCGACGCCGAGCAGCTGGCGGCACTGCAGGACCTGGCCGCCGTGGTCATGGACGAGCTGGAGGAACGCCACCGCGCGGTGTCGACGGTGCACGCCGAGCGCCGCCGTCGAAAACGGGCCGAGGCGGAATCGGCCGAAAGCGAGCTGCTGGCCGCGACACTGCAACGCATGCTCGCCCCGCCGCAGATGCCTGCCGTGCCCGGGCTGGAACTGGCCAGCCACCTGCGCACCGTCGGCCCCCGGCAGATCGGCGGCGACTTCTACGACGTGTTCGCCCTGCCCGGTGGCCGGTGGGCGTTCGTGATGGGGGATGTGTGCGGCAAGGGCGCCGAGGCAGCGTCGCTGACCGCGCTGATCCGTTACACGGTGCGCGCCCAGGCACTGCACGATCCAGCTCCCGTGGCCGTACTGAGCGCCTTGAACCGGATTCTGCTGTCGGCGCCCGCGGAAGGCCGGCCGGGCTTCTGCACCGCGATGTACGGCCTGCTGGAGCGCGAACCCGCGAGCGGGCCGGAGGCCGAGCGGGGTTTCGGCCTGGTTCTCGGCAGCGGCGGGCATCCGTGCGCCTACCTGCTGCGGGCCGGTGGCGCAGTCGAAAGTGTCCGCCCGGCGGGCGGCATGCTCGTCGGGGCGCTGGCGGAGGCCACCTTCGCCGAGCGCGGCGCCCGCCTGGGGCCTGGCGATGCGCTGCTGCTGTACACCGACGGGCTGACCGAGGCCCGCGCCGCCGACGGAAGCCTGTTCGGCGAGGACGGCCTGGCAGGATTCCTCGCCGCACACACCGGGCGCGGTGCAGCCGCACTGACCGAGGCGATCACCGCGCTGCTCAACGACCTGGGCTCCGCGGTATGCGACGACGTCGCCGTGGTGGCACTGGCCGTGCCGACCGCCGGACCCAGCGACAACGCCAGGGGCGTGCCGGGCCCCCGGCAAGCGGAGTTCAGCAGCGAAGGGCAGGCACATGGCTGATACGGACCTGACGGTGCGCAGCATGCGCCAGGTGGGCGACTGGACGGTGGCCGCCGTCGCCGGCGACATCGACTTCACCAGCGCCGACACCCTCTACACCCAGGGCCACCAGCTGCTCGTGAACGGTCCCGGGTGCCTGCTCCTGGACTTCTCCGCAGTCACCTTCTGCGACTCCTCCGGAATCAGTGCCCTGATCGGCCTGATGCGCGAGGCCAGGCTGCACCACGGCACTCTGGCCCTGGCCGGCGCCCCCGACCGCGTCGGACGGGCCCTGCACCAGATCGGGCTGCACCACTTCATCCCCGTCTACCCCGACATCGACGCGGCGCTGTCCGCCGCGCCCGGCGCCTCGCACAGCGGCGACTAACAGGCGAAGTAGCAGCGCACGGTGGTGCCCTGCTCACCGGTGTGCAACCGGACGAGGTCGGCGACCAGGTGGACCAGCAGCAGCCCGCGCCCGCCGGGCTGCGCCCGGTCCGCGGGGCGCCGTCCGGCCAGTTGGTCATCCAGTTGTCCGCGGTCGCGCACCTCGCACACCACCTGGCGGTCCTCGCCCCAGACCCGCAGTGTTCCCGAATCGCCGCCGTGCACGACACTGTTGGTGGTCAGTTCGGCCACCGCCAGCGCCACATCCTCCAACCGCGCTGCGTCCACCCCCAGTTCCTCCGCGCGCCGAACCGCGGCATTTCGCACCGCGGGCAGCTCGTGCGCGGTGAACGCGGTCGCCACGACGCCGTGCGGGGGCGTAAGCGGTTCGTTGTAGCGGGTGATGACGGCGTCGGGGTCATAGGCGGGGCTGGCCCGCTGGTGATCCTGGTCGATGACGTGGGGGTGGGTGGCACAGGCGTCGGCGAGCACGGTGGCATCGAGGCGGGCCGCGTCGTATGGGCACAGGATGGTGACCGGGCGACCGCGGAACGCCGCGTTGATCAGTGCTTCGTGCTGGGCGCAGGCCGGGTACTCGGCAGCCGAGCGGCCCGGCCAGATCGGCTCACCGATGATCCGGACCCGCCCGTTCGGCCAGGCATCGGCGAAAGCCCGCAGCACCCCCGGGATGATGCGGCCCGGGTTGCGCCCGGCCTGCGTCATGTCGATGAAGCGCACCGCAGCGGCATGCCGGCCCAGTTCCCTCTTGAGCAGTGCCAGCCGGGCACCGGGGACGGCAACCGCCACCGGCTCACCGGCCTGCAGGCCGCCGAGGATGAACGGCACCGTGCCCGCCACATACTGCTGGTCATCGCGGTAGAACAGAGCGGGGTGCGCAAACGGTCCGGCATGTGCGGCCATGGACGTCACTCCACCACCTCCAGTGCCGGCAGACCGGGCCAGAACAGCTCCAGCAGGCGCCGCAGCGTCAGAGGAGGGCGGCTCACCACGATGCGCCGCCCGGCTCCCAGGCTCTGCGCCGTGAGAGCCAGGGCGGAGGCCCCGGCCACATCGACGAACGTCACCGCCGACAGCTCCACATGGAACACCTCGTGACCGGGAGCGGCCAACCGCTCCAGCGCGGCCTCCCAGGTCACCCGCGTACTCAAGCTGATTTCTCCCGCCGCCCGCACCCCCGGCCGGTCCGGCAAGGGGCACACCGTCAGCACCGCCCCGGCCGGCCGCGGCCCGTCGGGGCCCTGCGGGATCTGCACGCTACCCCCTGTGTCTTCGTTGCGACGTCAGTATGGCCCACACCGCCCGCCGATGGCATTCGCACACCAGGACCAACCCTCGCCGTCCCGGGCAAGACCACACACAAGCCCGTCACCGCAGCGCCGAAGGGACAGCTGGCTCGTACTGACGGGTACGCGGTGAAACTGTCCACGGCGCAGTAGGTCCCTGGTCGACGCCCCAGTCCAACAGTCCGCGTTCCGCGCCCTCCGCCCTGCTTGCGCTGGGCATGGCCATGTAATTCAGATGGGCTCCGCCGGCCTGCGCCTCCTCCAGCGCCTTGAAGACTTCGCCTTCACCGTCGCATGTTCGCTTCGCGAGGTCATCGCACCGAAGGTGGCCTGCTCGCAGGCGTCGTCGGCCATGACAGGCAGGAGGCCCGGTCGTTGTTAATGAGTCAACGGCCCGGTGCCTGCCGGGACCGACGGCCGACAGAAAAAGCGCGGGGTATGGGCGCGGTAGCGTGTGTACGGTCTCTGCGGAAGGGTGCGGTGCTGGTGGGTACGGCATAACGAGCTCGTGCATGCTTGGCCGACGGGCCGCATGGCGGCATGGTTGCTTCATGGGGAGCGTTGCCCGTGCCGTGATCGTCGACTGTCCGCGGATCACCGGCCTGAGCAGAGACGTGATCGCTGAACTCATCTCCGAGATCGGCCCGTTGTGGGCTGCTCAGCGATGCCGACGGCTTTCGGAACGTCCGAGGCGACGAGCGATGGGAGCCGGGGCACGCTACAAGCTGGTGTTCGTGGACCGGCTCCTCGCCACGCTTGTCCATCTCCGCCACGGAGTCACGTGCTGGCCTGCTGGTTTAGGGTGGACCGTTCTTCCACCATCACCCGGGCGATCGGGGAGATCCGGCCTTTGCTGGCCCGGCGTAGCTGTGCGGTGGGGCCGGGCATCCGGCTGCGCACGCTCACTGACGTCGTCGACTACCTCGGGGCCAGCGGGCAAAGTGCCATCATCGACGCCACCGAGATCCGCGTCCGCCGTCCGGCCGCAGGCATCGACGGCCGCGACCGCTTCATCTCCGGCAAGAGCAAACAGAACGCGGTGAAGATCCTGGTGGTCACCGATGACCAGGGCCGACTGTTGTTCGGCGGTGCGCTCAAGCCGGGCAGCTGCCCCGACATCACCCAAGCCCGCGATGCAGGACTTGTGGACCTGCTCGGCAGACACCGTGGCTTGCGCATCCTCGCTGAAGCCGGCTACCAGGGGCTGGGTGCACAGACCGGCGGCCAAGTGATTACGCCACCACACCGCAAGTTCAAGAAGAACCCTCCGACCTGGTGGGAGGAACGGTTAGCCCTGCAGCGCAGGGCTCGTGCGTCTCGACGCATTCGCGTCGAGCACGGCATCGCCACTTGAAGAACTGGCGGGCCCTGGCTCGCCATCTTGGTCGGCGCGACCTCTTGGCTGAACTCGTCCCAGCTATCGCCGGGCTGGCAGCCCTCCACCGAGCCCCACCACAGGCTGCCCCGACGGGGTGAGATCGGCCAGAGGACCACTTGGCCATGCCCGTCGGCCAACCATGCACGAGCTCGTTAAAGTCGCATGAGTTGAAACGAAGGTCTTCCGAGCGCGCCTCTGATGCGTCGGAGAGTACGCGTGAGCGTTGCTGTGCGGACATCACGTCTCACTGCGGTGCGCGTGTGATTCTTGAATTCGCGATGTGGTGGGGTGAGTACCTACCCGTCAGACTGGCACCCAGGCTGGGGAAGCCGACACCTCGCCGACTGCCGGGGTGACCGTCGAGCGCTCGACACCGAACAGGGCACCCAAGACCGCGTGTGGCAGGTCGTGCCGCAGATGGATCAGCGTGACCAAGCCGGCCCACGAACACCAGCTGGTAACGGGCACTCGCACCCTGGGCACGCTTGCGCGCTCGACCGCGGGCCCGGGCCCGTCCGTCTTCCGTCGCAGCTGCCCACGGACCGGCCAATCCTTCAACCAGAGCCGCCAAGTGCGCCGTCGAATACCCCTGAACACCGGATGCGTCATCATCGACCGTTCAACCATGCCCCTCACCGCAGGAGCATGCCCCTCCGCTGCCACGCACCAACTCGTAAGGGGCCGACGACCGCAACGTAGTGCTGTCGATCCTGGCGAAGAGGGCCCTTGGGCGGCGGGGCATCGTCTCTGGCAACAAGGCCCTCGCGAGCCCAGCGACCACTCGATGCGAAGTGTCTTCTTGCCCGGGAGTCGGTTCGCCATAAAGGGCGGAACCCGACCTGCACCGGCAACGGCAGCCAGGGGTGTGGAGCGGTTATGCCGTGGCGACGGCCTGGCGGTCGGAGAGGGCGCGGGTCTTCGCGTTCTCGATGTGCTGCCGCATCCGCTCGGCGGCGCCGTCCGCGTCGCCGGCCGCCATGGCGTCGTACACCGCCGTGTGCTCTCGCGCCGGGGAATGCGCCTCGGAGGACCCCAGTTCGGTGAAGAGCCGGAAGCGCTGCACGTGGCCGCCCAGCGCGCGGTACGCGGAGGCGAGGAAGGGGTTGCCGGACTGCTCGGCGATCAGCAGGTGGAACCGCTCGTCGGCCGACCAGTAGGCGCGTACCGACGTCGAGCCGGCCGAACGGGGCGCGTCCGCGCACTGCTTGAGTTCCTCGACGCTCTCTCGCAGCTCGGCCAGGAATTCCGGCGTGGTGCGGCGCGCCGCCTCGTAGGTGAGGGCAGGTTCGAGGACGAGCCGCGCGTCCATCAGCTTGATCAGCTCGTGTTCGGTGAAGAGGGGCGCGACACGGTAGCCCTTGAGTGCTTCGCGGTGTACGAGCCCGGTGTGTTCGAGCCGGGCGAGGGCCTCGCGCAGCGGCGTCTGACTGACGTTCAGTTCACGGGACAGCGCGCCGATGTTGAGTGCCTGGCCCGGTGACCACAGTCCGTCCATGAACTGCCCCAGCAGGGCCTCGTACATCTGGTCGGCCAAGGGCTGCCGAGCCGGCCGGCGCGTTGTTGCCATGGTGCCTCCTTCGCCGACCGACGATAGCGCAGCCTCACCGCCTCTTGATCGCGTATTGCTCGCTATACTATTTTGCTTATCGCTATAGTATAGCGGTCGTGTCTCGAAGTATAGCGGTCGTGTCTCGAAGGAGTCCTCGATGACGGACAGGCGCGTACTGGTGACCACGGCGTACCTCGAACCCGGCGATGAGGTCCACCGGCTGCTCCGCGACGCCGGGTTCGCCACCGTGTTCGCCCGGCCCGAGGACCGGCGGAGGAGCGGGCGCTCGCTGCGGGAGGCCGTCGCGGACGCGGACGGGGTCGAGGGGATCGTGGCGGGCACGGACCAGTTCACGGCCGAGGTGCTGGAGGCCGCTCCGCTGCTCCGCGTCGTCGGCCGCTGCGGCGCCGGATACGACAACGTCGATGTCGCCGCGGCCACCCGGCGCGGTGTCGCCGTCACCCACACGCCCGGCGCCAACCGGAGATCGGTCGCCGAGTACGTGCTCGGGCTGCTGGTGTGCTGCGCGCGCGGCATCCCGCGGAACGCCGCCGACGTCCGCGCCGGAGGCTGGCCGCAGCCCGGCGGGCGTGAGCTGGGCGGCGCGACGCTCGGCATCGTCGGGCTCGGTTCGATCGGGCAGGCCGTCGCCCGGCTGGGACTGGCGCTCGGCATGCGCGTGCTGGCCTACGACCCGCACCTCGACCGGGCGTTCCTGGAGGAGACCGGAACGCGGGCGCTGCCGCTCGCGGACGTGCTGCGCGAGTCCGACTTCGTCACCCTCCACATCGCCCTGGACGCGACCACCCGGCACCTGATCGACGCCGCCGCGCTGCGCCGGTTGAAGCCCGGCGCGTATCTGATCAACACGGCACGGGGCGGGGTGCTGGACGAGGACGCGCTGGCGGGCGCGCTCGCGCGCGGCGAGCTGGCCGGCGCCGCGCTGGATGTGCTGGAGCGTGAGCCGCTGCCCGCCGGCAGTCCGCTACGTGGCCTCGACAACGTCCTTGTCACCGGACACATCGCCGGGGCGACGGTGGAGGCACGTTCCCGCTCCAGCCTGTCGGCCGCGCACCAGGTGCTCGACGTGCTGCGCGGGCAGGCCCCGGCCCACCTGGTCAACCCGGGCTACCGCGACGCACGGAACGCGGTGCGGTGATGCGTACACCCCACGGGCAGCGCCTGGACGCCAACCTCAAGTGGCTCTTCACCGAGCTGCCGTTCGAGCGACGCTTCGACGCGGCGGCCGCAGCGGGCTTCACCGGCGTCGAGTACGCCGCGCCCTACGTGTATCCGGCACGGCGGCTGCGCCAGCTGCTCCGGGACGCGGGACTGTGCCAGGTTCTGATCAACTCCCCGCCGGGCGAGCCGGGTTCGCCGGAGCGCTCGGGGTCCGCCTGCCTGCCGGGCCGCGGCGGCGCGTTCCGGGACGGCATCGAGCGCGGGCTGGAGTACGCGGTGGAACTGGGCAGCGAGTTCCTGCACGTGCTCGGTGGCGTCCGGCCCCCGGACGTGAGCCGGGACCGCGCGTTCGCCCAGTACGTGGTCAATCTCGGCTGGGCCGCCGAGCGCGCCCACGGCACGGGCGTACGGCTCGTCCTGGAGGCGCAGAACACACGCGACGCGCCCGGCTTCTTCCTGGAGACCCAAGCGCAGGCCGCTGCCGTCGCCGACGCGGTCCGCACTGTGGACGGGGACGGCGCGCACGGCGTCGGCCTGCTCTTCGACGTCTACCACGCGCAGGTCGCCGAAGGTGACCTGGTGCGCACTTTGCGGACGTACCTGCCGTACGTCCAGCACGTCCAGATCGCCGATCCGCCCACGCGCACCGAGCCGGGCACGGGTGAGATCGCCTGGCCGCTGGTCTTCGACACGCTGCTCGCGGCCGGGTACTCCGGCTGGATCGGGTGCGAGTACACCCCGGCCACCGACACGGTCTCCGGGCTCGGCTGGATCGGGACGCAGGTGGCACGATGACCGGCGGAAACCCCCGTATCGCGCTGATCAGCGCCACCCCCGCCGCCATCGGTCCGGCCGTCGCGGGGCTCGCGGACGAGTTCCCCGGCGCCGAGCCCTGGAACCTGCTCGACGACACGCTCCTCACCGACGCCCACGCGCACGGCGGCCTCACTCCCGCACTCGCCGGGCGGATGCGGCGGCTGATCGGGTACGCGGCCGGAGGCGGCGCGCGGGGCGTGCTGCTCACCTGCTCGCTGTACGGACCGGTTGCCGAGGACGCACACGAGGCCAGGGACGCCGGGGTTCCCGTGCTGGCCCCGGACGCCGCCGTCTTCCGCGAGGCCCTGGCGGGCGGGCACCGGCGCATCCTCGTGCTCGCCTCCTTCGAAGCGGCCCTGCGCGACTCGCTCGCCCGATTCCGAGCCGCCGCGCGCGCCGCCGACGTGCGTGTGGAGGCCGTCGGCGCGGTGGCACCACCCGGTGTGCGGCCACCGGACGACGGCGCCGACGCCGTCCTGCTGGCCCAATTCTCGCTCGCCCCGCACGCACGGGAGCTGTCCGCCGGGCTGGGGCTGCCGGTCCACTCAGGCCCGCACGCCGCCGCCAGGGCCTTGAAGAAGCTTGTAGGAGAAGGGATTTCGGCGTGATCGGCGTCATCGCGGACGACTTCACCGGGGCCACCGACGTGGCCGCAGCCCTGCGGCGCGCCGGGCTTCGCACGCTGCTGTACTTCGGAGTGCCAGAGCCGGGCAAGTCCACCCCCGAGGGCGGCGGACGCGCCGCGCCGCCCCCGGGCCATGACGCGCTGGTCGTCGCCCTCAAGAGCCGGATGCTGCCGGCGCCGGACGCTGTGGCGCGCTCGCTGGAGGCGCTGGCCTGGCTGCGGCGGTGCGGCGCACGGCACTTCTACCTCAAGTTCTGCTCCACCTTCGACTCCACCCCGGACGGGAACATCGGGCCCGTTCTCGACGCGCTCGCCGACGCGCTCGCCGCGCCCACGGTCCTGCTGACGCCCAGCTCGCCGGAGCACCTGCGCACCGTCTACCGGGGCCACCTCTTCGTCGACGACCAGCCGCTGGCGGAGTCGGCCATGCGGCACCATCCGGTGACGCCCATGACGGACTCCTCCGTGCCCCGGCTGCTGCGGGCCCAGACGGACCGGCCGGTGGAGTCGCTCTGCTGGGAGACCGTACGCGAGGGCACCGCTGCGGTCAGGGCGGCACTCGCCACTTCCGGGGCGCGCGGCACTCGTTACGTCATCGCGGACGCGCTCGACGCGGACGACCTGCGTACGCTCGGCGCCGCCGCCGGCGCCGCGCCGCTGACCGCCGGCGCCGCGGGCCTGGCCGGCGGCTTGGCACACGCCCACGCGACCACGGTCACGTACGCCGACGACGAAGCGTCCGGGACCGGGGAGTCCCCGGAGACGGGCCCCGCGGCCGTGCTGTGCGGGAGCTGTTCGGCGCGCACACGGGAGCAGCTCGGCGTCCTGACCGGCCTGGGCCGGCCGGCCCACCGGCTGGACCCGGTCACCGAGCCCGATCCGGCGGCGCTCGCCGGGCAGGCGCTCGCCTGGTACGACGCGCTGCCGCCCGGCGAAGCCCCGGTCTTCTCCTCCTCCCTCCCGCCTGACCGGTTGCGCGAGACACAGCGGGCGCTCGGCGCCGAACGCGCCGCCGCCGTCCTCGAACGGGCCACCGGGCTGATCGCCGCGGGCCTGGTGGAGCGCGGCGTACGCCGTGTGATCACGGCGGGCGGCGAGACCTCCGGCGCCGTGGTGACAGCCCTCGGCGTCACGGCCGGCTGGATCGGAGCGGAGGCGGCGCCCGGCGTGCCGTGGATCCACCCCACGTCCGGCCCCCGGATCGCACTGCTGCTCAAGTCCGGAAACTTCGGCGCGCCCGACCTGCTGGCCACCGCCTCGGCCGGTCCCTCCTCACGTTCCACCCCCAGCGGAGGACTTCATCCATGACACCGCACCGCTCTTCACCGGATTTACCAGAGCGCGAGGCCGTGGCCGCCACCGCACATGCGGTGGTCCACACACACTCCCCGCACGCCGCCGCCGTCTCCTGCCTGCGCGGGCTCAATGAGGACGACGCGCTGCCCCCGCTCACCGCCTACTACGCCATGCGGGTCGGCCGCCTGCCGCTGCTGCCGTACTTCCCGCCGGGCGACGCGGCGCTGGCCGAGGCCGCCGAGGCACAGGCCCGGACCCACGCGGCGCTGCTGCTACGACACCACGGCCCGATCGTGGCGGCGCCCACCACGGGCGAGGCGCTGGACACGATCGAGGAGCTGGAGCAGACGGCGAAGGTCTTTCTGCTGGTGCGCGGAACGGATTACGCGCAGCTCACCGAGGCGCAGCGCTCGGTCCTCTTCCCGGCCCAGGCGCGCTCCGTCTCACTGTTCAGCGCACTCGCCGTCAAAAAGGTGCTGGACGAGGGCCTGCTGGACGCGTTCAGCGACCGGACCGGCATCGCCGTCGATAGCGTCTACGAGCCCACGAACGTCCTGCTGAAGAAGATCGAGGACGGCGCGCGGCCCGATGTCGTCCTCGGCGTGACGGGGACATTGGAGGACCTGGCCGCTTCCGGCGTCCTCAGCGCGTCCTCGCTGCGCCCCGTCGCGCGGGCGGGCATCGGCGTGGCCGTGGCACCCGGAGCCGAGGCGCCCGGCATCGGCAGCACCGACGCGCTCGTCACCGCGCTGACCTCGGCGCGTTCCGTGGCGTACTCCCGGACGGGCGCCAGCGGCGTCTACTTCGCCGCGTTGCTGGAACGCCTGGGCATCGCCGGCGAGGTGAACGCGCGAGCCACCGTCATCGAAAAGGGCTTCACCGCCCGCGCGTTGACCGACGGACGCGCCGACCTTGCCGTCCAGCAACTGAGCGAGCTGCGCATCGTCCCCGAAGCGAAGATCGTCGGACCGCTCCCGGACGACGTCCAGCACTACACACCACTCTCGGTCGCGCTCGGCGCCGGGTCCGAAGGGCGGCCGGAGGCCCGCGCACTGCTGGACCACCTCACCGGCGGTCCGGCGCTGGACGCGTACCGCGCCGCCGGGCTGGACGTGCCGCGGGCACCGCGCTGATGAACGCGATCCTCGCCCTGGTGGCCTTCATCACGGCCATCGTCGTCTGGAACGTCGCCGTCAAGCGGAACGTGGGCGAGTCGATGGCCGTCGGCTTCCTGGCGAGCGTCGCCTTCGCGGGCACGGACGCGCTGCGCGTGGGCTGGGAGAGCCTGGTGGCGGGGCTGAAGTCCGAGATCACGTTCGCGGCGCTGGCCTTCGTCTTCGTCAGCGAACTGCTCACCAGTACCGGTCTCGTACAGCGTCTGATCGACCTTCTCAGCTCGCTTCTCGGCCGCCACAAGGGCGGCTCGGCGTATGCGGCGACCGTCGCCTCGGGCCTGTTCGGCGCGGTCGCGCACAACGGCGCGGCCATCGTGGCCACCGTCGGCTCCATCGCCATCCCGTGGATGAAACGCTCCCGGGCCGGCGGCGAGACCGCCGCACTGGTGCTGTCGGGCAACGCGGGCATCGGCGCGACCTTCCCGTTCAGCGGCGCGTTCTTCGTCCTGCTGGCCGCGCCGACCGTGGTACCGGTCCTCGGCTCACACGACGTCGTCGCCACCCTCTTCGTCACCGGAGCCTGGATGATCGCCATGCGGCTGGTCATCGCGTACGCGATCGTCCGACGGCGCGGCGTCGGCGCCATGGCGCCGCAGGACATCCACCCGCTGCGCCGGTCGTTCACCGCGGGCTGGACCGCGCTGTTGGTGCCCGCCGCCGTCGCCCTCCCGATTCTGCTGACCACCTCGCCGGGCCGGGAATGGGCGACAGACCGGCTGCACGGCCTCGATGTCAGCGACGCCGTGCCGCTGCTGGTCTGGCTGCCCCTGGCGATGCTCGTCGCCGGGCTCCTCGTCGAGCGCAAGGCGCTGCCGCGAGGCGCCCGCGCGTGGTGGGGGCTGCTGGCCCGGGTCAGCCCGAAACTCGGGCTCGTCGGAGTGACGATGCTCTTCGCATTCGCCGCCTCCGAGGTACTGAGCCGGCTGGGGCTCGGCGCCGAACTCGCCCCGTACATGCAGCACCTGGCAGGCGTCCCGCCGCTGGTCGCGGCACTGGTCGTGGGCCTCGTCCTCGTGATCGTCGCGGGCCCGCTGAACACCACCTCCACCCTCGCCGCTGTCGGCCCCGTCGCCTTCGCCGCGCTGACGGCCGCCGGAATCCCCGCGCACGTCGCCTTCGCCACGATCATCATCTGGGCCTCGTCCGAGGGCTGCTCGCCGCCCGGCGCCGCGCCGCTGTACGTCGCGGCCGGCATCGCGGACATCGACCCGGCCCGCATCTTCCTGCCGGTCGCCCTCTACTACCTGGTGCCCACATACGTCATCGGCGTGCTGGTGGCGGTCGGAGTCCTCTGGATCCCCGGCTGAGCCGGGCCGCTCAAGGGAGAGCGCTCATGCACACCCCGCTCCGTTCCCGTACGAACACCCCCACCACCGTCCACACCGTCCTGCTGACCGTGACGCGCGTCCTGCTCGCCCTCTTCCTCCTCGCCGGGTTCCTCGTCGTCATGGGCCAGGTCATCGCCCTGGCACTGGGCGACAGGGAACTGATGGAACTATCCGGAACCTCCATGACCGACGCCGCGTGCGTCATCGCGGGCGGCGCGGGAATCTGCTCGTTCCTCCTGCTCTACACCCACGCGGGGAGGAACGGCGGCACGATGGAGTGCCCCTACGCAGCCGAAGAAGCCGACTCCTGACGGGCAGACGGCCGGCTGACGCGGGCGGAGAACGCGAAGACCGCGAACCCGCCCGCCCGTCTCGATGAGCCAGATGTGGGCGGCGTCGTGCGTGTGCACGGGATACCACCACAGGGCCTCCTGGACGGCTACGGCTGCGTAGGGGCACTCCATGACGCGTACGGGAGCCACGCAGCCGGCCGGCAAGCAGTTCCTGGACGAGGGCTCCCACCTGGTCTTCTCGGGCGCCCTCGACCGGCACCCGGCCCTGCATCTGGTAGCCGTGCGGGGGGGGCGGCTACCTGCGCCCATTGCCCGCTCCGACCACGTCCGGCGGGCCGCCCTGACGCCCGCGGCTGCGCGCGGGAGCCGAGCAGCTACCTCAAGCGCTTCTGGTTCGACTCGCTGGTGCACGACCCGGCCGTCCTGCGGAAACTGATCCGCGCCGCCGGGCCGGCATGTGCGTGAAGCACTCTGAAGTTCTCCTGGGGGATGAGCCCCAGGTCGAAGCCACGTCCCGAGGCCGGCTCCGGTTACGGCATGGCCGCTCGGTCGAACGGACAGCTACGAAGGCGGCCGACCGGGGCTGGGGCAGGCACTCACCAGATGAGAACTGTCGGTGTCATCACTCATCGCGTCTCCTACCGGTCTCGAACAAGGCCAACGGGCAGCAGACGCCGAACTACACAACTTGGCATGTAAGGCTGACAACCGGGTTCTGACCGCGGGAACCTGGCATCCGCGGCCACCTCGGGAAACCACGCGTGGGCCAGAGCACCCCCGATCTGGTCTTCCCGACCCAGCCGAGGTACTGCACGCCCACGTGCGCGGTCGCGTAGCCGTCCTTGCGGCCCCCGGAATCATCGACCACCAGCACCCCGCCCGGATGCGGGGCGGTTACCGGGTCGGTCAGCAGCAGCTGAAGACGCCGGGCGTTGGCCGCTTCCTGGTCCCAGGTGGACTCGGAAAGGAAGAACTGCAACCGCTGCACCGCCGCATGCTGGGCGCCGCCGGCTCCGTACCGGCCAGGCAGGTCAGCGTCTTGTTCCGGTCCCGCGGCAGCAGCAGCCCGGCCAGGTAGCGGATCCGGCGCGGGCGGACACGACAGGCGCTTGGTCGTCTCAAGCTCCCCCACCACAGGCTGAGGCTCTCACTTCCGGCGTACCGCCACCACCGCCCGCCGTCAGCAAATCACCGCTAGCGGGTGCCTGACCTGGCTGCCGGCTATGGCGTGGCGTCACGCGGGGCCGGGGTGCTGTTCTCCATGTCCGGCCTGGCCGCGCCGGCCTCCAGAGCAGCCGGGCCCCACGGGCGTTCGAGAGTCTGGCGCAGGGTGGTGAGTGTCGGCGGGCCGAGGCGTTTGCCGAGGTCGTCCTCCAGCCGGGCGATCAGGGTGCGGGCGAGACGGTGCACGCGTCGGCCTTCGGCGGTCATGACGATGATGCGGCGGCGGGCGGAGGCGGGGTCCGGGGTCTGTTCGAGCAGGCCCATGCCGATGAGGGCGTGAACGGCCTGGTGGGCGCTTTGCCGGGCGACGTCCATCCAGCGGGCCAGGTCCGAGACGGTGGCGCCGTCGGGCGGCAGGTGGGCGAAGACGTTTTGCTGGCCGAGGGTGATGGGCCGCTCGCCCGCATCGGCCATGGCGGCGGCGAGCGCCGTGTCGAACCAGTGCTTGGCGTCGGCGAGGAGTTGGGGGAGGTTGCGGTCGGGGTTCATGAAAGGTCCTCGCTGGGGTCGTCGGCTGTCACCTGAGAGCCGGCGGAGTGCTGGGAGGCCGGCGCGGTGCCGGCGGCCCAGGCGCGGAAAGCGGTGGGTGTGGTGCCGGTGCGTCGGCGGAAGAAGGCGCTGAAGGCGGTGGCGTGGTGGAAGCCGACGCGTTCACCGATGACGGCGGGGGGCAGGGCCGTGTGCGCGAGGAGGCGTTTGGCCTCCAGCAGGACGCGGTCGTCGATGAAGCGTTTGGCTCCGCAGCCGACGGCCGCCCGGGTGGCGCGGGTGAGGGTGCGCACGCTGTAACCGAGCCGGGCGGCGTACTCCTCGACGCGGTGGGTGCGGCAGAAGCCCTCTTCGACGGCCTGCCGGAAGCGGCGGAAGGGCTCGTCGCCGGGGTTGTCGGACGGCGGGGTGCCGTCCAGGTGGGCGAGGTGGAGCAGCAGGGCGGACAGCAGGCTGCGCATAGCTTCGATGTGGGCCTTCAGCGGCAGCGCGGCCACGTCGCCGTAGCCCTCTTCTAGCGCCCTGCGGATGTGGCCGAGGGCGGGTGTCTGACGGGCGGTGGGACGCAGCAGGCGGCACCGGGTGTGGTCCTCCGCGCCGGTGATGCCGACCGTGGCGGTGCTGAGGAAGCCGGGCGGGAAGAGGATCGCGGTGCCGCCGGCCTCGGTCAGGTGCGTGAGGAACTGCAGGACCTGCCCCGGACGTACCCACAGCCAGGTACCGGGGGTGAGGTCGAAGGTGCTGAAGTCGACAGAACAGCGCAGGGTTCCGGTGGTGACGGTGAGCAGTTCGTGGAAGGCCGGGCGCCGGGGACGGTAGGGGTCGAGGCCGTGGCCGCGCGCCCGTGCGGCGAGCCGGGGAAAGCCGAGAACCTCCACACCCGGTGGCGAGCCGGGAGTGGGGCGGTAGGGGACGGCCACGATGCCGTCGGCGGTCCCGCCCTCAGGGTGTCCGTTTCTGTTCATGACGTGTCTCAAGTGTAGGGGATGGCCCTTCTGGCACCGCCTTAGCGTTGTGGTGCGAGCAGGTGGCGATGAGACGGCGTGACAGGCCCTGCCCGGGCGGTGGCGCTCAGGCGGCCACCGCCACTCGGCGACCGGAAACCATCAGTGAGGCCGGCGGTCCGGCCGGCGTGAGGGAGGACTGCTGTGCGGTTGATCATCGGGATGACGGGAGCGACCGGCGCGGTCTTCGGCGTCCGGCTGCTGGAGAACCTCCAGCAGCTGCCGGAGGTGGAGACCCACCTGGTGTGCTCGCGCTGGGCCCGCTCGACCATCGAACTGGAGACGGGACGGTCGGCACGGGAGATCGCCGCGCTGGCCGACCACGTACACGCGCCGGAGGACCAGGGCGCGCCGATCGCCTCGGGGTCGTTCCGCGTGGACGGGATGGTCATCGTGCCGTGCTCGATGAAGACGCTGGCCGGAATCCGCACCGGGTACGCCGACGGCCTGCTGGCCCGCGCCGCCGATGTGGTGCTCAAGGAGCGGCGCCGTCTCGTGCTGGTGCCGCGGGAGACACCGCTGAGCGAGATCCACTTGGAGAACATGCTGGCCCTCGCCCGGATGGGCGCCCAGATCGTCCCGCCCATGCCCGCCTTCTACAACCGCCCGCAGAACGTCGACGACATCGTCGACCACATCACCGCCCGCGTCCTGGACCAGTTCGGCCTCCCGGCACCCGCCGCCCGCCGCTGGCAGGGCATGCGCGAGGCCCGCCGGGAACGGCCCGCCGCCTGACACCCCATCGCAGGCACTCAACAGCGAACCGAAGGAGCCTTTTTCATGGCCCACGACGACCTGCGCAGTTTCCTCGACGCCCTGGACCGCGAGGGCCAGCTGCTGCGCGTCACCGACGAGGTGATGCCCGAGCCGGACCTGGCCGCGGCCGCCAACGCCGCCCCGCGCCTGGGCGATACGGCCCCGGCGCTGTACTTCGACAACGTCACCGGCTTCACCGACGCCCGCATCGCCCTGAACGTCCACGGTTCCTGGGCCAACCACGCCCTGGCCCTGGACCTGCCCAAGGACACCCCGGTCAAGCGGCAGGTGGAGGAGTTCATCCGCCGCTGGAACGACTTCCCCGTCGCCCCCGAGTGGCGCGAGGACCCGCCGTGGGCGCAGAACACCATGGACGGCGACGAGGCGGACATCTTCCAGGTGCTGCCGCTGTTCCGTCTCAACGACGGCGACGGCGGCTTCTACATCGACAAGGCCGCGGTCGTCTCCAAGGACCCCGAGGACCCGGAGAACAGCGGCAAGCAGAACGTCGGCATCTACCGCATCGAGGTCAAGGGCAAGCGCAAGCTCGCCCTTCAGCCCGTGCCCATGCACGACATCGCCCAGCACCTGCACAAGGCCGAGCAGGCGGGCGAGGACCTGCCCGTCGCCATCACCCTGGGCAACGATCCGGTGATCTCCATCGTGGCGTCCACCCCGATGAAGTACGACGAGAACGAGTACGAGCTGGCCGGCGCGCTCCGCGGCGCTCCCGCGCCTCTCGCGCCCGCCCCGTTGACCGGCCTGCCCGTGCCGTGGGGCTCCGAGGTCGTCATCGAGGGCGTCATCGAAGGCCGCAAGCGCGAGATCGAGGGCCCCTTCGGGGAGTTCACCGGCCACTACTCCGGCGGCCGCCGCATGACCGTCATCCGCATCGACAAGATCTCCTACCGCAGCCGGCCGGTCTTCGAGCACCTCTACCTGGGCATGCCCTGGACCGAGGTCGACTACCTGATCGCCGCCAACACCTGCGTGCCGCTGTACCAGCAGCTCAAAACGGAGTTTCCGGAGGTTCAGGCGGTCAACGCCATGTACACCCACGGCCTGGTGGTCATCGTCTCCACCGCCAAGCGCTATGGCGGCTTCGCCAAGGCCGTCGGCCTGCGCGTGCTGACCACACCGCACGGCCTCGGCTACGCGACCACCGTCATCGTCGTGGACGAGGACGTCGATCCCTTCAACCTGCCCCAGGTCATGTGGGCGCTGTCGACGAAGATGAATCCGTCCGGGGACCTCATCCGTATCCCCAACCTGCCGGTCCTCGAACTCGCACCGCAGGCGCAGCCCCCCGGCATCACCGACAAGCTCGTCATCGACGCCACCACGCCCGTCGCCCCCGATACCCGCGGCAACTACGGCAACCCGGTCCGCGATCTGCCCGAAGCCGCGGCATGGCTCGATCGCCTGCAGCAGCTGGCCGCCGACCGCTGACCCAGGCCCGCCGGCCACCGGCCGGCCGGGCACGACCGCATGAAGGAGCCGCATGTCCGAGAAGACCGTCTGCCCCCGCTGCGCCCACCCCGCGATCACGCGGCTGTTCCCCTCTCCCGTTCCCGGGGCGTGGGACGTCCTGCAGTGCGAGCAGTGCCTGTACTGCTGGCGCACCAGCGAACCGGCACGCCGCACCACCCGCACCGCCTATCCCGACAGCTTCAAGCTGACCGTGGAGGACATCCGCAGCGCGCCGGAGGTGCCCGCCGTCCCCCCGCTGCGCCGGGATCGTGAAGGCCGTTAGGCATCTCATACCCGCCGGGAACTCCCGCACCGCGCCGTTGTCAGGTAACCTGACATCAGACTTTTCATGAGGAGGAGAAACACTCTTGACCGCCGAATACGCGACCCGCTACCGCACCCGCTCCCACATCCCCGCCGAGCCGGGCGTCCCCTACTTCATCGAAAAGGGCATGGGTGACCGCGCCCACCTCTTCGGCGACCTGGTCACCATCTACGCGGGCGGTGAGCAGACGGAGAACACCTTCAACTTCTTCACCGTCGAAGGCCCCAAGGGCGACATCATCCCGGCCCACGTCCATCCCGACACCTATGAGGTCTTCTACATCACCGACGGAGCCGTGCGGCTGTTCGCCGAGGACCTTGAGGGCAACCAGTACGAGAAGCTGCTGACCCCCGGCGACTTCGGCTTCGTACCCAAGAACTGTCCGCACGCCTACCGCATCGAGCGCCACCACAGCCGCGTCGTCGGCGTCGCGGCCGGCCCCGGCGGCACCTTCGAGCGGTTCTTCGAAAACCTCGGCGTGCCCGCCGAGCAGCTCGGCCTGCCGCACCAGCCCGTCATCCCGGAACCCGGGAAGTTCGCGACCGTCCCGCAGCAGTACGACGTGCGCTTCCTGCCCGACCACCAGTGGCGTACCCAGTGACGGCGCCCGGGCCCTCGCTGCACGAACTCATCGCCGCGCCCCACCCCGACCGCGCCGCCCTGCCGCCCGCAGCGGTGAGCGCGCCCGGGGTACGGGAACTGCGCGGAGTGCCCTACCAAGAAGTCGAGGGCGGCCGCCCGCTGGAACTCGACCTCTGGCTGCCTGAGGCAGACAAGGCGGCAGGCCCTGTCCCGCTGGTGCTGTTCGTGCACGGCGGCGCCTGGCGCCGGGGACGGCGCGACGACATGGGACTGCGCACCCGCCACTGGTCTCCCCGGCCCTTCGCGCGCATCGCGGCCGCGGGCTTCGCCGTCGCCTGCGCCGACTACCGGCTCAGCGGCGAAGCCACCTTCCCCGCCCCGCTGAACGATCTGCGCTCCGCCTTGCGCTGGCTCACCCTGCGCTCGGCGGAACTCGGCATCGACACCGGGCGGACGGTGGTGTGGGGCGAGTCCGCCGGCGGACACCTCGCCTCACTCCTCACCCTGACCGAGGCCGATCCCGTGAGCAGGGGGTACGCGCAGCCGGCCGGTGCCGTGGTCTGGTACGCACCGAGCGACCTGACCACCGCCCGGGGCTGTTTTGCTCCCGACGACCCCGCCACCCCCGAGGCGCGCATGCTCGGAGCGGCCCCGGCCACCGTCCCGGAGCGCGCCCGCGCGGCCAGCCCCCTCGCCCACGTCCGGCCCGGCGCCCCACCGTTCCTCCTGGTCCATGGAGACCAGGACACTCTGGTGGACTGCTCGCACAGCCGGTCCCTCGCCGCAGCACTGGAGCAGGCCGGCGCGCCGGTCGAAGCGTGGACGGTGCCAGGCGCCGATCACGGCTGGTACGGCCTGCCCGACGCCGAAGTGGAGAAGCTCTTCAGCCACTCCCTGGCCTTCGTCCGCCGTCTCCTGGCCTAGCGATTTCCGGGAAAACCAGGGCGGTACCGGCCGGCCATGACCCGTGAAGAACCGCACGGGGCCTTCCTTCGGGTGTGAAGACGAAGGGGCCCCGTGCGGCCTCGACCATTCTTGGCTTCTGCGGTGGCTCATGGGGTTCTTCGACAACACGGGACCCCTCACCGAGGAACTGGTCCTGCCGCAGCAGCCGCATGCCCCCCCTCCCCCGCTCCCCCGCCCAACGCGCTGTGCAGCCTGCTCGGCATGCTGCTGAGCCAGGCCGTTCTGGGGCCCTGTGACCGCCCCACGCACGGCCCGTACGGCAGCATTCGCGCGCCGGGCGAGGGGCTTCCTCCTCGCCGGAACGGTGATGGGCGCCGTCTACTGGGCCATGGACGCCGCTGCACCCGCGCCGCCCCTGCTGAGCCTGTGCGGACTGGCGGGCGTCCTCCTCGGCGAGCGGGTCGCCACGACCTTCCGTACACGGTTGGCACGGCGCCGCTGACCCACCCCCGGGGAACCCACACCCTTCGGGGACGCCCGCCCCGAGAGAGCCACAGGTGCCCTCCTGGCACGAGGAGAGGACCCGCACGCCGGCCTCCTCGACCGTCTGGAGGACGGTCTTGTCCGGCGGGACGGTCATCGTGATGCCGCTCCGGGAGAGTTCCACCTCGAAGGAGGTCCGAGGGACGTGCGTCTCGCTATGTCCCTCTGTTCGGCGACTGCCGGATCAACACGACGTCACCGGGCTCGCCTCGACCTCCCCCGAAGCGCACCGACAGCCCACCCCAGCTCCCGGGTGGCTGAGAAACCAAGATCCGGACCATACGCGGACCAACGCTCTCCGAGGGCCCGTTGGCGACCGTCAAAGCAGCAGGTCAGCACCGTCGTGAGCTCTGCACCACCAACAGACGAAGAACCTGTTGGTGAGCTACTCACCGAAGAAGCTGGGGTTCTTCTAGGCCCCCAAAAAAGGGCGTCTGATCTGCACCAGATTCCCGTTCAGTCCCCAGCTGCGGCCTCCGTGCTGCCGTCCCGCCGGCGCATCGATTCCTCAATCAGGTGGTTGGCGTGATCACGAGCCTCGGCGAGGAAGTAGGCGTAGTAGCGGGACAGCACCTGGATACTCTGCAACCACGCCAGCCCTGTTCCCTGCCGTCCGGCACCGACGCGCTGTCGCAATCCTGGCCGACGGGCGGCCCATCGCCGTTTTCAGCAGATGATGGTCGTGCTTCCAACCATGGCCGCGCATAGATGCACCGCGGAGTACCACCGTGTCCGTGTGGAGAACGGCGTCGTGGTCTGCGAGGAGTCTTCCGGTTGGTGTGCCCCCGGAGGCCGGGCAGTGGGGCCGACGGCGTGCAGGCAGTCCGCCTCGGCATGCTCCGCGGTCAGATGTCCCTTGCCCGTGGTGGTGACGACGTGCACCGCCACGGGACGCCGTAGCGCCCGCGCCCGATGCAAGGCGGCTTCGATGGGCGCAGTGTCGTGGCCGTCCAGTGGGCCCAGGTAGACGACGCCGAGCGAGGTGAACAGGTTCGAGCCCGCCGCATCGCCGTTCTTGCGCAGGGTGGCCTGGTGGTCGGCGAGGTGAGTCCACCACACGACAGCAGCGGGGACTGGCCACACGGCGCATAGCCAGCTGTCCTGAGCCGTGCTCCCGGAGGACGACATGACAGCCCCCACTTCCAAGCACGGCAAAAGGGTTCCGCTGGCGTCACCTGGAGATCACCCTTTGCCGAACTGAAGGAAGTAACAACCACGGGCTCCTCCGGCGTGCACGCGTGTACCGTGCGACGCCAGGGCGGCCAACGGGCCGTCCACTCGAAGAGAGCAGACAGCCTTTCCCGATTCCGGGTCCCACACCCGGATGCTCCGGTCCTGTCCGACGGAGACTAGAAGAGTCCCACCGGAGCCCTTGATCAGGCTCAGCGCGGTGACCGGGCCGACATGGCCGGTCAGAACATGGTGCAGGTCGCCTGTTCTCGGGTCCCACAGGCGGATGCCGCCGTCCCGGCCGGCTGCGGCCAGCCATGAACCGGTCGGGTCGGCCAGGAGAACGCGAAGGAGACCGTCTCCGTCGCTGAGTTCGTGCCGGAGGACGCCTTCTCGTGGGTCCCAGATCAGCACGCGGTGGTCACCTGTCGAAGCCAGCCAGGAACCGTCGGGAGCAGGAGCCAGCGCCGAGATGTCCCGCCGGTGCCCGGGCAGTGTATGTAGGCGGCCGGTCGTGAGCACGCGGACATGGACAGGGTTTTCGGTTAGCGAAGTCCTTTCACCGCCACCACCGGCGATCCACTCGAAGTCCGGGGCGACGGCGATGACGAGGAGAGGATCCGCTAGGCCGGCGAACTCGGTGGCCGCCTCGATACCGGATCGCACATCCCAGATCCGGAGCGAGCCGTCGCACGCGGCCACATGGAAGGGCATCGCCGGCACCAGATCCGTCACCCAGAAGCTGTGCGGCCCGAGTTCCCTCGGGCCGGCCCAGCCATCGGTCTGCCAGACCCTGACCAGGCGGTCTCGGCCGGCGCTCGCGAGCCAGGAGCCGTCCGGCCCGAAGGCCACGGCCTCGATCTCGCTGTCGCCCGCTTCCAAGGTGCGCTCGACGGTGCCGTCCTCGGCGTTCCAGACGCGCAGCGACGTGTAGTTGGCCGAAACGAGTCTTCGTCCGGACCGATCTATGGCGAGCGAGGCGACACCTTCCTCGGCGGGCGGTGCGACGCCGGTCCCGTGATGCCAGACGCGGACGGTGGCGTCATCCGCGAGCGAGGCGATCCATTGCCCGTGCGGCGGTGCGACGATCTTCTGGACCGACAGCGCGTGGCCGACCAGCGTGGACCGCCGGAGGCCCGATGTCACGTCCCAGACTCTCAGGTAGGCGTCGTTTCTGCCCGCGACTCCTCCTCCACCTGAGATCAGCAGGTCCCCGTCAGCCGAGAGAGCCAGAGCATCCTGCATGGGGAGTCCGTCGACGCGCCATCTCGCGCGCGGTTCGCGACCGTCGAGATCCCATACCCCAACGAAGCCGCCGTCGTCCTCCATCAGGTTTCCACCCGCTCCGGCGATCCATTCACCGTCGGATCCGACGATCATCGCCCGAACGAACTTACGTCCGCTGTCGATCTCCCAGAGTGCCGTTCCGGTCGTCAGGTCCCACGCGCGCACGACACCGTCCCCGGCTGAGATCAGCGAGGAGGAGCAGGCAGCGAAGGCCATCACTCGGGTGGCGAACTCATGCCCCGGGAGCTCGCACCGCAGGTCGCCCGTCTCCAGGTCCCAGAGCCTGATGTGGGTGTCCCTGTTCAGATCGCCTCCGGCCGATGCCAGGAACCGCCCGTCGATGGAGATCGCGATCACGGAGACCGGCGACTGGTGGTCCTCCAGCCGGTACCGCAGCGCACCGGTCTCGGTGTCCCAGACCCAGACGGTCTGATCCTCCCCGCCGGCGGCCAGCGTTCTGCCGTCACCGGTTGAGGCCAGGCACAGGACGGGACCGCGCGGTCCGGCCAGAGCAGGCCGCTCGACCGTCATCGCCATGTCCCAGAGCCGGACGCCGTCCGCGGCAGAGGCCAGCCAGGCCCCGTCCGCGGACATCTCCAGCGCGTTGATTGGTTCACCGTGGCGGAAGGAGCCGGCCTGGGCTCCTGTTCCGCCGTCCCAAAGGATCAGTGTTCCGTCCGTCGTCCCCACCGCCAGCACCTTCCCGTCCGGGGTCGTTGCCAGCGATCTCGCGAGTTGGACGTCTCGGGTCAGCACGCGCATCAGAGCCGCGTGCGGCAGGTCGGGCGGTGGGCTCGTCATGGCCAGGTACGGGCCGGCTTGAGCCTGCAGCAATGCCGTCGAGATCGGTGCGGCAGGAGCGGCCGCCAGGATTCTGGACGCCAGCGTGGCGGCGACCGATCCCCTGGGCTCAAGCTCTGCCAGCAGGTGGGCATTCTGCTGGATCACCGATGCCAGGTCTGCCGCGACCGGGTCGGCCGGCAGCGCCAAGTCCGTCGCGATCGCAGCCGCGCCATGGATCTCGAGCTTCTCGGTCACCCAACGCGGGTTCAGGACGCTGGTACGCAGTTCCTTCGCCAGTCCCGCGTCCCGCAGGTGGGTCGCCACCCACGACCACAGATACACCTGATCAGGTGGGAGCTGCCACCAGGCGCCGTCGGGCAGTAGATCACGATGCGCGTTGAGGAAACGTGTGTGCATCCGCCCAAGCTCACCACGCAGACGACCACGAAGGTAGGCGCGGATGACGTCGTGCAACCGGAGAAAGGGTGTCGCACCGCGACGGTAGTCGGCCAGCAGGGACAGATCGGCGAACCTGTGCAACAGCCTGACGACCTGAGTGGTGTTCAAGCCGCCCGTATGCGCCCAATACCGGCGTACCACCTCGACTGGGACCTTCACGTCCTCCGGAAAGATCGCGAGCTCGTGGAATCGCCGCTTCTGAGCTGGAGTCAGCCGCTTCATGCTGATCTTCACGGTCATCGAGACCGCCTTGGTACGGTCACGCCGGTCAGCGGCGTCCAGCGCGGTGAGGCCGCTCTCACGCAACTGGTCGCGGAGCTCGACGAGGGCTACCGCCGCGTCGGCGCCCCGCTTGATGTCGTCACGGGCCGCACCGTTGACCAGGCGGAGAAGGACCGGCCAGCGTCCCGTGATCCCCAGCAGATCCGCCTGAGCCGCTTCAGGTACCTGGCCGAGACCACTCGTCAGCAGGGCCCGCGCCTCCATCGCGGTCATCGCGTCGACGTCGACCGCCGCCGCGCCGTAGGGGACGACACTATGACGGCGCGTGGTCACCAGCCGCACACAGTGAGGTCCCCCGATCAGCAGCGGATTCAGCTGATCCTGATGCCAGGCGTCGTCGATGACCAGGAGAAATCGCCGGTCGCCGAGAAGCGCTCCCAGCTCGGCTCCTGCCGCGAGCGGATCGGTATACGGCGGTTTGCTACCGGACACGACCGCACACACGTTGTCGATGGTCTCCGCGAGCGCGGCGTCTTTGAGGCCCTCGTTCAGCTGGATCCACAGTATTCCGTCGGGAAACAGATCCCGGACCTGACGGTCATGGACGAGCATGCGCGCCATCGTGGTCTTGCCGAATCCACCGGCGCCCGCCAGCGCCGTGGTCATCGCGACGACGCCGGTCTCTTCGGAGGTGAGGCTGGCGACCAACTCCCGTGCGATCTCCGGCCGAGGAATGTCCCGAGGCTCGGGCGAGGGCACCGAGTAGATCGCAGCCCGCCCAGACTGGCCGCTTTGCCGGCCCTGGCCATCGACCTCTTTGCCGATCACCGCCTCGTGAAAAGTGGCGCCATGGCCGATGTTGATGTGGTCGCCGCCGCTGTGCCGCGCGTTCACCGGGCGGGGGTCGAGTTCGCGGATGATAGCGATCGCAGCCATAGCGGCGTTCGCGGCGGCACGGGGCTGCGAGCCGCCCTCGTCGGCTTCGGCTTTGCCGGGGTCGGCCTTGTCGCTGATACCGCGGATGACGAGGGCTTCAAGGTCGCCAGTGAGGTGGGCGGCATGGGCGACGCCGGAGCCTTCCATTTCGACGGCGGCGGCGTCTTCGTAGTGCCGTTTGATGAGGGCGGCGGTGGCGGAGGCGGGATCGACGAGGACGATGTTGGCGACGGCTACGGGCTCGAAGTGCACGTCTGTCCGTCCGCGCAGGGCTGTGAAGGCTGCGCTCTTCAGGCGTTGCGGGGCGTGCCAAGCCTCGGGACGGGTGAGGAAGCCGTCTTCGGAGTGCTTGCCGCCGTCGTAGGCATAGATTTTGGTGGCGATGACGACGTCGCCGATGTCGATGTCGTCCTTGAGGCCCCCCGCGACGCCGACAAAGAAGAGAGCCTGGGGTTTCAGCCAGGCGTTGAGGAGTCCGGTGAGGATGGCGGCGTTCAGCGTGCCGGAGTCGATCCACACGAGGGCGATGTGCCACGGAGTGCCAGGGAGCACGCCCCGTTCGGCCCGAGTGCCTGTGGTGGGGTGTACGAGCCTTTCGATGCCGGTGAGGTGGTCGCGTACGGCTTCGTACTCCAGGGAGAGGGCAGTGAGGATCACGATGGTGGGATGTGAATTCGGCTCTGCCACGGGACCATCCTCACCTGAGCGAATTGCGGTGGTGCGTTAAGTGTGCCCGCCCGAAGGAGCGTTGTGGAGCGGGATGTTCGGGGTCATCGGCGGCTGAGTTCGGCGACTTACCCGAATCCGAACGCATCGGTCGACAAGAATCGGCAGTGTCCGTGACAGCACTGAGTCCGGCCCTGGGCCGCGCCTTCGAGCTCACGCCGTGCGTAAAGACGCTGACCGCTTCCTTCCGCCCTCCGCTCTGGGATGCTCAAGACAGAGCAAGGTGCGGGCGGAAGGCGGGGGAAAACCATGTCGTCGGAGCAGCGGGCACAGGGGAACGGGAGAGAGTCGGAGATCACGGTCGGGCAGCTGTTACTAACGGAGTATCAGGCAATCAAGGACGAGCAGAAGGCCCGTATCGGCTTCCGCGATAATCTGCTGTACGTGACACTGGCTGCCGCCGTCGCCGCCGTCATCGCCTCCGTCTCGCAGGCCAAGCAGCCGCAGATGCTGCTCGCGTTACCGCCAGTCTGCGTGGCCCTGGGATGGACCTACCTCATCAACGACGAGAAGATCTCAGCGATCGGCGCCTATGTGCGAAACGAGCTGGGGCCGCGTCTCGCGGCGGCGACCGGAAGCCCCGACGCCGCCGAGATCGTTTTCAGATGGGAGACCTCTCACCGCAGCGATGCGCGGCGCCGCTCGCGCAAACTCATCCAGTGCGCGGTCGACCAGGGGGCGTTCTGCGCAGTTCCGCTGGCTGCACTTGTCACGTACTGGGTGTACGGAGACGGTGGGGCACTGCTGATCGGGCTGTCCGTGATCGAGGCGCTGGCCATCATCGGGCTTGCCGTCCAGATCCTCCTGTACGCGGGGATGCTCGGTACCGGCGAACGCTAGCGGTCATCGGCGAATCGGAAGCACGAATGCATAGCTAACGATTCCCCACGGCATTTCGACTGACGCCTGGTAATGCCCCGTGCCTGCGGAGCAGACGCCGACGGCAGCGTTCGAAGCGGGATTTGGCTCTGCCGAGGGCGACGAGGTGGGGCGCGTTCACTGCCCGCCGCCGAGCCTGGGCGGATCCCATCAGCTTGAAGACCATGGCCAGGACGGCCGCGCGGGATCCGGCACCCTTGGTGACCTTGGTGACCTTGGTCCGCAGTCGCACGGTGACGAAGGTCGACTCGATCGGGTTCGTGACGCGCAGGTGGGTCCAGTGCTCGGCGGGGACGTCGAAGAAGGCCAGCAACTCGTCCGCTGTACCCGCCAGTACAGCGCGGCTGGCCCCGCGGTCTTTGCCCTGTAGCTGCCGCCCTTCACGCCGGTTCACCGCTGAGAGCAACGGGAATGAGGGGAAACTCGAAGGGTGCAACGCACCCGGCCGGCCTTCGACCGGTTGTGGGCAAGCAGACGTTCGTACCGGTACCAAGGCCAGCCGGAGCGTGCCTCCCGGAGTCCCGTGCATCAGCGTCGGCCGGCACTTCCATCGGATCACGACGGATTGCGTCGCTCCCGCTCGTGAGCCGCTTCCACCCCCACGGACACCCCCACCCCAGAAGGGCCCTCGCGGTCGACACAGAACGTAATCATCTACAACCTGGCACCCCCTCAGGCAACTCAGCACCGATACGACCGGAGATGGCCAGAGGTAATCGGACTTGCACACCCCCCGACCCGTCACGCCCACCTGAGTCAGGCGACCCCCCGCATCACCCGCTAGGGCGATAAAGCAGCAGACCAGGGCACCACCCTGCGCGACGCTCAGCGAGACCCCCGGACACTCCCGAAGACCCCGGCCCGGGACCGGACCAGGCGCTGGCCACCCGTCAGGCCCGGGCCGCCGGACGCACGACCGCCGCCTGGGCCCGCGCCAACGCCGCCGACCCGCGCCGCGGCGTCGCCAGCCGCCGCGCGTCGGGGTGCCGGCGCGGCAGCGACGCCTTGCCACCCCCGTACCGCGACAGCTCCGCCAGGCGCCGCGGCGGCGTCCCCGACACATCCAGGGCGCCCATCCCGAGCGCGGCGATCTCCTGCGCCCGGTGACGGGCCATGGGAACGAACGGGGCCGCCGCCCCTCGGAAGGTGAGCGGCGGCCTCTCGTCCTCCTCGCGGAGGCGTGGCCCGCGTCGGTCGGCGGCTACGGCTCCACAGTGGTCGGCTTCTCGGCTCGGAGGTCGCTGACGAAGCCGCCCTTGATCACGCGCATCCAGTAGGCGTGCGACCGGTTCGCCGGGGGAATGCCGGGGTCGCGCTCCAGTTTGCGGTCCATCGAGGTGGCGCCGGCCGGGGCGTTCCGCTGGAACGTGTAGGGGTGCCACAGGCCGATCTCGCTGCTGTAGAACGGCTTGCGTTCCATCAGGAGAACCTGGTCCGGGTTGCCCTGCGCGGGTTGCCAGGCGACGCGGACGGTAGCCGCGTCGAGCCGGGTGACGGACGCCAGCGCCGGCGCCTTCGGGATCACCGAGGAGGGCGCGGGCTTGACGGCGTCGCTGTGGATCGTCCGTGGCACGGACGGCTCGTAGTGTTCCGGGTTCTCCAGTTTGCCGATGACGCTGAGCGTGTCGGCAGCCGGGCCCTGCCCGCCCGAACACGCTTCGACCTGGACGACCTTGTGCCAGCCGCTGGAGAACCTCACGAAGTCCTCCTTCTGGACCGGCAGCTCGCGGGTGCTGCCGCCGATGGCACCTCGTACGGAGTAGGCGTAGCGGGAGTCGTCGGAACGGACCACCTGGTAGCTGCACCGGTCCACGGACGCGGCGCGCGCGTCGATCGCCGGCCGGAGTGACGGTGCGTCGACGGCGGAGGCCGACGGAGCCGCGAAGGCGACGCCTGCACCCGAGGCAAGGGCCCCGAGACTCAGCGTGCACGAGGCTATTGCGACGGTGATACGGCGGGGCATGCATCCTCCGGTGACATTCAACGGCTCACGGGAACCGGCGAACAGATGACGATCGGCAGCGCCGACCGGAACGGGACGCTACCGGCAATCGACGGTCAAGGCGATGGCAAGGGGAGGTAAAGCCAAGGTTTTGTGTCAACTTCGCTCAGGTCGACGTCGTCCGGGTCCAGGCCCGCACGGCGCAGGAACTAAACAGCAGGTCTGCCATGGCGTCCGTGCACTCGGACACCGAGCCGGTGCGCGTGCTGGGACGGGTGCCCCTGTGCCCGGCCTGCCTGGGCCAGCCCCGCTACGGAGCACCGGAGTGAGCACCGCAGCGCCCCGGTCGGCCGCCGCGAAGATGTGCGGCGTGCGCTGACCGGAAACCTCCCTCTTTTCCCGGGCGGCGCGCACCGCTGAACCGCGGCCCGGCGACCGGAAAGGGGGTTGGCAATGGCGGGCGGGTGGCGGACCTGCGACGGGCCGGGGTGGGGCAAGACATTGCCGGCGACGAGCGGCACGGGCGTCCGCAGCGGTACTGCTCCGAGGTGTGCCGGTCTCGCTGGAGGCACGTTGCCACCCGGACGCCCTCGCGGCCTTCGCCGGCGTCGCCCCCGCACCACGCGACTGAAGTTCTACGACCGCAAACGCGCCGAAGGCAAGAAGCATGTCCAGGCCGTGCTTGCTCTCGCCCGCCGACGCGTCAACGTCATCTGGGCCCTGATCCGTGACCGACGGTGCTACGAGGTCACGCCTCCGGTCACCGAGGCTGCCTGACTGTTGGGCTCGAATAATCATGGTCGGCCCATTTTCCCCGCGCGGCTATCCTCTACGGGATGCCCCTTCGCCAGTACGCCTACTTCGCGCTGTTCAGCCAACACACGTCGGCAGACGACATGTCCTTCCAACTGGGCATGACACCTGACGAAGTGACTGTTCGCGGCAGCCGATTCACCGAGCCGACGGTGGTTCCGGTCGACCACTCGTGGATGGTTGTCTGCCGGGAGCCGGGTCTGCGCGTCGACGAGCAGATCACCCGCGTTCTCGACAGGCTCCAGCCCCACACGGACCGCATCCGCGACCTCACCAGGCAACTGGCGCGCACCGGCGGCGGAGGAGTGCTTCAAATTGTGCGCTACTTCAACGACACCGACCAAGCCCAGCCAGGCGCAGTGGATGCCCCCGCCCTTTTCGGTTGGCACCTGGACCGCAAGGTTCTGGACTTCCTCAGCGCCACCGGAGCCGAGCTCGACATCGATGAGTACGACATGGCAGGAGCCGAGGACACCAGGTGAGCGCATGACCTCGTACTCACCTGGCACATGAGCCGCGCTCCGGCAGCTTGGCAACAGCGTTAGGAAGCCAGCCGGTTCAGCAGCCGCCGGGTGGTACTGCCCGGCGGCTGCTCGGTGACCGCCTCCCGCAGCCGGGCGGCGAGGAATGCGCGCAGTGGCTCCAGCTCCGCCGCTGTGATCATCAGCACGCCTGGCAACATCGACGAGGTCAACCCCGACGGAGCACGCTTCCGCCGGACGAATCACGACGACGTGGCTTTCGTCGGCCAGGTCAGCGACTACCTCGTCTGATCCAACAGATCACGTGGAGAGCCGGATGCTCGGCCAACGGGCACGTCCGGTTCGGCGGGCGGGGACGGGAAAACCAACACCGGAAACGGTGCACGGCGTCTCGTCCCTGACCCAACACGTGGAAATCGACCGGCGCGGAGCTGAGTTGTTGTTTTGGCTCGCCCACACGAAGGCGGTGGCCGAGCGCGCCGAAGCCAGCTGACCGGCCGCCACGCGGGAGACCCTCCCGACAGCGAGCCGAACTCAGCCTCGTCGCTATGGGCTGACAAGTTGTGCGGGATCTCTCCGGAGACGGCCTGTCGGGCAGGCCCGGGTGGGTCTGCACGACAGTGTGCAGTGTGTGACACCCTGCCCGAGCTTTCGGGTGAGGGTGGTGCCTGTGGTGTGGCTAGGCGGTCGGCTTACGGATGCTCAGCGATGGCTGGGACCGCCGGTCAGTCGATGCCGTCGATGATGCGGAAGTCGCGCTCGACGCCGTCGGGGAGAGCCACCAGCGCCTTCTGGTATGCCTCGCTCTCGTATGCCGCGACGGCCTGTTCGAAGCTGTCGAACTCGATCAGAACGACGCGTTGCGTGAGTCCGGCCTCGTGGGCAACGACTCGACCGCCACGGGACGGGATCCGGGACAAGGTGCGCCCGCCCCCAGCCTGGACCGCCGGACCGGCCAGCTTGTCGTAGGCAGACAGTCTCTCAGGGTCGGAAATGGCGGGGTAGACACTGACCCGGTAGCCCTTGGCCATGGAAACCTCCTGTGTTCGGCCGGACACGTCCGACTTCGAATTGACACTCAGATCGATCGACCCCGGCGACGGGCACCGCGGTCACTTGAATCGCCATATGCGCAGGCTAGGGCTTGATCTGCGGTCGAGGGAAAGACCGGTACGGGATAGGCTCAGAACGGATCGTTATCAATCGGCAGGGAGGGCACGTGGCGCCGGATACGGTGAGCCTGCGGTACTTCCTGGTGCTGGCGCAGGAGTTGAACTTCACCCGCGCGGCCGCACGGATCGGTATCGCACAGCCCGCACTCAGCGCCCGGATACGCCGATTGGAGACGGAACTCGGTACGGCCCTGCTGGTCCGCAACACGCGTAGCGTCGTATTGACCACGGCCGGTGCGGCTTTGGCGGAGTCCGCGCCGCCCGCGCTGGCGGCGCTGGACCGGGCATGGGACACCGCCCGGAGCGCGGCGGCCGGTGAACTGGGCACGCTGCGCATCGGATACAGCCTCAGCACCGGGGCCGAGACGGCACCGGCCCTGGGGGCAGGCTGATTCGCGGCAACAGCGGGATCGAGGTCGGCGCGGTCCCGATGGCGACACCGGAGATCTCCCCCGCGGTCGCCGACGGCCGCATCGATGCCGGGATCACCCGCGGTGAACAGCCGGGCCGTGGCGTGCGCCGGTTCCTGCTGCGACGTGCGCGCATCGGGGTCCAGCTGGCGCAGCACCATTCGCTGGCCGACCACCCGGAGATCGAGATCGCCGACGCGGCCGCGTATCCGCTGCGACTCCCGGACCGTGCGGCCAACCCCGTGATCCACGATCAGCTGTCCGCGCTGTTCCGAGACACCCGACCACACCCGCGATTCCAGACGCCCGCAGTCTCTTTCGACATGTCTCAGCGCGACCTGCGCGACGGGGTCACCCTCGCCCCGGCCGGAGAAGCCGCGGTCACGGCGCAACCGGCCGGTCTCACCTGGCGACCGCTGCGAGGCGCGCCCAGCCTGACGATCCACCTGGTCCTCCCGCGCGAGCAGTCGCCGCTGCACCGCCGCATCCGTGCCGTCGCCAAAACCCTGGCGCACGAGCTGCACTGACTGCCGGACTGACGCGCAAGAGGTCAAGCGAGACGGATGTCTGCGGTGGCGAGGCCAAAGACCTTGCGCCCGGAGGACTTCGCAGTGATGAAGACAGCGTCTTGCTGAATGTCCGACACGACCTCGCTACGCCGGCGGATCAGCATCCGATGATGGCCCCGGGGCCGGTCCGAGTCGTACACCGCGGCGACGTCCTCGCCCAGCCCGAGAGCTCGGCGGATACCGCGCCTTCGCCGACGCCGAGCCGGACAAGCGCGGGTAACCGGCGGGAACGCCCGCCGTCAACGGCGTCCATGACGTCGGTCAATGCTTAACGCCAACCACTGTTCCATTGCTCCCCGAGGCCGTGTTCGAGACGGGCGATCCGCGTGCCGAGTTCCGCGACATCGGCGGGTGCGGGTTCAAAGATGGGTTTTCAGCGCGCGCTCGATGAGCAGGCGGGCTCGATCCATGCCGAGCAGGCTGCCCCGGCGGAACCCACCACTCGCATGCGCATGCAACACCAAGAGACGCTGACATTGATCATGCGCAACTCGCCAAAACAACTCCGGGAGTCACCTTGAAACGGCACCCGAAGACACTGACACAACCACCAGCGCCGAGGTGAGGCGTTCGAAGGCATTGCGGGAAGCGGAGTACGGATCAGGCTGGGGTAAGGCGTCGTACGGTTCCATCGTGGGCTCTTGTTCTGGGTGATTCGGTTTGGTTGGCGCCTCCGAATTTACGGAGACGAGGCCCTTGGTCACCGTGAGTTGGACCGGCTCCCTCCCGGTCCCGACGGGCGAGGTGAACAGTCCTGGCGCGTCCTCGCCCAGCCAGTTGCGCTCCACCAGCCGCTTCAATTTGCTTCGGGTGCCCTCGATCTTCCCGGTCGTTGTCGGCAGCCCGATCCGCGGCACAATCTGCTTGGCCTGCACCGGCCCCGGCGCATTGGCGATGACCTCCACGATGCCCCGGTACACACCCGGCAACACCGCCACTGCCAGGCCCTCCCGCCATGGCGGGACCGTTGTCACCCCGCTGCCATGAGGCATCGATCCCTCGTTCGGTGCCGGCGCGTCCCCTGCCGGGGCGTCCGGTCCGGCCTCCGCGGCCGACAGGTCGGCCAACACCTGCGCGACGGCCTCCCGAGTGATCTCCAGCCGTGACAGATACTCTCGCGCCTCCTCCAACCTGAGGGCCAACTCCGCGGCCTCGGCCTGGAGGTCCTCCACTCGTTGCCGAGCTGCGGCCTCGCGCGCCCGCAGTTCTTCCGGCACAGACACCATGGCGCCCCACCTTCACCCCGTCACGGTAGAAGTACGACGGTGCCACCACACAGCAATCGACGGCTTCGAACTCCCGCGCGTGACAGCTTCGCCCCCGAGCCTTGAGCGGGTACGAGTACGTGGTTGTATCGGCCGGGGTCAGTGCTGGATCAAGCCGCCGACCGGGACGGAAGCAACATGGCCGGTTGCCGGAGCGCTCTGCGCCAGCGCGAGGCCGACGTCGACCAGCGATGACCGGCGCAGGCGTGCGATGTCCAAGAACGGAGTCCAGACCGACTCAGCGGTCTCGCCATTCGGCTCGGGCCGGAGCCGGCCGCCGGTGATCCGAACCCGGTAGAAGATGCCGACGTTCTGGTGCTCGGCGCCGGTACGGGCTTCGACCGCGGGAATCACCCTTGAATCCACACCCAGCAGACGTTCGACCACTGCTTCACAGCCAGTCTCCTCAGCGAACTCCCGGATCACAGCATCGAACGGATCCTCCGCGTGCTCCACCCTTCCGCCCGGAAGCGTCCAATTGGACTGGCCCACCGGGGGCACGTGACGGGCGAGCAACACACGCCCGTCCTCGATGCATACGGCGTACGCCGCCAGACGGAAACTCATCCCCACACCTCCCACCGAACCTTATACCGACCCCCAGCGCGGCAGGAGTTCAACCTTCGCTTCGACAGGACACCAGCTCAGACCGTCCCTTGAGAGGATCCGCACCCTTCTTCGCCCACGCCGACGAGGAGGTGCTGCGCGTTCGCGGCAAGGGACGCAAGGGCTGGTGGCCGGCCTTGCGGGACGCCGCCTTGCTCAGGGTCGCGTACGCCTACGGCCTGCGCCGCAACGAGACCCGGATGCTGGATCTCACTGACTTCGGCCGCAACTCGGAGGGCCGGGAGTTCGGTGAGTACGGCACCCTGCTGGTCCGCTACGGCAAGGCCAAGAAGGGGTCGCCGCCCAAGCGCCGCAGTGTGTTGACCGTCTGGCACTGGACACCCGGCACGATCGAGGAATGGATCAGCGAGGTGCGGCCTGGGATGCGGCATGCGACCGGGCGGGTCCTGTGGCCGTCCGAGCGAGGCCCGCGGGTCGGGCTCCAGCGGCTGGACTCCCGCTTCGCCGCCTACCGGGACGCCATCGGCCTTGCCCTCGCGCTGGAGTTCCACTCGCTGCGCAGGTCCTACATCACCCACCTGATCGAGGACGGTCACGACCCGCTGTTCGTCCAGCAGCAGGACGGCCATGACCACGCCTCCACCACCGCGCTCTACACCTGCGTCTGCTCCGCCTTCCGCCCCCACTCCTGCGTCGCGTCCTGGACGCCGCCATCGAGGCCGCTCTGCGGCCGGGGAGGACCTCCTGATGCCACGTCAGGTCAGCTACCGGTGGCGCCTGCGCGAGCTGATGGCCGCCCGCGGCATGTTCATCGTCGCCGAGCTGATGCCGCACCTGACCGAACGCGGCATCACACTGTCCTCCTTCCCAGGCCCACCGTCTGGTCTCCGGCACTCCGGAACGGCTGTCCCTGCCGGTGCTGGCCACCCTGTGCGACATCCTCGACTGCACGCCCACCGACCTGATCGCCACCTCGGCCCAGAACCTCCCGGCCCACCGCGCCGCCGGCGAAGAGACGCCGATCAACCTGGCCGCATGCCGACCCACACCGGTCCGGCTGACGCCGGAGGGGTGAGCGATGACGCCCGAGGAATACGAGCGCTGGCATGTCCGGAACTGCGCACGCTACGGCCGCCGGGCGGCGAAGTCGGCGGAGTGGTCGGACGGTGGTGCCCTCCCGCGAGTCGACCGGCAGCTCCTGCTCTACCAACGGTGGCTGACCGAACGGCTCGCCAGCATCGAGGAACCCGAACACCGTCAGCTCCTCCGGCCCTTCGCCGCCTGGCACCAGATGTGACGCCTGCGGACAGAGGCAGAGAAGGCACGGCTGGGACGCCCCCAGGCCAACCACACCAAGCAGGAAGTCACCCAGGCCGGCGCCTTCCTCGCATGGCTGGCCGACCGGGAACGCGCCATCGGGCAGTGCCAGCAGGCTGACATCGACGCCTGGCACACAGAGAGTCTGGCCACCCGGCGTCCGTCCCAGTCATTCCTGCGGTGGTGCATGAAGACCGGCCGGATGCCCCGCCTCACGCTGCCGCCCACCGTCATCACCCAGGACCCGGAACCGCTGCACCAGCACCGCCGGCTCGCGATCCTCCGCCGGGTCCTCAATGACGACTCCTTGCCCCTGCGGGCCAGGGTCGCCGCCGCGCTCGTTCTCCTCTATGCACAACCCGTCAGCCGCATCGTCCGCCTCACCATCGACGGCGTCACCGACGACGAGGCCACCGTCACCGTCCATTTGGAAGACCCGCCGCCCCCGCTGCCCGAGCCCGTTGCCGACCTGATGCTGGCCTATATTCAGTCCCGCCAGCAGCTGCCCTACGCCAGCAGCAAGAGCTCACAGTGGCTCTTCCCCGGCCGCCAGCCCGGACAGCCGATGAACCCGGTCAGTCTCCAAGTCCATCTGCGTGAGATCGGCGTCCCTCCGCAGCGCGGCAGGACCTCCGCGATCCGTCAGCTCGTCCTCCAAGCCCCGGCCCCCGTCATCGCGAAGGCACTCGGCAATCACGACAAGGCCACCACCCGCTTGGTCACCGAGGCCGGCGGAACCTGGAGCCGATACGCCCCCAGCGACCATGAAAGGCACCGATGACTGACAATGCCGGGATGACCCGACCCAGAATCCGTGTCGCCGCATACGTAATCCGGAACCTCGCCATCCCCGAAGTTCTGGTGTTCGACCACATCGGTATGCCGGAGGTCGGCACCCAAGTCCCTGCGGGAGGAGTCGAAACAGGCGAAGGACTGGAAGAAGCGGTCCTTCGAGAGGTCGCCGAGGAAACCGGTCTGCTGAGAGCCACGGTAGTCCGGCAGATCGCCGTGGAGGACAAGCCCCATCCCGACACGGGTCAGCCACGACGAACCAGCTTCTTCTTCCTCCAGGCACCAGCAGACACCTCCGATGCGTGGGACCACCAAGTCCACGGCGACGGAGACGACGCCGGCCTCACCTTCGCCTGCCGGTTCCTCCCCCTTCCCCTGAAGCAACCACTGGCCGACGATCAAGACGCATGGCTGGGCCACATCGATCCGCGCTGGACCACCGTGACCGGCGACAGTCAGTAATCAGAAACCGGCCCCATCCGCTGAATACGCGACACACGTACACCTGCCGCATTCCGTCGGTCTGTCTGCCTCAGCGTGCCAGCAGACAGGACTTCTCGGCACGATCGCCGCTTCGGTACCGCGGTTACTGCCGAGAGGTCATGGCCTGCCGGGCCATCAGACCGTGTAGGCGGTCCAGCCGACTGTCTCCGTGGTGTGCTTGCCGTCAGCCGAGACGCCCCCGCCGAGAATCTCGTTGAAACGGATCTTGAACCCGGTGTTCGTCACGTCGTGCAGTCGCACACCGGGCGTCTCGGGCCCGTTGAAGGTCTGCACCGTGACCTGCACGATGACACTCGATCCTGCGGGGAACGGGGTGGGGAAAGTGACCTGCTGGAAGGTATCGGTCTTTCCGCCCTGTGTCTCGGTGGAGTGCGGTGAGTCCAGGTTCAGCTTGCCGCTCTGAGTCATGCTCATCTCGTCGCCCCTCTCTCGCGTCCGGCGGGACGCCGGACGCCCCGGTTTCCACTGTGCGAGGCGATTCAAGCACCGGGCCGGCAGCCCGGAAAGGCATCTTTCGCGACAGTCCACCGGCAGTTCCCGAAACCGTGCCTTTGTTCCCATTCTCCCAAACAGTTGATCACGCAGGAGCTGGCTTCCTTGCGCCGGTTGGCCTCAGTACCACCCGGGCAGCCTCACCGACGACCACAGCTGTGCGGTCTTCCGTGCGTCGCGAACCGGCCCGGACCTCCACCAATCCGTCACACGCGGCTGGCCGGGTAGGTGTTCCAGTCGCGGCCGGTGCACCGGGTCCAGCGGAGTGCGGCGGTGAGGCTGATGCCGAGGAGGGAGCTGAGGACTGACGGGGGAAGGTCTGCGGCGAGGGTGATCAGCGCGGAGTTGCGCAAGGGGAAGACCGGGAGCCCGTGGCGCCGCAGCTTGCTGGTCAGGTGGTGTGCGATGACGGGCTGGGGCCGGCGAGCTAGCCGGGAAAGAGCCACGGTGCCCCGGCCCGGGTGCTGCTGTGTGCAATGGCTGAGGCGGTGACGGCATGTTCGGCCTGCTGGGTCGGAGTTCGAACACCGCCGGCGGGAGTGCGGCGGGCTGGGTGCCGAACAGAATGGTGGGGTACTTGCCTCCGCTCAGGTGGTGGGTGGTCAGTTCGGTGATCCGCTGTCCGCTGAGGCCGTAGAGGAGGATCAGGCAGCCGGCTGCCCAGGCATCGAGCGGGAGGCCGTCCTCGTGCAGGCAGCGTTCCAGCAGGGCCCACCGTTGGCCGGGGGTGCACCAGTCGCGCGGTTCGGACGAGCGCCTGGGGCCCGGCACGATGAGGTCGGCGGTCAGACCGTGCCGGTGGGCCCAGTTCAAAAAGCCGCGGACGGAGCGCCGGGATGGCCCGCTGGCATCCAACCAGGCGTCGACGTGCTGCTGGGTGACGTTTCCCAGGGCGAGGTCGTGCTCGGAGGTCCAGGTGAGGAAGGCGTTCACGGACAGCATGTGGCCGCGCTTGCGGGCCAGGCTCTGCGGGGTGAACCGCGTCCGGTCGGCGCGGCGGCACGCCTCCCGGACAATGACCCAGCTGCCGTAGGCCGGCCACCCTCGGCATGCCGGGCAAGGTCGCCGACTTCCTCCGCACCACCGAACTGGAGCCCGCCGAACGCACCGCCCTCAACCAGGGCGTCGCGGTGCGACGCGGCCAGGGCTACACCCTGCGCGTTACCGCCGCCCCCGCGGTCCACCGCCAGCTCCTCACCCGCTGCCAGCCGCTCGACGGCACCCACGGCTTCCCGGCGGTCCCGGCCCAGCGCAAGGCCCGCCGTGAGTACGAGAACCGGGTCAGCGCACTCACAGGCAGACCATGATCGTTCTCAGCGCCAACCACGGTCCCATTGACCAGCGAGGCCGGCGTACGACTACTGCTCAAGACCGGGGCAAGCCCCGCCCGTCAAAAGTTTTGACAGCAACGCCGGTTTTCCGTTCCGTTCCTACTCGGACCTCAGCACCCCGCGGCGTACCAAGGCGCTGACAGCGGCCATCCTCGACTTCACTGCGACCGCAAGGGCCCCGGACTGGCTGCCGCTGGTGCCCGAGGCAAGGGACGCTACCGCCAGGCGGGGCGAGCTGGGTGCCGGTGCCGCCGTGCTTCGTCATCGAGACCGTTTTCAGGCCCTCCTGAGCCCGTACACCCGCTTGCGCGCGCCCGCGGCGCAGGCGTCAACGACTGCGGCGGCCGTGGGTAGGCCCCAGGCTCCTCGGTGGTCGCTGGCTGGGCCCTCGACCTCACGTCGGGGGCCCCGCCTCTGCCCCCACAGGTGGCGGAGTGGGTAGCGGCTTTGCTGCTCGCCACTGGCATGGTCTCGGGTGATCGTATTCCGCGCAGCTACGCGAACGTCTTCATGCTGGTCTTCGGCTGGGCATGTTCATCTACGCCGGGTGGTCTCCCTGCACTTCCTTGCCCGCGCGCTCCGCCGTCCCTTGCCGCCGGGCTCCGGTCAGTAGGCGATGGGCCAGCCGTTGCTCCACTTCAGCAGGTTGAGGCCGAGCTTGGGAGCGCCGCCGTCACTGCCGTCGTAGTAGTGGTAGACGAGCAGGTCCTTGCCGCCGTCGCGCATGATGTCCTGCCCGCCGGGGCCGATCACGGATCCCTGGGACGCCATGACCACGGTGCCGCCGTTCTTGTTCATCGCGACGCCGTTGCGGTCGTAGTAGGGCCCGGTGGGGCTGGTGGCCCGGCCAACCTTGATCTTGTACGTGGATGCCGTACCGCTGCAGCAGGTGTCGTACGAGGCGAAGAGGTAGTAGTACCCGTTCCGCTTGACCACGGTCGGGCCCTCCACCGCCCTCGTCCCCGTGGTGCGCGAGGCGAGCGAGTGGCGGGTGGTGTCCCCCGCGTACTGCTTGCCGGTCCGCGGGTCGAGGCGGATCATCTTGATCCCGCTCCAATGGGAGCCGAAGGCCAGCCACCACTTGCCGTCGTCGTCGACGAACAGGTCGGGGTCGATCGCGTTGTAGTCGCTGCTGGACGTGGAGGAATAGACGATGCCCTGGTCCTTCCAGCTGCCCGGCGTCCCGGTCGTGGAGGTGGCGAGGCCGATGGCCGAGGTGTTGGAACGGAAGCGGGAGACGGCGTAGTACATCAGATACCGGCCGCCGTGGTAGGAGAGGTCGGGTGCCCACGGATCGTTTTCGGGCGAGTAGCGCGACCACCAACCGGGCGGTGAGGAAAAGGCGTTGCCGTTGCGGCTGAAGGCGACGCGGTCGGTGGAGGTGCGGAACTCCAGGTAGCCGTGGCTGGACGGGAGGAGGTAGCGCCCGTCGGGTGCGCGGAGCATGGTCGGGTCGTGGACGACGATGTCGCCGGTGACCCTCCCGGGGCCTGGGTAGGCGGACGCGCTCGACGGCATCAGGGTCAGCATGATGGCGGCGGGCAGGGCGAGGAACGAAGATCTGCGCAGCGTGCGGCTCACGCGCTTCTCCTTCTAGTGGGGGTAGAGACGGTGCTGTCGTCCGTGATGTCGAACGATGGCTGTGAGGTGGAGCGGTAGGTAGCGATCTTCCGTAACGGAAGAGGCGTTCGAGTGCGACCCTTCCAGCCCTCTTCGAGGGCGTGGCGCAGGCCGGGCGGCAGCCGTTGTCCGTCGTAGCGACGGGCAGGGGGGTGAGATCTTCCAGGAGCAGGCCGGTCGGACGGCCCAGTGTGCGTCCCGGCTTGGACCCGCCCCCGGACCGGGGTCAGACAGCAGTGGGCTTCCAGCCGCCGAGCCAGTCCGCGGTCTCCTGGGCGACGGCCTGGGCGTCCGTCAGGTGCGGGCGGTCACCGCTGGCGGCGCCGGCGCCCGGGCCATCGTTGTGGTACTCGGCGAAACGGTCTTTCTTCCAGGAAAAGCCGCCCATGTCAGCCCAGGGGGCGGCCTTGACGGCCGCACCGAGGATGCTGTCTCGGATCGTGGTCTGCGGGTCGAGGCTCGCGTCGCCACCGGCGTGCCAGGGGCGCCCGAGGTGGAAGCTTCGGGCCGACACGTCGCCGTCGATGGTGGTGCGGGTGATGAGGAAGCCCATGCGCCCGGCCGGGGTGCTGGGCGCGGTGACGTATCCGGCCGAGGTGCCGTTCCAGCGTTTCTTCAGGGCGAGGACGGACTTGTCGATAACCGCGGTGGCGCGGCCGAAGACGAAGTCGGTATTGCCGATGACATAGGAGTTGGTCAGGTATACCCGGCCCGTCTTCTCCTTGGCGGCCGTGTCGAGGAGGAGGGTGTCCTGGTCGCCGCTGATGATGAGGGCGTCCAGACGGATACGGTCGGCGGCGGTGCGCAGCGCCACCGCCTGTCGGCCGTTCAGCCGCTGGTGCTTCGCCTCGTCGAAGTCGTTGGAGATGGTGAGGTTGCGTGCCTGGAAGTCGTCGGCCTCCACGGCGACGGTCGCGCTGCCGCCGGTGCCGTAGGTGCCCGAGCCGTCCGGCTTGGTCATCCCCGCGGCGTGGCCTGCGACGATGACGGTGTCCTTGCGGCTGCGGCCGGTGCCCTCGAACGTGACGTGCGGCTTGTTCGCCGGGACCTTGACCGTCTCCCGGTATGTGCCGGGGGCGATCCGAATGACGACGCGCGAGGTGTTGCCCGCCGGGACGGCGTCGACGGCCTTCTGCACGCTCTTGTACCGGCCACTGCCGTCCTTGGCCACGGTCAGGGTGCTGTGCGTCGCGGCGGCCGCGGTCCTGGCACTCGCCGTCGTGCCGATCGTATTCCGGGGCCCGGTACCGGACTTGAGGAGCGCGGGGAGGTCGGCCGCCTTGTCGAGGCGGTAGTTGTAGTACGCCTTCGGGTCGAACGCCGTGCCGCCGGTCTCGTTGCGGCCGCTGGTACGGGAGAAGACGTTGCCGCGCTGGACGAGGGCGGCGGTGCTGTCCTTGGTGACGGGGTTGTTCACGCCCTGGAAGTAGCTGTTCTCCAGGACCATCTTCGTCCTGCCGCGCGCGTAGTTGCCGTAGGAGGACCTGATGCCGGTGCCCGGGTCGTCCTGCAGGAAGTTGTTGTAGAGGTGCGCGTGCGCGACATTGTCGGTCGAGGGGTTGCGCTGCTCCGTCTCACGGAACCAGTTGTGGTGGATCGTGAGGTCCGCGGTTGTGTTCTTGGTCCAGCCGATGCCGAACGTCTTGTTGTTGTCGCTGAGCTTGTTCCAGGACACCGTCACGTAGGTGGTGTCCTTGCGGCTGTCTATCAGCCCGTCGGCCATGTGCCGCAGGTCGTTGTGATCGATCCAGATATGGTGCGCGCCGTCCATCTGAATGGCGTCCCAGTCGTGCTCCTTATCGTTCCAGGTCCCCTGGTACGAGTCCCGGATCGTGAGGTTCCGGATGATCACATTGTGCACGCCCTGACCGAGGAAGAAGCCGCCGCCCGCGATCTGCCCCGAGGTGCCGGCGCCGACGATCGTCTTGTCGGAGGCGACCTTGATCTCCCTGCCCTTGGGGTTCATCGAGATCGTCGCGGCCACCACGATGACGTACGGCTCCTGGGCGGACGCGTACTTCTCCAGATCGGCGAGGGTCCGCACGGTGACCGTCTTCCCATCCTTGCCGCCATACGTCCCCTTCTGCCCGAGCGCGTGGACCGACGCGAAACCGTCGGCGGTGTCGTTGGCCCAGGTGGGCGCGGCGGCCGCCGCAGCCTTCGGCTGCATGCCCTCTCCGAACACCCCGAAAGCCGTGCCGTAGGCCATGGCTCCCGCAGCGGCCAGCGCCAGCGGGACCCCTGCCAGCAGGACCGTCTTCCTTCTGCGGTGCCGCGCCTTGCCGTGGCCGTGCAGCTCAGTCATGCGTGTTGTCCCAATCCGTACGTACGTGGGGGCACCCGTGTGGGACGGGGCTGCCCAACAGTTGCCGCGGAGCTGAGAATGGTTGCCGTCCCGCCGAAATACTCGCCTCCAGCCGCTCCCCCAGGGCCCGGGAAAACACCGTCAGCCCCGGCTGCCCAGCGCGCATCTCCCGCCAGTTCGGGTGATCAGACACGTCCGGAGTGAACGGTCTGTCACCCGTCGGGCTGATGGGGCGGTTCCTGGCACGGCCAGTGTCGACCCGGACAAGGGGTGGCTGTTCGTGTGGGCCACCCGCCCTGCCGGACAGGTCCGCGTAGACGGTGGCGCGGTCGGCGGCCTGGCGGGACGTCGTGCTCGCCGACGCGGCGTACGGGACCAACGCCGCCTTTCGCGGCGCGCTTGGTGACCGGGGCCTGGACTGTGCGCTGTCCGTTGGCTTTGGTGTCACGGCCCACTCCGTCGACGCGCCCCCCGAGGCTCCGCACGCAAGGGCCCAAACGGCTACTGCCCCCCGCCCCGCTACCGCCGGGACCCGACCCACCGGCTGGAGCGGAGCAGCGTCGTGTGGATCCGGCCCGGGCACGGTGCACCCCTGGGGCGAACACCAACGCGTGCGACGGCCCGCTGGCCACCATGGCGTTCCTCGACCAGAGCCTCCTGCTCGAAGCCAAGCGGCTGCCCGATATCTCATCGACTTCCCCGACGCGGCAGAAAAGTGGATACCCGACAATGCTCGCGCGCTTTTCCACGGGAATGACACCGGCCGCCGCCGGAAGGGGAAAATCCACGCTGCCACTTCAGCCTTCGCGCCCCGTGGCCGACTGGTTTTCCTGAGCGAGTCGGCGCAGGGCGAGAAGAGCGGGTTCCAGCATGATGGTCAGGAGCAGCACTCGTTCGGCTTGTTCCTCGGGGTCTTTCCTTTCCCGTAGGTGGCCGAGGTCCAACGTCGCGGTTCGTTGGGCGAGTTCCGCGTACGGGACGAGGGAGCGCCAGTCGAAGTCCGTACCGAGCGAGCGCAGCGATACCAGAGTGTCCGCCAGAGCACGCCTGGTACGGGAGTCTTTCGCCACCTTCCAGCCGATGTGGCCGAGCAGTTGGTCCACGTCTGCGGACGCCTTCCCGCTGTGCTCGTCACCGCCAGGCGGGGCGGTACCGGCTCCCAGTACGACGCGCAGCGCTTCGCGCGGATCGTCTTCGTACCGGGCGGCGGCATCCAGCACTTCCTTGGCCGAGCGGACCGAGAGACCGCGTACGCCGATCAGCGCGCGTATGAGCCGGAGTCGGCGAATGTGCTGTTCACCGTATTCAGCCCGGGTCGGAGCGGTGGCACGCCCCGGCGGCAGCAAACCCCGGCGCAGGTAGTGCTTGATGCTGGCGATCGAAACCCCGCTGCGGTCGCTCAATTCAGAGATCTGCAACGTGTCTGCCCTCACGTCGAAGTGGTGTGTCGTGACCGGCGTGCGGACAGATTACCCGCCGGTCCGGGGAACGGGCCTATTTGCCGGACCCTCACTGGTATTCAGCAATTCCGAATAAACGCCGAGCCGCCTGCTGCCCGCCGTAAGCGCGGCTCGTGGCCGTGTGCGTCGAGCGCGGCACTCGCTGCCGGACAGTCGGCTCGAATCCCGCAGTGACCGGCTCGCCCCCAGGGCCGAGGGCGGCGCCGGACAGGCGCCCCCGTACCGCCGCCCTCACCCCGTCCGCGGACGCAGCGCAAGACCAAAGGTGTCGCGGCACCGCCCCCGCCCGACAATGGTGATGTCGCTCGCGGCTCCTGGGAACATCCGCGCCTCTTCGACGCCCCCGGCCGGTGCCGCCCCGCCGGCACTCCTGGCGTCAACCGGCGTCGGCGGACGCCGCGGCGGCGGAGACGGCCCCCGACGTCCCGAAGAGACGGGAGGCCCCCTCAAGGAAGGACAGCGCTCTGGTATGCGTCGCAACCGCAGAAGACCGGAAGTACGGTGACCCCTCTGGGCGCGATGTGCTGGGCGAGGTGTCGGAGTCCGCGTTCCGACGCGGCGCGGACGGACGTGACCACGATGAGGCCGCGGCCCCGGGCGGCCATGTGCGAAGCGACGGCCCGGGCCACCGTCAGCTGCGTCACCGCGTGATCGCCGCCGACCGCCACCACCGCCACGTCGATGCCGCCCGTCCACTGGGCCACGCCGGACGTGTAGTCCTCGACCTCGCGCCCGTCGGAGAGATCGACCTCGGCGGACTCGGCGGCTCCGCCGGCCTCGACGATGCCACGGGCCGCGCTCTCGACCCGTTCCGGGACGGAGTCGGCCAGAAAGATCAGCGCACGGCGCCGCGATAACGCCTTCGCCAGCGCCATGCCTTGTGGGTCCGAAACCCCGTAGACGACGACCGTTTTATCCTCAAGGTGCAATTGAAAACACTTCCCATCCACTTCATGTGACTCTGCGCGCCCACGTCTCCTCGACTCGGAGAGCGGCTGCTGCCCTGCCACGCGGCCACGGGATGGAATTCGTGCATCTTGCGGCTCTTTGGCTCCGTTCGCTCATGTGTCCCGGAATCCCCGCGCCGAAGAACGACAACGCAGCCGGACGTGACCGCCCCGCGATCATCTCATAGAGACACAGCGGCCATCGCTCTTTCCGGCAAAAAAACCGGACAGTTCACACAACACGCGCCATCGCTGTTCGTTCGCAGGTCAGAGGCCATACGGTCCCGCAATCCGGAAGATGCCTGACGCACTTGGATATGACACCGTCACGTCGCACGAGCACGTCGGTGCAGGTATGACGGGCTAGCGACGCAGTGCATGAGAGATGACTTGGTTAGCACACACTGAGAATCGAGGAACCGTTGAGAGACGAGACCGAGCAGGCAATCGTGCGCGCCATCGACGTCATGCAGAACAGGCTGGGCGAACCCCTCTCCCTGGACACGCTGGCCGAAGCTGCCATGTTCAGTAAATTCCACTTCTCTCGCCTCTTCCTGCGGGCCACCGGTGTCCCGCCAGGACGGTTCCTCTCGGCACTTCGCCTGGAAAAGGCGAAGGAACTCCTTTTATCAACCGACTGGAATGTCGTGGACATCGGCACCGCCGTCGGATACAACAGCGTGGGGACATTCAGCACACGGTTCAGCCGCAGTGTGGGCCTGTCGCCGACAAACTACCGTCGCTTCCGCGGCTTCGCACCCTGTCACCGCGGTCCGGAACCGCTGGTCCGCTCCGCCCGGCAGCGCCGCATCCGCAGCACCGTCTCGCTGCCCCCGGGCGAGAAGCGGCGTGCCGTGTTCGTCGGGCTCTTCCCCAGTCCGATACCCGAGGGGCGGCCGCTCGCCGGCACGTTCGTGGCCGCCCCCGGCCCGTACGAACTGACCGTCCCGGCGACCCCCGAGAGCCACCTGACGGCGTTTTCGCTGCCGGCCGGGACGGCAGCCGGGCTCCACGCGCTCTCGCAGAAGGACGCCCGGCTCATGGGAGGCCGGCGTCTCGGAGCACTCGAACCGGGCCCCACGCTGTGCCTGCCGGACCTGCCGCTCTCCTTCCGCAGCCGGCTCGACGTGCCGGTCCTCATGGCGACGCCGCGGCCCCTCACGCTGGTGTGCCCCGGGACGAACGCCGGGCTCGCGGAAGCCGTACCGGTGTGAGGGGAACGCGCTTCCGGAGGCGTGCCCCGTCCGGCGTCCTCCGGGCCTCCCCGCCCCGGCGGGGTCATGGAGCGCCTCGGCCCGCGGGAGCCCAACTCCCGCCCTCAGCCTGCCTGTCCGCGCTCCGACCAGGCCTTCTCGCGCGCCGCACCGGGTCGAGAACAGCGGTTCGGCTACGACCCGGTAGGAGGAGGTCTGCCATGAAGTATTTGTTGATCACGCATATGGAACCGGGGGCCCGGGACGGCCTGGCGGAACACGAGCGCGACGAGATCTCACGGGGGCACCGCGCCCTTCAAGAGACGGTCCGGGAAGCCGGCGAAATGATCGCGACCAATTTCCTCGCCGATGCCTCCCAGGGTTCGGTGGTGCGGGTGAAGGACGGGCGGGCGACGGCCGCCCCGGGGCCGCTGCCTGACGTCGCGGTGCACGCGGCCGGGTACTACCTGGTCGACTGCGAGTCACGGGAGCGGGCCGAGGAACTGGCCGCGATGATCCCCGATGCCCGCTTCGACGGCTTCGCCGTCGAGGTACGGCCCGTCATGGTGAGCGCGGGCGCCGAGATGTGACCCCGGTGCCGCGCGGGTCAGCGGTCGCGTTCGTCGAGGGCGGCCTCGCGCGTTTCCAGGTAACGCCTTTCCGGGAGGCTGGCCGTGCGGCGGGCGGCCTCCCGGTAACAGGCGCGGGCGGCGTCGAGGTCGCCCGCCATCTCCAGCAGGTGGCCGCGGACCGCGTGCAGACGGTGGTGCTCGGCGAGGCGCGGATCGTCGTCCAGGGAGCGCAGCAGGTCCAAGCCCACCCGCGGGCCGTCGGCCATGGCCGCGGCGACCGCGTGATTGAGCCGCACCATCGGGTTCGGGGCGACCTGCTCCAGCAGTTGGTAGAGGATGACGATCTGCCGCCAGTCCGTCTCGTCCGCGCTGGGCGCCTCGGCGTGCACAGCCGCGATGGCAGCCTGAAGGCGGTACGAACCGATGGGCCGCTCCGTGGCCAGCGCCTCGGTGATGAGTGCCGTGCCCTCCTTGACGGCTTCCTGGTCCCACCGTGTGCGGTCCTGCTCGGCGAGGGGGACGAGGTTGCCGTCGGCGTCCGTGCGCGCGGGGCGGCGCGCGTCGGTCAGCAGCATCAGCGCGAGCAGACCGGTGACCTCCGGGTCGTCGGGCAGCGCCTCGCGCAGCGCCCGGGTGAGCCGGATGGCCTCGGTCGTCAGCTCGACGTCGTGCAGATCGGTGCCCGAGGTCCTGGTGTAGCCCTCGTTGAAGATCAGGTAGAGGACGTGGAGGACAACGGCGAGCCGGCTCGCCTGTTCCTCGGGCGGCGGGAGCTCGAACAGGGCCCCGGCCTCCTTGATGCGGCGCTTGGCGCGGCTGATGCGTTGCGCCATGGTGGCCTCGGGGACGAAGAACGCCTGGGCAACCTGTGCCGTCGTCAGTCCGCCGCAGGCCCGGAGGGTGAGGGCGAGCTGGGACGACGGTGACAGGCTCGGGTGGCAGCACAGGAAGAGCAGGGTGAGGGAGTCGTCGTGGTCCGCCGGCGGTTGGTCCTCGGGTCCGTGGGCGGCCCACGCGTCGGCCGGCGCGAGGGCGGCGGCGGTCTCCTCCCGCGTACGCCGAGCCGCCTCGCTCCGCGCCCGGTCGGCCATGCGGCGGGAGGCGACGGTGAGGAGCCAGCCGAGCGGATTGGCCGGGACGCCGTCCCGGGGCCACTGGACGGTGGCGTCGACCAACGCGTCCTGGGCGGCGTCCTCACACTCCTCGAAGTAGCCGTGGCGGCGTACCAGGACTCCGACGACACGGGGAATCAAGTCGCGCAGAACGGTATCGACATCACCGACTGCACCCATTCCCCGAACGTCCTCTCCGCGCACACGGTTGTCGATGTGGAGCCAGCAACATTAACACGCGGCGGAAGAGCGCCGAGGGCGGAAAACCGCAGGCGCGGCGGCCGTTCGCCGGTGGTCCGGTCGAAGGCCGCCGCGCCCTGGCTCACTCGGGCAGGCCGTCGGAGAAGGCGATGGGGCGCACCTCGATGCCGAGGCCCTCGACCTTGCTGTCCGGGATCATGGCAGCGATCTCGTGCGCCCGCTCCCGGTCCCGGCACTCGATCACGTAGAAGCCGCCCAGGAATTCCTTCGCTTCGGCGTACGGGCCGTCGGTCACGGCCGGCACCCCGTCGCGTACCCGCACCACCGAGCTCTGTGCCGGCTCGGCGAGCGCCTGGGTGCAGACGAACTCGCCGGATTCCTTGATCTTCTTCATGAAGTCGCCGTGACCGGACATCACCTCGTTGCGGGTCTCCTCGGGCAGCGCCTCCCAGATGGCAGGGTTCACATGCATGATCAGCAGGAACTTCACGGTAAACCTCCTTGTGACACGGCGCCTCGTGCGCGCCCTTCACCCCTCTGTCGGAGCCCGGCTCGGCTTCTCGACATCGGCGACACCGTACTGCGGCGGACCAGTGACGAAGGGCCGGGGGCCAGGGGTACGAGGCTCCCGCCCCGCTGCTCAGGTGCGCACGCGTACGGGGGCCAGCCGCCGGAACTTGCCGCCGTGGAACAGCAGCGCCGACTCCTCCGCGCTCTTGCGTGCCTCCAAGACCGCACCGAGCATGATCGAGTGGTCACCGCCGTCGTGGACGGCGGTGAGCCGGCACTCCAGCCAGGCCAGCGCCCCGGACAGGACGGGGGCGCCCGTGCGGGGGCCCGGTGCCGCCTCGACGGCCTCGAACTCCCGGGCCCCGCGCGGACGCGCGCGATCGGCGAACCGTCGCGCCACCGGCTCCTGGTCGGCCGACAGGACCGAGACCGCGAACGCCCCCTCGTCGAGGACCAGATCGTGCAGCGCGGCGGTGCGGGCCACACAGACCAGCACCAGGGGCGGGTCCAGCGAGACCGAGGTGAACGAGTTGGCCGTCATGCCGCGCGGCTCGGCCCGTCCGGCGGTGAGCACGACGATGCCGGTCGCGAACGAGCCCAGCACGTCGCGCAGATGACGGCGCTCGTCGGGGGCCGCGGTGCCGGGGGCGCGACCGGGTGGCGTCTGCGGTGCTGCCATGCCGTCACCTCCCGCCGGCGGCCGCGTCCCGCGGCGCCGGATCCTCGTACGGTGCCAGCGCCCGGCGCAGTGCTTCCGGCACCTTGGTGGGGCGGGTACCGGTGTTGGGGCCACGCATGCAGGCCACCCGCTGGCTCCCGCGGGCCACCAGCTCGCCCGGGGTGTCCCCGCCGACCCGTACGTAGTCGAAGGTGAAACCGATCTGCGTCTGCGTCAGGTCGGTGAGACGCATCCGGATGGACAGTTCGTCGAACGCCGTGATCTCGGAGAAGAACTCGCAGCCCACGGAGAGCGTGAACAGCTTCAGGTCGCCCCGGATGTCCTCTAGGACCTCCGGGGCCTTCTCGCGTAGGAACATCTCGCGGCACCGTCCCTGCCAGCGGACGTAGTTGACGTAGTAGACGTTGCCGACCAGGTTGGTCTCCTCGAAGCCCACCAGGTGGCGCAGTTCGTAGTAGGGCCGCACCTCGCGCTCTCCTTTCACCGAGGGTTTCCTCCCGTCGACATGAGGGCGAACACCGCCGGCCGCCTGGTGTCGGCGGTCCCCAGATGCACGGAGACCGTGGCGATCCGGGCGTCACCGGCCCGCAGCACCGTCCAGCCGTCCGCCGCCGACGCGCCGTCGGCGACCAGTTCCACCCGGGCGTGGCCGTTCTTGCGCAGGCACTCGACGGCGCTCCACACCCGGGTCGCCGCGAGCGACAGGTCCTCACCGCGTTCGGCGGAGAGCAGCCGGGCCAGCGCCCAGCCGCTGTCGCCCAGCAGCCCGGACCACTCCCCCGCACCGCGTTCCCCGACCGCCTGCACGTCGCAGCCGACGGCCTGGGCGCCAGGCCCCGCCGCCACGGCGAGGGTGACGCCGGCCCCGTGCGAGGCGGAGACGGCGGGGCCGCCGTCCACCTCCGGCTGCCCGTCGGGGCGATGGCGCAGCGTCACCGGCCGGCCGAGCGCCTGGCCGAGGGTGAGCGCGGTACGGGCACGCCGCGCTGCCGTGCCGCCCTCCGCGCCGTCGCCATCCGGGCGGACGGCGACCCGCAGGGGGGCCGGGAGGAGGGTTTCGGTCCGGCGTTCCAGGTAGGGGCCGAGGAGTGCGGGGAGCCACGGGCCGGAGCCGTTCGTCTTGCGGACGGCCTTGAGCACCAGGCCCTCCCAGCGCTCCAGCGGAGCACCGTCGGCGGCGCGCACATCGAGGTCGTAGACGTACGTGTCGCCGTCACGTGAGCGCTCCGCGGCGTGCAGCACGGCGGTCCCGGCAGCGCGCGCCGCGGCCGGGTCGGCCAGGTACAGCCGCTCGACGCCGACGGGCAGCAGGGTGGCGTCCGGAACGCACGCCTGGAGGGAGTGCATCAGCGCGTCCCGTGTGCCGGGGTCGGCGAGCACCAGGTCCGGCGGGAGGAATCCGGCGAACCACTGGGTGGCGGCGGTGGAGATTTCGGCGGTGCACTCCTTCGCCGCGAAGTGCCGGTAGCGCATCAGGCGCTGGAACCGGGCCCCCTGGAAGAGGACGCCGCCGTACATGTCCCGGGCGGGGTCGACGACCGGCGCGGGCACGGCCTCGTCGGCGTCCGGTGTGCCGGGGTGCCGGGCGCGTACCGGTTCCGACCGGTCACCCGCGTCGTTCCTCTCCCCGTGCGACGCCCTGTCCCCGTACCGCAGCACCGCGCGGAAGTGGTCGGCGCGGAAGTCGGTCTCCTCGCTGCGGATCACGGCGCGGACGGTGTCGGGGCCGGTGACCAGCACGGCGACCCGGATGGTCGTCTCACCGTCCGGGGGGACGGCGACCGGGCGCAGGAACTCCGCGTCCTCCAGCACCGGGGTCTCCGCGCGCCCGGTGAGTGCCGCCCCGGCCTGCGCCATCGCCTCCATGCCGAGCACGGCCGGGAACAGCAGGGTCCCGTCCAGGAGGTGGTCGGCGAGGTAGGGGTCCGTGGCGGCGGACAGCACGGAGTCGGCCACGAGTTCGACGCCCGGGTAGTGCGCCCGGACCCGGTCGGTGAACCGCAGCAGGGGTGTCTCCGGCGTGTCGAGCGTGATCGTCGGCAGGCCACCGGCGCGGCCCATGACGACGACGGAATCCGGGGTGTCCGGATCGGCGAGCAGGCTCCGCAGCATCGCGACGCCCTCGTCGGCGGGGACCGGGTCGATGCCCTCGCGGACGAGCGATTCGAGCACGCCCAGCCGCTCGCCCATCCCGGCCCCGGACCACACGGACCACTCCAGCGTCACGCACCGGCAGCCCGGGATGTCCGCCCGCACCCGGCCGACCCGCTCGGTGAGCCAGTCGTTGGCCGTGGCGTAGTCGGTCTCACCGCGCAGGCCGGCCCGGCCGATGATGCTGCCGAACGCCACGAGCAGCCGCAGGTCCTCCGGGTCCACGGCGGCCAGCACCGCCTCCAGCCCGGCGAGTTTGACGGCCAGGGTCCGGCGGAACGACGTCTCGTCGAGGGCGGTCAGCGCGCGCGGCTCGTTGCGGCCCGCGCCGTGCAGCACGGCGGTCACGGGCCCGAGGGACTCGCGGACCTCCCGTACGGCCTTCTGGACGTCCTCGGGGGAGGTGACATCGGCGCGGACGTAGCGGAAGGAGATTCCGGCGGCGGCCATCCGTCCGAGGTTGGCAGCGAGTTCGCCGTCCTCCTCGGGTGCGGAGCGGCCCAGCAGGCCGACCGCGCACCCCGTCTCCCGGGCCAGGGAGAGCGCGCACTCGGCGGTGATTCCCTTGCCGCCACCGGTGACCAGCAGGACGTCACCGGTGCCCAGCGGCAGCGGCCCGGGGGCCGTCGCGGCGGGTGGCAGGGCACGCAGCACCGGCACGCAGCGTGTGCCGTCACCGTCGTAGTGCACCTCGCTGAACTCCGACGTAGCCGCCACGTCGGCGACGAGGCGGGGGAGCAGGCCGGCGGCGCCGGGGGACGCCACCGGCAAGGTGACGGCGGTGACGGCGATGGACGGCGCTTCCAGGTGGAGGGTCTTGGCGAGACCCGCCGGACCGCGCCGGTCACCGACGGCGACGAACCGGGTGGCGGAGGCGAGCGCGGCGCGCGCCGCGGCGAGCATCAGCCCGGCGTGCCCCTCGTCGCAGTCCGGCGGCAGGCAGAGCAGGACGCCGCCGCCGAGCCCGGCAGAGCGCAGAGCCTCGGCGAGCGGCCCGGCCAGCGGGTGGTCCTCGCTCGCGAAGACCGTCCAAGTACCCTCGCCCGATGCCCCGCGGGGCGGGCCGGGCTCGGCCGGGACGAGGTCGACGGCGAAGGCTCGCACCCAGGGCGCGACGCCCTCCGCGTCGGGCCGGCGGCCGGCCTCGGCGGGGAGTGCGGTGCCGGACAGCCCGTCGAGCATCTCGGCCAGTTCCGCCAGGGTGGCAGTGGCGAAGGCCGAGGTGGTCACGGGGGTATTGATGCCCAGCTCACGGACGGCCTCGTTCATGATCTGGCCGACGGTGATCGAGCTGAGGTGCAGCTCGTCCAGCGGGTTGGTGTCCGGGGAGACGGCCTCGGGCGGCAGCTCGGCGCGCTGGGCGGCGAGCCGCAGCAGGACCTCCAGGCTGCCCGCCGGCCCGCCGACGGCGGTCGGCGGGCCGCCCACGGGCTCCTCGGCCGGTGCGGGCAGCGCCGGTTCCCCCGCGGTCACGGCGGGCGGGACATCCTCCGCGGGCGCCGATTCGCACGGACTGGCGAAGAACCGGAACTCCTTGTCGAGCGGCAGGGGGCGGGTGAACCGGCCCTCGAACAGAGCCCCATGCCGTACCGGCGCGCCGAGCACCCAGGCCGCGGCGGCCGCCTGGAAGAGGCCGGCCAGGCTGGGGCCTCCCGCGTCCAGGGGAATCACGGGGACGTCGGCAGCCTCGGCGGCGAGACCGGACAGGATGCGGCCGGGCCCCACCTCCAGCAGCAGGTCGCTCTCGGCGGCGAGCGCCGACACCGCCTCGGTGAAACGGACCGGTGCGAGCACCTGGCGGGTCAGCAGCTCGGCGGCCTCCGTGGAACGGTCGAGCGGCCCTCCCGTGACGGTGGAGAACACGCGCCGGGCGAGCGGGACGAACTCCTCCCCCGCCAGGTGTCCGGCGAAGGCACGCGCGGCGGGGGCGACGGCGGGCGAGTGGAAAGCGTGCGAGACGTTGATCCGCTGGGTGTCCAGCCCCTGCCCGGCGGCCCGCCCGCAGACCCGGTCGACGGCTGCCGCCGGGCCCGAGACCACCGTTTGGCGGGGGCCGTTGTACCCCGCGATCACCACCGGCTCGCCGTCCAGCAGGGGTTCGACGACGGCGGGCCCGGCGGCGATGCCGGCCATGGCGCCGCCGCCGTCGCTCGCCCGGGCCATCACCCGGCCGCGCGCCGCGGCCGTCCGGAGCAGTGCCGCCTCGTCCATGGCCCCGGCCCAGTGCAAGGCGGTCAGTTCGCCGAGGCTGTGGCCGGCCGACGCGGCGGCCTCGATGCCGAGTGCGGCGAGCACCCGCAGTCCCGCGGCGGACGCGGTGGTGATGCGGGGCTGGGCGACCTCGGTGGCCACCTGATCGCCGGAGGCGGTCAGGTGCTGGGCACGGTAGAGGTCGTCGACCGTGGCGAACCGGCGGCGGAGCGCACCGCCGTCCCCGCCGCGCCCCGCGCCCTGGCCGGGGAAGAGGAACCCGATCCGGGGCGGCTGCCCGTCCCGGTCGCCGAGGAACAGCCCGGCGGCCGGGTCCACGACGCGGCGGGCACCGTCGTCGATACGGGCGAGCAGGTCCGTCAAGCGCTCTTCGGCCTGCTCCGGGGAGGAGGCGACGACAGCGGCACGGATCCGGCATCCCGCCAGGTCGGCTTGGAGGGTCGCGGCGAGGTCGCCGAGTTCGGCGTAGGACAGACGCCCGGCGAAGGCGGCCAGGCGGGCGAGCCGGCCACGCAGCTCGGATGTGTCCTCGGCGTCGACGAGCAGCAGCTCGCAGTCCTGGCGCGAGCGCATCAGCCGCACCGCCGACCGGGGCAGCGCGGTGCGGCGTACGCCGTCGGCGTGCTCGACGACGACGTGCGCGTTGATCCCGCCGAAGCCCATGGAGGAGACCCCGGCCCGCACCGGCACGCCGTCGGGCCACGGTTCGGCCTCGGCCGGGACCCGCAGCGCGGGGCGCTCGCCGGTGAGTTCGGGGTGGGGATCGACGTGTCCGGTGGCGGGCGGGATGATCTGGTGGCGCACGGCGAGCACGGCCTTGAGGAGCCCGGCGATGCCCGCGGCCGCCTTGGTGTGCCCGAAGTTGCCCTTGACGGTGCCGATCGCGCCGGGTGGGGCGTCCGGTTCGGCGGCGCGCCGGGCCTCGGTGAAGGCGCGCAGCTCGGTGGCGTCCCCCACGGCGGTGCCCGTGCCGTGGCCCTCCAGGTAGCCGACGGTCTCCAGGCCGAATCCGGCGGTGCGGTAGGCGCGCTCCAGGGCGAGTCGGTGGCCGCCCGCCTCGGGCCGGGTGATGCCGCCGCGGCCGTCCGAGGACCAGCCCCAGCCCGCGATCGTCGCATAGCGGAAACGTCGCTGCGCGAGCGCGTCGGCGTTCCGCATCAGGACCACGACGCCGCAGCCCTCGCCCGGCCAGAAGCCGTTGGAGCCGCGGTCGTAGACGCGCATCTCCCTGGTGGCCAGCGCACCGGTCTTGGCGAAGCCGATCATCTCGAAGGGATCGATGCTGAGGTCCACACCGCCCGCGATGGCGACGTCGAGCTGTCCGGAGTCCAGCGCGTTGCACGCGGTGGCTATCGCGAGCAGCGAGGACGAGCAGGCGCCGTCCACGGTGAACCCACCGCCGCCGAGGTCGAAGTGGTTGCAGACGCGTCCGGCGATGGTGTTGGCCATGCCGCCGGCCAGGCTGTCCTCGTCGATCGGCGGGAACGGGGCCTTGTACCGCTCCTCCAGCCCCGCCAGGAACGCGGCCAGTTCGGCATCGCCCCAGCCCTTGTCGCGGAGCGCGGCGGCCACGGTGCGGCGCACGTAGGGCCACCGCAGGCGCATCTGGTTGGCGCGGCTGAACTCGCCGTTGAGGCTGTTGCCGATGACGGCGCCGGTGGTGGCCGAGGGCAGGCCTGCCCCGCCTGAGAAACCCGCGTCCGTCAGGGCACGCGCGACAGTGTCCAGTGTCAGCCAGTGCGTCATGTCCGTGGCACGGAAGGTGGAACCGGCGATGCGGTGCGCCACCCGGTCGAACTCGAACCCTTCCAGTACGGCCGCCTTCCGTGCGTAGTGGCGGTCGGGCGCGGCCGGGTCGGCGGAGTAGTAGTCCTCGTGGCGCATCCGCTCGTCGGGCAGGCGGCGGAACGCGCGGCGTCCCGCGAGGACGTTCTGCCATAGCTGCTCGGGGGTGTCCGCGTCGGGGTAGCGGCAGGCGATGCCGACGACGGCGATCGGGGTTCTGCGGTCGTTCATGCGGTCACCGCCTCGGTCGTGGACGTCCGCTCGCGGCGGCGGCGCGCCAGGTGCGCGGCCCACCAGCCGGCGCCGCGCAGGCCGCAGACGATCGTGGTCGCGAAGAACAGGGTGTAGACGACGTTGAAAACCATCAGGACGCCGTACACCAGCGCCACACCGGCGCCGAAGACGAACTGGTCGCGGGGCCGGGCGGGTGTCGTACCGGGGTCGCTGATCATGTAGTTGGTGAACAGGACGAAGGCGACACCGCTCATCGGTCCGAGCGCCGAGTACACGGCGACGTCCCAGACGAAGTGGCGGATCACCGCCTGGATCACGAATCCGCCGAGCCAGCCGACGATCAGTGCCGTGCGTTTCGTCAGCAGCCCGTTGATGACGGTACCGGCGGTGGCGATGATCAGCGGGACGGCGACCCGGAAGAAGGTGTTGGCGTGCTCGGTGAACTGGTACGGCGGTGCGATGCTGAACCATGAGCCGAAGCACAGCAGCGTCACCGTGATGCCCAGGTTGGACGGGTTCATGTAGTGCCGCATCCGGCCGCCGATCGGGGCCTGCAGCGCGTACTTGCCACCGACGCCGACGACCACGCCGAACAGGATGGGCAGTAGCTGGTCGTTGCCGTACGTGAGCATGTTGACGGCGAGCGCGGTGATGTGGGCGGGCAGCAGGAACTCGTACAGCCCTCGTATGCCCCGCCCGAGGTAGCGCGGCGGGCGGCGGTGTGCCCAGGCGGTCAGCGATTCGAGGGCGATCTCGACGGCGTAACCGGTCACGACGGCGATGACGGGCCAGATCCAGGGCTGCTCGAAGCCGAGCAGCGTGTAGCCGAAGATGTTGAGGACGCTGATCGAGAGGGCGAAGTTGCGGAGCGCGAGATAGCGCGCGTCGGGCTTGCCGGCGGGCGGCGCCGCGGTGGCCGGCCGTGCCTGGCCCGCCGGGGGGTGAGCGACCGTTGCGGTCATCGGGTCGGAACCTCCTGGGCGTCACCGGTGAGCATGAGGGTGTGGGTACCGGGAGCGAGTCGTCGGGTCTGCTGGTGGAGGCCGCCGTCCGCGTCGCGCCACTTCAGGTGCGCGGTCACGGGGCCGTCGTGGGTACCGAGGCCGAACCGCACGTCGAAGCTGCGGTAACCGCCGTGCCCGCCGCCCCCGTCGAGCTGGGCGATCTCGGTCCCGGAGGAAGTGGTGACGCGGACGGAGGCGTTGTACGCGGGAGCCCCGGCACCGGCCAGGCCACCGGCGCTCGCCTCCTCGCCCGCGGCGGGCCGGACCAGGTGCAGCGTCAGGTGCTCGCCGACCTCCGGGGCGGTGTTGGCGTAGAACGCGGGCGGGCCCCACTGGCGGGCGACGGCGAAGTCCAGACGCCCGGTGCCGGTGGTGTCGCCGGTGGCCAGCGCGCGGGTCGGCGTCTTGACGGCGAGGCCGAGCGGCTCACTCACGTTGGCGAACTTCCCGCTCGCGGTACGGACGTAGAAGGCCAGGGCGTCGTCACCGGCGATGTCGTCACCGGGCTGCACATGGGGCCACATGGCGGGGTTGGAGAGCAGGTTGTCGTTGGTCATGGCCATCTCCTGCAGCCACGGCCAGCGGTCGGTCCTCCCCTTGACGAAGCCGTCGGTCTGCACGACCGCCTGCTTGCCGTCGTTGAGGAAGTCGCCCGTCTTCACGTCCCAGTTCCAGCCGGTCCAGGCGAGCCCGTACCGCTCCGCATCCTGGGTGAACGGAGCGGTGCCGGAGCCGAGCGCGTCGCGCATCTCCTTCTCGTTCCGCGTCCGGTTCTTCCAGACGAAGTTGGACTCCTCCAGGCCCCACGCCGCGGTGATGTTGCTGACCACCATGTCGAAGCGGCCGGTGTGGTCGAGGTCGGTGAACTCGGCTCCCATGCCCTTGAAGGAGTCGTTGCCGAGCACGAACGACTTCGCGGTGTCGGGATCGCGCTCGCCCTTGGCCTCCGTGAGCCGGATGCGGCCCGGCGTGGAGCGGTTGTACAGGAGGTGGTCGGGCCCGAAGTCGTTGGCGATGTAGAGCTCGTGCAGGGCGTCGCCGGTGAGGTCGGCGCCCGCGACGGCGAGGGTCCAGCCGGTGGACACGTCGTAGGGCAGCGCCTTGCGTTCCTCCGTGTAGGAGGCGGTCGGCGAGGTCCCGGCGGTGGCGCCGGTCCAGCGCAGCACGCGGTCACCGCCGGCGTTCTTGGCGGTGGACAGGGAGTCGTTCATGACGACGTTCTTCAGCCCGTCCGGGTCGAGCACGTCGGAGTCGGGGAAGTAGTTGCCGACGACGATGTCGGGGTGGCCCTCGCCGTCGAGGTCACCGACGTACACCGTGTCCGTGTTCCAGCGCGGCCCGTTGTACTTCCCGTCGGTGGACTGCGACGGCACCAGCTCGCGGGGCGTGTAGGCGGGCCGCGAGGGTGTCTGCGCGCCGGACCGGGCCAGAAAGAGGATCGGCGTGCGACCCCAGTAGGTGGCCAGGATGTCCATGCGCCCGTCGACGTTGAAGTCGCCGAAGGTGCACCCGGTGGGCGCCATGGCCCGGTCCATCGGCAGCGGTGCGGGGTCGAGGGTGAACGGGGTGAAGCGGTCGGCGGCGGGGGCGGTCGGCGTGTAGGTGACGATCACCTGGTCGGTGCGGGTGTCGACGACGCACATGCCGTCGGCCCGGCCGTTCCCGGTGAGGTCGTTGAGGGCGACGCTCGCGCCCACCGACGAGATCCAGGAACGGATCTTCTCGTACGCGGGATTGACGACGCGGACCGAACGTTTGGGCAACCGGTCGTAGCCCGGCGGCATGGCAATGGGCATTTCCTTGAAGCCGTACTTCTCGGCGGCCTGGTCACCGTCGGGCGCCGCGATCGACTCGCGGGTGGCGAAGAACAACAATGCGGCGACAAGGACCATCACCAGTCCCGGCACCATTCTGCGAATCCGCCTGCGGTATGCCACGGCGGTCCTCCTTCTCGAATGAAGCTGCTGTTCACCGAGCGCATCACGTCGATGTACTCGCGGGCGTCCCGCCCGGACCGGGCTGCCGGGTCCGGCTGACGCGCGCTCACGCAGCCCGAAAGGGGCTCGGCCGCCATCGTCACCCGCGGGGTGCTGCGGAAGGTTCTCGGAAAATGCGTTGGCGCACCGGGTCCGTGCGCCTCGAACGCAATGCACGAGATGCCGGGAGGATTCCCGCGGTGCCACGGTCTGTGCATGACCGAATACCGTTGTGGGACGAACTCGCGGGACAGGAAATCGGATTCTCCCGCCGAACTCGTCCGGCCCGGCTCGATTCAGGAAGGTTTCGCCGCCCAGCTCGCGCGATCACCGGACGCGCCGGCGGTCTCCGCACCGCACACGTGCCTGACCTACCGGCAACTGGACGAGCGGGCCGGCCGCCTCGCCCGGCTGCTGGCCGACTCCGGGGTCGGGCCGGAGACGCCGGTCGCGGTGCTGATGGAGCGCTCCGCCGACCTGGTCGTGGCGACGCTCGCCGTGCTCAAGTCGGGTGGCTACTACGTGCCGTTGCACCTCGCCCATCCCCCGGAACAGCTGCGCCGGATCATGGCGCACCACGGCAACCCTCTCCTGCTCACGGACGAGGCCGGTTCCCGGCGCGGTGTGCGGGCGTCTCGGACCATCGTCGTCGGCCCCGGCCATGAGCTCCCGGACCGCCCCGTAACACCTCCGCGGCCACCCGCCGACCCCGACCAGCTCGCCTACGTCATCCACACGTCGGGATCGACAGGCGAGCCGAAGGGCGTGGCCGTAGCACAACGGGACGTCCTGGCACTTGTCCACGACAGGTGCTGGGAGGCGTCCCACCACGAGCGCGTGCTGATGCTGGCGCCGTACGCCTTCAACGTCTCCACCTACGAACTGTGGGTCCCGCTCCTGCACGGCGGACAGATCGTCGTGCCACCGCCGAGGAACCTCACGGCCGAGGCCCTCCGCGACCTCATCGCGCGGGAGCGCGTCACCGGGCTGCACGTCACCGCCGGGCTGTTCCGGGTGCTGGCCGAGGAGAGCCCCGAGGTCTTCGCGGGCGTTCGACAGGTGCTCACGGGCGGCGACAGGATCGCGCCCGGCGCCGTCCAGGCCGTACTGGACGCACATCCCGGCCTGGTGGTACGGGCCATGTACGGGGCGACGGAGGCGACGGTCTTCAGCACGCACTCCCCGATGTCCGCGCCGTACCGGGCGGGCACGACGGTCTCCGTCGGACGGCCGATGGACGGGGTGCGCCTGCACGTGCTCGACAGCCGGCTCCGGCCCGTCCCGGCCGGGGAGGTCGGCGAGGTGTACCTCTCGGGGCGGGGCCTGGCCCGGGGGTACGCCGGCTGCCCCGGCCCGACCGCCGAGCGGTTCGTCGCCAATCCCTTCGGCCCGCCCGGCGCGCGCATGTACCGCACCGGCGACCTGGGCCGGCTGTCCTCCGAGGGAACACTCGACGTCGTCGGCCGGGCCGGGGACCTCGTCAAGATCGCGGGGTACCGCGTCGAGCCGGGTGAGGTGGAGGCCGTCCTGGCCGGGCACCCCTCGGTACGGCACGCCGCGGTGACCGCCCGGGACGCGGGCCCGGCCGGCAGCCAGCTCGTCGCCTACGTCGTCGCGGACGGGCCGTCCGTCGAGACCGAGGCGCTGCGCGCCCACCTCGCGGGCGCCGTCCCGGACTTCATGATCCCGTCCGCCTTCGTGCCGGTGCCCGGGCTGCCCCTGACCCCCAACGGGAAGGTGGACCGCCGGGCCCTCCCGGAACCGGTGTTCGCGAGCGGACAGGTCTACCGGCCGCCGGCCACCGACGCGGAGAAGGACCTGTGCGCGCTCTTCGCCGAGGTGCTCGGTGTCGAGCGGGTCGGACTCGACGACAGCTTCTTCGACCTGGGCGGCCAGTCGCTGTCGGCGATGCGTCTGATCAGCCGCATCCGCAAACGCTACGGCGTCGACCTGACCGTGGGCGAGTTCTTCGACATGCCGACACCGGCCGAACTCGAACGGCTGCTGGCCGGTCGGAAGGAGGGGTGAGATGACCGGTCCGTTCGACGCCGACGACGGTGTCTACCTGGTTTTGGTCAACGACGAGGGACAGCACTCGCTGTGGCCCGCGGCGATCGGCGTACCGCGGGGGTGGACCACCGCGCACGGTCCCGCCACCCGCCGCTCCTGCCTCGACCACGTGAACACCCACTGGGCCGACCTGCGGCCCCGCAGCCTCGTGAACCGGTACCACCACAAGGGAGGAACATCATGACGCCGACCGGGAGCCCCCTCGGGCGACTCGGACTGGACCACGTCCGGCTGCTGGTCAGCGACCTGGAAGCGGCGACGCGCTGGCTAGCCGACGGGTACGGGTTCGCCGTCCGCGCCCGGGACGCGGGACGCACGCGCACCGTGCGCTCCGTAGGACTCGGTTCCGGCGCCGTCCGGCTGGTGCTCTCCCAGCCGCTCGACGCGGACACGCCGCAGGCCGCGTTCGTCGAGCGGCACGGTGACGGGGTCGCCGACATCGCGTTCCGGGTCGACGACGCCGGTGCCGCCTTCGACCTGGCGGTGTCGCGCGGGGCCCGGCCGGTGGCGGAGCCGGCGCGCCGCGAGGGCGTCACGACGGCGGCGGTCGCGGGCATCGGCGACCTGGTGCACACCTTCGTCGAACGCCCGCCGGGGCTCGACGCGTGGACGCTCCCGGACTTCGTGCCCACTTCCCCGGTGACCGGTGGCTGCGGCCTCGCCACTCTCGACCACGTGGCCGTCTGTGTCCCGCCGGGCCGCATACGTGCCGCCACCGAGTTCTACCGGGACGTCCTCGGCTTCGGCCTGATTTTCACCGAGCGTCTCGCCGTCGGCTCCCAGGGCATGACCACCGAGGTCGTCCAGAGCCCGTCCCGGGAGGTCACCTTCACCCTGATCGAGCCCGACGCCTCGCTCCCGCGCAGCCACGTCGACGCGTTCATCGAGGACCACCGGGGCGCCGGCGTGCAGCACCTCGCCTTCTCGACCGACGACATCGTGCGGACCGTCGGCGTCATCGCCGCGCGGGGCATCCGGTTCATGGGCACACCGGACTCCTACTACGACGGCCTCTCCTCCCGGCTCACGCTCGCCCGCCACTCCGAGGCCGAGCTGCGCCGGCACCGGATCCTGGTCGACCAGGACCACGAAGGACAGCTGTTCCAGATCTTCGCGCGCTCCGTGCACCCGCGGAAAACCCTGTTCCTGGAGGTGATCGAGCGCCTCGGCGCGCGGGGCTTCGGCAGCGGCAACATCAAAGCGCTGTACCGGGCGGCGGAAGCGGAGCGGGCGGGCACCTCCGGGGTCGCACGATGACGCTCCGCGCCCGTACACCGGGCCGCGACCGGGAGTTCCGCGACGCCGTGGAGCGGCTGAGGGTCCCGGGCATGGGCACGGAGGCGGTCGCCCCCCTGCTCGCGAACCTGGTCCACCTCCTGCGGCCCCGCCGGGTGCTGGAGGTCGGCATGGGGTACACGACGCCGTTCCTCGCCAGAGCGCTGTCGGAGGTCGAGGAGCTGATCGCGGAGGAGGCCGCCGGGCTGGCCCGGAAGACCGCGCCCTACGTCCACGAGGGGCGCGCGCTCGACGACGCGTGGGTCGACGCCGAGCCCGCCCTGCTCGTGCCGTCCTCCTACCGGGAGCTCTACCAGCCGCGGCTCGTCGCCGTCGACGACCTGTCCATGCCGGACTCCTCGGCGGGCCGGGTCAGCGAGGTGCTGGGCGCGTTCGGGCTGGAAGACCTGGTGACGATCGTCAACGCCGACCTGCGCTCGTGCGTACCGCTCCTCCCGGAAGACCTGATGCCCGTCGACCTCGCCTGGGTGGACGCCTGGGACTGCCTGTACTTCTTCGAGGAGTGCTGGGACCTGGTCAACCCCGACGGCGGCGTCGTCGCCCTGCACTATCTGATGACCTACCCCGAAGGCGAGGCGGTGCTGGACTACATCGCCGAGAGCGGGCGTCTGCGCCCCGGAGAGTTCGAGTTCCTGAACCTTCTCGAAGACCACAAACTGCGCCAGAACAGCCTGACCCTCCTGCGCCGCACCTCCGGCTGCACCCCGCGCCGGTACTCCGACGTGGGGCTCCGTCCCCTGCTGGACGCGCGGGTCCGGGAGGACGCGTACTTCCTCGCGCAGACGCTGAACGAAGCTGAGGAGAACCATGGCTGACGCCGCGACGGGCCGGGGCAGCGACACCCCGGCACACTCCTTCCTCGACGCGGGTCCCCGTGCCGCCGACGCGGCGCTCACACGCCTCACGGCCGCCGTCTGGGAGGACGGACTGGCGAAGGCGGAGGCCGCGCCGTCGGCCGCTGTCCTCGTGGACGCCCTGGAACGCCTGCCCGCACACCTCCTGGGCCGCGCCCTCGTCCTCCTGGGCCTGCTCGCCGAGGCCGACGGCCCCGGCGCCCCGGACGTCTACAGCGAGGTCCGCAAGGGTCTCGGAACCTGCCTCGGTCTCCTGGAGAAGGCCCGCGGCGACGGTCCGCTCACGCACGCGCTGCTGTACGTCGTCTCCCACTTCCCCGAGGACCGGACCCGGATCCTGGACCGGGCCGGCACCCTCGGCCTCGCGGAGGACGTCTCCTCCCGGCTCCGCCGCTGCCTCCGGCCCCTCCCCGGGAACGAGGCGGTCATCGGCCGGGTGTGGCCGTCCCCGGCGGAGTGGAACCTCACCGGCGCCGAGCGCGAGCAGGACCGGCAGTGGGTGCGGGGCCTCGGCCCGGCGCGGCTCGCGGGCGCCTACGACGGCGACACCCGCATGCTCCTCGGGTACACCGGGGCCCTCGCGTACTGGGCCGTACGCCACGGCATGCCGCAGCAGGTCCACGATGCGCGGGTGCCGCGCCCGTACCCGGCACCGGACGGCACGGCGGCCTGGCACCGGCACACCGCCGTCCTGCGCTGTCCGTGCTGCGGAGGTCGGCCGTCACCCACCGCCGACGGGCACGCCACCTGCACGGCCTGCTCGACGCGGTATACGGCCGGCCACGGCGTCCTGGACCTGACGGCCCCGGTCGCGGACGACGCCGACCCCGCCGACGTCCTGCGGAACGCCGCCACCATGGAATCCGTCGGGCACTACTACGAGACGGTGCTGCGGCCAGGCTTCCTGCGGCTCATGGGCGGCAACTGGGCGGGAACGGTCGCCCCGGCGGACGAGGACGCCTACATCGCCGCGCACACCCGCCCTGCGGACGGGCCGGTGCTGGACCTCGCCGCGGGAGCCGGCCGGTGGACCGGCGTGCTCGCGGAGGCGGTCGGCGCCGAGCGGCTGATCGCCCTGGACCTCAACCCGTCGATGCTGCACTGGCTGCGGGGCACGGTGCCCGGGGCCGCCGCCGTCTGCGCCGACGCCCTCTCGCTGCCCTTCGACAGCGGTTCGCTCGGCGCGGTCAACTGCTGGAACGCCCTCCAGGCGATGCCGGAGCCGGCCGCCGTGGCCGCCGAGGCGGCCCGGTGCCTGCGGCCGGGAGGGACGCTCACCCTCATGACGTTCCGGGAGGCCGACGACCCGGTCGACCGCTACTTCCAGCGGTCGTTCCGCGGTCCCGGCTTCCCGGACGGCATGCCGCTCGGCAGCCTCGCCGGCATCACGGCCTGGGTGACCGGCGCCGGCCTCGACCTTCTCGACACCTCCACCTCCGGGAACTTCGTGATGATCACCGCGAGGCGTCCGGGCTGAGCGACCACCGCAATCCGTGAGACGCCGGCCCGGCGGTCGATGAGCGACCGTCAGGTCGGCCCATGGGACGGAGACGGGAGACGAGGAACATGACCGACAGCACCGGGGTGCCGACCGCGCCCCTCACCATCACCGCGGACGACCCGCGGTACCCCAACCTGGTCGAGAGCTACAACCACCGCTTCGTCGGACGGCCCGAGGCCATCCGGTTCGCCCGGTCGACCGGCGAGGTGGTGTCGGCCGTCGAGTCGGCCGTCGCCGCGGGCCGGCGGATCGCGGTCCGCAGCGGCGGCCACTGCTTCGAGGACTTCACCTCCTCGCCCGAGGTCCGCGTCCTGCTCGACCTGTCCCCCATGAACGCCGTCGGCTTCGACGAGCGGATGCGAGCGTTCAGCGTCGAGGCGGGAGCGACGCTCGGTGACGTCTACCGGGTGCTGTACACCTTCTGGGGCGTCACCGTGCCCGGCGGCACCTGCTTCGAGGTCGGGGCGGGCGGACACTTCTCCGCCGGCGGCTACGGTCATCTCTCGCGCCGTGACGGGCTGATCGTCGACCACCTGTACGCCGTCGAGGTCGTGGTCGTCGACGCGTCCGGCCGCGTGCGGACCGTGGTGGCCACCCGGGATGTCGGCGATCCCCACCGGGACCTGTGGTGGGCGCACACGGGAGGTGGGGGCGGCAGCTTCGGCGTGGTCACCCGCTACTGGCTCCGCACTCCGGAGCGTGACCCGGACGGCGCCCCCTCCTCCCTGCTGCCGACCGCGCCCACACGGATGCGCCGACGGGTCGTCATGTGGCCTTGGGAAGGGATGACCAAACGTTCGTTCATTGCGCTGCTCCGCAACTACTGCGGCTGGTACGAGGACCACACGGACCCGGACTCCCCCGCAGCGAACCTGTGGAACAACCTCATCGTGCCGCACCGGGGCGCGGGTTCGTTCGGCATGACCGCGGTGCTCGACGACGACACACCGGGCTCGGCCGCCCTGCTGGACGAGCAGTTCGGCCGGATCACCGACGGGGTGGGCGTCGCCCCGGTGACGGACGAACTGGACGTCGTCCCCTGGTGGAGCTCGTGGATGCCCTCGTACGACTGGCCCAGCGACCCGCGGGGTCGCTACAAGAACAAGGCCGGTTATCTGCGCCGGGGATTCACCGAGCGGCAGCTCGACGTGCTCCACCGCTTCCTGGGCGCACAGGGCTGCCCTGCCCCCGCGGGCTGCCTCGTCCTGACCGGCTTCGGCGGCCGCGTCAACACCATGCCGCCCGACGCGACCGCGACCGCCCAGCGCGACTCCATCCTCAAGGCGTCGTACAGCACGGGTGTCTGGCAGTCGGCGGAGCAGGACGCCGCAAACATCGCCTGGGTGCGCGCGTTCTACCGGGAGATGTACGCCGACACCGGCGGCGTGCCCGTGCCCGGCCGCACCGCCGACGGCTCCTACATCGGCTACCCCGACGTCGACCTGGCCGACCCGGCCTGGAACACCTCCGGGGTGCCGTGGCACGACCTGTACTTCAAGGACAACTACCCCCGCCTGCAGGCCGTCAAGCTGCGTTACGACCCGCGCGACGTGTTCCGGCACGCCTTGTCGGTCCGCCTGCCCGCGTGAACGCCCGGCCCGTAACCGATCCGCCACGACCCCACGGAGGAGCAGCATGTTCGAGGACCGTACCGTCATCGTCTCAGGAGTCGGGCCCGGACTGGGCCGGGCCATCGCCTTGCGCGCGGCCCGGTGCGGCGCGGACGTCGTCCTGGCGGCACGTACCGGGGCGAGGCTGGCCGAGATCGCCGCGGAGATCGAGGCGAGCGGCCGGCGCGCGCTGGCCGTGCCGACCGACATCACCGACGAGGCCTCGGCCACCCACCTCGTCGAGACGGCCGTCGCGGCCTTCGGACGTGTGGACGCCCTGGTCCACAACGCTTTCGCGGCTCCGCCGCTGGTGGAGCTGGGGGAAGCCGAACCGGACGACCTCCGCGCCGGGTTCGAGACGAACGTCATCGCGGCCCTGCGGCTCACCCGTCTCTGCACCCCCGCCCTCGCCGGGTCCCGCGGCGCGGTCGTGATGATCAACTCGGCGATCGTACGGCACTCCAGGCCCGGATTCGGCGCCTACCGGATGGCCAAGGCCGCCCTCCTCTCCGCGGCGCGGAGCCTGGCGACAGAGCTGGGACCCCGCGGCATCCGTGTCAACTCCGTTGCGCCCGGCTACATTTGGGCCGACGCGCTGCGGGAGGGGTTCGGCCGTGTCGCGGTGGAGCGGGGGGTGACGACGCGGCAGGTGTACAACGAGATCGCGGAGACCCTCGACCTGCGCCGGCTGCCCGAACCGGACGAGGTGGCCGACGCGGTGCTCTTCCTCGCCTCGTCCGCCGCCCGTGCCGTCACGGGCCAGTGCCTGGACGTCAATGCCGGCGAATTCCACCACTGACGGCCCGCGCCGACGGCCCGCCCTCCGGACCGTCTCCGGGAGGCGGGCCCCCGCACGACCACCACAGGACGACGACTTCGGAGCTCATCGTGATACGGAGTGCTGGTCGGCCCGCGACCGCGGGCCCGGACACGGCGCCACCACGCGCCGCCGCCACGCCAGGCGCCACGCCGGACCCCACGCCGCGCGGCGTGATGCGCCGCGCCTGGCTCGTCGGCGCGGCCGTGCTCGTGGTCTTCAACTTGCTGCACGCCTTCCCGCGGTACGCGACGGGGGACCCGCACCAGGCGCGGATCCCGCTCGACCAGGGATTCCCGGAGCACTACGGGGTGCTGGTCGCCCACGTGGTGCTCGGGAACCTGTCCATGGTCACCGTCTTCCTGCAACTGCTGCCCGGGGTACGGCGCTTCCACCCGCGCGTCCACCGGATCAGCGGCCGGCTCTACGTCTTCGCCGCCGCGCTGCCCAGCGCCCTCCTCGCGCTCGTGCTGCTGCCCTTCTCGAAAGCCCCGTCGGGCCAGGTCGGACTGGCGACGATGGCGGTCCTGTGGATCGCCACCACGGTAGCGGGGTACGTCCGCGCCCGGCAGCGCCGCTTCCACGACCACCGGCGGTGGATGGTCTACAGCTTCGCCCTGGCCCTCGGCACATCGTGGGGCCGGGTGCTCTCCGAGGCCATGACCTACATCCCGGGCTTCCGGATCGACGTGCTGCCGCTGCTGGAGATCTCCTCATGGCTCGGCTGGATCGTCAACCTGCTGATCGCCCACTGGTGGCTCCGGCGCAGCGCACCGCCGCCCGCCCTTCCGTGACCTCGCCAGGAGCGGGCAGGCCGGCTCCCGGCCGCCCTCCCCCTGACGACGAAGCCCGCGGTCCGGCGGACCGCGGGCTTCGTCGTCCCGTTGGCGTACGGCGGGGGCCGACGCTCGGCACCACGGTGCAGCGGACAGTGTCCCCGCCGGGCGCGGGGCGGGATCAGTCCGCCGCCGCGACCCGTTCCTCCTCGGCGTCCGCCGGGCCGGCCGGTGCGCCGGACCCGCCGTCCTCCGCGGCCTGTCCCGTCGGCGGCACGTGCCGGAGCAGGATCGCCACCAGCACCGCCACGAGCAGGAGCACACCGGCGCACACGGCGGCCACGGTGTTCAGCCCGCTGACGAAGGCCGCGCGCGCCGCCCTCGCCACCTCCGCCCCGAGCCCGCCGGCGAGCCCTTCGGCCGCCGACAGGGCGGCCGACAGGGTATCGCGGGCGGCAGCCGCGACGTCCTCCGGAAGCCCGCGGGGCAGCTTGTCGCCGACCGCGCCGCGGTAGACCGCGATGGAGAGGGTGCCGAGGGCCGCGATGCCGAAGGCGAAACCGAACTGGCCGCTCGTCTCGTTGATGGCCGCGGCCGATCCGGCCTTCTCGGGCGGCGCGGAGCCGATGACCAGGCCGGCGCCGAGCGTGACCATCGGTCCGGCCCCGAGGAAGACCAGGGCGAAGCCGAGGATCAGCACCCAAGGATCGTCGTCGGCGTTCATGAAGGCCATCACGAGCAGGCCGGCCACCGAGATCAGCAGGCCGCCGCCGATGACGTAGGCCGGCCTGATCCGCCGTGCCACGAGGGGGGACACGCCGAAGCTGACGGTGTTGGTGATCACCGCGGGGAGCATCCAGAGACCGGCCTGGAGCGGGGTGAGGCCGTGTGCGAGCTCCAGGTCCTGGGTGACGAAGAGCATGATGACGCCGGTCAGCATCGTGCCGAAGAGCATCCCGCCGAGCGCCGTGCTGAAGGAGCGGTCCGCGAACAGCCGCAGGTCGAGGAGCGGGTGGGTGAGCCGCCGCTGCCGGCGTACGAAGAAGACGGCGACGACGAGACCGAAGACGACGGCCGCGACCGGCCACGGCTGCCAGCCGTTGTTCGAGATTTCCTTCAGCCCGTAGATGACGGGGATGATGGCGGCCAGGGACTCGGCGACGCTCAGCGGGTCGAGACGGCCGGCGTCCGGGTTGCGGTACTCCGGCAGCAGGATCGGCCCGAGGACGAGCAGCAGCACCATCGCGGGCACGCCGAGCAGGAACACCGAGCCCCACCAGAAGCTGTCCAGCATCGCGCCGCCGACGATCGGCCCGATGATGGCGCCCGCGGAGAAGCACATCATCCAGATGCCGATGGCCGTGCCGCGCTGCTTGGCGTCGGTGAACATCGTGCTGATCAACGACAGTGTCGACGGCGCCAGGGTCGCGCCGGCGATGCCGAGCAGCGCGCGGGCCGCGATCAGCATCGCCGGGTTGACGGAGTACGCGGACACCAAGGAGGCCACGCTGAAGGCCGTGGCTCCGATGAGCAGCAGTTTCCGCCGCCCGATCCGGTCGCCCAGGGTGCCCATGGTGATCAGGAAACCGGCGAGCATGAACCCGTAGATGTCCGTGATCCACAGTTGCTCGACGCCGTCGGCGTGCAGGGCGGTGCTGAGCTTCGGCAGCGCGAGGAGCATGACGAACACGTCGAGGGACACCAACAGGGTCGGCAGGGCCAGGACGGCGAGCCCGATCCATTCCTTGCGGCCCGCCTTCGTGGGGGGCCCTCCGGCCATGCGTTCCATTGCAGTTCCTTCCCGGTTGCGGCTGACGGGGGCGCTGTGCGCCACGTCCTTCGGAACTGGGTCGGAACCGTCCGCCCGGTTTCGACGTCCGGGCCCCGGGAAGTGCCGGAGGGCCCGCGCCCCCCGTCCTCAGTAGGTCACGACCGCCCGGAACCGGATGCTCCCCTTCTCCACCCGGTCGACGGCCTCGTTGATCCGCTCGGCCGGGAACGCCTCGACAACCGGGGCCACCTTCCCCGCGGCGACGAGCTGGAGCGCCTCCGCGAGCAGGTGGGGCCCGTCGTGGCTGGCCCCGATCACCCGCTGCCGTCGAGCCCACACGGGGGCGTCGGGCCCGATCGTGAAGGAGTCGACGGGGTCGATCGTGGCGAGTATGAGCCGTCCGTCCACCCGCAGCCCCTGAAGGGCGTCCGAGGCGGCCCGGTACGAGGTGCCGGTGACCAGCACGACGTCCGCTCCGCCGAGGTCGCGGAGCCCGCTCCCGTCGCCGACGACGTGGTCGGCTCCCAACCGGCGTGCCAGGGCGTGCTTGTCCGGGGACCGGGTGATCGCCACCGTCTCGAAACCGCCGGCCCGGGAGAACTGGAGGGCCAGGTGCCCCAGGCCGCCGATGCCCAGGACCGCGAGGCGCTCCGAGGGGGCCGGGGCCGCGGCGGCCAAGGCGCTCCACGCCGTGTATCCGGCGCACAGCATCGGGGCCGCTTGCACATCGTCGATCCCGTCCGGGATCAGTACCGTTCCCGCGGCGTTCGCCACCACGTACTCCGCGTGTCCGCCCGGCACGGTCATGCCGGTCAGGGCCGGCCGCTCGCAGGCCATTCCGGACCGGCCGGAGAGCGGCGCGCCACGCCGGCAGGACGCACACCGCCCACAGGTTCCCTGGATCCAGGTGACGCCCACGCGGTCCCCGGGTTTCCTGCTGTCGGTTCCCGGCCCCGTCTCGACGACCTCGCCCACCGCCTCGTGGCCGATGACCGCCGGACTCACCGCAGGGAAGTCGAAGACGCCCCGCGACAGCCAGACGTCGTTGTGGCAGAGCCCGCAGGCGCGGACCCTGACCAGGACCTGGCCCGGACCGGGCCGGGGAGTGGGAACCTCGCGGAGCTCCCACGGGGCACCCGGGTACGGGATCACCGCCGCTCTCATGGTCGTCGCCGCCTTTCCGATCGCCGCGGTCACCGGGACGTCGCCGGTGCGGGGGTGGCCGACAGCCGGACCGGAAGGCGCAGGACACCGTTCATGATGAAGGTGGCCTGGGGTTCGATCTCCTCGGGGGCGACGGCCAGGGTGAGGTCCGGGAAGCGTTCGAACAGCGCCGACAGGGCGATGCGCGCCTCCATCCGGGCCAGGGGCATGCCGATGCAGCGGTGGATCCCGTGGCCGAAGGAGAGATGGGTCCGGTCCTCGCGGGTGGCGTCGAAGGCGTCGGCCGACGCGCCGTGGACGGCCCGGTCGCGTCCGGCCGCCGCGAAGTTGACGAGGACGGGTTCGCCCCGGGCGATGGTGACCCCGCCGAGTTCGATGTCCTCGGTGGCGAACCTGAAGGGCAGGTGGGCGACCGGCGCCTCGGCCCGCAGGGTCTCCTCGATCACGTCCTCCCAGGTCACACGCCCCTGCCGGACGAGGCGCAGCTGCTCGCGGTCGGTGAGCAGCGCGCGCACCGCGTTCGCGATCAGGTTCATCACCGGTTCCGTCCCGGTGGCCAGCAGCAGGTGCAGCGTGCCGACCAGTTCGGAATCGCTGAGCCGGGCCGCGTCGTCGCGCGCCGCGATCAGGTCGCTCGTCAGGTCGTCGCCGGGCGCGCGCCGTTTGGAGTCGACGAACTCCTGCATCTCCCGGTGCCACTGTTCGACGTTCGCCGCCGCGTCCGCCGCGTCCACCGTGGTGTCGACGTTCACCTCGCCGCCGCGGAGCAGGCGGGCCCGGTCGCCGGGGGCGACGCCGAACAGGTCACAGATGACGCGGGCCGGCAGGGGGTGGGCGAAGCGCTCCTTGAGGTCGATCACCTCGCCGGGGGCGGCGACCAGCCCGTCCAGGAGTTCGGCTGTGGCCGTCTCGATGCCGGCGCGCATCGCCTCGACGCGCCGCGGGGTGAAGGCCTTGACGACCAGCTTGCGGAGACGGTGGTGGTCGTCGCCGTGCGCGGTCGTCAGGTTGTCCATGAGGACCCACCCGATCAGGGGGAAATCCTCCGCGACCGCGCCCTCGGCGAGCGGCGGCCAGTGCTTGCGGGGGTCCTTGGAGAAGCGGGGGTCGGCGAGGGCGCGGCGGGCTTCCTCGTAGCCCGCCACCGACCAGGCGGCGAGCCCTCCCGGGAGTTCGATGCGGGTCACGGGTCCGCGCGCGCGGATCCGGGCGGCCTCGGCGTGGATGTCCCGACCGCTGCGGTCGATCACCACGGGGGCGCGGTCTTCCATGGGTGCCTCCTGGCGGCGTGGATGGCGGGAGGTGGGCGGCCGGGGTCAGAGATAGAGGGTGTTGGGGCCCAGGCCGGCCAGGACGCGTCCGTACAGCTCCAGGTTCGTGTTCGGGTGGATGATCGCGTGGCGGCTCATCGTCCGCATGTCACGCTCGATCCGCTGGATGGGGACGTCCGTGTAGACGGACGAGCCGCCGCTCGCCGAACTCAGGATGTCGACCGCCTCCTGCGAACGCCGGCACACCGCCCCGAGGTCGAGGCGTACCCGCGCGCGTTCCTCCAGCGTCCACGTCTCGCCCGCCACCGCCTTGGAGTCGAGCAGGTCGGCGGCGCGGAACGCGTGGAACGCGGCCTCGTCGGTCCGCAGGACCGCCTCGGCGAGCTGCAGATGCGTCAGCGGTGCCTCGCGCTGGCTCTCGTAGTCCGTGTAACTGATTTTCCGTCCGGGCAGCCGTTCCATGAAGGACTCCCGCGCGGCCTTGGCCATGCCGAGGGCCGGGGCGCCCACCGTCGCGCATGCGGTCGGCATGAAGGGCGCACGCCACAGGGGGCGGTCGGCGTTCCGCTCCGAACCGTGCCGGCCGGCGAGCACGGGGCCCATGTGCAGCACCCGGGCGTCCGGGACGAAGACGTTCTCGGCCACGGTGGAGACGCTCCCCGACCCGCGCAGTCCGCTGGTGTGCCAGTCGTCGACCACGGTGAGGTCGGCGAGCGGAACCGCCACCATGACCGGCTGCGGCTGCCCGTCCCCGTCGACCAGCACGGCCGCGCAGGTGTTCCACTCGCTGTGCCGGGCACCGCTGTTGAACGTCCACCGACCGTCGAGTACGACGCCGCCCGCTGCCGGGACGGCCTGCACGGTGGGGCTCAGAATTCCGCTGATCCGCACGTCCGGGTCGACGAATATCTCGTCCTGCACCTCGTCCGGGAACAGACCGGCCATCCAGGTGCTGATGGCATAGACCGCGGCCGTCCAGGCCACGGAGGCGTCTCCACGGGCGAGTTCGGAAATCACCTCGACCGTCGTCCGCATATCCGACTCGAAACCGCCGTACCGGCGCGGTACGCGCATACGGAACAGACCGGATTCGCGCAGGGCCTCCAGCACGTCGTCGTGCGCCCTGCGGTTCTCCTCCATCCACACCGCGTGGCTCCGGAGCCGCGGGACCAGCTCCGTCGCGCGGCCGACGAGTTCCGCACCGGAAGGGACAGCAGTGACAGTCATCGGACACTCCAGGGGAATAGTCGCGTCGATCAGGATTCGCCGCGGCCCGTCGCCACAGCGTCCTTCGCCGTCGACAACAGTGCTCCGGCGGTCTTTCGGAGGCATCTTCGGAATTGCGGCATCCGGCCGGAACCCTGGGCGGCCGGGGCGCAATGAGGAAGATGCCCCGGCACTTCGGCCCATGCGAGTCTTCCATTCGTCGAATTACCGAGGAAAGGAAGAGAAAATGGCCATCGAACCCACGGAACAGAATGCGGATAAGGTCCTCGCGGTACCCGGGCGCATCGTCGCCGCATGGCAGAGGAACGACGGCGGAGCCTTCGCGGACGTGTTCGCCGAGGACGCCACCCTCGTCCTCCCCGGAACGTTCCTGGCGGGCCGCCAGGCCATCCGCTCGTTCATGACCGAGGCGTTCTCCGGCCCCTTCAAGGGCACCCGGGTGACCGGCGACCCGGTCGACGTGCGGGTGCTGGGCGCCGATGTCGCCGTACTGACGACCCGGGGCGGCGTCATCCCGCCCGGCGCCACCGAGCTGCCGGAGGAGAACGCCATCCACGCCACCTGGGTTCTGGTGCGGCGCGCCGACGACTGGCTCATCGCCGCGTACCAGAACACTCCGGCCGTCACCGCGCGGTCTTGACCCGGCCGGCGGAGGGTGCACAGGTGACGGAGCCACATACCGGGACGCGCGCCGTCGTACTCGGCGCGAGCATGGCGGGCCTGCTGGCGGCGCGGGTCCTCGCCGAGCGGTTCGGCGAGGTCGTGGTGGTGGACCGGGACACGGTCCTCGGGGCGGAGGGCCCCCGCCGGGGCGTGCCCCACGGACGCCACGCGCACGGGCTGATCGCCCGCGGCCAACAGATACTCGAAGAGCTGTTCCCCGGGCTCACCGCAGAGCTGCGCGCCGCCGGTGCCGAGCCGGGGGACTTCAACGGTGACATCCGCTGGTACTTCAACGGCCGTCGGCTGCGGCCCGGCCGGTCCGGGCTCGTCTCGGTGCCGGCCACCCGCCCCGTCCTGGAGGCGCACGTGCGCGGCCGGGTGCAGGCGCTGCCGAACGTGCTCTTCCGCGAGCACACCGACATCGTCGGGCTGTCGGTCTCCTCGGACCGGCGCCGCGTCCTCGGCGCCCGGGTCCAGCCCCGCAACCGCACCGCGCCGGAAGTGATCGACGCCGACCTGGTCGTCGACACCACGGGACGCGGCTCACGGACGCCCGCGTGGCTCGACGAACTGGGCTATCGGCGGCCCGACGAGGACCGGGTGAAGATCGACCTGGCCTACACGACGGCCCACTTCAAGCTGCGCGGCGATCCGCTGGGGTCCGATGTCGCGATCATCCCGGTCGCCACCCCCGCCCATCCGCGCGGTGCGCTGCTCTACCGCGTGCCGGGGCGCGCGGGCTGCGTCGAGCTGTCGCTCACCGGCGTACTCGGCGACCACCCGCCCACCGATCCCGACGGTTTCCTGCGGTACGCGGCGACCCTCCCGGTTCCGGACATCCACCGCGCGGTGCGGGACGCCGAGCCGCTCGACGAGCCTGTGATGTTCCGGTTCCCGATGAGCGTCCGCCGCCGCTACGAGCGGCTGACGCGCTTCCCGGAGCGGTTCCTGGTCATGGGCGACGCCGTGTGCAGCTTCAACCCGGTCTACGGGCAGGGCATGAGCGTCGCCGCGCAGGAGGCTCTGGTGCTCCGCGGCCACGTGGCGGCGGGCCCCGCGCCCGACGCGCGGGCGTACTTCCGGGACATCGCGCGCGCCGTGGACGCGCCCTGGGACTTCTCGGCGAGCGCGGACCTCGGTTACGTGGGCGTCGAAGGCCGTCGGACGGCGAAGACCAAGTTCGCGAACGCCTACGTCGCGCGGCTGCAGGAAGCCGCCGCCCACGACGCGGTGCTGGCCAATTCCTTCATGCGCGTCGCGGGGCTGGTGGACGCGCCGGCCACGCTCATGAGCCCGCACCGGGCACTGCGCGTGCTGCGCCACAGCCTGCGCCGCGGGCCGCGGCCGGACTCCGGTTCCCGGCGCGCGGCCGCGCCGGGCCCGGCGGCCGCCAGTGCCACCCACGACACCCCCGACACGTGACGACCACCGGATCCGGAAAGGCTTTCGTATGCGCCCCTTCCGTATCGCCGTGCCACAGGCCGACATCGACGATCTCCACCGGCGGCTCGACGCGACCCGGTGGCCCGACGAGGTGCCGGGCACCGGGTGGGACCGCGGCGTGCCGCTCTCCTACCTCCGCGAACTGGCCCGATACTGGCGGACCCGGTTCGACTGGCGCGCCGCCGAGGCGCGCCTGAACCGGTATCCGCAGTATCTGACGGGAATCGACGGCGCCACCGTCCACTTCCTGCACGTCCGCTCCCCCGAACCGGACGCCCTGCCCCTGATCGTCACGCACGGCTGGCCCGGCTCGGTCGCCGAGTTCCTGCGGGTGATCGGCCCCCTGACCGATCCCCGGCGCCACGGCGGGCGCCCGGAGGACGCCTTCCACCTCGTCATCCCTTCCCTCCCGGGCTACGGCTTCTCGGGGCGGATACGCACCACGGGGTGGGACGTGCGCCGAGTGGCGAGGGCGTGGGCGGAACTCATGGAGCGCCTCGGGTACACGCGGTACCTGGTGCAGGGCGGCGACTGGGGGATGCCCGTCTCGCTGGAGCTCGGGCTGGCCGCCCCGGAGCGGGTCGCCGGGGTGCACGTCAACATGTTCGCGGCGTTCCCCCCGGCCGGCGCCTCCTTCGCGGACCTGGACGCACGCGACCAGGCGCGGTGGGAGTTCGCCGCGCACTTCGAGCAGGACGGGGCCGGTTGGCGCAAGATCCAGTCGACGCGTCCGCAGACCCTGGCCTACGCACTGACGGACTCGCCGGCCGGCCAGCTCGCGTGGATCACGGAGAAGTTCAGGGAGTGGTCGGCCGCGCGGGACTGCCCCGAGGAGGCGATCGACCGCGACACCCTGCTGACCAACGTCTCCGTCTACTGGTTCACCGCCACTGCGGGCTCCAGCGCCCAGCTGTACTACGAGTCGAACCGCCTCGACACGGACTTCCTGCGGACCTGGGGCGGGCCGTGGCCGCTGTCCGCGCCCGTGGGGGTGGCGGTGTTCCCGGAGGACGCGGTCCGGCCCGTACGGCGCTTCGCCGAGGCGGCCCTGCCGACGCTGACGCACTGGACAGAGTGCGAGCGGGGAGGCCACTTCGCGGCCCTCGAACAGCCCGAGCTCCTGATCTCCGACGTACGCGCCTTCGCCCGCACGCTTCGCTGACCGGCCCCCGCGCTCCCGGCCGGTCCTCCCCCCGGCCGGGTCTTCCTCTTCGCGAGTCGAACCCGAGGAGAGCCCCGCAACCGCTGGTTGCGGGGCTCTTCGGGTGAGAGCGGGCTGACGGCCTCAGGCTGGTAAGACCTTCACACCACTCCGTCGGAACGGTGCGGGGCCGCCGGCTCCGGAGCCCCATCACCGGCGGTGGCGGCGTCCTGGGGCCGCTCCCCGCCCTTCCTGCCGTGCACCAGGTCGCGTCCCGCACGGCCCAGTGCGTCGAACGTGTCGAGGTCCGGGACCGTCCAGCCGTCCAGGCCGTACTCGTCCAGGCACGTGTCGACGAGCCCCTTGAACTCGTCGAGCCGGCCGTCCGCCGCGTGCTTGAGGAGCACTTCGATCCGTACGTTCTCGTGATTGCCCGCGTAGTTGCGCTCGTAGAGTTCGTGACGCCCGCCGAATTCCGTTCCGACGGCGTCCCACAGCAGCTTCATCACTTTGACCCGCTCGACGGCGTCCACCCCGTCCGATCCCCGGATGAAACGGTCCAGGTAAGGGCGGATCTCCGGGTTGGCGAAATCGTGGGCGGACGAGTTGAGGTAGATGAGGCCGCTGGCGACGTCCTGCAGCGCGATCTCCCGGATCCGGGGATAGCCGATCTGCATGAACCACCGGTAGGCCATCCCGTACCGAGGGTTCGGCAGGAGCGCCCCGTTCTTCCACGGCACCGGATTGCGCGCCGCCGCGTCGGAGAGTCCCCAGAACAGGTCGCGCCAGGCCAGTACTTCGCCCAGCCGGCTCTGTACACCGCGGAAGTCACTGCTGCCCGTCGTGTCCAGGGCCTTGGCCAGCAGTCCCGCCATGAAGTCGAGTTTGACCGCCAGCCGGGTGCAGCCGTGAAAGGTGAACCGCTCGATGAATCCGGACTCCCCGGAAAACCGCCGGATCTTCTCCGCTTCCCCGTAGACGAACACGTTCTCCCAGGGGATGAGCACCTTGTCCAGGACCAGGATCGCGTCATTCTCGTCCAGGCGGGACGACAGCGGATAGTCGAACGGGCTTCCCGCGAGCGCGGCGGTGGACCCGTACGAGGGCCGGCAGATGAGCTTCACCCCGGGCGCGCTCATGGGCACCGTCGCCACCAGGGCGAAATTCCTCTTCTTGATCGGCAGGCCGTAGTGGGCGATGAAGTTGTAGTGCGCCAGCGCCGACCCCGTGGCAACCGCCTTGGCGCCGCTGACGACCAGGCCCGCTTCGGTTTCCCGCTCGGCGTGGATGAACACGTCCTCGACCTGGTCCGGGGGCAGGCTCCGGTCCACCGGCGGGTGGACGATGGCGTGATTCCAGTACAGCACCCGTTCCTGCGACTCGGCGTACCAGCGCCGGGCGTTGTCGGCGAACGGACCGTAATAGTCGGCGTTGGCTCCCAACGTGCCCAGGAAGGACGCCTTGTAGTCGGGGCTGCGGCCCATCCACCCGTATCCCAGGCGCGCCCACGCCGCGATCGCCCGTTGGTCCCGCACAAGGTCGTCGACGCTGCGGGACACGGTGAAGAATTTGTGCGTGTATCCGTCACTGCCGGTGTCGGTCTGTGTGACGAGTTCGCCGCGGCGTTCCGGGTCGTGCAACGCGTCATACAGCCGGGCGGTCATCCGGGCCGGATTGCGGAAGGCCGGATGCGCCGTCACATCGTCGACGCGGTCGCCGTAGAGGTAAATCTCGCGAGGGCCGTCCCGCAGACTGTCCAGATACTCTTCACCGGTCATCGGGCGCGTGCTGCGGCGTTCCGCCATGCGGCACTCTCCTCACTTCCGTGCGTCGCGGGTTCGAACGCCCAGAATCCCACCGGCACCCTGCCGGTACTTCTCCGAGAATGCGCTGATCCGGTCCGGTGGAAACGGGCAAGGGCGAAGATGCCGCCGGGTTGCCGGGCCGCCGACGATGGCCGCCGGGCATCGGAGAACACAGGAAGGCTCTTCATGACATCCGAGCGAATCATTACGGTATGGGTGCCCCACTACCCGGTCATTCCTGACCATGCCCGGGAAATACAGGAGAAGGGAAACAGGTTCCGCGCCGTCCATCCCGGTTACCGGGTCGAGGTGCGCTCCGTCGACTGGCTCTCCTTTCCCGAGGAGGTGCACCGCGCCGCGCTGCGCGGCGATCCGCCCGTACTCGCGCAGTTCTTCTACACCTCGGCCCAGGAGGCGCTGGACATCCGGACGGCGTCCGGCGAGCCGCTGTTCACCCCGGTCGGTCCGGCGATCGGCGGCCGCGAGGAGATCCTCGGCGAAAAGGTCGTCCTGGACGACCTCGCGTCGGCGGCCGTCCGCTACTACACACGGGACGGCGCACTCCTCGCCATGCCGTCGCTGGTCTCGACGACGCTCATGTACGCCAACACCACCCTGCTGGCCGCCGCCGGCGTCACCGAGGTGCCGCGGACCTGGGCGGAACTCCGGACGGCGTGCGAGGCGGTCTCGTCGCGCGGTGGACCGGCGATCTCCTGGCCGAATCACGGCTGGATGTTCCAGCAGGCCCTCGCGCAGCAGGGCGGCCTGCTGGCCAACCACGACAACGGGCGTTCCGCCCGTGCCGACGCCGTCGATCTCGTCTCGGACGAGCTGATGGCGTACGTGGACTGGTGGAAGGCGCTGCACCGCGACGGGCACTACCTGTATCTGCACCACGGCCGGGCCGTCGACTGGGACGCCAACTTCCGGGCGTTCGCCGAGCAGCGCGTCGCGTTCACCATGACGACCTCCGTGGAGGCGGAGCGCATGGTCCAGGCCGGCCGCGAGGGGGGCTTCTCGGTGCGCGCGTGCCGGCTCCCCCACAACAGCGAGGCCGGGTACGCGGGCAACGTGATCGGCGGTGACGCCCTGTGGCTGGCCGGCGGGTTCGACGACGCCACGCGCGACGGCGCGCTCGCCTTCCTGCAGTACCTCCACCGTCCGGACGCGGCGGCGGAACGGCACCGGCGGACCCGCTTCATCCCCGTCACCGGCGCTTCCTTCCGGCTGCTCGAAGCCGACGGGTGGTTCGACCGCAATCCGCACCTGCGGGTCGCGGTGGACCAGCTGGCGGCCTCGGGTGACTCGCCGGCGGCGCGGGGCGCGCTGCTCGGGGAGTTCGCCAGGATCCAGGAGTTCATGACGGACGCGATGCACGAGGTGCTCGTGGACGATGCCGCGCCTGCCACGGCCTTCCGGGTGGCGACCGCCCGCGCCCAGCGGGCCCTCGACCACTACACCGCCTACTGCGAGGGGCGCACCGCGCGCGGTCCGATCGCCGTTGGATGACGTGCCGCCGCTGTGGCGGTGACATCGCGGGCGCGGAATTCCCCGTACGCGTCAGGCGCCAGGGGCGACGGGGGGGGGCGGCTGGCCGCGAGTTGCCCCGGATGGGGAAGAGGAGAACGGCGGCGCGCCCGGCCGGGGCGCGCCGCCGTTCGTCGTACGCGGACGGGTCCGCCGGCCTGCAGCCTGGCGGCCCCGACACCTCTTCGTGAAACCGCTAAAGGTTGTCCCGTAACCAGTGGTGCGGTTGGCGCGTTGGTTGGGCATGGGTGGGGTGATCTCGGCAGATGATCCGAAGTGGATCGAGCCGT
>NZ_JBIRJY010000024.1:0-77566 GCF_044329785.1 Streptomyces sp. NPDC017529
GGTCGGCACCGGCTACTTCGACCAGATCGCCGCCGCCATCAACCCCGCCTCCACCACCACCGCGCTGCGCGGCTCGACCGAAGAAGAACAGTTCCGGTGAGGTGAGGACCCGTGCCGCGCGCCGCCCTGCGAGTAGATAGAACGTTCCGTATACTTGCTGTCATGAGTCCGCTCACAGCAGGCACCGCGCCGCGTCCGTCCGCTCGTAGCAGGCTGTTGGAAGCGGCGGACGAGCTGTTCTACCGCCAGGGCGTCGACGCCACCGGGGTCGACGCCGTGATCGAGGCCGCGAATGTGGCCCGTATGACCTTCTACAAGCACTTCGGCGGCAAGGACGCGCTGGTCGTCGCTTACCTGGAGGAGCGCGACGCGCGCTGGCGCGGCCTCTTGGACGACCTGTGCCAGGCGGCCGGCCCCGCCCCCGTAGCGCGCATCATGGCGGTGTTCGACGCGCTGGCGGTCTACCACCGCCGGCCCGGCTACCGCGGGTGCGCCTTCGCCAACGCCGCCGCCCAGCTGGGGGGCCGGGACCACCCCGCGGGGGCCGTGGTGGCCGCGCACAAGGCCGCCCACCGCGCACGCCTGGCGGAGTGGGTCGACGAGGCGCGCTACGCGGATGCGGAGGAACTCGTCGATCTCCTGCTCATGCTGTACGAGGGCGCGACCACCACCGAGGCGCTGGGCACCGTCACGGAAGCCGTGGCCAAGGCACAGCGGACCGTCGCCCGCCTGCTCGACACCTGGCCGCGGCGAACCGAGGAGGAGACACGGTGAGGGGCACAGCGACGCGCCGGAACACACCGGGGCTGCCGTTGACATGGAAGGTCGGGCTGGCGGGGGTAACGGCGCAGGGGGTGACCTTCGGCTTCGCGCGCTACGGGTACGGGCTGTTCCTGCCCGAAATGCGCCGGGACTTCTCGCTGTCGGTCTCCCTCATCGGTCTGATCGGCAGCGCCACCTACGTCAGCTACATGGTTTCGCTCCTGCTCGTCGGTGCGCTCTCCCGGCGTTGCGGACCACGGCCACTGGTCATCGCGGGCGGTGTGTCCGCCGCGGCCGGCATGTTCCTCGTGGCGTTCGCCGGGAACACCGGCGCACTGGCCGCCGGCCTGATCCTCGCCGGACTGAGCCCGGGGTTCGTCTGGGCACCGTACTCCGACGCGGTGGCCCGGATGGTGCCCGCCGGCCGCCGCGAACGGCTGATGGCACTGATTCCCAGCGGTACGGCCTTCGCCGTGGTCGTAGCAGGACCGCTGGCCATCTTCGCGACCGGGCGGACCTGGCAGTACGCGTGGAGCGCGTTCGCCGTCGCGGCCCTCGCCGTCACCCTGCTCAACGCCTGGGTCCTGCCAGGCGGCCCGGTCACCCCGCGCACCCGTCGCCAGGAGGAGGGACCCGGCTGGCGCTGGTTCGCCCGTACCGCGACCGTGCCGCTTTATGTGACCGCGGGTTCCTACGGATTGATCGGCGCCGTCTACTGGACTTTCGCGGCGGATACCGTGGCACGGAACCTCTCCGCCGACCACCTGGCCGTCCCCCTCTTCTGGACCCTGATGGGGCTGGCCGGAACCGCGGGAGTGGCGGCCGGGGCCTTTATCGACAGGCTGGGCCTGCGCCGCGCGCAAATATGCCTGTTTCTCGCCTTGGCACTGGCCATCGCCCTCCTCGGCCTCGCCCCGGATTCCCTGCCCGCGGTAGCGCTGTCCGCCGTTTTCTACGGGCCGGCTTTCATGGCGACTTCCGGCCTGCTCGCGGTGTGGAGTTACCAGGTCTTTCCCGAACACCCCGCCACCGGATTCAGCGCCACGGTCTTCTTCCTCGGGCTCGGTACCATCATCGGCCCGGCCGCTCTGGGGGCTTTCGCCGACCGGAACGGACTCGGCGCCGCGTTCCTGCTCACCGCGGCGATCTCCCTTCTCACCCCCATGGCCCGGCCGGCACCGCGACAAGGCCGGAGCACCGCGAGCTCTTCGACGGCTTCGTCGCTCCGGAACTCCGAAACGCGCGAACGCATCTGAACGATGTCAACGCATCGTGCGGGTTTCCGTGATGACGGCGGTGACCAACTCGAACGGCGTCACATCGAACGCGGGATTGAACACCCTGGTATTCCGCGCGGCGACCCGGATGCCCGCATGGTGGGTGACCTCATCGGCGTGCCGCTCCTCGATCCGGATGTCCGCACCGCTCCGGGTGCGCGGGTCGAGGGTGGATTCGGGTGCGACGACCACGAAGGGGACGCCGGCCCGCTGCGCGGCCACGGCCAGGGCGTAGGTTCCGATCTTGTTCGCGACGTCCCCGTTCGCGGCGATCCGGTCCGCGCCGACGACGACGCAGTCCACCATCCCGGCAGCGAGGGCGGCAGGACCGGCGGCGTCCACGCAGAGACGATGAGGAATACCGGCCTCCGCCAGTTCCCACACCGTCAGGCGCGCGCCTTGCAGCAGCGGACGCGTCTCGCCCGCCAATACCTCAGCCACCAGCCCGGCGGAGGCGAGTTCCTTTATGGCGCCGAGCGCCGTGCCCCAGGCTGCCGTCGCCAGACGACCGGTGTTGCAGTGCGTCAGCACCCGCAATGGTGTGGACGGCAGGCAATCCCGTAGGAATTCCGCGGCCCGGTGAGAGGCGGCACGGTTCACCCGCTCGTCTTCGGCCAGCATCGAAAGGGCCTCGGCGAGCACCGCCTCCTTGCCGTCGGGCAACCGGTTCAGCGCGCGCTGCACGCCCCGCTCCAGATTCACAGCGGTAGGCCGCGCTTCGGCGATGCGCCGGGCCTGCGCACGCACGGCCGCCTCCCCGGCCGCACCGTCCGCGTCCGCGAGATGAGCGGCCAGCGCCACGCCGAGGGCCCCTGCCACACCTACTGCCGGCGCGCCCCGAATTGCCAGCGACTGTATGGCGGCGACGACTTGCTCGGTGTCCGTGAGCCGCAACTCCTTCAGCTCGTCCGGCAAGGCTCGCTGGTCGACCGCGACCACCGCGCCGTTGTCCCATCCGATGGACCGCTTCACGAAAGCCCGTCTCCTTTCCCGGTGTCCGCGGTGCACAGATCCAGTGAGAGGCCATGCCGGTCCGCCGGCGGGGCGTCGAGAATGTGGTCGGCATTGAGGATTGCCGTCTGGAGTTCGCCGAGCTTCGGGGACGGCGCGATACCGAGTTCGCGGCTCAGGCTGTCGTGCAGGGAGCGGTGGATGTCCAGCGCCTGCGCCGACCGTCCCGAACGGTGCAGTGCGATCATGTACTGCGCGTGGAAGTTCTCGTTGGTGGGGTGCTCCGCCACCAATTGCCCGAGCTGTGGGAGGAGTTCGTGGTGCAGGCCGAGACGTAACTCGGCCTCCAGACACCGCTCCAGAAGGTTCAGCCGGTACTCTTCCAATCCCACGATGTGCGACTGCAAGTAAGTGCCGGTCGACACGTCCGAGAGCACCGGCCCGCGCCACAGGGCGAGCGCGGACCTCAGCGCAGAGCGGAGCTGCCGGTCGTCCCGCGCGGCCTGCGCCTTCTGCGCACGGGAGACGTACGCGTCACAGGCGTGCAGGTCCAGGCTCTCGGGGTCGACATTCAGACGGTAGCCGCGGTGCTGGGTGGCCAAGAGCTCTTTCGCGCGCCGCTGGGACCCTACGGGTGGGACGCGTGCGAACGCCTGCCTGATGTGGAGCACGCGGGTGTGCAGGCTCTGCACGGCGCTCCGCGGGCTGTCCGGGCCCCAGATCTCCTCCAGACACTGGTCCAAGGGCACCGTTGTGTTCCTGTGCAGGAGCAACAAGGCAAGCAGCTGCCGGGTCTTGGGCGCGGACGGCAGGGGGTATTCCTGACCGTCCTCCAGTATGAGCGGGCCTAATACACCGAACCGCATGTTTCCTCCGTTGGATGGTTGTCAGGGGCCACAGGGGTGTCCTGAATCCGGTGGCGCACACGAATCTTGGGGAGGGGGAGACGGCCAAGAGGCCGCGCTTGGCAGGCGGCAGCGCGAGCATGCAGGTGAACGGAGGCCGGCGCGGGCACGTGAAGCCGGGGGAGCCGCTCTCTTCGTGCCTGCCGCATTTCCGGCCTGGAGCATATGCTTCCCGCTCTTCGCTCGGTCAAGTGTTTTCATCCTGGCCGATCCCGGCTTTGAGCCAGCGGAAGCACATGCGACATGCAACGAGGTGCAGGGAGAACCTGCTGCCTTGGGTGCATTCTGCTGTTGAATCATCTATGGGTGCTTCCGGTCGGTTTACGCGCGTTGCGGCCCGCGCCGGTCGGCCACATTTTCCCAAGGTGGTTGCGAAAATGGCGCACCAGGTGACCAGCGCCGATTTTCGGCGCAATGCTTTCGGGTAAGAGGTGATCATCTCATGGGTCCGCATTCCGGACGAGGTGCCGGTCCGACCCGGTCCGGCCGATCACGATGGCCGATTAGCGGCGCCTGCCGTTCGTGCCGCAAGAATTCCTGGTGTGGTGTGGCGTTTAGGCCTCGCCCGGCGCGGTACTCGGCAATGCTTCGCAGGAGACTCCGGGGTCCCGGTGAAGCCGGTTGCGCGTCTCGTGCGCCTTTTAGCCCACGGTGTTTAGCCGTCTCGATGACGGCTACACATACATGGAATCGGTGGAGCGGCCTGGAGGTGTCATGGCGGACTGGCGACTTGACGAGGAGTACGCGAGCCCGTCGGGAGTCGTCCGCTGGGCGTGCGTGGGGCAGGGGCCACCGGTCGTCCTCCTGCACGGCACGCCTTTCTCCTCGTACATCTGGCGCCATGTCACGGCAGCACTGTCCGACCGGTATCGCTGCTACGTCTGGGACATGGCAGGGTATGGCGCGTCGCAGAAGTCCGAAGGGCAGGATGTCTCCCTGGCGGCCCAGCAAGAGGTGTTCACCGGGCTGATGCGCGAGTGGGGGCTGCGTGAACCCGCTGTGATCGCTCACGACTTCGGTGGCGCCGTCGCGCTGAGGTCGGCGGTGTTCGACGGAATGCAGTACGGCCGCCTGGCGCTGCTGGATACCGTCGCCCTGCGCCCATGGGGTACCGGTTTCTTCCGGCTGGCGCGCGAACATCCCGAAGCCTTCGCGTCGCTTCCGGCGCATCTGCACGAAGCGCTGGTGCGCGCTCACGTCGGCACGGCGAGCCATAAGGGCCTGGACGAGGAAACCGCCGATGCTCTGGTGCTTCCCTGGCTGGGGGAGGCCGGGCAGCAGGCGTTCTACCGTCAGGCGGCCCTGAACGACGAGCGGTTCACCCGCGAACTCGAAGACCGTCTCGGCGAACTCCACCTGCCGACTCTGATTGTCTGGGGCCGGGAAGACGAATGGCTGCCGATCGACCACGCCGAACGGCTGAAGGCTTGCATTCCGCACGCTCGGGTGCAAGTGCTCGACGGTGCCGGCCACTTGGTCCAGGAGGACGCGCCGTCACGATTGTGCGGTCTGCTCGCCGACTTCTTGCGCGATTCGTGAACCTCGGCCCGTGCAGGCCGGGTCGAAGCGCGGCCGGGCGTGCGGAGTGGCGGGCTGCGGCCCCCGCCCCTGATCCGCCTCGACGCGGAGCTTGGGCGGGGGCCCTTTTACAACAGGCGGCCCGGTAAGGCAAGCGACTTATACCACGAGCCGCCCCGCGTCTATGGGTAATTTACGGGATTTGCCATCACTTTGGCCCGTGTGGAAGATCTTTTTACCTTCATATCCTTGCCCTTGCGCGCACTTAGGCATGTACTGTTGCAAATGGCGTATGCAAAATCTTTGCTCGCCAAAGGGTGCGTGGGGGTGTTTTTGGTGACACGGGGGAAGCTCTTGGGCTCCGCCCTTTCGGTACCGATGCTCGCATTGACCGTGCGACTCGCCATCTCCTCGATCGTTCCCTCTCCGCTTGCCCTGTCGGGGCGGCTTTAGCCGTACATTCCCGTGGGTTCCGACCAAAAAATGCAGACATGTTTCTGTGTGCTGGAGGGGCGAATGGATAACAAAGTCATCACCGTCCTCGTCGTCGACGACCAGACCCTGCTCAGGGAAACGCTGTGCGATGTGCTCGCCGCTCAGCCCGACATCAAGGTGGTCGGCGGCTTAACCAACGGGGAGGCGGCGGTGCGCATGGCCGCCGAGCTGCGCCCCGACGTCATCCTGCTGGACGGGGCCGAGCCGTACGGAGTGGTCTCGGGGGTCGAGGCCATGCACCGGGTGTCGCCGCGGTCGCAGTGCATCGTCCTGACCTCCTTCCACCATCCCGCGCTCGTTCAGCAGGCGCTCCAGCTGCGGGTGAGCGGGTTCCTGACCAAGAATTTGCGGCGGGCCGAGGTGCTGGCCGCGATTCGTAGCGTGACGAGCCACCCGGGGCAGATATTCATGTCCGTTCCGAAGGAGAGCATGGCGGCCCTCCCGTATTCGTCCACGGCGCGGCTCTCCGCCCGCGAACTGCAGATTATGGAGAACGTGGCACGGGGGCTGAGCAACAGCCAGATCGCCGCCCGTCTCACCATCACCGAGGCAACCGTCAAACGTCATCTGAGCAATGTTTTCGAAAAACTGGGCGCGGTGTCCCGGATCGACGCCGTGAACAAGGCGAAATCCATGCTGCTCCTCGGGATTTCCCGGAGCAACACCGGCCCGTACCCGCGGCCGGAGGCCCGCCTCCAGGTACAGGCCGGTACCTGAAACTCCCGGACCGCGCCTCGGCGGATTCCCGCCCCGAGGCGCGGTCCGGGCCCGGTTCAGACGCGCTTGAGCACGTGCAGGAGGTACTCGTCCCGGTTGAGCGGGTTGGCCCCTTCGGGCCTGGGCCGCACGGGCGGGTGGCCGGCGGCGGGCCGGTAGCCCCGGTGCTCGGCCAGGAACACTCCCTCTCCCTGGGTCAGCCCGGGAACCCGCTGGTTGAAGTCGTGCACGAGGCTGGTTGGCATCGTGCCCTCCAGGCGGAAGGCGTCGCCCTCGGCCGTGGGCACGCCGGGGTTGGCGCCCAGCTCGGCGAGTTTCGCCAGCACCGGGCTGAGCCGCGAGGCGGGGACCTCCAGCTCGAAGGAGCTGACCGGTTCGTACACCCGGGTGCCGGCCTGCCGGAGCGCGTCCATCAGGACCAGCGGCGTGGCCTTGCGGAAGTCGTCGGCCGCGCTCACCGGGCTGGCGAACCCGGTGCGGGTCAGGGTGACGGCGCAGTCGGTGACCTGCCAGCCGTACAGGCCGTGCCGCAGGGTGGCGTGCACCGTCTCCTCGATGGCCTTGTGGAAGGCCAGGGGGAGCGATCCCAGTTCCACCGCCAGGCGGAAGGTGATGCCCGCGCCCGGCTCGGCGGGCCCGACGTGCAGCCCCACGGTCGCCCAGAAGTAGTTGTGCGTCCGCGTGTCCAGCTCTTCCAGCGCCTCGCCCGTACCGACGGGCTTCTCGATGCAGACCGTGCGGGTCGGGTCGAAGCGGGCCCGCACACCGAAGGACTCCGCGAGCGTGCTGCCGAGGATCTCCTTCTGCACCTCCCCGTAGAGGCGGACCACCGCGCCGTCCGCGTTCTCCTCGTCCTGCCGCAGGTCGATCGACGGGTCCTGTTCGTCGAGCATGCGCAGGGCGGCGTGCAGCCGCCCGGCGTCCGCCGGACGCTCCGGCCTGATCACGGTCTCCAGGCTGGGCGGGGCGAAGAAGTTCCGCGGTGGGGGGCCGTCGAGGTGCCCGGCCCGGTCGCCGACCCGTACGTCCTTCAGCCCCCAGGCCTGCGCGATGTCCCCGGCGCCCGCCCGGGTCTCACTGGTGGCCGACCCGTGCTCGAAGACCCGCAGCGCGGTGATCCGCCCGGCGTGCTCGGTGACCCGGCCGGTGTGGTCGACGCGGTGCAGGGTCACGGAGTCACGGGTGCCCAGCGTGCCGGAGCGCAGCCGCAGATACGCGACCGTCTCCCCGCGCGTACCGCGGTCGACCTTGAACACCGTGGCACGCAGCGGCGCGTCCTGCTGGTCGTGGACCGCGGGCAGCAACTCGCGGACACCGCGCATGAGCTGGTCCAGGCCCTCGCCGGTCAGCGCCGAACCGAAGAACACCGGGTGCACCAGGCCGCGCGCGGTCTGCGCGGCCAGCTCCTCGGCGTACTCCTTCTCGGTCAGCACGCGTTCCTCGTCCAGGTAGGCGGCCAGGAAGGCGTCGTCGTGGTCGGCGAGCAGCTCACCGACCCGGACGGCGAAGCCCGGGTCGGTGTCCGGGCCGAGCGGGATCGCGCGGGCCCGCGGCGTGCCGGCGTCCGCCGCGGCGGAGAGTGCCACCGCGGCGGGGGTGAGCCGGTCGCGGATCTCCCGCAGCACACCGTCGGGGCGCGCGCCGCCCCGGTCGATCTTGTTGACGAAGACCAGCGTGGGAATGTCCAGCCTGCGCAGCGTCCGCATCAGGATGCGGGTCTGCGGCTGGACGCCCTCGACGGCCGAGACCACCAGGATCGCGCCGTCGAGCACTCCGAGCGCCCGCTCGACCTCGGAGATGAAGTCGGAGTGCCCCGGGGTGTCGATGAGGTTGACCTTCAGGTCGTCCAGGACGAAGGTGGCCACGGCGGACCGGATGGTGATGCCCCGCCGCCGCTCCAGCTCCATCGAGTCGGTCTGCGTGGTGCCGGCGTCCACGCTGCCGATCTCGTCGATCACTCCGGCGCGGTGCAGCAGGCGCTCGGTGAGACTGGTCTTGCCGGCGTCAACGTGGGCCAGAATGCCCAGATTCAGCTTCTTCATGGAGGGGGTTCGGATTCCTCTGCGTCGTGATGCGGACCTTTCCTGCCGGATTCGTGGTCGCCTGCCGCATCGTTCCGCCCTCTCTGACGTTGCTTTCCCGCACCCGGCGGGGACGTCCCCGCGGGCATGATCACCGTAGCAAGCGCCGCCGCGGCGGGTCAGGGCTTGACGGCGACAATCAGCCAGTCGCCGAGGAGGTTGTCGATCCGCTCCGCCTGCCGCACCCGGAAGCCGGCCTCCTCCACCTCCGCGCGGTACTCCGCGACGCTGCTGGACGAGCTGTCGCCGCGTATCAGGCCGTGGTTGAGCCGTTGCAGCACGTCCTGCGCCGTCGTGGAGGCCGGGTCGGTCATCAGGTCGTAGACCACCAGCGCACCGCCGGAAGGCAGCGCCTCGCGGATCCGCGCGAGGAGCTTGCGACGCTGCGGCGCGGGCCAGTCGGGCAGTACGTGGCCGGTGACCACCACGTCCGCCGACGGCAGCGGGTCGGCCAGGAAGTCACCGCCGTGGAAGCGGACCCGGCCTTCCAGCCCGCGGTCGCGGATCAGCTCCCCGGCCAGCGGCGCCAGCGCCGGGAGGTCGAACACGGCGCCCCGCAGGTGCGGGTGGGCCAGGGCCAGCCGCGTGGCCAGGTTGCCGCGGGCGCCGCCGATGTCGACGAACGACTCGTACCCGCCCCAGTCGACGCGGCGCGCCAGCTCCTCGGCCGTGAAGGAGCTGAAGGTGTCGAAGTGCGCCATGACCTGGCGGGCGCGCTCCGGGTCCTCGTAGTGCTTGGGGTACGCCTCGGGCCCGTGCGCCTCGGCGCCGGAACCGGCCTCGCCCTCCTGGAGCGCCGTCGTCAGCCCGGCCCATACGTGGTAGTGCTTGCGTGCGTGCTGGAGGACGGTGCCGCCCAGGTATTCGGGGGAACCGGACACCAGGAACGCCCGCGCCGCGGGGGCGTTGCGGTAGCGGTCCCCGTCCGCCTCCAGCAACTCCAGCGCGACGAGCGCTTCGAGGAACTCCTTGGCCAGCGGATGGACGATGCGGAGCTTGTCCTTCACCTCCTCGACGGTCGCGGGGCCTTCGGCGAGCAGGTCGAACAGGCCCAGCTCCACGGCGCTGTGCAAGGCCTTCGCCTGGTGGTATGCCGTGGTCAGGCGCAGCAGCGAGCGGGCCTGGGCCACGGGGGCGAGCGGTGCGGTGGTCATGGGACTCCTTGGGCTGAGAGTGGTGCGGGGCAGAAGACCGCGGGCCGGGCGCCTCAGACGGCGGGCGGCCCGAACCAGGTGCGCAGGGCCTCGGCGAGCCCTTCCGCACCCGAGTCCCGGGTGCCGGTCCAGCAGATGTAGCCGTCGGGCCTGACCAGCAGCGCGGCCAGCCCGTCGACCGCGGTGCCCGGCTCCGCGACGCCCTCGGCCGCGACCAGGTCCACCCGGTCCTTCCACGCCGCGGCCTCGTCGGCGAGCGCCTGGTCGCCGCCGAGGGCCAGCAGCACGCCGCGCGCCGCGTGGAAGTACGTGCTCAGCCGGCGGGTGCCGTCCTCGGTGACGAGCGGCAGGTCCGGGACGCGGCGCCCCAGCAGCGGGTGCTCGCCCGGCACGGGATACCGCACGTCCAGCGCCGAGATGAGGCCCGCCAGGTAGCGGTTGGTCTCCGGTACGTGCAGCAGCTCGATCATCAGCTCCCGCAGCCCTTCGAAACGCGGGTCCGGGTCGATCAGCACCGCCTGCGCGCGGGTGTTGCGCAGCACGCCGGCGGCGATCGGGCGGCGCTCGGCCTCGTAGCTGTCCAGCAGCTCCGGCGCCGCCGTGCCCGCGACCGTCGCCCCCAGCTTCCAGCCCAGGTTCACCGCGTCCTGGAACCCCAGGTTGAGGCCCTGGCCGCCCGCGGGCAGGTGGATGTGGCAGGCGTCCCCGGCCAGCAGGACCCGGCCGTCGCGGTACCGCTCGGCCTGGCGCGAGGTGTCGGTGAGCCGGGAGAGCCACCGCACGTCGTGCATCCCGAAGTCGCTGCCGGCCACCTCGGTGAGCGCGGCCCGCACGTCCTCCTCGGTGACCGGTGCCCGGCGGTCGGCGTAGGGCCGGTCGAAGAAGGCGACCGTGGCCCGGAAGATCCCCGGCTCCAGGGGGAAGGCGGCGAACCAGGCGCGCAGGTCGTGCCGCATGACGCCGTACGGCCGCATCGGGCCCATGCCCTCCCCGTGCGGCAGCTCCTCGCTGAACCGCGCGTCCGCGATCACCGCGAACATGTGCGGCTCCTGCCCCGGGAAGTCGATGCCGAGCAGCTTGCGCACGGTGCTGCCGCCGCCGTCGCAGCCGACCAGGTACGCGCACTCGACCTCGTACGCCCCCTCGGGCCCGGTGACGGAGACGGTCACGCCGTCGGCGTCCTGCTCCAGGGCCGTCAGCGCGTGCCCGCGGCGCAGTTCGGCGCCCAGCTCCAGGGCCCGGCCGGTCAGCAGCTCCTCGGTACGCACCTGGGGGACGAACAGGGCGTAGGGGTGCCGGGTGTCGAACGAAGAGAATTCCAGGGGCACTCCGAGGCTGGCGAAGTTCCCGCCGCGCAGCTTCATCGCGTCGGCCTGGAATTGCCCGCCCAGCCCGCGCATGTCCAGCAGCTCGACGGTGCGCGCGTGCACACCGAGGGCCTTGGAGAAGTCGACCGGCTGGTCCAGGCGTTCCAGCACCAGGGTCCTGGCACCGGCCAGGCGCAGTTCGCAGGCGAGCATCATCCCGGTCGGCCCGGCGCCGGCGACGACCACGTCGTACCGCATACACGCTCCTCGAATCGGTGGTTTCGCCAGGCATGCTGACCGCGCGGCTTCAAGGCGCCGTCCAGCCGGAATCCGGGGCGGACGGCTCGAAGTGGGCTCGAAGCGGGCTTCGTAGCGTGGCGGCGACCCTACGGACACCGAGGACACCTCATGCCGTTCACCCAGAAGGAAATCACCTACCTGCGCGCGCAGGGCTACGGCCGTCTGGCGACGGTCGGCGCCCGCGGCGAACCCCACAACGTCCCCGTCTCGTTCGAGATCGACGAGGAGCACGGCACCATCGAGATCACCGGCCGGGACATGGGGCGCAGCCGCAAGTACCGGAACGTGGCGAAGAACGACCGGGTCGCCTTCGTCGTCGACGACATCCCGTGCCGCGACCCCGAAGTGGTCCGTGCCGTCGTCATCCACGGCACCGCCCAGGCGCTGCCGACCGGCGGGAAGGACCGCAGGCCGCACTGTGCCGACGAGATGATCCGCATCCACCCCCGGCGGATCCTCACCTGGGGCATCGAAGGGGACCTGTCGACCGGGGTCCACAAACGGACCGTCGCGGCCGAGGACGGAGCACGGCGATGAGGGAGCTGCCCGACTTCCCGTGGGACGTGATCCTGCCGTACAAGCGGCGTGCCGCCGAGCACCCCGGGGGGCTGGTCAACCTGGCCCTGGGCGAACCGGTCGACGCCACGCCCGAGGTGGTGCGGTCGGCGCTCGCGGCGGCCGCGGACGCGCCGGGCTACCCGCCCACGGAGGGGACGCCCGCGCTGCGCGAAGCGGCCGCCTCCTGGCTGCGTCGCCGCCTGGGGGTGACGGTGGACCCGTCGGCGGTGCTGCCCGCGGTCGGCACCAAGGAGCTGATCGCCTGGCTCCCCGCGATGCTGGGCACCGGTCCGGGCGACACGGTGGCCTTTCCGCGGCTGGCGTTCCCCACCTTCGACGTCAGCGCGCGGCTGGCCGGCGCGGCGGGTCGGCCGGTGGACTCGCCGGCGGAACTCGGGCGCGAACCGGTGAAGGTGGTCTGGCTCAACTCGCCGTCCAACCCGGAGGGCAGGGTGCTGTCCGTGCCGGAGCTGCGCGAGATCGTGGCCTGGGCGCGGGACCGGGGCGCCGTACTCGTCAACGACGAGTGCTACATCGAGTACGGATGGGAACGGCGGCCGGTGTCGCTGCTCGACCCGGCCGTGTGCGGCGGCAGCCACGAAGGGCTGCTGGCGGTGCACTCGCTCTCCAAGCGGTCCAACCTCGCGGGCTACCGCGCGGGCATCTGCTCCGGCGACCCGGCCCTGGTCCAACGCCTCCTCCAGGTACGCAAACACGCCGGTCACGCCGTGCCGGCGCCCGTGCAGGCGGCCATGGTGGCCGCCCTGGACGACGACGCCCACGTGGAGAGGCAGCGGGACCGGTACACCTCTCGGCGGCGCGTCCTGCGCGACGCACTGGAAGGAGCCGGGTTCCGCGTCGAACACTCCGAGGGCGGGCTCTTCCTGTGGGTGACCCGGGGCGAGCCGTGCTGGCCCACCGTGCAGAAGCTGGCCGATCTCGGCATCCTCGTCGCGCCCGGTGCCTTCTACGGCGAAGCCGGCGAGCAGCACGTGCGCATCGCGTTCACGGCGACCGACGAGCGGATCGCCGCGGCCGCCGCCCGCCTGACATGACGGCGGACACGAGGGCTGCCGCGCGGGGGCCCCGGCCGGTGGCGCTGCTGCTGCCCGGCCAGGGGTCCCAGTACCGGCGGATGGCGGCGGGACTGTACGCCTCGGTCCCGGTCTTCGCCGAGGCGGTCGACGAAGTCCTGGGCGAAATGGGGTCCGAGGGGGCCCGTATGCACGCCGACTGGCTGGCCGAGCGCCCCGGCCTGCCGGTGGACCACGTACTGCGGGCCCAGCCGCTGCTGTTCGCCGTCGACTACGCACTCGGCCGCCTGGTGACCAGCTGGGGCATCCGCCCGGTGGCGCTGCTGGGCCACAGCATCGGCGAGATGGCGGCCGCCACGCTCGCCGGGGTGTTCTCGGTGCGCGACGCCGCGCGGGTGGTGCTGGACCGGGTGACGCGCCTGACGGCGGCGCCCCCGGGCGGCATGCTGGCGGTGGCGGAGTCCGCCGCGTCACTGGAACCCTTCCTGAGCGGTGGTGTGGTGGTCGGCGCCGTCAACGCGCCGCGGCAGACCGTCCTCGGAGGGCCCGAGGACGCGCTGCGCGCCGTGGGGGAGGCCCTGCGGGCCCGCGGCATCGCCGCCCAGCGGGTCCCGGCGCTCAGCCCGTTCCACAGCCCGGCGATGGCCCCGCACGCCAGGGGCGCCGAGGCGGTGCTCGCCGCGGTGGAGCGCCGCCCGCCCCGCACCGTGGTCCACTCCTGCTACACGGCGGCACCGCTGACGGCGCAGCAGGTCGCGGACCCCGCGTACTGGGCCGCGCACCCGGTGGACCAGGTGCGTTTCTGGCCCGCTCTGGACGGGCTGCTGGCGCCCGGCGGGCTGGTGGTGGTCGAGGCGGGACCCGGCCGTACGCTGTCGAGCCTGGCCCTGCGGCACCCCTCCGTACGCCGCGGGGACTGCAAGGTCGTCCCGTTGTCGCCGAAACGCGCGGGCGGTCCGGAGGACGACCGGGTGGCTCTGGGGGAGGCGATGGACGCGCTGCGGGCCGAGGGGTACCGCATTCCCTGAGGAGGGCGGAGCGAGGATCGAACAGCGGTCAGAAACCGTGGTCCTCCGCTTCGGCTTGAGCGATGCGCGCCCGTACTTCCGGGTCGCCGGCGATGTCTGGGGGGAGCTTGGTCTCCGCGTCGATGCGGGTCGCGAGGATCTGGCTCGTCGCCACTGCCGCGCCCGTGAGATCGGCACCGCGCAGATCGGCTCCGTCCACATGCGTCTCGCTGAGCGTCAGGCCGGCCAGTCTCGCCCGGTACAGGTTCGCGCCGCGCAGGTCGGTGTCCCACAGGTCCGCGTCGCGGAGGTCCGCGAATCGCAGGTCCGCCTTGCGCAGGACGGCATCGGACATGTACGCGTCGCGCAGGTTCGCCCTGCCCAGGGTGGCTTCCCGGATGTCCGCCTCGCTCAGGTCCGCGTCGGCCAGGTTGGCACGTGCGAGTCGCGCACCACGCAGGTCGGCGCCGCTCAGGTCCGCGTTCTTCAGGTCGGCGTCACGGAGGATCGCCCTGCGCAACTGTGCCCGCTTGTGGTCGGCGGCGACGGGAGACGAGGGGTCCCACCCCAGTTCGACGCCGGGCAGGTGTGTGGAGCGAAGGTCGGGAACGAAGGAGCGGTCATGGGCGGAGTTCCGGCCGCCGATCACGTCGAGCGCGGCCAGGACATCGGGCGGCACCTGGTCGCCGCTTTTCGGCGGGGCGCCGGCGTGCGTGCGGATGTAGGCGGCCAGGACGTTGGCGATGGTGGGGTGGTCGCGGGGGCGGTCCTCCATGTTGCGCTGAAGGGCGTAGATGCCGCCCAGGCGCACGTCCACCGAATCCTCGCCCAGCTGGCCCACGGCCGCGGTGTACCGCTCGGTGATCTGCCCTTCCTTCGTGGTGCTCAGCTCGTCCCGGGCGATCCGCAGCTGGTTGCTCACCTGGCGGTTGGAGAACCAGAGGCTCAGCACGGCGACGGCGGAGGCGAGCAGGACCGAAGTCAGCTCGACCAGGCGGGGCCAGTCCAGCTCCGGGAGCCGGCGGACACCGCCGGCCGGTGGCGGGCCGTTCCCGACCCGGGAGGAACGCCGGACCACGCGGTGGAGTTGGTGACTCCGTCGGTTTCGCATGCCGCCATTCGACCGCCGTCGCGGGCGGGCCGCGGCGGATTCCGCGGAAGCCGTGCGGACGGGCGCCCCGGGGTGCTCCTGGGACGCCCGCTCACACGTGCGTACCTACTCCTCCACCACCGCCACCGCCCGCGTCCACCCGGCCCCCGCACCCGCGATCTTGAACGGGAAGCAGGAGACCAGGAAGCCGTCCGGTCCGGGCAGCGCGCCGAGGTTGTCCAGCCGCTCGATCTGGCAGTACTCCCGCTCCCGTCCCGCGAAGTGGGCGGGCCACAGCACACCGCGGTCGCCGGTGCGCTGGTACTCCTTGATCATGTGCCCGAACGGGGCGTCGAGGCTGAAGGCGTCGGTGCCGATGACCCGGACGCCGAAGTCGAGCAGCAGGTGTGTCGCCGCGGCGTCCAGGCCGGCGAACTCGGTGAAGTACTCGGGCTTTCCGGCCCGCCGGTCGGCCCCGGTGTGCAGCAGCACGATGTCGTACGGACGCGGGTCGCGGCCCGCCTCGTCGAGGGCCCGCCGCACCCGGTCGGCGCCGATGGCGCCCACCGGTTCGCCGGTGAGATCGAGTTTGAGGCCCGGCCGCAGGAACCAGTCCAGCGGCATCTGGTCGATGTGGCGCGGTGTGCCGTAGCGCGCCCGGGACCCGTAGTGCGACGGTGCGTCGACGTGGGTGCCGGTGTGGGTGGTCAGCCGCAGGGTGTCGAGGGACAGCAGTTCGCCGTCCGGGAGGTCGGCCGGGTCGAAGTCGATGCCGTGGTGGCGCCGCATCCCCTCGGCCATGTGCCGGCCGCCCTCGGCGGGGGTGAGGACTTCGTGTTCGACCGGGTCGACCTCCCACTGGGCGGCGTCCACGGTTGTCGACAGATCGATGATGCGCATGTCGGTCCCTTCCGGTCCGCGCCTACCGCAGGCAGGCCCCGCCGTCCACGGTGAGCACCTGTCCGTGCAGGCCGCCGGCCTCGGGGCGGCACAGCAGCGCCACGGCGTCGGCCACTTCCTCGGCGGTGGCCAGCCGGCCCGTCGGCGTCCGCCGCAACAGGCCCTCCAGCGCCTGGGCCGGTACGGGATCGGAGCCGCCGGCGACCTTGCCCGCGGCCACCGCGTTGACGGCGACGCCCTTGCCCGCGAGCTCCACCGCCAGGTACCGCACCAGCGTCTCCAGGGCCGCCTTGGCCATGCCCAGACCCGCGTAGCCGGGGACGACCGTCCGGGCGCCGACGCTGGAGACGGCGACGATGCGGCCCGTGTCCGGAGTCATCAGGGTGCCCAGGCGCGCCGCCCCGTACAGCAGCGGCCCCACCGCCACGGCGCCGTCGCCCAGGTACTTGCCGATGTGCGGGGACGCGGTCGGGGCCGGGTGGAAGGAACCGGCGGCGTGCACCAGGACGTCCAGCCGGCCGTGGGTGTGCCGGATGTCCTCCAGCAGCCGCACCACGCCGGCGGGGCGGCCGATGTCCGCGCGCATCAGCCGTACCTTGCCGCCCTCCTCGGACAGCTGCCGTTCGGCCGCCAGCGCGCCGTCCTCGTCGTGCGCGTAGTTGAGCAGCACCTCGCAGCCCGCCGTGCTCAGCTTCCGGGCGACGGCCAGGCCGATGCCGCGGGTGCCTCCGATGACCAGTGCCACCGAGCCGCTCGCCGCCGGTGCGCCGTTGATCGCTGTCATTCGCGTGTCCTCCTTGGTCATTCGGCCGTCACGCCCCGGCGCGTGCCGTCCGGTGCGGGCGCGGTGTCCTCCGGGAGCAGGTGCAGTGCCTGGAGCCGGGCGGCCAGCGCGGTGGTGTCGGTCCGCGGCCCCTTCGCGGCCAGGTAGCCGTCCGGCCTGATCAGCGCCCAGCCGCCGGGAGGGACGCCGAAGGTCTGCCGCAGCGCGTCGTCGGGGTCGGCGAGGGCGGGGCCGTCTTCTCCTTCGCGGGGGACGACGGCGCGTACCTGTACGGCCCGGCCGTACCGCAACGCCAGCTCCGCGGCTCCTCCGGCGGCAAACAACAGCAGCAGCCACCGGGGATCGGTGAGCGCCTGCCGCAGTGCCCGGTGGCCGGGGTGGCGCGCCACGTCCTGGTCCGTGCTCGCGACCAGGTGCCCGGGGCGCACCCCTGCCGCCCCGTCGGCCGTGCCGTACGTCAGCGGGCTGTCCGCGTAGTGCAGGGCGAGGCCGGACATCCCCGCCATGATCCGGTGTTCCACGCGCCGCTTGAGCGGGCGCACCGCCTTGAGGACGGACAGGCCCACGGGCATGGCCACCGGCGCCACGGCGTTGCGCAACGCCACCAGGGCCGTGGCCGTGCGTGTCGAGGACAGCAACCTGCCGCCCACCGGGACGCGTTCGGCGGCGTAGGTGTCCAGCAGCTCCTCCCGCGCGTGTCCGCGCACCACGTCCGCCAGCTTCCACGCCAGGTTGTAGGCGTCCTGCATGCCGGTGTTCATGCCCTGGCCGGAGGCCGGGCTGTGGACGTGCGCGGCGTCGCCGGCCACGAAGCAGCGGCCGGAGCGCATCGCGGTGATCATGCGTTGCTGTACGCGGAAGACGGAGACCCAGGTCGGCTCCGAGACCGCCACCGGACGCCCGAGACCGCGCGCCAGGGACCCGGCGAGCCCGCGCCGTACCGTCTCCGGATCGGCTCCCTGGCCGGCGTACTCGGTGTCCACCGCGCGCCACTTGCCGGGGTCGGGGAACGGCACCAGCAGCACGGTCCCGGAACCGGTGTGCACCAGGTGGTTGCTGTCGCGGGGCAGTTCGGCGTCCAGTACGACGTCCGCGTTGAGCCAGGTCTGCGTCGCGTTGCCGACCAGCCGCAGCCCCAGCCGCTCGCGAACGGTGCTGCGGGAGCCGTCCGCACCCACCAGCCAGGGCACCGTGACCTGTTCGGTACGGCCGTCATGGCGCAACTCGGCGGTGACCCGCTCCCCGGACGTCGTGCAGTCCGCCAGCTCCACCCCCCACTCGATACCGACCCCCAGACCGGCCAGGCGCTCGCGCAGGATCTCCTCCGTACGGACCTGGTCCAGCATCAGGCTGAACGGGTAGGCCGTCGGCAGCTTGCCGTAGTTGGTGTCGAAGCGGATCAGCTGCCGGCCGCGCAGGTGCACGGTGAAGTGGGTGACCGGGCGGCCCCGCGCCACCAGGGCGTCCGCCAGGCCCATCTGGTGGCACGCCTCCAGGGTGCGCGGATGCACGGCCAGCGCCCGGCTGCTCGTCGCCGGCCCGCCGGCCCGGTCGATCACCCGGACGCGCACGCGCCGGCGGGTCAGCTCGTGCGCCAGGGTCAGGCCGACGGGCCCGGCGCCGGCGATCAGCACCTCCGGGCCGTCCGCCTCAGGCGGCATGCGGGGCCTCCGCGAAGCGCTTGGCGAGCGCCAGGGTGGCCGCGCTGTTGCCGCCGACCGCCGCGCGCACCCGAGCCCGCGCGTCGGCCGCCGTGGCGTCCGCGCCGAGGATGCCGGGGACGGCGGCCTCGTTGATCCTGATGGTGTGCCGGGAGGTGACGAGCAGCCCGTCCCCGGTGTCCCGTATCGACCACTCGCCGGTGTGCAGGGTCATCAGCGGGGGAGTGCCGATCTGCTTGTAGACGATCCGCAGTTCGCCGGGGAAGCAGACCCGCACCGACTCCGTGGTGTGCTCCGAGCCGTCGTTGGCGCGGGTGACCATGGTCATCACCTGCACGTCGGGCGTGGGCTCGGTGAGGTCGAGCCGGGAGACGTGCGGCAGCCGGCCGGGCCACTTGCCCGCCTCCGCGAGGAACGCGTACACCGCCTCGGCGGGAGCGTGCACCGTCTCGGAGTCCTCGAACGAGAACAGCAGCTCCGCGTCCGTGTCCGGGCCCTCGGCCAGCGCCTTGATGTTCGCCAGTTCGGTACGGCTGTTGCGGTCGGTCGCGGTGGTGATCCACTGGACGTCCTCCGGGCGGTCGTCCACCGCGGCGAACGTGTGGTGCAGCGTCAGCTCGCAGCGTCCGCCCGGCCGCTCCTCCAGGACCCATTCACCGCTCATCGCGGCCACCGGAGGCGAGCACACCTCCTGCCGGAACCGGACGCGGAGCCCGTCGGGGTCCAGCGTCCGGTGCGACGTCCAGTGCTTGACCTCCCCGTTGGCGGTGGCCCAGATGCGCAGCCGCTCGCTGCGGGCGTCGAGTTCCGTGCGCTCGACGTGGACGGTCGGCGCGAAGCGCCGGGGCCAGCCGGCGGCGTCACGGATGAGGGCGTACACGCGGTCGGCGGGGGCGTCGATCTCCGTGTGGTGCACGGCGCGGTGGGATGTGGGTGCGGGCATGCGTCGTCGGTTCCTCTCGGGTCTTCGGGGCAACGGGGGCGGGGCTGCGGGCGGGGCGGCTCAGTAGATGCCCAGTCCGCCGCAGACGTTGAGGGCCTGCGCGGTGATGGAGCCCGCGTCCTCTCCCACCAAGTGGCCGACCAGGGCGGCCACTTCCTGGGGCGTGGAGTAGCGCCCCAGCGGGATCTTGTCGTTGAAGCGGGACAGCACCTCCTCCTCGGTGGTGTCCCACGTGGTCGCGTACGCCTGCCGCACGCGGACCGCCATCGGGGTCTCCACGTAGCCGGGGCAGACGGCGTTGACGGTGACGCCCGTGGGGGCCAGCTCCTTGGCCAGCGCCTTGGTGAAGCCGATCAGGCCCGCCTTCGAGGCCGAGTACGGGGCGCCCAGCGGAACGCCCTGCTTGCCGCCGGTGGAGGCGATGCTGACGATCCGGCCCGAGGCGCCGGCGCGCTCCAGCCCACCGGTGGTCAGGGCCTCGCGGGTGACGAGGAAGGCGCTGTTGAGGTTGGTGTCGATCACGTCGTACCAGAGGTCGTCGGGGATCTGCGACGTCACTCCGCCGCCGCTGCGGCCCGCGTTGTTCACCAGGACGCTCAGCGGCCCGAACCGGTCGACCGCACCGCGGACGACGCGCTCCACCGACTCCCGGGACCGCACGTCCCCCTCGCACCCGGCGACCTCAAGGCCCTGGTCCCGCAGCTCCTTGACGACGGCGTCGACGTTCTCGCGGCTGCGGGCGCACAGGAACACCCGCAGCCCGCGGGCGGCGAGCGTGTGCACCACGGCGAGCCCGATGCCGCTGGTGCCGCCCGTCACCAGGGCGGTCCTGGGCGTGGCACTGGTAGTCATGGCGTTGTCCTCCGGTGTCGTGGTGTGGCGGTCGGCGCGCCCGTACGGCGCCGCCCGGCGGCACGGCTTTCCCGCCCGCCCCGTGCGTACCAGCGTGCAAGCGGCCGTTAGAGGCTGGACCGACCGCGGTTGGGGCCGTCTTTGTGCGGCGCCGCGGGGCGAACGCGGCCCGGCGACGGCTCTAAGACCGGTCGAAGAGCTGCTGCCACGCTCACGCCGTGCGGCCGCCCCCAGCGAGGCCGCCGGAGAGGAGAGTCGTATGTCAGGCTCGGAACAGCCGTCGGGCGTCCCCGTGGACACCGCGCTCTACCAGGAGATCCAGCACTTCTACGGACGCCAGATGCGGTACCTGGACGAGGCGCGGGTCGAGGAGTGGGCCGGCACCTTCACCGAGGACGGCGTCTTCGTCGCCAACGCCCACCCCGAACCGTCCCTCGGGCGGGCCGCCATCGCGGCCGGTGCCAGGAAGGCCGCCGCCCTGCTGGCCGAACAGGGCGTCCAGCGCCGCCACTGGCTCGGCATGCTCGAAGCGGACGCCTGTGACGACGGCACCGTACGCGCCCGCACCTACGCGCTGATCCTGAGCACGCCCCGCGGCGGCCAGGCAGCGGTGCACCTGAGCACGAGCTGCGACGACGTCCTCGTGCGCGAGGACGGCCAACTGCGCGTGCGGCACCGCGAGGTACGCCGGGACGACCTGCGGCCCGAGTAGTGGCCCGCCGACCCGCAAGGGAGAAAGGAGCCGTGCCCATGGCCGGACGACAGCCCGGCGGCCCGCGGGACAGCACCGCCGAGGGACCGCCGCTCGACGTCCTCGCGCACGTGACGGGCGGCCCCCGGATCGACGACCTGCTGTCGCGGGCGGCGCGGCGCGCGCCCGGGCGGCTCGCGCTGAGCGGCCCCTCCGGGGACCTGACCTATGCCGCCCTGGAGGAGCGGGCGACGCGGTGCGCGGCCGCGCTGCGCGAGTTGTCCGGGGACCCCGGGGCGGTGGTGGGCATCGCCGCCGTACTGGACACGTCGTTCGCGGTGGCGTACTTCGGCGCCTCCCGGGCCCAGCACGTCAGCGCGATGTTCAACCCGCTGCTGCGCGAGGAGCGCCTGACCCACGTGCTGCGCTCCGCGGGCGCGCAGACCGTCATCGTCCCACCGCAGATGTACGCGCGTGTCCAGGCCGTACGCGGGGACCTGCCGGCACTGCGGACCGTGGTGCTCACCCACCGCGAACCCGGGTTCCGGGAGGCCACGGCGGACGTTCCCGCGCTGGACGAGCTGATCGACGCAGCGCCCCCCACGCGGCCGTTCGCCGGCCGCGACCCCGAGGCCGTGGCGAACCTCCAGTTCACCAGCGGCACCACCGGGGCGCCGAAGACCGTCATGCTCACCCACCGCAACCTGACGGTCAACGCGGCCCAGACGGCGTACACCCACCGGCTCGCCCCCGAGTCGGTGCTGCTCAACACCCTGCCGTCGTTCCACCTGATGCACCTGAACATCGCGGTGACCGCCGGCGCCACCCACCTGCTGCGGCCCGGGGACGACACCGTGGCCGCGCTGCGCGAGGGCGCCCGCCACGGCGCGACGCACCTCTACAGCCTGCCGGTACGGCTGGCCCGGCTGGCGGCGGACGAGCGGCTGCCGGAGCTGTCCGTGCCCACCCTGCGGGCCGTGCTCTCCGGCGGGTCGGCGCTGCCCGCCCGGACCGCGTCCGTACTGGGCGAGCACTTCGGCGTCCCGGTCGTCCAGGGGTACGGACTGGCCGAGACCGCGCCGTCCACGCACTTCGACGACCTGAACGACCCGGTGGCCGGCTCGTCGGGCAGGCCCGTGCCCGGCACCGCCTGCCGCATCGTGGACCTGCGGACCCGGGCCGTACTCCCGGTGGGAAGCCGCGGCGAGATCCAGGTCAAGGGCCCCCAGCTGATGAAGGGTTACCTCGGCAGGCCGCGGGAGGAGTCCGTGGACCCGGACGGCTGGTTCTCCACCGGCGACATCGGCGAGACGGACGCCGAGGGGCGGCTGTTCGTCGTCGACCGGGTCAAGGACGTCTTCAAGTGCGACAACTGGCTGGTCTCGCCCCTGGAGATCGAGAACGTGCTGGCCCGCTGCCCCGGGGTGGCGGACTGCGCGGTCTTCGACCACCCGGACGAGTTCAGCGGCGCCGTCGCGCACGCGCTGGTGGTCCTGGCGGACGAGGACACCGACCGTACGGCCGTCACCCGCTTCGTCAACGACCGGCTGCCCTACTACCAGCACATCAAGTACCTCGACGTCGTACGGGACGTTCCCCGCTCGCCCACCGGGAAGATCCAGCGCCGCGAACTGCGGGACCGGACCCTGGGCGGCACCCACCGGCACGCCCCGAGCGCCACCGACCACACGAAGGGCACCTCCACCATGTTCACGTTCGTCAACCGGTTCACGGTCCAGGGCGACACCGCCGAGTTCGAGAAGCGGGTCGGGGAGATCACCGACCACATGACGCGGCAGCCCGGCTTCCACTCGCACCGCCTGCTGCGCTCCCTGAAGGACCCGGCGGTCTACGTCGAGATCGCCGAATGGGACGACGCCGAGTCGCACGGCCGCGCGGTGCGCACCGAAACGTTCCAGCGGGCCGTACGCGAGGTCCAGAAGCTCGCGAGCGCCGACCCGGCCCCCTTCACACCCGTCACCGCGACCGGCTGACGGCAGGCCGACGCGCCGACCCCACCAACAGACACAGAAAGGCAGTCCACCGTGACCAGCACCTCTCCCACGGCGCTTCCCCCCGCCGTCATGCGGCTGCGCGAACTCGCCCTGAGCGCCGCCTGCGCCGCCGCCGTCCGCGCCGCGGCGAGCCTGAGCGTCGCGGACGCCCTCGGGGACGAGCCCGCGGACGCCGGCACCCTCGCGAAGGCGGTACGGGCCGACGCGGGCGCGCTGGAGCGCCTGCTGCGCGCCCTCGCCTCGTACGGCGTCTTCACCGAACTCCCCGACGGCCGCTTCGAGCACACCGACGCCTCCCGGCTGCTGCGCGAGGACGCCCCGCGCGGCCTGCGCTACTCCGCGCTGTGGGCGACCGAGCCCTGGACCTGGGCGCTGTGGCCGCACCTGGCGGACGCGGTCCGCACCGGGAAGGAGGAGTTCACCGGGCTGTACGGCACCGAGTTCTTCGACTGGCTGCACACCGCGGAGGCCCGCGAGTCCGCCCAGGTGTTCGACAAGGCCATGACCCAGTCCAGCGTGCTGTCCGCCCGTGCCATCGCCGACGTGCTCGACCTGGACGGTGTCACCGCCATGGTGGACATCGCCGGTGGCCAGGGCATGGTCCTCGCCACCCTGCTGGAGAAGTACCCGAAGCTGCGCGGCACCCTCTTCGACCTGCCGAAGGTCGTCGCCGAGGCCGACCCGCGGCTGCGTGAGGGGGGCGAACTCGCCGAACGTGCGCGGCTGGTGGCCGGTGACTGCCGGCAGTCGGTGCCGGAGGGCGCCGACCTGTACCTGCTGAAGAACATCCTGGAGTGGGACGACGAGAGCACGGTGCGGACCCTGCGCAACGTCGCCAAGGCGGCCCCCGCCGGGGCGCGCGTCGTGGTGGTGGAGAACCTGGTCGACGGCAGCCCCGAGACCCGGTTCACCACCGCCATGGACCTGATGCTGCTGCTCAACGTGGGCGGCAAGAAGCACACCGAGGCGGGGCTGAGCGCGCTGGTGGAGCAGGCGGGGCTCCAACTGGAGGAGGTCCGCCCGGTCAACTCCTACCTGCACATGTTCGTGAGCAGGGTTCCCGCCTAGCCGTCACCCGTACGACGAGACCCCCGGCCGAGTGAACAGGCCGGGGGTCTCGTCGCTGCGGATGTCAGACGGTGGCGGGCTCGCCCTCCTCGAACAGGTCGGAGCGGACCCGCAGCGCCCGGTCACCGTAGGCGATGCGCCGCAGTACGGACCGGTAGGCGGGGGTGCGCGAGACCAGCATCGCCGCCTTCGGGCGGACGACCCCGGAAACGCGTCCGGTCGACAGCATCATCCGGCTCTGCATCACCTGGACGCGGGTCGCCCGCTCGGTGTCCGGGCGGCGCCGCGTGGCGAACGCGCTCAGGAAGCGCTCGCTCAGGTCGCGCCGCCGCAGGCCCTCGCAGAGGACCGGGTGCGCGGCGACCGCGTCCTGGATGGCGAGGTTGATGCCCTGGGCCCCGATCGGGCTGTGGGTGTGCGCGCTGTCTCCGATCAGCAGCAGTCCGTCGCGCGCCCACGACCGGGCGGAGCCGGCGAACACGTCCAGCAGGGACACGTCCTTGAAGCTGTTCACCTGCTGGTCCACCTCGTCCGCGTACTCGGGCACGGCCGCCCGGATGCGTTCCTTGACGTGCGCGAACCCCTGCTCGGCCAGCGCTTGGTAGCCCTTGTGCGGCAGCGTCCAACCGAGTTGTACGCAGTCGGGGAAGGACGTGTAGGCCAGCACCGGGTTGCCGCCGGCCCGGAAGATGCGCACCGCGCGCGTGGCGGGCGCGGTGAGCTTGCACCACAGCACGTCCTGGTCGAACAGCTCGATCCGGTCGTACGGGATGCCCGCCAGCTTGCGGACCGTGGAGTACCGCCCGTCCGCACCGACGACACAGTCGGCACGGACCACGACCCCGTCCCGGCCACCGCCGCACACCACGCCGCGGACCACGCCGCCCTCCTCCACCAGCCCGTTGACCTTGGTACCGGTCAGGCAGGTGAAGCGCGGGTGGGCCCGGCAGCGCTCCAGCAGGCCGGCCAGCAGATGCTGCTGCGGCAGGCTGAGCAGGCAGTTGTACGGGCCGGGCAGCCGCCGGTAATCCCCGTTGATCAGAGTCCTGCCGTGCTCCTCCAGCCGGAAACCGTCGTGCTCGTGGCAGCCGCGCCGCCGGGCGCCCTCCAGGACGCCGAGCGCGTCCAGCAGAGCCTGCCCTCCAGGTTGCAGGATCTCTCCCCGGTAGGCGCGCTCCAGCGAGCGGCTGCGCTCGACCAGGGTCACCCGCGCCCCCGAGCGCAGCATCAGCAGCGCCAGGGTCAGCCCGGCCGGGCCACCGCCGACGACGCACACATCGGCGTGTGCGTCGCCGGCCGGCGGCCCGTCGGGGCCGGTCACAGCTCCAGGCTGACGCCGTACTCGGCCAGCCAGGTGTTCATCCACAGCACCAGCTCCAGACTGCCCCGGTCGTAGGGTTGGCTGACGGCGCCGAGCGGCCGCCGCAGCAGGTCACGCGCGCGTCCGAGATCCAGCAGGTCACGGACCGGCGCACCGTTGTCGGCGAGCAGCGCGGCCAGTTCGCCGCGCAGCAACCGCTCGTAGGCGGGGTCCTGCGTGGCCGGGTAGGGCGTCTTGACCCGGGTGAGCACCGGTTCCGGCAGCAGGTCGCGCACCGCCGCCCGCAGCAGGCTCTTCTCCCGGCCGTCGAAGGACTTCATGGCCCACGGCACGTTGAAGACGTAGTCGACCAGCCGGTGGTCGCAGAACGGCACCCGCACCTCCAGGCCGGTGGCCATGCTCATCCGGTCCTTGCGGTCCAGCAGGGTCTGCACGAAGCGGGTGAGGTTGAGGTAGGTCACCCGGCGCAGCTCCGCCTCCCGTGCGTCCTCGCCGGGCAGCACGGGGACCTCCTTGCGGGCCTCCTGGTACCGGTCCCGCTGGTAACCCGGCAGGTCGAGCTTGTCCAGCAGCTTGCGGTCGAACAGGCCGCGGCCGCCGAAGTACCGGGCCGAGCCCGAGGTCAGCCAGGGAAACGTACCGGCGTCGACGGCGGCCGACCGGTGGAACCACCGGTAACCGCCGAAGAGTTCGTCCGCCGCCTCGCCCGACAGCGCCACCGTGCAGTGCCGCCGCACCTGCTGGAAGAACAGGTACAGCGACGGCCACATGTCGCCCCAGAAGGCCGGGGGCAGGTCGGTGGCCCCCAGGACGGCGGCACGCACCGCGGGCGCCGCCAGGTCAGCGCTGTCCAGCACCACTTCCGTGTGGTCGGCCGCCACGTGCCGGACCATCTCCCTTACGTACGGCGCGTCCGTACCGCCCCGTACGGCGTCCGGCTGGAACCGGGTGCCGGCGCCGGAGAAGTCCACGGAGAAGGTACGGACCGGGCCTTCGCCCGCCCGCGCCGCCAGCGCGGTGACCGCCGAGGAGTCCAGCCCGCCGGAGAGCAGGGTGCACAGCGGCACGTCGGAGACCAGCTGCCGGGACACCGTGTCGGCCAGCAGTTCGCGCACCGTGGCGATGGTGGTCTCCAGGTCGTCGGTGTGCTCCCGCGCCTGGAGCGTCCAGTACCGCCGGCGGGTGACGCCGGCGCGCCCGACGGTGACGACCTCGCCCGGCAGCACCTCGTGCATCCCCGAGAAGACGGTCCGGCCGGGGGTCTTGACCATGTCCAGCACCTCGCACAGCCCCTCGGCCGTCACCCGGCGCCGCAGCGACGGGTGCGCGAGCACGGCCTTGGGCTCGGAGCCGAACAGCACGCCGGTGGAGGTGGGGTGGTAATAGAGCGGCTTGACCCCCATCCGGTCGCGGACCAGCAGCAGTTCCTGGCGCGCCTCGTCCCACACGGCGAAGGCGTACATGCCGTTGAGCCGGTCCGCCAGGCCCCGGCCCCACCGGGTGTAGCCGTGCAGCACCACCTCCGTGTCGCAGTGCGTACGGAAGCGGTGCCCGTGGGACTCCAGCTCGGCCCGCAGCTCACGGAAGTTGTAGATCTCCCCGCTGAACGTGATGACGTGGCTCGTGCCGTCCGGCAGCGTGCTGTGCATCGGCTGCCGGCCGTGGGCCGGGTCGATGACCGCCAGCCTGCGGTGGCCGAGCGCCGCGTGGCCGCCGGTCCACAGGCCCGCGTCGTCCGGGCCCCGGCAGGCCATGGTGTCCGTCATGGCCCAGGCCGTGGCCCGCTCCTGCGACAGATGGCGTTCGAAATCGATCCAGCCGGCGATTCCGCACATCGGCCGGCCCTCACTTGTCCCGCGCGGCGGCGCCCGCCGACGGGGACGCGCCGGCGAGCGCCGCGTTGGTCATCTCGATCAGGGCGCGCGGCGTGGTGGCCTTCTCCACCGCGTCGTCACCGAGTCGTACGCCGTAGTCGCGCTCGATGCGCCCCAGGGTGTTCAGCAGCGCGAGCGAGTCGTAGCCGAGGTTGTCGAAGGCGACGTCCTCGACGTCCCCTCCCAGGTCGACCGACTCCTCCTCGCCCGCGCACTCGCGGAGCAGGGTGAGCAGGTCGGCAACGGTGAGCAGGGTCATGACAGTCCTACCTTTCGGGTGTAACGAACTCTCGGAGAAAAGGGGTGCGCGAGGGCCGCGCGGAAGCGGCCGGGAGCGGCGGCTCAGTCCCGGCCGCTGACGACCATCGCGGAGTTGAACCCGCCGTGACCGCGGGCGAGGACCAGGGCGTGCCGCAGGGACGCCGGGCGGGGAGCGCCGACGACCAGGTCCAGCCTGTCCGGGACGGTTCCGCCGTCCACGTGCACCGTCGGCGGGACGACCTGGTCGCGCAGCGACAGCAGCGCCGCCGCCAGGTCCAGGGACGCGCCGCCGGCCAGCAGGCGTCCCGTCATCGTCTTCGGCGCCGTCACCGGCACCCCGCGCGGCCCGAACTCGGCGGCCAGCACCTGCGCCTCCACCGCGTCGAGCGCCGGGACGCCCATCGCGTCGGCGAAGACCACGTCCACGTCCCCGGTCCCGATCCCGGCGTCGTCCAGCGCCAGCCGGAGCGCTCTGCGCAGCCCCGGCTCCCGGCCCGAGCCCGGACGGGGGTCGAAGGTGGCCGCGTACCCGGCGATCCGCCCGTAGATCTGCGGGGATCCCCGCTCCGCGGCGGCCCGGGGGTCCTCCAGGACCAGCAGAGCCCCGCCCTCACCCGGTACGTATCCGGAGGCGCCGGGGGAGAAGGGCAGGTAAGCGCGGCGCGGATCGGTCCGGGTGGTCAGCCCGCCGGAACGGGTCATGCACAGCCAGCCCCACGGGCACAGCGAACCGTCCACACCGCCGGTGAGCATCAGCGGCGTCCCGTCGCGTACGTGGCGGCGCGCCTTGGCCACCGCGTCCAGCCCGCCGGCCTGCTCGGCCACCAGCGCGCCGCCGGGGCCCCGCATGCCGTGCCGGATGGAGATCTGGCCGGAGTTGACCGGGTAGAACCAGGCGAAGGACTGGTACGCGCTGACGTGCGCGCCGCCCTTGCTCCACAGCGCCTCCAGCTCCCGCTGGCCGAAGTCGAACCCGCCCGCCGACGCGGCGGTGACCACCCCGGCCGCGAAGTCGGGCATCGTCCGCGGGTCGGCGCCCGCGTCGGCCAGCGCCTCCTCGGCCGCGACCAGCGCGAGCCTGGTCATGTGGTCGGTCTGCGGCAGCAGCCTGCTCGGCAGTTCCCGCGCCGGGTCGAAGTCCTTGACCTCGCCGGCCAGCGACGAGGCGTAGCCGGACGGGTCGAACCGGGTGACCCGGCCGATCGCGCTGTCGCCGCGCAGCGTCGCGGCCCAGTACCGTTCGGTGCCCAGCCCGTTGGGCGCGACCACGCCGATGCCGGTGACCACCGGCCGGGCGGTGCGGCCGGCCGGAGCGCCGGCGGCGGTGGCGGAGACGAGCTGTCCGGTCACCGCTTCCTCCCCGGGTCGGTGAGCACGATCGCGCTCTGGAAGCCGCCGAACCCGCTGGCCACGGAGACCACCGTGGACACCGGCGCCTCCCTGGCCACCAGCGGTACGTAGTCCAGGTCGCACGCGGGGTCGGGCTCCCGCAGATTGGCGGTGGGCGGTATCACCCCGTGCTCGATGGTCAGGGCGCTGGCCGCCACCTCCAGCGCGCAGATGGCGCCCAGCGAGTGGCCGATCATCGACTTGATGGAGCTGATGGGGACGGAGTACGCGTGCGGACCCAGGCTCTGCTTGAACGCCGCCGTCTCGTGGAGGTCGTTCTGCTTGGTCGCCGAGCCGTGGGCGTTGACGTAGTCCACCTCCGACGGGTCCAGGCGCGCGATGTCGAGCGCGCGGCTCACCGCCTCGGCCAGCTCCCGCCCGTCCGAGCGCAGCCCGGTCATGCTGTACGCGTTGCACCGCCCGGCGTACCCGGCGATCTCCGCGTACGCGCGGGCCCCCCGCCGCCTGGCGTGCGTGTACTCCTCCAGGACGAAGAAGGCCGCCCCCTCGCCCAGCACGAAGCCGTTGCGGGTGCGGTCGAAGGGCCGGGACGCGGTCTCCGGCTCGTCGTTGCGCGGCGTGGTGGCCTTGATCGCGTCGAAGCACGCCACGGTGATGGGGGAGATGGCGGCGTCGGACGCCCCGGCCACCATCACGTCGGCCGCGCCGTCGCGTACCAGGTCCGCCGCGTGGGTGAGCACGTCGATGCCCGAGGTGCACCCGGCCGAGACCACCCCGGCCGGGCCCTCCGCCTCGGCCAGCCAGGCGATCTCGGCGGCCATCGACGAGGGCACGAAGTAGTCGTACAGGTAGGGCGTGCCGTGCGCGTCGTCGACCTGCCACAGCCGGCCCTCGTCGCTGACCACCGCGTACTCGCGGTCCAGGCTCATCGTCATGCCGCAGGCGGTGCCCGCCATGACGCCGGTGCGCAGCGGGTCGGCCTCGCCCGTCACGCCGCTGTCCGCCAGCGCCTCCCGCGCGGCCACGTAGGCGAACTGCGTGGTGCGGTCCCAGGCGCGGACCTGCCGCTGGCCGAGCCCCTCCGCCGCCGGGTCGAAGCGGCATTCGGCCGCCACCTGGGAGCGGAAGGACGAGGCGTCGAAGGACGAGATCGGGCGGGTGGCGGTACGCCCCGCCGTGAGCATCTCCCAGAACGGCTTGGTGCCCACGTCTCCCGGAGCCACCACGCCGATCCCTGTGATTACGACGCGTCGAGCGTCTTGGATCTTGGACACTGAGTCTCCTCTGCCGTCGTCGCGCCACCGGGGGCGGCGCGAGCGCGTCGAGGCACAGAGTGACCTTCGGAGTTCAAGGCGGTTTGGAGGCGGATTCGACGCCGGAGCCACCGCGGCGGGCGGCCCGGCGCGCACCGGGCGGAGACGCGGCGCCGGACCGCGAATCCCTCAGGCGGACTGCCGCCCGGTCCCGAACTCCGTCGCGGGCCGGGCGTCCAGCTTCTCGCGCAGCCGGCGCAGCACCGCGATCGTGACGCGCATGTCCTCGGCCGGCACGTCCTCGGCCAGGTACTCCAGCCACCGCCGTTCCAGCGGGCGCAGATCGTCCAGCGCCTGCCGGCCGCTCGGGGTGAGTTCGACCAGCGGGCTGCGCTGGTCCTGCGGGTTGGGCCGGGTCGTCACGACGCCCTCGGCCCGCAGCCGCTCGACGGTCTGCTGGACCGCCTGCCGCCGCAGCCCCCGTTCGCGGGCCAGGCGGGCGACCGTCGAGGGACCGTTCAGCAGCAGTCCGGCGACCTGCCAGCGCGCCGAGGTGAGCCCCGCGTGGGCGGTGAGGCTGTCGCCTTCGCGGAGCAGGCGGCCGTTGACCGCGAAGACCTCGGCGGTCACCTCGATCAGGGCGTCCACGTCAGGGGCTGAGGAATCCATGGGCACAGGGTATGTCCCCGCCGGAGAACGACAAGACCTTGTCAAAACTGTCGTCGGTGATTACGCTCGGCACCCGGCCTTGGTGCCGACGGTGAACAACGTGTGGGTACGGGGCCGGAACCACCGGCCTGGAGAGTGAGGAACCGTGTCATCCGCAAATCCGGGCCCGGCGGGCGCGGTCGACCAGGCAGGCGGGGCGTTCACGCACCGGCAGATCCTGACGGCCATGTCGGGACTGCTGCTGGCCGTGTTCCTCGCGGCCCTGGACCAGACGGTCATCGCCACCGCGATGCGCACCATCGCGGACGACCTCCACGGCCAGACCGAGCAGGCCTGGGCGACGACGGCCTACCTCATCGCCTCCGTGCTGGCGATGCCGTTCTACGGCAAACTCTCCGACATCTACGGGCGCAAGCCCATGTACCTGATCTCCATCGCCGTGTTCGTGGTGGGCTCGGTCCTCTGCGGCACGGCCGGCTCGATGGCGGAACTGGCCCTCTTCCGGGCGGTCCAGGGCCTGGGCGGCGGCGGGCTGATGTCGCTGCCCACCGCCGTGGTCGCCGACCTGGCCCCGGTGCGCGAGCGCGGCCGCTACTTCGCCTTCCTCCAGATGGCGTGGGTCGTGGCCAGCGTCGTCGGCCCGCTGGCGGGCGGCTTCTTCGCGGAGGCCGGCCAGGTCTTCGGCGTCGAAGGATGGCGCTGGGTGTTCCTGCTCAACGTGCCGCTGGGCCTGCTGGCGCTGGTCACCGTACGCAAGGCCCTCGCCCTGCCGCACGAGAGGCGGGAGCACCGGATCGACGTGCTGGGGGCGGCGGCGCTGGCACTGTTCCTGGTGCCCCTGCTGATCGTGGCCGAACAGGGCCGCTCCTGGGGCTGGGGCTCGCCGGCCGCCCTCGTCTGCTTCGCGCTGGGCGCGGCCGGGCTGGCGCTGTTCATCCCCGTCGAGCTGCGGCGGGGCGAGGAGGCCGTACTGCCCCTGGGGCTCTTCCGGCGGGGCGGCATCGCCCTGTGCTCGGCCGTCAACTTCACCATCGGCGTCGGCATCTTCGGCACGGTGACCACCCTGCCGCTGTTCCTCCAGATGGTGCAGGGACGGACACCGACCCAGGCCGGGCTGGTGGTCATCCCGTTCATGCTGGGCACCATCGCCTCCCAGGTGGTCTCCGGCAAGCTCATCGCGGCCTCGGGCCGGTTCAAGAAACTGGCCGTCGTCGGCCTGGGCTCCATGGCCGGCGCGCTGCTGACCATGGCCACCGCCGGCGCGGAGACCCCGATGTGGGGCATCGTCCTGATCGTCCTGTGGCTCGGCGTCGGCATCGGCCTGTCCCAGACCGTCATCACCCTCGCCATGCAGAACGCGGCTCCCAAGAACCAGCTCGGGGTGGCGAACGGCGCGTCCGGGCTGTGCCGGCAGATCGGCGGCTCCACCGGCATCGCGGTCCTGTTCTCCGTCATGTTCGCGGTGGCGCTCGGGCGCCTCGCCGACCTGCTGCACACCCCGCGCTTCGAGCGCCTCCTGACGGATCCGACGATCACCGGCGACCCCGCCAACCACCGCTTCCTGGACATGGCCGAGTCGGGACAGGGCGCCGGGATCAACCTCGACGACACGTCCCTGCTGAACGGCATCGACGCCCGGCTGCTCCAGCCGGTGACGGAGTCCTTCGCCCACGGCTTCCACGTCATGTTCCTCGCCGGCGGCGCGGTGCTGCTGGTCGGCTTCGTCCTGACCTGGTTCCTGCGCGAACTCCAGGAGGAGACGGCGCCGGAACCGGAGCAACCGGCCGAAAGCGGTGCGGGGGCGGGCGGCGGGCGGCTGCCCGCGCCGGACGCCTGACCGCACGGGAACCGGCGGCCCGCCGCGCCCCGCGACCACCGGCCGGGGCGCGGAACGGCCGATTCCCGGCACCGGACCGGCCGGTTCCCCCCTTTCCCGGACTCCTCGACGGTGCGGTCTGCCACCAAGGTTGCAGTTTCTCCTTCCGGTTTCCGCTGCCGGGCTTCACTTCCGTTGCCTTCGCTTGGGCCGCCGTCCCGCCGCCGTTAGCGTCTGGTCCCGTTCGGCCGACGGCGTGACCACGACATTCAGCGGAGGCGGGAAACCATGGACTTCAAGGCACTGGGCCCCATACGGGCCGTCAACGACCGGCTGGCGTACACCCCGACCGCTCCGAAGGTGAAACAGGTGCTCGCCCTGCTGGTGATGCGGGCGAACCAGATCGTCAGCCTGGAATCCATCCTCGACGAACTGTGGGGCGACGCCCTTCCGCGCACCGCCGTCACCACCGCCCAGACCTACATCTACCAGCTGCGCAAGGACTTCATCGAAGAGCTGGGAGCGGACCCGCAGGAGCGCTCCATCGTCACGGCGCCCCCCGGCTACCTGCTCCACGCCCCCGAGGAGTCGCTCGACACCCACCACTTCGCCCGGCTGGCCGACCGGGCCCAGGCCAGCTACGCCGGGCACGACGCCGAAGGCGCGGTCCGGTGGGCCGAGGCGGCACTGCGGCTGTGGCGCGGCACGCCCCTCGCCGATGTGCCCTGCGGGAGGGCGCTGCGGGACTACGTGAGCAACCTCGACGAGCGGCGCGTCTCCGTACGCAAACTCCGCATCCAGGCCGCCATGGACCTCGGCAGGTACGGCGAGCTGATCACCGACCTGCGGTCCCTGGTCATGGAATACCCGTACGACGAGTGGTTCCACGCACAGCTCATGCTGGCCCTGGGCAAGGCGGGCCGGCGGGGCGAGGCACTGCACGTCTACCACAAGGTGCGCCGCCTCCTGCGGGACGAACTCGGCCTCGACCCCTCGTACGACCTGCAACGCGCGCAGGAGGAGGTCCTCAAGTCCGCGTCGTGACGGGGCGCGTTGTACGCTCCCTCGCGTTCACGGACGCGTACAGGCGAGCGGCAGGCACATGGTCACCACCGAGACACTCGCGCGGATTTCCGCCATCGGCCCCTACTTCGCGGTCTCCTGCGGGCCCCGGCCGGACGCCACGCGGTTCCGACCGCTCGCCGGCCTCTACCAGGAGCGGGCGCTGCTGTCGGAGCGCGTCACCGAGGTCGGGCAGCGGATCGGCACCGGCCGGCGGCGCGTGGCCGCCTCCACCTTCCACCTCGGTACGGCCGCCCGCCTGTGGTCGGTCGCCCTGGCCGGTGCGGCGCTGACCGGGCAGGTACCCGACCTCGACCCTGAAGGGCTCTGGTGGCGGGCGCCCGAGTCCGGCCCCATCGACCTCTGGATGCCCGAGGCGGCCGCGACCGTCGGCGGCGACACGGCCGACGCGGTGCACACGGCCGTCGTCGTACGGAACCTGCTGCCCCTGGGCGCCGCTCTGGAGCGGAACTACGGCCTGTCACCGCTCGTCATGCGAGGCAACGTCGCCTCGGCGCTGGTCGGCACCGTACGGGTGCTCCAGTCCTGCGCCCCCGACCTGCCGCACCCGCCGCTCGCGCTCGCGACGGCGCTCCTGGGACGCGAACCCCTCAAAGACGCGGGCGTGCTCACCACCCGTCCCCTCGCCTACCGCCGCCACAGCTGCTGCCTCTACTACCGCGTCCCGGGTGGCGGCTTGTGCGGCGACTGCGTTCTCCACCGCGCGAAGCGCCGGACATAAGCCCTACACCGGAGGGTCAGAGCCTAATGCCGGGTGGAGGGCGCGGAGCAGCCTCAGTTCCGCTCCGCGCCCGTCCGACGGCAGCCGGGACCCTCACCCCGGCGGCACACCGGGGCCCCTCAGCCCCGGTTGTACGGAGCCACCGCTCGGCGGACCAGGGAACGGGCGTAGGCGTCGGCAGTGAAGAACTCCGCACGCCTTCCTCGCCGGGCGGCCCCGGTCAGTTCGGTGGTGGACACGCGCGTCTCCTTGGCGGGCAGAGGGAGGGTGCCCGGCGCTGGGCGGGTTCGTTGGTGTGAAGTGTGCGAACGACTGGCACGTAATGCCCGACCTTCTGCTGCACGGACCCGCGAGACGAGTCGAAGTCCGCTGGCCGTACGAAGACTCTGGCAGTGGCACTATGTGCCATCAAGCGTGGACCGCTGCCAACTTCTGCGCATCTTCCCCGCGGCGATTGCCAAGTTAGCCAACCTTCCGGGATCGGCCGGCGCCGCCTAGTCTTGAGCTTCGTCGTGAAGGAGTCCCGGTGAGCAAGACCTATGCGGGTGCGCGGCTGAGGCGGCTGCGCGAGGAGCGCGGACTCAGCCAGGCGGAGCTGGCGCGGAGGCTGGAGATATCGCCCAGCTACCTCAACCAGATGGAGCACGACTCCCGGCCGCTCACCGTCCCGGTACTGCTGCGCCTGACCGAGACGTTCGGCGTCGACGCGGCCTTCTTCTCGGAGCGGGACACCAGCCGGCTCGTCGCCGACCTCAGGGAAACCCTCGCGAACGAGGTCGCCGAAGCCCGGGTCTCACCGTCCGACCTGGCGCAGCTGGCGCACCGGATGCCGGCCGTGGCCGCGGTCCTGGTGGAACTCGGCCGGCGCAACCACGCCCTCACCGAGCAACTGGCCGTGGCGGCGGAGGGCCGGGACGGCGCCGCGGCGTCCGTGCCGCGCTCGCCGCACGAAGAGATCCGGGACTTCTTCTACCGGCGGCAGAACTACCTCCACGACGCCGACCTGGCGGCGGAGGACCTGGCCCACGCCATCGGCATCCGACCGGGCGAGGTGCTCCAGGCGCTGTCCGCACGGCTCACCGGACACCACGGGATACGCGTCGCACCGGACTCGGCGCAGCCGCACCACTACGACCCCGCCGCCCGCGTCCTGCATCTGTCCGGCCGGCTGCGTCCGGGGCAGCAGGCGTTCCGTATGGCCACCCAGCTCGCCCTGCTCGAATACGGCGACGAACTGTCCACGCTGGCCGCCGAGGACTTCCCGGAGGGCTCCGACACCTGGTCGCTGGCCCGGATCGGCGTGGCGAACTACTTCGCCGCCGCACTGGTCCTTCCCTACCGCGCCTTCCACACGGCCGCCGAGGAGGCCCGCTACGACATCGAGCGGCTCACCGACCGGTTCGGGCTCGGCTACGAAACCGTCTGCCACCGCCTGAGCACCCTTCAGCGCCCGCGGCTGCGCGGAGTCCCGTTCTCCTTCGTACGCGTCGACCGCGCCGGCAACATGTCCAAACGCCAGTCCGCCACCGGCTTCCACTTCTCCCGCGCCGGCGGCACCTGCCCCCTCTGGAACGTGTACGAGGCGTTCGCCGCTCCCGGCCGCATCCACGTCCAGGTCGCGGCCATGCCGGACGGACAGCGCTACCTGTGGACCGCCCGTGCCGTCACCCGCCACCGCGGCGGCTGGGGCGAGCCCGGCAAGACCTTCGCCATCGGCCTCGGCTGCGAGATCCGCCACGCCTCCCGGCTGGTCTACTCCGACGGCCTCGACCTCGACAACGCCTCCGCCGCCACGCCCATCGGCATGGGCTGCCGCATCTGCGAACGTCTCGACTGCCCCCAGCGCGCCGTACCCCCGCTGGGCCGGCCGCTGGCCATCGACGAGAACAGCAGCACCTTCGTGCCGTATCCCGTGACCGGCGACGGGGGCCGGGACGCGCGGTGACCCCAACGTGAGCTGTCAGACCGGCTCTTGTGGTCGCGCAGCGCGGAAAGTACGCCGGTACGCCGACGGGACGACCCCCGCCTCCGTCGCCAGGTGCCGCCGCAGCGAGGTGGCGGTGGCGAAGCCGACCTCGGGGGCGATCCGGTCCACCGGCATGTCGCTGGACTCCAGCAGATGCCGCGCCCGCCGCAGCCGCTGCTGGGTCAGCCAGCGGCCGGGGCTCATGCCGGTCTCCTCCCGGAAGCGCCGGGCGAAGGTACGGGGGCTCATCGCCGCGGCCGGCGGTGTCGGCCATCTCGCCGTGCAGATCGCCAAGGAGCGCGGCGCGCACGTCACCGGGACGGCGAGCGTGCCCAAGCACGGCTTCCTGCGCGAGCTCGGCGCGGACGCCTGCGTCGACCACCGCTCCGAGGACTTCACCGACACGGAGGAGCGCTACGACGTCGTCCTCGACGCCCTCGGCGGGGAGACCGCCACCCGTTGCGTGGGCGTACTCCGCCCCGGCGGCATCCTCGTCTCCCTGCTGCCGGGCGCCGAGGACATCCGGGCCGCGGCGGAGAAGGCACGGGTACGCGCCGTCACCCTGCTCGTCGAGCACGACCGGGCCGGGATGCAGGCCATCGCCGGCCTCGCCGAAGGGGCCCGGGCCCACGTCCAGGGGGAGACGGGCCGCACCACGGGCAAGCTGGTCATCACCGTGCGCTGAGTCCGTTGTGACGGCCGGGGGGCGCCCGAGCACGCCCTCCCGGCCGTCACCCGTTCAGGAGGAGGGAAGCTCCGCCCGGACGGTCCGCGCGGCGGTGACGAGGTTCTCCAGCGAAGCGCGGGTCTCCGGCCAGCCGCGGGTCTTCAGACCGCAGTCCGGGTTGACCCACAGGCGCTCGGCCGGGATGGCGCCGAGGCCCGCGCGCAGCAGGTCCGCCGCCTCCTCGGCGCTCGGCACGCGGGGGGAGTGGATGTCGTACACGCCGGGGCCGGCCTCACGGGGGTAGCCGTGTGCGGCCAGTTCGCGGGCCACCTGCATGTGGGAGCGGGCGGCCTCCAGGCTGATGACGTCGGCGTCGAGATCGTCGATGGCCTGGACGACGTCGCCGAACTCGGCGTAGCACATGTGCGTGTGGATCTGGGTCCGGTCGCGCACCCCGCTGGTGGTGAGGCGGAACGCCTCGGTGGCCCAGGCCAGGTAGGCGGCGTGGCCGGCGGCGCGTAGCGGCAGCGTCTCGCGCAGCGCCGGCTCGTCCACCTGGATGACCGAGGTGCCGGCCGCCTCCAGGTCGCCGACCTCGTCGCGCAGGGCCAGCGCCACTTGGCGGGCGGTGTCGCCGAGCGGCTGGTCGTCGCGGACGAAGGACCAGGCGAGCATGGTGACCGGGCCGGTCAGCATGCCCTTGACCGGCCGGTCGGTGAGCGACTGCGCGTACCGGGTCCAGCGCACCGTCATCGGCTCGGGCCGCGAGATGTCACCCGCGAGGACCGGCGGACGGACATAACGCGTGCCGTACGACTGGACCCAGCCGTGCTGGGTGGCGAGGTAGCCGACGAGCTGTTCGGCGAAGTACTGCACCATGTCGTTGCGTTCGGGCTCGCCGTGGACGAGGACGTCGAGGCCCGCCTTCTCCTGGAAGGCGAGGACGTCGCGGATCTCGTTCCTGATGCGCTCCTCGTACCCGGCCGTGTCGATGCGCCCCGCACGCAGGTCGGCCCGGGCGGCCCGCAGTTCGGCGGTCTGCGGAAAGGAGCCGATGGTGGTGGTGGGCAGCAGGGGCAGGCCCAGGTGGGCGCGTTGGGCGGCGGCCCGCTCCGCGTACGGCGCGGCACGGCGGCCGTCGGCGTCGGTGACGGCGGCGGCCCGCTCGCGTACGACGGGGTCGTGGGTGATCGCGGAACCGGCGCGGGAAGCCAGGTCCGCGCGGTTGGCGGCCAGGTCGGCGGCGATCGTGTGCGTCCCCTGTGCGAGTCCGCGGGCGAGCGTGGCGATCTCGGCGGTCTTCTGCTTGGCGAACGCCAGCCAGCGCAGGACCTGCGGGTCGATGTCCCGCTCGGCGGCGGCGTCGAGCGGAACGTGCAGCAGGGAGCAGGACGCGGCCACGTCGACCCGGCCGGCCAGGCCCAGCAGGGTCCCGAGCGTGGCCAGCGACTTCTCGTAGTCGTTGATCCAGACGTTGCGGCCGTTGACGACTCCGGCGACCAGGCGCTTGTCGGGCAGGCCGCCGACGGCCGCGAGCGCGTCCAGGTTGCCGGCGGCGGCCTCGGTGAAGTCCAGCGCCAGGCCGTCGACGGGGGCCTTGGCGAGGACGGGCAGCGCCTCACCGAGCTGGTCGAAGTACGAGGCGACCAGCAGCTTCGGGCGGTCGGCGAGGGCGCCCAGCACGCGATAGGCGCGCTCGGCGGCGTTGAGTTCGGCCGGGGTGCGGTCCTGTACGAGGGCGGGCTCGTCCAGCTGCACCCATGAGGCGCCGGCCGCGCGGAGGTCGGCCAGTACCTCCGCGTAGACGGGAAGGAGCCGGTCGAGCAGGGTCAGCGGGTCGAAGCCGGCGGCGACGCCGGGGGCGGGCTTGGCCAGCAGGAGGTAGGTGACCGGGCCGACGAGCACCGGGCGCGGCGTGTGCCCGAGGGCGAGCGCCTCCTTCAGCTCGCCCACCTGCTTGGCGGAGTGCGCGGCGAAAACCGTGTCGGGCCCCAACTCCGGTACCAAGTAGTGGTAGTTGGTGTCGAACCACTTGGTCATTTCCAGCGGCGCCACGTCCTGCGTGCCGCGCGCCATCGCGAAGTAGCCGTCCAGGGCGCCGGCCGCGACGGCGGCACGGTGCCGGTCCGGGACGGCGCCGACCATGACGCTGGTGTCCAGGACATGGTCGTAGTACGAGAAGTCACCGGTCGGTACCTCGTGGATGCCGGCGTCGGCCAGTTGCTGCCAGTTCGAACGGCGCAGGTCCTTGGCGGTCTCCAGCAGGGCGTCCGCGGTGACGCGGCCCTTCCAGTAGCCCTCGACGGCCTTCTTCAGTTCCCGGTTCTGTCCCTGGCGGGGGTAGCCGTACACGGTGGCCCGTGCTGCCGCGGCTGCGGGCTTCGCTGTCACGGAACTCTCCTTCGCGAGCGTGATCTTCTCCGAGCCCCGGTGACGGGACGAGAACGCGAAGGAATGGCGGCCCGGACGAGCCGCGGGGCGTCCGATGACGCCCATGCCCGCCTGATGTGGTCGCCGACCCTCCCTCGGGGTCACCGGGACGTCCGCGCACGCATGGACGCGCGCGGGCAACGGGCAGGTCTTCGGACTCGCGGGCCCGTCTGCCGGATCGTCGTCCGGCGGACACCTACTGGCCGTCGCTTCCCGGATCCGCGGCCCGGATCCAGTGCGTATGACGGCGGTCGTTCCCGCTCACCGCTGCGGGGCAGTCCCGGATTCCCACCGGGTTCCCTCTTACGACGCGTCTGCCTGGCGGGCAGGGCGAACCAGCTGCACCGGACACAGTAGATCGACCGTGGCCCGCACGGACACCCCTGTTCACATGGCGGTACGTGAGATGGGACACGAGTGCCGCGACCGGCCTACGCGGGCGGCCGCGGACTCACGGTCATGCGGATGTCGTCGGCCGCCCACAGCACGAACCGTTCGACCGGCGTCACCTCGTGCCCCGGCGCGGGCCGGAACCGGAACCGCTTCAGCAGTACGGCCAGGACCAGTTGGGCCTCGACCATCGCGAGAGCGGCGCCTTCGCAGCTGCGCGGCCCGATGCCGAACGGGACGTAGGCCAGCCTCGGCCGCCCGGCCACCTCCCGCGCGAGGAAGCGCTCGGGTACGAACCTCTCGGGTTCGGGCCAGTAGCGGGGGTTCATGTGGACGGCCCAGAACGGATAGAAGACCGTCGTCCCGGCCGGGATCTCGTAACCGCCCAGGGCAAGGTCCTCGGTCGTCTCCCGCGCACCGTACGGGCCGGGCGGGAACAGCCGCATCGACTCCTTCAGGACCATGTCCAGGTACGTGAGCCGCCGCAGGTCGACGTACCCGGGCACCGCCCGGTCGCCGAGCACCCGGTCCAGCTCCTCGGCGACGCGTTCGCCCACGTCGGGGTGGCGCCCCAGCAGATGCAGGGTCCACGAGACGGCAACTCCGGTGGTGTGGTGGGCGGCCAGCAGCGTCACCATGACGGTGTCGCGGATCCGCGCGGGCCGCTCACCGGCCTCGACGAGCGCCCCGACCAGATCGCTCCGGTCGGCGGGGCCGCCGCGGCGGTGCGCCGCGACCACCCGGTCGACCGTCGCGCGGAGGTAGGCGAGGGCCCGCGCCGTCCGCCGGTCCCGTTCCTCCCGCGTCCCCGGAACCGGCACCTGGTAGAGCCGCCCCAGGTATTCGGTGAGCACCTCCTCGAAGGCGGTCACAACGCCGTCCGGGTCCGCGGCGTCGCCTCCCAGCGCGTACTCGCAGATCATCCGCAGCGACAGCGCGGTCAGGTCCTTCTGCAACGCGACGGGCCCGCCGTCGGCCTGCCCGGCCCAACAGTCCGCCAGTGCCGTCGCCAGCGCGGTGAACCGCTCGAAGTGCCGCTCGTGTGAAGGGCGCCCGGCCAGCACCGACAGCAGCAGACGCCGCCACGGGGCGTGCTCGTCGGCCGGCAGCACCTGTAAGTTGCCCGCCTCGCACAGCGGGGCCAGGAACTCGAACAGCCGCTCAGGCCGCTTGTCGATGTGAGCCGTGGCCTCCAGCAGCACGGGGTCGGCGACCGACACGGCCGTCTCGGCGCCCGGGAGCTGGAACCGTACGACGGGCCCGTACTCGGCGTGCAGCCACAACTGGTAGTGGTGCAACCCGCCCGCCGCCGCGACAGCGCCCACCCCGCCGTCCGCCCGGGGTTCGGGGCCCGGAATACGCATGGTCACGCCTCCCAACGGAACTCTGCGACCATCAGGGCACGACGATAACCACGGTTCTCTTCGACGTCGACGGTGTCCTGCCGGACTCGACGGCGGCCCGGGGACACCGCCCGTGACGGGCCGACTCCTGCCTCTCCTACGGCGAGAAGTAGACCCCCGGCGGCACCCCGACCACGCGCCTGAACGCTGCCACGAACGCGCTCGGTGACGCGTAGCCGACCCGCGGGGCCACCGCGGCCACCGTCGCGCCGCCCGCCAGCAGCGGCATCGCGGCCTGGAGGCGTACCCGGGTGCGCCACTGCCCGAACGGCATGCCCGTCTCCGCGGTGAACGCGCGGGCCAGGGTCCGCGCGCTCGCCCCCACTTCCGTGCCCCACTCCGCCAGCGTCCGGCCGTCCGACGGCCGGCTGCGCAGGGCGCGTGCGACGCGGCGCGCCCGGCCGTCGCTGGGCAGCGGCGCCAGTACGGTCGTCACCGACACCGGACGCAACTGGTCGATCAGGACCGCCTCCGCCCGCTCCCTGGCCTCCGCCGGCAGGCCGTCGTCCGCCAGGTACGTGATCAGCTCGCGCAGCAGCGGCGAGACGCCCACGACGGTGGGCGCCGTCCAGTCCACCGGGCAGCGGTCTGGCGCGCACCACAGGCTCCGGCCCACGACCGCGCTGGTCGCCCCCGTCGCGTGCTCGATGCCGGCCGGTATCCACAGCGCCATGGTCGGCGGCAGGATCCAGGTGTTCCCCTGGGCGCGTACGGCGACCACGCCCCGCTCCGCCCAGGCCAGTTGGTGCGTCGTGTGCCAGTGCGTCCCGTACCACTGGCCGTCGTCGACCGCGAAGCTGCCGACGACGACCGCGGTGTGCGGAAACCCGCCGTGCGGTGCCAGGTGTCCGTATCGCGACAGGACCTGTCGCCCCACCTCGTGGTGGACGTCGTCGGCGCTTCTTAGCATCGCAGCATGGCCTCCATGAACCGCGTACACCAATGGATCTGCAGTTCGGACAAGTGGGCACGGGGGGTCGAGCGGAATCTGCTCCCCTGGGCCCTCGACGGAGTGGAACTCGGTACCGAGACCTTGGAGATCGGCCCCGGCTACGGCGCCACCACGCGCGTGCTCGAACGGCGCGTGCCGGGTCGTCTCAGTGTCCTCGAAGTCGACGCCGAGTTCGCCAAGAACCTCCAGAAAACGTATGCGGACCGGGTCGAAGTCGTGCACGGTGACGGGACGTCGATGCCGTTCCCCGACGGCGCGTTCGACGCCGTCGTCTGCTTCACGATGCTGCACCACGTGCCGTCGCCCGGGCAGCAGGACCGCCTCTTCGCCGAGGCCCGTCGCGTGCTGCGCCCCGGCGGCGTCTTCGCCGGGTGCGACGGCCGCGCGAGCGTGCTGTTCCGCCTGCTGCACCTGGGGGACACGTACGTGCCCGTGCCGCCCGAGACCCTGCCGCAACGGCTGCGCGCCGCCGGGTTCGGCCCGGCCGACGTCGCCCTCACCAAGGGCAGGTTCCGCTTTCACGCCACACGCTGAGACCAGCGCTCGGCTCAGTCCCAACCGGAGCCCTCCCGGCAAACACCTTTGGGTTCGCTTCCACGGGGGTGAGGCGGACCGGTACCCGCCACGGCGGGGCACTGCGGGCGGGAGCCCGGCGGGAATCCCCCCGCCGGGCTCCGGGCGCGTCCGCACGTGCGGGCGGCGCGTCGGTCAGTCCGTGATCTCTATCTTCCCGTTGGCGGCCGCCGGCTCCGCGGCCGGTGTGCCGGCCGGGCGGGTCGTGCCGCGCCGGGTGAAGTCCTTGAGGAGTTCGGCGAGGTCGACTCCGGTGGTGGAGCTGAGGAGTTCGACGCCCTGGGCGACGTTGTCGGTGACGGTGCGCGAGAGTCGGCTGGCGCCGTCCGTGGAGATGACGGTCATCTTGTCGACGGCGCTGAGCGGCTCGGACGCCTTGGCGACGACCTGCGGGAGGACCTCGGCCAGCATCTGGATGACGGCCGCGTCCCCGTACTGGGCGAACGCGTCGGCCTTCTTCCTCATCGCCTCGGCCTCCGCCGCGCCCTTCGCGGCGATGGCGGTGGCTTCGGCCTCGCCCTCGATGCGTACGGCGTCGGCGAGCGCGGCCCGCTGCGCCTTCTCGCCCTCGCCGGTCAGGCGGGCGCGTTCGGCGTCCGCTTCGGCCTGCTTGACCAGGGCGACCCGGCGGGCCTCGGCCTCCTGCTCGGCCTGGTAGCGGGCGGCGTCGGCGGGCTTGCGTACCTTGGTGTCGAGTTCGCGGTCGGTCAGCGCGGCCTGGCGCTGGGCGACCTTCTCCTGCTCGCCGAGGACTTCCTGACGGCGTGCCGCCTCGGCGAGCGGCCCCGCCGCGTCGGCCTTGGCGGCGGCCGCCTCGGTCTCGACGCGGATCTCGGCCTGCTTGAGGTAGAAGGTCCGCTCGGCGATGGCAATCTCCTCGGCCGCCTTGAGGCGGGCCTGCTCGGAGGCGCGCTTGGCGATGGCCTCGGCGATGTCGGCCTCCTGGCGGGCGCGGGCGGCCTCGGGCCGTCCCAGGTCCTCCAGGTAGGAGCCCTCGGTGGTGATGTCCTGGATCTGGAAGGCGTCGAGGATCAGCCCCTGGCCCGACAGGCTCGTCTCGGCCTCCTCGGCGACCTGCCCGGCGAAGGCGGCACGGTCGCGGATGATGTCCTCCACGGCCATGCGGCCGACGATGGCGCGCAGCGCCCCGGAGAGCACTTCCTGCGTGAAGCCGACGATGCCGTCCTGCTGCTGGAGGAAGCGCTGCGCGGCGGCCCGGATGGCGTCCTCGTTGCCGCCGACCTTGACGATCGCCACGCCTTCGAGGTTGGCCTTGACGCCGCGCAGGGTGACGGCGCCGCGGACGGCGATGGGGATGTGCCGGCTGGACAGGTCGAGGGTGAAGCGCTGCTGGACGAAGGGGACGACGAAGACGCCGCCGCCGACCACGACCTTCTGGCCGCTGTTGTCGATCGAGATGCGGCCGGTCTCCGGGTCGGTGGACTTCTTGCCGCGCCGGCCGGTGATGATGAAGGCCTCGCTGGGCCCGGCGACCTTGTATCGCGTGATCACGACGAGCGCGAGCAGGACGAGGAGTACGACGACTCCCACCACGGCGATGACGACTTCATTCATGACGAATTCCCCCCTGCCACCCGGGGGACGGCAGATCGAATGGGTTGATCGGGTTGTTCCGTTGGCCGGCGGGTCAGCGTTCGACGCGGCGGACGGCGACTGACGTGCTGGACAGCGTCGCCTCCACCCAGATCTCGGCGCCGCGCTCGACCGGTGCCGCGCACCTGGCGGCCAGCTTCACGGGCTGGCCGGACCAGCGCAGCAGCACCTCGCCGTACCCGTCGGCCGGAATGGCGGTGACCACCGATCCCGTACTGCCGACCAGGTCGGCGCCGCGCGGCGTGTCGGCGGTCTGATGCCGCATCAGCGCACGGCTGCCCTGCCACGTCAGCCGGCCGGCTACGAGCCCGGCGAGGACCCCGGCGGCCGTGGCCACGCCGGCCCCGGCCCCGGTAGTGCCGAGCACGATGGCACCGGTGAAGCCGAGCATCGAGACGAACCCCGCGATGACCGGGAGCGACAGCAGCCCGTCGAGCGGTGCGTCCAGGACGCCGCCGAGCAGTCCTTCGAGCAGTCCGTCGAAGAGCAGCGAAAGCGCCAGGAGGACGACACCCGCAATGCCGAGACCGAGAAACCAAGGCACTCTCGACCACCTCCCTGACACGTCGAAATCTGTGATCAGGTGGATGGTGACATGGGTGCTTGAGACGCGACATTGCCAGAACCCGGCAATCTTAACGCGTTCTTGATGCCTGACTCTGACGGATCGTGTGGCGTGTTCTGCGGGAGGCGCGTCCGGGCCCCCGCGGCCGGGAATCGTCCTCCAGCGCGCCGGTTTCACCATGCGGGAAGCGGCCGGCACATGGCGGGGGATCGCCGGTGCGGTGGCGCTGACCGGCGTCGCCGCACTCGTGGTTGCGGCGGTGCCCGCCGGCGCGGTGCCCGCCGGGCCGCCGGTCGGCCCCGGCGAGGTGGTGCCCGGGGCGTGGACGTCCTGGGCGGGCAGTATGTGGTGCGGATGGAACGCAAGGGCGGCGACCGCGTCGTCACCGGGACTTCGGGCAAGTACTTCACCGGGCTGACGGCCGGCGTGGAGCCCGAGGTGGACGAGGCGCCGGCCGCCGCACGGCCGAGGAACCGGGGTCAAGGGCTCCGGCGTCAAGTACGACGGGAAGGCCGTCGAGCTCCCCGTGGCGTACGACGAGTCGCGCACGGCCTACGTGCTGCGCGACCACACCCGCATGGCGAACAGCAGCAAGAACACGCTGTCCACGTTTACGACTACTACAAGCAGCGGCACGGCCGCGACAGCCTGGACGGCCGGGGCATGGCCGTCAACTCGCTGGTGGCCGTGACGCAGTTCGGGCAGCCGTACACCAACGCCTGCTGGAACGGCGCCAAGATGGTCTACGGGGCCGACGACGCCGAGTACCGTACGCTCTCCGACGGACAGCCCCGACTCCGGGCTGCTGGGGGAGTCGCTGTGCCGGAACAAGCCAGGGTCAGGCTCAGCGCTCCGACCGTGGTGGACGTGCACGACGAGCACGACCTGCGCACCGGATACCCGTCCATCAGCCGGGGCAGGATCGCGTACGGCACGATCCGCGGCACCGGCTCGGCCCGCACCTACGGGGTCGAGGTGTACGACGTGCAGACGGGAAAGCGGACGGAGATGGGACAGCTCGGAACCCCCGCGGGCGTCGGGCAGACCGCGATCAACGGCACGCACGTCTTCTGGCTGGTCCCCGGGTGGCCGGCAGGTGGTGTGGCTCGACGGGTGGCCGGCGCGGGTCGGCCACCCGGTCGGCGGCGGACGCCCGGCCGCGCTCCGTGCAGGCGCTTGCCGTCGCCTCACACGCCCCGGGCGTCCCGGATCGCGTTCACCAGTCCGGTGACCAGGTGCGCCCGCTCCGCCATGGCGTCGACCACCACGTACTCGTGGTCGGCGTGCGCGCCGCCGCCGACCGCCCCGAGGCCGTCGAGCGTCGGCACCCCCAACGCCGCCGTGAAATTGCCGTCGCTGCCGCCGCCGACCGCCTTGCCCTCGATCCCCGGCAGCAACCGCCGTGCCATCGCGAACAACTCCGCCGACGCCGACTCCGGCATCGGCGGCCGGCCCACGGACCCCCGGACCTCGATCTCCGCCCCCTCCACGTGCGGGACCAGCGCCGCGAATCCCGCCTCGACCCGCTCCTTCTCCCCGGCCGACTCGACGCGGACGTCGACGTGCACCGTCGCCTCCGCCGGGACCACGTTGTCCGAGGTCCCCGCCGATGCCACCGTGGGCGTCACCGTCGTCCCGGCCTCCGGTCGGCTCAGCGCGGCGACGGCCAGCACCTGGTGCGCGGCCTCGACCAACGCGTTCACCCCGGCGGCCGGTTCCAGTCCCGCGTGCGACGCCCGGCCCTTGATGTGCACCTGAAAGCTGCCGCACCCCTTGCGCCCCGTCTTCAAGCCTCCGCCGTCGGCCGCGCCTTCGAACACCAGCACGGCGCCGCAGGCCCGGGCCCGCTCCTCGATCAGAGCCCGCGAGGAAGCCGAACCGACCTCCTCGTCGGCGGTCACCAGGACCTCCACACCCGACAGGTCGTCCAACGCCGCCAGGCCGTGCACGGCCTGCACCAGACCACCGAGCATGTCGAAGACCCCGGGGCCTGTCGCACGCCCGTCCGCCACCCGGAACGGACGCCGCTCCAGCGTGCCCAACGGGAACACCGTGTCGTGGTGGCCGAGGACCAGCACCCGGGGCTCGCCGCCGCCCGACCAGTGCACGTGCGGCCCGGCCGCGCTCTCCACCAGGGTGGCCTGCCCGCCCAACCGGCTCTCGACGACCGCCGCCACAGCCCTGGCCGAAGCGTTCAGGGCCTTCAGATCACGCGACGGGGACTCGACCTCGACGAGCGTCCGCAAGTCCTCAAGCATCGCGTCGACACTCACACCGGCACTCTTGTGCATCCTCATGCCCGAAGGATACGGAGCACGGGAGACACGGAGCGCGCGCCTGTCTCCGGGCCGGCCGGGTGGCGTCAGACGCCGTGGGTTGGGCGTCCCGCCGGGTGCGGTGGGGTCCTCGGGGCTGTCCGGGAACGCGTCGAACAAGAACGCACCGACCAGTCCGTCAGGCGGTCGGCCGGCGGCCCGCAGAACCGTATGCGTCATTTTCCACCTCCCCGCGGCGGAATGGCCGCCGGAGCGATCGCGTACGAAGTCCTTCGGCAGCGGCAGCCCAAGCCGCCTGGCGCATACCGTTCCATGCGGTCCGTCGGCCGCTGATCGGTTCACTCGAAGTGGCGGCGGGGGTTTTCCACCAGCATCGTGTCGATCTCGTCCTCGCCGACACCCGCCGCGCGCAGCGCCGGGAGGACGTCTTCGCTGATGTGCCGGTGGTTCCAGTTCGCTCCCATGTCCTTCGGGTCGTCGAAGAAATCGATGTAGCACGAGGCGTCGTGCGAGAGCACCAGGCTTTCCGCGTAGCCACGGCGGACGAGTTCCACCACGGTGGCGACCCGCGGCCCGAACGGCAGGAAGACGTCGGCACCGAACCGGTCCATGCCCAGCAGCGAGCCGTTGTCGGCGAGTTCGGTGAGGTATTCCAGGTCGGTCGAGTCCCCCGAGTGGCCGACGATGATTTTCGCCGGGTCCACGCCCTCTTCCGTCAGGAGCCGCTGGGCCACCAGGCCGGACCGGGAAGCGGCGTGGGTGTGCACGGTGACCGGTGCGCCCGTCTCGACACCGGCCCGTGCCACCGCGCGCATGGTCCGCTCCACGCCGTGGGTCAGTCCCGGCTCGTCGATGGCGCACTTGAGGAAGGCCGCGCGTACTCCGGTGCCGGCGATGCCTTCGGTGATGTCCCGGACGAACAGTTCGGTCAGGGGCTCGGGCCGGTCGAAGGTCTCGCCGGGGCCGCGGTAGGCGAACTGCTGCGGCATGTCGTTCCACGTGTACAGCCCGGTGGCGACGATGATGTTGAGGTCCGTGCGCCGTGCCACGTTTTGGATGCGCGGGATGCAGCGGCCGAGTCCGAGCACGGTCGGGTCCATGATCGAGTCGATGCCCAGGGCCTTGAGCCCGTTGAGGTCGGCGACCGCCTGGTCGACCTTTTCCGCCTCGTCCCATTCCCGGTCGTAATTGATCCGGTATTCCTCCCCGAGGACGAATACGTGCTCGTGCACGAGTGTCTTTCCGAGTCGGGCGGAGTCGATGTCACCGGCCGCCGTGGGAATCGTGCTCATGGTCTCTCCTCGTCGCGTGGGAGCCATGGTGGGCCCGGTCAGCGGCGGCAGCTGCGCGCCGCGCCCGTGCCCGGGGCTTCGAGACGCCCGCCTGGCTCCTCAGGGCCGCCCGGGTCCCCGGTCCGGGCGGAAGAGCACCCACAGGAGGAAGGGGCCGCCGAGCACGCTGGTGACCACGCCGACGGGAATCTCGACGGGCGCGATCACCCGGCCCAGCGCGTCGGCACCGGCGATCAGGACGCCGCCCACCAGGCCGGAGGCCAGCACCGGTACGCGCGAGCGGCCGCCGAGCCGGTCGGCTAGCACGGGAGCGGCCAGCGCGACGAAGGCGATGGGACCGCCGATGCCCGCGGCCACGCCGGAGAGCAGCACGGCGAGCGCCAAGGCGAGGGCGCGGACCCGGCGGACGGGTACGCCGAGTCCGGCGGCGGTGTCGTCGTCGAAGCGCAGCAGTTGCAGCCGGTTCCCGGCGGCCAGGGCGAACGGGAGCAGGACGAGCAGGACCACCAGCAGCGGCGTGCCCACCGACCAGTCGCGCCCGCTGAGGCTGCCGACCGTCCAGAGGAAGACGCCGCCGGCGGTGTTGTCGTTCTGGCGGGACATCACGAGGTCGGTGACGGCCCCGACGACGGTCGAGACGCCGATGCCGACGACGAGGACGCGGTGGCCCCGGTGGCCTGCGCCGCCCGCGCACAGGACGACGAGCGCGGCGGCCAGCACCGCGCCGACCGGGCCCAGCCACCATTCGCCGATCATGCCCGTGGACGAGCCGACGACGGAGGCGACGACGGCCGCCGTGGCGCCCTCGTTGACGCCGATGACGTCGGGGGTGGCAAGCCGGTTGCCGGCGAGTGTCTGGGTGAGGCAGCCGGCGATGCCCAGCGCGGCGCCGACCATGACGCCGACGGCGATCCGCGGCAGCCGGAAGTCCTGGACCAGCATCACCGTCGCGGAGTCGCCCGTACCGAACAGGCCCGAGAGCGTCTCGGAGAAGCTCATGCCAGTGGAGCTGGCGAACGTGCCCAGCGCCACGAGGACCAGGATCAGCGCCCCGAGCGCGGCGGCGACCAGCGAGCCCCGGCGGGGGAAGAGCCAGGAGAAGGCACCGGTCCGTACGACGAGGCTGTCGGGCGGCGTCACGTCGGGGGCGGCGGCAGCCGGGCGCCGGGAGGGCGTCCGGCCGGCGGTCGTCGGCTCCGTCATGCCGTGCCTCCCGCCGTGGACATCCGCCGGGAGCGGGCGATCCAGATCAGCAACGGTCCGCCGACGAAGGCGAGGAGCACGCTCACGGGGGTCTCCCAGGGGCGGATGGCGACGCGGGCGAAGACGTCGGCCGCGATCATCACGTCGGCGGCGATCAGTGCGGAGAGGGCGAGCTGCGCGGCGACGCGCGGTCCGGTGACGGCGCGGGCGGCGTGCGGGGCCAGCAGGCCGAGGAAGGCGATGGGGCCGGCGATCGCCACGGCGGAACCGGCCAGCAGTGTCACCGCCCCGGCGACGACGACGCGTACCCGGCCGGGGCGGTGCCCCAACGACCGCGCGCTGTCGTCGCCGAGGGCCAGGGCGGCCAGCGGGCGGGCGGCGCCGAAGGCGACCAGCAGGCCGGTCACGACGAGCGGGATCAGCGGGTAGGTGTCCGAGGTCTTGACGCCCGCGAGGGAACCGATGGTCCAGTAGCGGAAGGTGTCGAAGGTGGACTGGGTGCTGAGCAGGACGTAGGAGGTCATGCCGTGGAAGGTGGCGCCGAGCGCGGAGCCGGCCAGCACCAGCCGCAGCGGCGACGCCGCGGCCCGGCCCGAGGCGGCCAGGAGCAGGACCACCGCGCTGGCGGTCATGCCCCCGGCGAGCGCCCAGCCCAGCAGGGCGTAGGAGGACTCCGCCCCGAAGTAGGTGAGGCCGATGACGACGCCGAGCGCGGCGCCGGAGTTCACGCCGAGCAGTCCGGTTTCGGCCAAAGGGTTGCGGGTGACGGCCTGGAGGAGGCAGCCGGCGGCGCCGAGGGAGACGCCGACCAGGACGGCGGCGAGGGTACGCGGCAGCCGTACGTCCAGGACGGCGAGCCGCAGTTGGGCGTCGGCGCGGGCGGTCGGTTCGCCCGTGAGGAAGTCCCAGGCGCGCGCGACGGGGCTGGATCCGGTGCCGATGAGCAGGGACAGCAGCACCAGGACGGCCAGGAGGGCGGTCAGGGTGACCGCGGCTGTCAGGATGCGCCGGCGGTGACCGGACGCCCGTGACGGAGGGGGCTGGGTGTCGCCCACGGGGGCCCCGGCCTCTTGCGCAACCAACATAAGGTTAGCCTAACCTAAGGCCTGACCGGGGCTTTCGTCGCCTGACGGGCCCGGAGACCCGGGTCTTCCCGGCATGCCCTGAAACACCTGTTCCGTCACACGCCGCCCCGGCGCCGGACTTCACCACTCGGAGACCACAGACATGTCCACGCACCCCCTGCCGCGCGTCCGCCTGGCCGCGGCGGCCGCCGTCACCACCGCTCTGGCGCTGGCCCTCACCGCCTGCGGAGGGGACGGGTCCGGCTCCGGGAAGGCGAAGAGCGCCGGCGACGGCAAGGTCGCCGTCACCGACGCCACCGGCACCAAGGTCGACGTCCCCGCCAAGCCCGCCAAGGTGGTCGCGCTCAGCGAGATGGACCTCGACTCCGCGCTGGCCCTCGGGGTCAAGCCGATCGGCCTCACCGCGGGCCGCGGCCAGAAGGGCGCCCCCGGGTACCTCGCCGACCGCGCCGGGAACATACCGGTCGTCGGTGCCGTCACCGGCCCCGACATCGAGAAGGTGCTGCGCGCCAAGCCGGACGTCATCCTCGCCGGGCAACTCGCCGACCAGAAGGTCCTCCAGCAGCTCAAGGCCATCGCGCCGACCGTCGTCACCATCGGCAAGGACAAGGACTGGAAGAAGGCGCTCGACCTCACCGGGCGGGTCCTCGGCAAGCAGAACGAGGCCAAGGACTTCCTCGCCGGCTACGACGCCAAGGTCGCCGACCTGAAGAAGAAGCTGGGCACGCGGGCCGGCGCCACCGTCTCCGTCGCCCGCTACTCCGCCAAGGGCACCGCCGTGATGCAGCAGGGCGTGTTCATCAGCGACGTCCTCAAGGACATCGGCTTCAAGCGGCCCGGCGTCCAGAACGAGCGCGGCCAGGGGCACTCCACCCCCATCAGCGACGAGGACATCAAGCAGATCGACGGCGACTGGCTGTTCATCGGCACCCTCGCCGCCAAGGGCAAGGACGCCGACCTGTTCGCGGAGCTGAAGACCAAGCCCGCCTACCGCGAGCTCGGCGCCGTCAGCGAAGGCCACGCCACCGAGGTCGACGGTTCCAAGTGGACCAGCCTCGGCGGCGGCCTGGCCGCCGAGTCCGTGCTGAACGACATCCAGAAGGCCATGGCCGCCAGGTAACCGGCGGCGCCGCCACCCGCCGTCCGCCGACGTACGGCCCCTTCCCGGCCGGCCCCACCGGCCACCCGCTCAAGGAGAACCACCTGCCATGGCACTGACCATCGACGACCTGCGCGCGGACGTCGCCGACGTACTGGGCGAAGACCCGGCCGACGTCCCCGTCGACGAGAACCTCATCGACTACGGCATGGACTCGGTCCGCATCATGGCGCTCCTGGAACGCTGGCGGCGCGACCACGGCACCCGGGCCGGGTTCGTGGACCTCGCCGAACAGCCCGCCATCGAGGCCTGGGCCCGCATCCTGGGCGTGGCCTCGTGACGGCGCTCCTCGACGCCGGTACGGACGGCCGCCGCACCGCCGAGGGGCTGCCGCTGACCGCCGCGCAGAGCGGCCTGTGGTACGCGCAGGCCCTGGACCCGGCGAGCCCCGCGCAGAACACCGCGGAGTACCTGGAGATCCACGGGCCGGTGGACCCGGCGCTGTTCTCCGACGCGCTGCACCAGGTGGTCGCCGAGGCCGACGCGTTGCGGGTCCGCATCGTCGAGACGCCCGAAGGCCCCCGCCAGCTTCCCCTGACCACCGGCCCGGCACCGCTGCCGCTCCACCTGGCGGACCTCCGCGCGGAGTCCGATCCCGACGGCGCGGCGCGCGCCTGGATGCGCGCCGACCTGGCCGAACCGTTCGACCTGGCCGCCGGGCCGCTGTTCGCGCACGCGCTGTTCCGCGTCGGTGGCACCCGCTGGTTGTGGTACCAGCGCGTCCACCACGTCGTCATGGACGGCTTCGGCTTCTCGCTGCTGGCCCGCCGCACCGCCGAGGTCTACTCGGCGCTCGCGGCCGGCGAACCCGTAGGGCCCGCCACCTTCGGGCGGCTGGCCGACCTGGTCGCCGACGACGCCGTGTACCGCGCCTCGGACACGTACGAGGCCGACCGGCGGCACTGGAACGAGGCGTTCGCGGACCGGCCCGGGGCCGTCAACCTGGCCGGGCGCACCGCCCTGCCCTCCCGCACCCACCTGCGCCGCACCGCGTACCTGGGCCCCCGGGCCACCGAACGGCTCAAGGAACTGGCCTCCTCGGTCCGCGCCACCTGGCCCGACGTGCTGCTCGCCGCCCAGGCGCTGTACCTGTCCCGGGCCACCGGCGCCGAGGAGGTCGTCCTCGGGGTGCCGATGATGGGCCGCCTGGGCTCGGTGGCGCTGCGCGTCCCCGGCATGGTGATGAACGTCCTGCCGCTGCGGCTGACCGCCGGCGCGCACGCCACCTTCGCCGAACTGGTCCGCCAAGTCGTCCTCGGCATCCGGTCGGCCCGCCGTCACCAGCGCTACCGGTACGAGGACATCCGCCGCGACCTCGGACTGCTCGGCGCCGACCGGGCCCTGGTCGGTCCGCTGGTCAACGTCATGCCCTTCGACTACGGGCTCGACTTCGCGGGCGCCCGGGCCACCGCGCACAACCTGTCCACCGGCCCCGTCGACGAGCTGACCGTCAACGTCTACGACCGCGCCGACGGCAGCGGCCTGCGCATCGACTACGACGCCAACCCCGCGCTGTACGAAGAGGCGGACCTCGGCCGCCACCAGGAGCGGTTCCTCGACCTGCTCTCCCGGCTGGCGCACGCCGACCCGCACGGCCCCCTGGGCGCACACGACATGGCCACGGCGGCCGAACGGGCCCTGGTCCTGGAGACGTTCAACGCCACGGCCCGCACCCTGCCGCCCACCACCCTCATCGGCCCCATCGAGGCCCAGGCCGTCCGCACCCCCGGCGCCACCGCGCTGGTCTTCGGCGACACCACGTGGACGTACGCCGAACTCGACGCCCGCGCCAACCGGCTGGCCCGCCACCTGGCCACCCTCGGCGTACGGCCCGGCACACTGGCCGCCGTGGCCGTACAGCGCTCGGCCGACCTGGTCCTCACGCTGCTGGCCGTCCTCAAGGCGGGCGGCGCCTACCTGCCGCTGGACCCCGACTACCCCGCCGACCGGCTCGCGTACATGCTCGACGACGCCCGGCCCGTGTGTGTGGTCACCGACCGGGGCGACCGCGTGCCCGGCGACGGGCGGATGCCGGTGGTCGTCCTGGACGGCCTCGCCCTGGACGCCCACCCCGGCACCGTCCCGCCCCGCCCGCTCACCCCGGACCACCCCGCGTACGTCATCTACACCTCCGGCTCCACCGGACGCCCCAAGGGTGTCGTGGTCAGCCATCGGGCCATCGACAACCGGCTGCGCTGGATGCAGGGGCAGTACGGCCTGGAACCGGGGGACCGGGTGCTCCAGAAGACACCCTCCGGCTTCGACGTGTCCGTGTGGGAGTTCTTCTGGCCGCTGCGCCAGGGCGCCACGCTGGTGGTGGCCGAGGCCGGGGGTCACCGGGACCCCGCCTACCTGACCCGCGTCATCCGCGAACAGGCCGTCACCACCTGCCACTTCGTACCGTCCATGCTCCAGGTGTTCCTTGCCGAACCGGACGCGGCGACCTGTACGGGACTGCGCCGGGTGTTCTGCAGCGGCGAAGCACTGCCGCGTGAGGCGGCCCGGGACTTCGCGCGTGCGCTGCCCGGTGTGGAACTGCACAACCTGTACGGCCCCACCGAGGCGGCCGTCGACGTGACGTACCACGCCTGCGCGCCCGACGGCGAGGGACCGGTGCCCATCGGGGCACCCGTCTGGAACACCCGCCTGTACGTCCTGGACGCGGCCCTGCGCCCGTGCCCGCCCGGCGTCCCCGGCGAGCTGTACCTCGCCGGAACCCAGCTCGCCGACGGCTACCTGGGCCGGCCCGGACTGACGGCGACCCGCTTCGTGGCCGACCCCTACGGACCCGCCGGCAGCCGCATGTACCGCACCGGCGACCTGGCCCGCTGGACCGACCACGGCGAACTGCTCTACCTCGGACGCACCGACCACCAGGTCAAACTGCGCGGCCAGCGCGTCGAACTCGGCGAGATCGAGGAGGCGCTCGCCGCCCACCCCGCCGTCGGCGCGGCCTGCGCGCTGGTGCGCGAGGACCGGCCCGGCGACCAGCGGCTGATCGGCTACGTCACGTACGAGAGCCACGACGGCGCCACCGGGCCCGACCCGGAGGACCTGCGCGAAGCGCTCGCCCGCACGCTGCCGGAGCACATGGTGCCCAACAGCGTGGTCGTGCTGGCGGAGTTCCCGCTCAGCCCCAACGGCAAGCTGGACCGCAAACAGCTCCCGGCGCCCTCCTTCGAAGCGGGGCACGGGCGCGCGCCGCGCACCCACCGGGAGGAGACGCTGACCCGGCTGTTCGCCGAGGTGCTGGGCCTGCCCCGGGTCGGGGTGGACGACGCGTTCTTCGACCTGGGCGGCACCTCCCTGCTGGCGGCCCGCCTGATGGCGAGGGTCCGCGACACGCTCGGCGCCGACCTGGCCATCGGCGCGCTCTTCCAGGACCGCACCCCGGCCGCGCTCGCCGCCCGCCTGGACGGTGACGGCACCGGCGGCGACGCGCTGGACGTCCTGCTGCCGCTGCGCCCGGCCGGCGACCGCGTACCGCTGTTCGTCCTGCACCCGGCGGGCGGCATCAGCTGGTGCTACTCCGGTCTGCTCGCCCGGCTCGACCCCGCGCAACCGGTGTACGGCCTCCAGGCCCGCGGCCTGGCCCGCGACGAACCGCTCCCGGCGACGATGGAGGAGATGGCCGCCGACTACGTACGGCAGTTGCGCACCGTGCGGCCGCACGGCCCCTACCGGCTGCTCGGCTGGTCCGTGGGCGGCGTCCTCGCCCACACCGTGGCGGTGCGCCTCCAAGAGGCGGGCGAGGAGGTCGAATTGCTCGCCCTACTGGACGCCTACCCCTCCGACCAGTGGCGCGACCAGGCTGTTCCCAAGGAGACCGACGCGCTGACCGCGCTGCTGCGGATGGCGGGGTTCGAGCGCACGGACGAGCTGACCCGCGAAGACGTCCTGGAGACGCTGCGCCGTGAGGGGAGCGCGCTGGCCGGGCTGTCCGACCGGGCGCTGTCCGCCGTCGTCGACATCGTCGTCAACAACGCCCGCCTCATGCGGGAGCACCGGCACCGGGTGTTCACCGGCGACGCGCTGTTCTTCACCGCCGCGGCGCCGCGTGCCGAGGACTGGCTGACCCGGGACGCGTGGACACCGTACGTGAAGGGCGAACTGGTCAACCACGACGTGGACTGCCTGCACCCGCAGATGACGCAGCCGCGCTGGATGGACGGGATCGCGGCGGTGGTCGCGGCGCGGCTGGCCGAGCTGGACGCCTGAAGGAAGTGCAACTTAGGTAAGGCTAAGCTAACCTTTGATCGCGTCGGGGGATCCTCCTCCGACTTCCCTCCCTCGCCTGCCTCTTCAGGAGGAGTCCAGACCATGAGCGCCCCCAAGACGCCGAAGTCCCGCACCACCACCCGCCGCCTCGTCCGCCACGCCACGGCCCTCGCCGTCGCCGCGGGCAGCGTCCTGGCGGTGAGCGGCACCGCCGTCGCCCACGACCGGCCCGCGCACCAGGCTTCGTACCGGGTGGACACCGCTCAACTGGCCACCGGGCTCTACCAGTCGGCCTACTCCGAGCGCCACCACGTCCTGTGGACGACGACGGCCGTCGGCCGGCCGCCGGTCACCCAGTCCAGACTGCTGAAGGTCGATCCGAAGACGCTCAAGACCAAGGCCGCCTACACCCCGCCGGTCACCGACCAGGCGACCGGCGCGGTCGAGGCGGTGTACGGCGTGGCCGTGGACGACGAGCACGACACCGTGTGGACCACCAACACCCGCAACAACTCGGTGGCCGTCTACAACCAGCGCACCGGCAAGCACCTCGCCACCCTGCCCGGCGTCGCCCACGCCCGCGAGATCGTCGTCGACAAGCGCCACGACCTCGCGTGGGCCAGCGGCTTCGGCGACGGCTCCGTCGTCGCGTTCGACACCCGTACCTTCAAGGAGAAGAAGCGGGTCAAGGTGGAGGGCGCGGGCACCGCGGGGCTCGCCGTCGACACGCACACCGGCACCGCCTACGCCACCGACCTGACCAACGACCGGATCATCGCGGTCAGCCCGTACAAGGCCGAGCCGCGCTTCATCCCCACCGGCGACGCGCCCATCGGCATCGAGCTGTCCGCCGACGGCCGCACCGCCTACACGGCCAACCAGGCCGCGGGCACCCTCTCGGTCGTCGACCTGCGCAAGGGCACCGTCACCCGGACCGTCACCACCGGCGCCGGCGCGGTGTCCGTCGCCGCCGACCACCGCACCGGCCGGGTCTTCGTCGCCAACCGGGGCAGCGGCACCACGACCGTCGTGGACCCGAAGCGGGGCACCGTACTGGCCGACCTGGCCACCGGCCCCAACCCGAACCACGTCACCGTCCGCCGCGGCACCGCCTACGTCGTGGACAAGTCCGCGGCCGGCGCCGACCGGATCGACTCGGTGCACCGCATCAGCCTCACGCGCGCCCACTGAGGCCCGCCGGAAGCCCCGCAGGGCCCGACCGCCGGAACGCGGCCGGGCCCTGCGGCGTGTCAGCCGGCCGCCCCCGGGCCGAGCAGGCCGCACAGCCCGTCGGCCAGCTCCGTACGCCAGCACAAGTAGTCGTGGCCGCCGTTGTACTCGCGGTAGACCGCGTCCTCGTACCCCTTGGCCGCCAGGGTGTCGCGCAGCCGGCGGTTCGCGGGCAGCGCCACCCACTCCTGCTCGCCCGCCGACAGCCGGAACCGCACCGGGAGCCGCGGGGACGCCGCGATCCGCCCGGTCAGCCACTGGGCGCCGGGGCCGTTCGGCCACCAGAACGAGCCGGACTGCGCCAGGACGCAGCCGAACCGGCCGGGCGCGGTCACCGCGGTGTACGCGGCGGTCAGGCCGCCCAGGCTCTGGCCCGCCACGACGGTACGGGCCGGGTCGGTGGTCAGCGGCAGGTCGGCAGCCGCCCAGGGCAGCAGCTCGTCCGCGAGGAAACCGGCGAACCGCGGATCGCAGGTCATCTCCGCCCAGCGGGTCTCCGCGCCCAGGGACTCCGGCAGCAGCGCGACCAGCGGCGGAATCCGGCCGTCCGCGATGAGGTTGTCCAACAGGGTGGCCACGCCGAGCCCCGGCTGCCACATCTCCCCGTCCAGGAGGACGAGGACGGGCAGCTCCGCGCCCGCTTCCGTGCCGCGCGGGGGCACGTACCGCCACACGCGGCGCGCGTTGCCGAGCAGGGCGCTGCGGACGGTGTGGACGGAGACCGTGCCGCGGGGCACGCCGGGCCGCTCCCGCCATTCCTCGCCGCGCGGCGCGCCGGGCAGCACGGCACAGGAGACCGGTGCGCCACCCCAACGGCTCACGAGAGTCCGCAGGTTGAGCGGGTCGGTGCGCTGCTGCTTGCGCAGCCACGGCCAGTACCCGGCGTCGTCAGAGGCGGGACCGTCACCCTCGTCCACACACAGCGTGTACGTGGCGTGCCAGTCCCGGCGCATCCGTACCGACCAGTGCCACACGTCCGTGCCGGGGACGCGGTCCATGAGGTTGGCGGCAGGGTCGCGCGGATCGGCGAGCTTGTTGGGCGACACCAGGACCGCGCGGGTGGCGGGGGAGCCGCGCCACAGGAACGTGACGAGAACGTGGTCCGCCGTACCGTGCGGATCCGGGCCGGTCAGTGGAGTGCCCGCCCGTTCGGCCGCCTGCCAGAACTCCGCCCCGGACATCCCCGCCGCCCGGCGGACGACGCGCTCGTCGGTGACGCGCGGCAGCGGGGAGGGCCGCGGCATCCGCGGTGGGTGGCGGGGCGTGTCGGCAGGCGGGGTGGTGACGGTCATCGAGGCGGTCTCCGTGTCCGTGCGGGCGGGAGGGACGGTCGGCGGTGCCCGGCAGCCGCTTCGGCACGACAGCGCCAGACAAGGCAAGGCTTACCTTATCGTCGTGCGCTCCGCGGTCCGCATGCCCGGCTCGTGGACGTGCCGCGAGCCGGGCCGGTGCCGACGGCGAAGGCCCCGGTCAGGCGCCGACGTAGGCCGCAAGGTGCTCGCCGGTGAGGGTGGAGCGGGCGGCGACCAGGTCGGCGGGCGTGCCCTCGAACACCACCCGGCCGCCGTCGTGGCCCGCGCCCGGGCCGAGGTCGATGATCCAGTCGGCATGCGCCATGACCGCCTGGTGGTGCTCGACGACGATGACCGACTTGCCGGAGTCGACGAGCCGGTCGAGCAGCCCGAGCAGCTGCTCGACGTCGGCGAGGTGGAGACCGGAGGTCGGCTCGTCGAGGACGTAGACACCGCCCTTCTCGGCCATGTGCGTGGCCAGCTTGAGCCGCTGCCGCTCGCCTCCCGACAGGGTGGTCAGCGGCTGCCCGAGCTTGAGGTAGCCGAGGCCGACGGCGTCGAGCCGCTGGAGGATCTTGTGCGCGGCCGGGGTACGGGCCGCGCCGGCGCCGAAGAACTCCTCGGCCTCGGCCACCGACATCGCGAGCACCTCGCTGATGTCGTGCCCCCCGAGGGTGTACTCCAGTACCGAGGCGTCGAACCGCTTCCCCTCGCATTCCTCGCAGGTGGTGGCGACACCGGCCATCATCGCCAGGTCGGTGTAGATGACGCCGGCACCGTTGCAGACGGGGCAGGCGCCCTCGGAGTTGGCGCTGAACAGCGCCGGCTTCACACCGTTCTCCTTGGCGAACGCCTTGCGGACCGGGTCGAGCAGCCCGGTGTACGTGGCCGGGTTGCTCCGCCGCGAGCCCTTGATGGCTCCCTGGTCGACCGAGACCACGTCCGCGCCCGCGGGGACCGACCCGTGCACCAGCGAGCTCTTGCCGGAGCCCGCCACGCCGGTGACCACGCAGAGCACACCGAGCGGGATGTCGACATCGACGTCTTGCAGGTTGTGCGCCGACGCGCCGCGGATCTCCAGCGCCCCGGTGGGCTTGCGCACCGTCTTCTTCAGAGCGGCCCGGTCGTCGAGGTGACGCCCTGTGAGGGTGCCGCCGGCCCGCAGCCCCGCGACGGAGCCTTCGAAACAGACGGTGCCGCCCTCCGTGCCGGCGCCCGGACCCAGGTCGACGACGTGGTCGGCGATCGCGATCGTCTCCGGCTTGTGCTCCACCACGAGCACCGTGTTGCCCTTGTTCCGCAGCTGGAGCAGCAGGTTGTTCATCCGCTGGATGTCGTGGGGGTGCAGGCCGACGGTCGGCTCGTCGAAGACGTAGGTGGTGTCGGTCAGCGAGGAGCCGAGGTGGCGGATCATCTTGACGCGCTGCGCCTCGCCGCCCGACAGGGTGCCCGACGGCCGGTCGAGCGACAGGTAGCCGAGGCCGATCTCCACGAACGAGTCGAGGGTGTGCCGCAGCGACGTGAGCAGCGGCGCCACCGAGGGCTCGCCCAGGCCGCCCACCCATGCGGCCAGGTCGCTGATCTGCATCGCGCAGGCGTCGGCGATACCGACTCCGCCGATCAGCGACGACCTGGCCGCCGCACTGAGCCGGGTTCCGTCGCACTCGGGGCAGGTGGTGAAGGTGACCGCCCGCTCCACGAACGCGCGGATGTGCGGCTGCATCGCCTCCTTGTCCTTGGCCAGGAACGTCTTCTGGATCTTGGGGATCAGCCCCTCGTAGGTGAGGTTCACGCCGTTGACCTTGACCTTGACCGGCTCCCCGTAGAGGAAGTCCCGCAGTTCCTTCTTGGTGTACCTGCGGATCGGCTTATCCGGGTCGACGAAGCCGGACTGGGCGTAGACCTGCACGGTCCACTGGCTGTCCGACTTCCAGCCGGGGATGGTGAACGCGCCCTCGGAGAGCGACTTGGAGTCGTCGTAGAGCTGGGTGAGGTCGATGTCGGAGACCGTGCCCCGGCCCTCGCAGCGCGCACACATGCCGCCGGTGCGGGAGAAGGTCGCCTTCTGCGCCTTGGTCTTGTTGCCGCGCTCGACGGTGATCGCCCCGCTCGCCCGTACCGAGGCGGTGTTGAAGGAGTACGCGCTCGGCGGGCCGATGTGCGGCTGCGCGAGCCTGCTGAAGAGGATGCGCAGCATCGCGTTGGCGTCGGTGGCGGTGCCGACCGTGGACCGCGGGTCGGCACCCAGCCGCTGCTGGTCGACGGTGATCGCGGTGGTCAGCCCTTCGAGGACGTCGACCTCGGGCCGTCCCAGCGTCGGCATGAAGCCCTGCACGAAGGCGCTGTAGGTCTCGTTGATCAGCCGCTGCGACTCCGCGGCGATCGTGTTGAAGACCAGCGAGCTCTTGCCCGAACCGGAGACGCCGGTGAACACGGTCAGCCGGCGCTTGGGGATCTCGACGCTGATGTCCTTGAGGTTGTTCTCGCGCGCGCCGTGCACGCGGATCACATCGTGGACGTCGGCGACGTGCGGCGCAGGCGACCGCGTGTCCGTCTTTCTGGCCATGCTCATCGTGTCTCCATCTGTCGGGCGGAGCCGCTGCCGCGGTCCCCGTCGGTGTCGCCTGGCCTGATCCAACCAGCTCGCTGCGGATTGCCGCGGTGACACCTGGCCATCACGTTACGAGCGGCCCGCGGGCCGTTGCTTCTCCATTCCTGATCGGTTCCGGTGGTGGGACCCGCTACCACCACCGGTGGGCCCTCGACGCGATGGTCGGCACCGAGCCCGTTTCACGTGCGTTCGAGAGCGGTGGCGGCGGTGTCGAGGATGTCGCCGAAGGTGCGGTCGAGCACTGGCCGCATGGCGATCCGGGTCAGCGGAGCGCCGAGCAGCGGGATGCGGACCTCCGCGCGGGTGGTCCAGCTGACGTGCGTGCCGCCGTCGGTCTCGGTGAACGTCATGCGGCCGAGCTCGTGCCGGGACGGCGGCCAGCTGCGCTCGACGACGTACTCGGTGGCGTGCGGCGGGTCGTACCGGGTGATGCGCTCCCGGAACCAGCCGATCAGCCAGAGGTGACTGCGCACCGCGCCGACGCCGTAGGGGGCGGCCTCGCCACGCCGGGTCAGGCGGCAGCGCAGCGCCAGGGGCGAGCGGGTGTAGTTGGTGGTCGTGGTGAGCCAGGCGAACACCTCGTCGACGGGGGCGCCGATGACGCGTTCGACCGTGATGGTTTCCATGGCTGGGGTCCTCCTCCGGCCGTTTCTCGGACGCCAATCCAGACCCCCCGCGACGGCGGACTGTGACGGCTTTCGAGCGTGACCCACGCCACGGTCCAGGCTCGGCGGGGCAGAGTCGGCGAATTGGCGCGAACGGGCCTCAGTCCCGTCGTTCAGGGCCACTAGGGTCCGGATCGCAGGGATCCCACGGGCCACGGGGGTCCCGGGATGCTCGACCGCTCGCGCAAGGCCTCACCCTTCGAACTCACCCTCCGAAAACCGTCGATCCGTCCGAGCGAAGAAGGCGAGAGCACATGCCCGACATCTCCGCGCAGGGGGCCAACGGTCCGTTCATGCTGATCCACGAGGTCACCGGCACGTACCTGGAGACGGACAACTACCACGACGCCGTCGGCCAGGGCATCCAGACCTGGAACCTCGACCCGCTGTTGACCAACAAGGGCCAGCTGGGGCACCTCTGGTACATCGAGCCCGTCGGTGACGGCACCCATCTGATCAAGAGCTTCGAGAACGGCCACTGTCTGGCGGCGTCGGCCGCCAAGGCCGGGGCGCTGCCGGTCCTGGAGACGCCCGACAAGGGCATCCGGCAGAAGTGGCAGTTCCGCAAGGTGCTCGACTTCCCCGGCCACGAGGACAGTTACGCGATCGTCTCGAAGGCGTACGAGGACTATGCGCTCGGGCTGTTGGGCCACGGCGCTCTGAACAACGTCTACGTCGTGCCGACCCGCATGTACGACGCGCCGCCCTCCCTCTCGCAGACCTGGAAGATCATCGACCCGCCGGCCGGCTCGGGCGTGTGACCGGCGCGGGCGGCTGACCGGCACAGGGAAACTCGCTGACCGGCACGGCGAAATCCAGGGGAACGGTCCCGCCCGGGGGCCGTTCCCTCGTTTGTGGAACGCGTCAGGACGGGTGCGGTTCCCGCAGCCCCTGGAGGAGCAGTTCGACCAGTCGGCGGGGGTCGTAGCGGGAGTCGCCGTCGTGCCCGATGCAGAGGTTGCCGATGCCGCGCATCAGCTCGAAGGCCTGCGTACCGGGCCTGTTGTCGCCGGCCTCGACCGCGGCGTCGGGCAGCTGCCCGCAGACGGGCACCAGGCGGTCGAGGAAGTAGGCGTGCAGTGCGTCGAAACCGCTACTGTCCGACTGCAGGGCGTTGGCGAGTCCGTGCTTCGTGACCAGGAAAACGACGAAGAGGTCGGCCCACTGGCACAGCGCCGTGAACGGCGAACCGGCGTCGGCCAGCAGTCTCGGACCGGCCTCGGCGCAGGCCTCGACCTGGTGGCGGTAGACGGCGACGACGCCGGAGGTGACGAACACCGCGGCGGCGAGCAGCGTCTGCTGGTTGCGCTGCGCGTCGGCCGCTTGCTTCGGGTCGGTACGTCCCAATTCTCCTCTCGCACGGCCAGGGCCAGTCGAACCCACCTCTCCTCGCTGAACGGCTACGCCCCCCCTCGCCACTCTCCCCACCTGACGGTGCGCGGCCCGCAATGGCATGCCGGCCCCTACGTCCTCTCCCCGGGCCCCAAGTCCCTGCTCACCCTCTTCGACGCGGGGCACCGGCTCGGCGGGATCTCCGGATACGACGTCGCCGAGACCACCGACGAGAACCCCGGGCGCGTGTGCGCGGTCCAGCGGCTTACCTGGGCCTACCCCCGTACCGAGTTCTGCCCGGTGGACACCGCTTGGCAGGCGGCGTGCGACGCGCTGGCGGCCGGCCCCGACCCGCTCGGACGCGTCGAATCCAAGTAAGGCGGCCGTCGTCCATCTCTCGCGTAACCGGCACTTGCCGACACCGTCGGCAGCGGCGATCACCGCCGCTACGCGGTCGATGCGCGTGCCGCCGGGTCCGGTGCCTGACCACGTCGTCCCGTACGGACGAACGGCCGCGCGTGGCGCGGCCGTTCGCCGGGTGCGGGGACGGGGCTCTCAGATCCGGGTCTGGGGGCCGGTGGTCGGGGCGGCGCCGTTCTTGTAGAGGGCGATGAGCTTGCTGAAGTCGAACGGCCGCTGGTCCACGCACGTACACCGGTAGGTGTCGCACTGCTCGCAGCCGACGGTGCACGGCGGCTGGACGTCGGGGTTGCCTTGGTTGTGGTCGCGGGTGGCGTCCCAGCCGGAGAGGGCGCCGAGCTGGTTCTCGTGGGCGAACTCGACCAGGCTGCGCTGGTTGTCGAGGGTGAAGACCCGCTTGTTGATGTTGCAGCCGAACATCGGGGTGGCGCCCGTACGGTTCCAAACCTTCCCGGCGCCCCAGGCGGGCCACAGCGAACCGATCTGGCCGTGCATGGCCTTGAGGCCGATGACGCAGCACTCGTACATGTCGGGCGGCGCGCTCTGGCCGAACTCCATGAGCATGCCGTTGACCAGGCCGGGCTCGATGCCGGCGGCGGCGACCTTGGCCAGGAACCTGACGCCGACCGGGCTGAAGCCCGCCGACCCCTCGCCGGGCTGCGCGTCGGCGGGCAGGGTGTAGGACACCTTGAGGCCGGGGTGCTTGACGAGGACCTGGGAGATCGCCGCCGTGTGCCGCAGGTGTGCGGGCTCGTCGGCCAGGAAGTCGCCCTCGAAGTCGAAGTCGATGCGCGCGACCGTGTAGTTGCGCAGGAACGCCTCGTACTGCTCGACGATCTTCGGGACGCTCGTCTCGACGGCCTCAAGAGGCCTTCCGGAGGCTCCGCCGCAGGAGAAGGCGACCTTGCCGCCGGCGGCGGCAAGCTGCTGGATGTCCTTCTTCCCGTACGAGCTCTGGTCGACTTCCCAGTCGGGGCCGTCCTGCCCGGCCCACGCCAGCTTCTTGTTGTTGTTGGCGACGATGAAGCCCAGCATGAAGCCGTCGACGCCGGATTCCTGGGCGTACTGGGGGAGGCTGGGGTTCGGCCAGGCCATGTAGTCCACGTACGGCGCGCGCGGCATGTCCCAGGGGCCGCCGTCCGGGAGCTTGTCGGTCGTGGTGAACTCCAGCGGCTGGGACTGGTCGGAGCGGTTCCCCGCGAGGTCCACAGCCGTGATCCGCACCGTGTACGCGGTCGTCGGAGTGAGACCGGAGAGCACCGCCGTCTCGTCCTTGACCCGCAGCGGCTGGGGGCCGCCGTAGGTCACCTCATAGCCCATCACGCCGATGTTGTCGGTGGAGGGGGTCCAGGACAGCGTGGCCTGGGTCGGGCCGAGGGTGTCCACCTGTATCTGCGTCGGCACGCTCGGCGGCGTCGTGTCGTCGGGTACGTCGGCGGACTGGCCGTTGACCTTGAACTCGGTCGGCAGCGGGCCGGGGCCCGGCATGGACCGGGAGAAGCCGAGCCGGAACTCCTGGGTACCCCGGTTGGGCGGAACGGTCTTGCGCTCGGGCACCAGACGCCCGGTGATGACGTTGCCCGACCGGGTCCAGGTGAGCCCGTAGACGTCCGTGACGTTCTGGTCCGACTGTACGCGGAAGGAAATCTCCGGGTCGACGAGCGGTTCGCTTTCGAAATTCCAGACCGTGGCCTTCATGGTTCCGTACCACTCGCCAGGGGATTCCCATTCTGGCGTGACGTACTGCTTTGCCATGTCCACCCCTCGTTTCTCACTTCCGGATCTCGGGCGCTCCTCCCCCCGTCGCGACAGCGAACCTAGGCACGGCAAATGCCCTCGTCAATCACGGAATTCGGCCAGTGGCGGAGCGGCTGGAAGAACGCGCGGGGCCAGCGGAATCACGCCCTCGAAAAGCCTTCGGCGTGGGTACGGAGGGTTTCCTGCCGTCCGGCGGTACGCGTGAGAACGACGAGCTGCCGGGTCGCCCGGGTCATCGCGACATACCGGTCCACCGCCCCTTCGACGCCCGTGCCGAACGCCTCCGGGTCGGTGAGGACGACCAGGTCGAACTCAAGGCCCTTCGCCAGCTCGGGGGTCAGCGACCGGACGCGGGACGTCGCACGGAACGCCGGATCGCCGATGACGCAGGCCGTCCCGTCGGCATGCGCGGCGAGCCAGGCCTCAAGGACCGGGTCCAGGTCCGCGATGTGACCGTGGACGACGGGGACGCCGCCGCTGCGGACGGAGGTGGGCACGTTGGCGTCCGGGAGCGCGGCCCGGATGGCGGGCTCGGCTTCCGCCATGACCTCCTCCGGCGTCCGGTAGTTGATGCTCAGGGAGGCCACGTCGATCCGGTCCAGCCCGACCCGTTCGAGCCGCTCCCGCCACGATTCCGTGAACCCGTGCCTGGCCTGGGCGCGGTCGCCGACGATGGTGAAGCTCCGGGACGGGCAGCGGAGCAACAGCATCTGCCACTCCGCGTCGGTCAGCTCCTGGGCCTCGTCCACGACGATGTGCGCGAACGGGCCGGCGAGCAGGTCCGGTTCGGCGCCGGGCAATGCCGCCTCGTCGATCAGGCTGTCCCGCAGGTCCTGCCCGCGCAGCATCGTCACCGCGGCCTCGCCGTCGTCGTCGGCCGCGAGCACGTTGTCGATGACGTCGGCCATGCGCTCGCGTTCGGCGGCGACCGAGGCGTCGTGCCGGCGCTTGCGCAGCGAGGCCTCCGGGTCGCCGAGCCGTTGCCGCGCCGTGTCCAGGAGCGGCAGGTCGGACAGCGTCCAGGCCTGGGCGTCCGCCCGTTGCAGCTTGCGGACGTCGTCGCGTTCGAGCCAGGGAGCGCACATCCGCAGGTAGGCGGGCACCGACCACAGGTCTCCGACGAGGTCGGCCGCTTCGAGCAGCGGCCACGCGCGGTAGAGGGCCCTCAGCAGCTCCTTGTCGTGCTCCAGCGACTTACGCAGCAGGTCGGGCGAGACGTCGTCGCCGTCGTGCTTGTCCACCAGGATCCTGAGCAGCTCCTCCCAGACCTGTTCGCGCGCCTCGTTGTGCGGCGTGCCCGGCTCCGGCGCTTCGAACGCCTCGGCCCAGTCGCCGGGACTCAGCCAGACGTCGGACCAAGAGGTCGTGACCGTCATCCCCTCGGTGGGCGGCTCCTCGTAGAACCTGACGGCCTTCTCGATCGCCTTGACCATGTCGGCGGACGACTTCAGGCGCGCCACCTCCGGGTCGGCCTCGGCCGCCGCCCCGGCCCCCTCGGCGACGAGGTCCCGCAGGGTGCAGGTCTGCACGCCTTCCTCGCCGAGGCTGGGGAGTACGTCGGAGACGTAGGCCAGGTACGGCTGGTGCGGGCCGACGAACAGCACGCCGCCCCGACGGTGGCCGAGGCGGGGGTCGGCGTAGAGGAGATAGGCGGAGCGGTGCAGGGCGACGACGGTCTTCCCCGTCCCCGGGCCCCCGTCGACGACGAGCGCGCCGCTGGATCCCGCCCGGATGATCGCGTCCTGGTCGGACTGGATGGTGGCGAGCACGTCCCGCATCCGGGGCGACCGGCTGCTGCCCAGGCTGGCGATGAAGGCGGACTGGTCGTCGAGCGCGGCGTGCCCTTCGAGGCCGTCGGTGGTGAACACCTCGTCCCAGTAGTCGCTGATCCGGCCGCCGGTCCAGCGGTACCTGCGGCGGCTGGCCAGCCCCATCGGGTCGGCGTGGGTCGCCGCGAAGAACGGCTCGGCCGCGGGTGAGCGCCAGTCGGTCAGCAGCCGGCGCCCCGCGCTGTCGGTGAGGCCGAGCCGTCCGATGTACATGGGCTCGGTGTGGTCCGCGCTGACGACACGCCCCAGGCACAGGTCCAGGCCGAAGCGGCGCAGGGCGCGCAGGCGGGCGGTCAGCCGGTGGACCTCCGTGTCCCGGTCCATCGCCTGCCGGCCCAGGCCACCGGGCGCCTTCAGCTCGGCGTCGAGCTGGCCGGACAGCTCGGCGATCGACTGCTCAAGGCTCTCCGCGATGGCCGCGAAGTGCTTCTCGTCGTCGGCGATCAGCGCCGGGTCGGCCTTGGGGGAGAGGTGGTCGGAGAGGGCAAACGCGCTGGTGGTCGTGGGGTTCATGTCCTCAGCTCCGATCCGAGGCCGGGCCCGCGAGATCCGGCAGCGCACCCGGCCGCAGCGCGGGCCCCGCCACTGGCTCGACATCACCGCACGACCCGTAAACCGACAACAACACACGCACTTCGTGAATCTCCCGTTTCCGCAGGTTCTGGCTTTGGCCAGGTGATTCTGCGGTACGACCGGGGCCTTGCCGCAAGCCCCCCGGTGCGCTATAAGTTAAGAGTGGCAAGAGGTGGGCATTCCTTCTTGCCTTTCTCGCCCGACGAGGGCCGCGTTGACGTACACATCTTCCGCTTGGCCCGTCTCCGTCCGGTTCCCGGACGCCGCGCCGGGTGCGCCCCCGGGTGTCCAAGGCGAAAAGAGAGCCGGTTGGACAGCCCGGTTTCCGTACCCGGTCGGGTTGGACAGCTTGGGCGTTCGCGGTGGTTTGGGTTTCCATGGGGCATGACCGGGACTGGCGGGCCCGGTGGTCCGGCGGGCGTTGCCGGGCGGCCTGACGCGCACGTCGCCCGCCCTGTCGCTGTCGGTCACGCCCTCTCCGACTTCCTCCTCCTCGACCTCGCGCCGTAAGAAGTCCAAGACGACGTAAGCGAAAGCGACCTTTCCTACGGCTCTGAGCGGCCCCTTCCGGACGATCCGTTGTAAGGAGAAAGAGCCGATGACCCAATCCCGTGTCGAAGACGTGTGGCCGCTGTCGCCGTTGCAGGAGGGAATGCTGTTCCATTCCACCTTCGACGGCGAGGGCCCGGACACCTACCAGGGACAGCGCACGCTGGAGCTGGTCGGCCCCTTGGACACGGACCGCTTGCACACGTCGTGGGAAGGGCTGCTGGCCAGGCACGCCGCGTTGCGGACGGGGTTCCGGCGGCGGAAGTCGGGTGAGCCGTTCCAGGTCGTCGTGCGAAAGGTCGAACTGCCGTGGCAGGAAGCGGATCTCTCCGGCAGGGCGGAGGCCGAGGCCCTCGCCGAGCTGGGCCGCCTGTCCGACCGGGAACGGACGGAGCGGTTCGACCTGGCGGTTCCCCCGTTGCTGCGCCTGCTGCTGGTCCGGCTCGGCACGGAACGGCACCGGCTGGTGCTCACCCACCACCACATCCTGATGGACGGCTGGTCCCTGCCGGTACTGATCAACGAGATGCTCACGGTCTACGCGGCGGGCGGCAGCACCGCCGGACTGCCGCCGACGACGTCGTACCGGGAGTACCTGGCATGGCTGAACCGGCAGGACAAGGAAGCGGCGCGGGGCGCGTGGCGGGCGGCGCTGGCGGGCGTCGACGAGCCCACGCTCGTCGTACCGGCCGACCCCGCCAGGACGACCGACGCGTCCGGGAACCTGAGCACCGACCTGCCGGCCGAGCTGTCCCAGGGCCTGGAGCGGCTGGCCCGCGGCCGGGAGCTGACGGTGAACACGGTGGTGCAGGGCGCGTGGGCGCTGGTGCTGGCCCGGCTGACCGGACGCCGCGACGTGGTGTTCGGCGCCACCTCCGCGGGGCGCCCCGCCGAACTGCCGGCGGTCGAGTCGATGGTCGGCCTCACCATGAACACGATCCCGGTACGGGTGTGCCTCGACGGCGCGCAGCCGGTATCGGACATGCTGGCGGAGCTTCAGGAACGCCAGTCCGCGCTGATGACACACCAGCACCTCGGACTGCCGGAGATCCAGAAGGCCGCCGGTCCCGGCGCGCTCTTCGACACGCTCGTCGTGTACGAGAACTACCCGCGGCCCCCGGCCGGGGCGCCCGCCCCGGGCACCTTCGCCATCAGGATGGTCGGCGGCCAGGAAGCCGCGCACTATCCGCTCACGCTGCTGCTGACGCCGGGCGAACGGATGAATTGCGCGATCGACTACCAGCCCGATCTGTTCGACCACGCCACCGTCCAGCGCGTCCTCGACCGGCTGATCCGCGTGCTGGAGCAGGTGGTGGCCGATCCGGCGGTCCGGGTCGGCGCCATCGACGTACTGGACGAGACCGAACGCTCCCGTGTGGTGACCGAGTGGAACGACACCGCGTGGCCGGTGTCCCGGGACACGGCGCTGGACCTCTTCGAGGAGCAGGCGGAGCGGTCGCCGGGAGCGGTGGCGGTGCGGTGCGGCGGGGAGGCTGTGACGTACGGGGAGTTGGCGGGACGGGCGCATCGGTTGGCGCGGTATCTGAGGGGTTTGGGTGTTACGCGCGAGTCGCGGGTGGGGCTGTGCCTGCCGCGTGGGGCGGAGATGGTCGTGGGGCTGCTCGCCGTGTGGAAGGCGGGTGGTGCGTACGTTCCGCTGGACCCTGAGTACCCCGTTGACCGGCTCGGTTTCATGGTGGGGGACAGCGGTGCGTCGGTGGTGCTGGCGACCGCCGAGACCGCGCCGGTGGTGGCGGGCGGGGCGGCGGAGGTGGTGCTGCTGGACGAGGCAGCGCGGGACGTGGGTGACCAGCCGGCCGGTCCGCTCGAAAGTGCCGTGCCGGCAGGGCAGTTGGCATATGTGATCTACACGTCCGGTTCCACGGGACGGCCCAAGGGCGTGGCGGTGTCCCACGGAGGCGTGGCCAACCTGGCAGAAGCGATGCGGCCGGTGCTGGGCGTGGACGCGGGCGTGCCGGCGTTGCAGTTCGCCTCGTTCGGTTTCGACGCCGCGGTGCTGGACGTGGCGGTCACGCTGGGCGCGGGCGGCACCCTCGTGATCGCCACCAGCGCGGAGCGCACGGAGCCCGGCGCGCTGGCGGAGCTGATCCGTACGGCCGGTGTGCGGGTGGCCAGCGTGGTTCCCGCACTGCTCGGCGTGCTGGACCCCGCCGCCGTCCCCGGCGTGCGGAACTGGGTGCTGGGCGCGGATCGGCTGAGCGCGGACCTGGCGGCCCGGTGGCGGGCCGGGGCCCGGGTGTGGAACACCTACGGCCCGACCGAGGCCACCGTGATCACCACGGCCACCCTCCTCGACGCGGACATCACCGCGCGGGACGCCCCGCCCGCCATCGGCCGCCCGATCGGCAACGTGCGCGTCTTCGTCCTGGACGACTTCCTCAAGCCGGTTCCCGTCGGCGCGGTCGGCGAACTCTACGTAGCCGGCCCCGGCCTGGCCCGTGGCTACACGGGCCGCCAGGACCTGACCGCCGAGCGGTTCGTGGCCTGCCCCTTCGTACCGGGCGCGCGCATGTACCGTTCGGGAGACCTGGCGAAGTGGACGGCCGAGGGGCAGCTGCGGTTCGCCGGGCGGGCGGACGAGCAGGTCAAGATCCGCGGTTTCCGCGTCGAGCCGGGCGAGGTCGAATCCGTTCTCGCCGCGCACCCGGACGTGGCCCGGGCCGCAGTCGTGGCGCGCACGGACCGGCCGGGCGACACCCGGTTGGTCGGTTACGTCGTTCCCCGCGTACCGGGGATCGACCAACGCCGCCTGCGAGAGCACCTGACCGGGGCACTGCCGGACTACATGATCCCGGCCGCGGTCATGCCGCTGGAGGCGCTGCCGCTCACCGCCAACGGCAAGCTGGACCGGGCCGCGCTGCCGGCGCCCGACTTCGCCGAGCGGGCCTCCGGGCGCGCTCCGGAGACCGGTACGGAGAAGATCCTCTGCGCCCTGTTCGCCGAGGCCCTCGACCTCGAAAACGTGGGCGCGGACGACAACTTCTTCGACCTGGGCGGCAACTCGACCCTGGCCATGCGCCTGGCCGCCCGGATCAGGACCGAACTCGGCGCCGAACTGAACATGCGGCAGTTCTTCGGCGCGCCGACACCCGTCGGCGTGGCCCGGGCCATGGAGTCGAAGGCGCGCCCGGAGCTGCGTCCGGTCGAGCACCCGGACGCCGTCCCCCTCTCGGTGAACCAGCTGCGTACCTGGCAGCCGGCCCGGCGGCCCCCGCTCGCGGACCAGCAGATTCCGCTCGCGCTCCGCCTGGCCGGCGAGCTGGACCCGGCCGTTCTGGAGGCGGCGCTCCAGGATGTCGCGGCACGGCACGACATCCTGCGGACGGTCTTCCACGGCACCGGCGGAAGCGCTCCGCACCAGCACGCCTTGGACGCCGACGCCGGCCGCCCGACGCTCTCCGTGACACCGGCGGCCGAGGCGGAGCTGCCGGGCCTGCTGGCCACCGCCGCCCGGCACCCGTTCGACCTCGCGCGGCAGCCGCCCTGGGCGCCGTACCTGTTCGCCCTCTCGGACACCGAACACGTCCTGCTCCTCGTCGTGCACCGGATCGCCGCCGACGACGCGTCGATGGACGTCCTCGTCCGCGACCTGGCCGTGGCGTACGGCGCCCGGCGCAAGGGCCGGGTGTCGGAACGGGCGCCCCTGCCCCTGCAGTTCGCCGATTACGCGCTGTGGGAGGCGGAGCTGCTCAGGGGCGAGCAGGAGGCGGACAGCCTGATCGGTGAGCAGCTCGCCTACTGGAAGAACACCCTGGCCGACGCGGCGAGCACCACCTTGCCGACCGACCGCGGGCGTCCGGAGCGGCCGTCCCGCCGTACGGACTCGGTGCCGCTGGAACTCGGCGCCGAGGCGCACGACCAACTGGCGGAGACCGCCGAGGAGCACGGCGCCACGGCCTCCATGGCGGTGCACGCCGCGCTCGCGCTGCTGCTCACCCGGCTGGGCGCGGGGACGGACATCACGCTCGGGACGCTGGTGTCGCCGCAGGACGAGGAAGCGGACCTGAACGGCGTGGTGGGCCCCTTCACCGACCGGCTGGCGCTGCGCACCGACACCTCCGGCGACCCCACGTTCGCCGATCTGCTCGTCCGGGTGCGGGAGACCGCCCTGTCCGCGTACGCGCACCAGGACGTACCGTTCGAACGGGTCGTGTCGGCGTTGCCGGCGCCTCCGTCGGCGGCGCACCCCGTGTTCCAAGTCCTGCTCCACGTACGGGACGACGTCGCCGGGGAGTGGGACACGCCGGGCCTGCCGGGCCTGCGCACCACCCGTCTCCCGCTCGACGCCGGTACGTCCGAGACGGACCTGTCGTTCAGCCTCACCGAGCGGCAGGAGGGCGACGGCAGCCCCGCCGGGCTCGACGGTCTGCTGCGCTATGCCACCGAACTCTTCGACCGGTCCACCGCCACCGCGCTCGCGCACCGGCTCATCCGTGTCCTGGAGCAGGTGGCAGCCGAGCCCGAGCTGCGTCTGAGCGAAGTGGACATCCTGCTCGGCCCGGCCGAGCACCGCAGGCTCGTGACGGCCTGGAACGAGACGGCGGCCCCGGCACCGGACGGCACCGTGCTCGACCTGCTGGCCGGACGGATCGCCCGTACGCCCGGGGCCGTCGCCGTCGCTGACCGGGACGGCGCGCTCACGTACCGCGCGCTGGACGCCGTGTCCGACCGGCTCGCCCATCGGCTGGCCGGGCAGGGGGCCGGGCCGGAGGACGTCGTCGTCGTGATGCTGCCGCCCGGCGCCACGTGGGCGGTGGCGCTGCTCGGCGTGTTCAAGGCCGGCGCGGCCTGCCACTTCGCCGACCCGGCCCGGCCCTTGAACGGCGCGGTCTCCGGCCCGCGCAGGACCCGGCCCGCCGCGCTGGTCTGCACCGCGGCCGCGGCCGGTCTGCTGCCCTCCGGCACCACGGTCCCGGTCGTGCCGCTCGACGGCGCGCCGGCCGAGGTGAACGGTGCGACGCGTACGGCCGTGCCCGGCCGTGCGCCGCTGCCCGGCCACGCGGCGCTCGTGCTCGACGCCGGGGGACCAGCCGGAGCGGTCGTCGAACACCGTGCCCTGGCCGGCCACGCGGCACACAGGGCTGACACCTCCCCGGCGGAGCAAGGAACGCTGCTGGACGTACGCACTCCCGCTGCCGCGCTGGTCACGCCGCTGCTGGCGGCCCTCTGCGCGGGAGACGGCGTCCGACTGGGCATTCCCGGCCAGGACGGCCCGCCACTGGCCGAACCGGACGGCGTACGGCGGCTGGTCACCACCCGCGATCACCTGTCGGCCCTCGCGGACTCCACGCCCGGACAACCACCGTTCACGGAGGTCGTCGTGGTGGACGGCGGCCGGGTCACCGTCGACGACATGGCGGAATGGCGGAACCGCCACCCCGGAGTGGCAGTGGTGAGCGCCCATGGCGCGACGGAGACGGCCGGCGCGTGGCTCAGCCACCGCAACGGGCCCGGGGAACTGCTCCCGTCCGAAGCGCCCACCGGGCGGCCGGTGCGCAACGCCCGCGCGTTCGTGCTGGACGACCTGCTGCGCCCGGTCCCGGCGGGCGTGGCGGGCGACCTGTACGTCGCGGGGCCCTTGCTGGCACGCGGCTACGCGGAGAAACCCGGGCCGACCGGCGCGCGCTTCGTGGCCTGTCCGTTCGGCTCTGGCGAGCGGATGCTCCGTACGGGCGAGCGGGCGAAGTGGACCGGTACCGGGCTGCTCACCATGTCGGGCGGGAACCGGGACGACGACCGGCCGGCAACGGCCCTGCGCGTCGTCCGCAACCGCGACGACCTGGGCGTGCTGCTGCCACTGCGGCCGGAGGGCAGCCGCCCGCCGCTGTTCTGCGTGCACCACGGCAACGGCCTGGCCTGGGGATACGCGGCGATCCTCGCACATCTGCCGCGGGACCGGCCGGTCTACGGGGTACAGGCGCGCGGCCTCGCCGGCCCCGAGCCCCTGCCGCGGAGCGTCGAGGAGATGGCGGCCGACTACGCCGACCGCATCCGGTCCGTCCGGCCGTCCGGCCCGTACCACCTCCTCGGATGGTCCGTCGGCGGGCTGCTGGCCCAGGCACTCGCCACCCGGCTGGAAGAACTGGGCGAGACGGTGGCGCTCCTGGCGGTGCTCGACGGCTACCCCCACTCCCCGGGCAGCACCTTCTTCGACGGTGAGCGGGACGCGGACGGCGGGCACGGCGACCCGGAGGGTGTGAGCGGCCCGCTGGTGACCAACATGCGGGAGATCCAGCGGAACACGCACCGCCTGGCGGCGAGCCACACACCGCGCTTCTTCCGGGGCGACCTCACGCTCTTCGTCGCGACCGGGGGCCGGCCGGTGCGGCGGAACGTACCGGAGGCGGAAGCGAGCTGGCGGCCCTACACGGGAGGACGGATCACGGCGCACGAAGTCCCCGCCGCCCACGCCGACATGCTTCAGACCGCACACCTGACGCACCTCGGACGCATCGTAGGTGACTGCTCATGACGAAGCCGGAACCCTCCTCCCCGCGTCGGCGCCGGAGCGGCCCGAAGCCGGCAGACGTTCCCGCGTACCAGCGCCGTGACGTACTCGACCCCCTGCCCGAGCTGAGCCTGATGAGCGTGCGGACTCCGCTCGTCGAGGCCCCGGGGACCGGCGGACACGACTGGATCGCCACCGGCCGTGAGGAAGTGCGCGCGGTCCTCGGTGACGCGGAACGGTTCAGTACGGGGCCGCCCGCGGCGAGTGCGGAGGAGTCCCGGCGGCTGGTCCAGCCCGGCAACCTGCTCCAGTACGACCTGCCCGAGCACGCCAGGCTCCGGAAGATGCTCACACCGGAGTTCACGGTGCGGCGGATGCGCAGGATGGAGCCCGTCATCGAGGAGGCCGTCGCCGACCAGCTGGACGACCTGGAGAGTGCCGGGCCGCCGGCCGACCTCATGCGGCACTTCGCCTGGCCCGTACCAGGGCTGGTCATCTGCGGGCTGCTCGGCGTGCCGCGTGACGACTTGGCCGACCTGGCGCGCGTCCTGGACATCCGTGCCACCAGCCGTACCAACAAGAGGGAAGTGGCCGCGAAGACGGTCGACACGTACCTGGTCAAGATCGTGGCACGGAAACGCGCCGAACCAGGCGACGACCTCCTCAGCATGCTCGTCCGCGAACACGGTACGGACGTCACCGACCAAGAACTGGCAGGCATCTGCTCGTCCTTCATCGCCGCCGCACTGGAGGGATCCGCCCAGATGCTGGGACTGGGCACCCTGGCGCTCCTGCTCCACCCCGGCCAGCTCACGCTGCTCCGCGAACGGCCGGAACTGATGGACCGGGCCGTGGAGGAACTGCTGCGCTACGTCGCGGTCGTCTCACTGGCCTCGCCCCGCACCGCCCTGGTGGACGTGCCGCTCGCGGGCCGGGTGGTCAAGGCCGGCCAGGTCGTGACGTGTTCCCTGCTGGCGGCCAACCGCGCCGAGATGCCCGGCGCACCACGGGACACCCTGGACATCACCCGCGAGAACACCACCCACCTGGCCTTCGGGCACGGCATCCACCACTGCGTCGGCGCCTCCCTGGCACGAATGGCACTGCGGACCGCCTTCGCGCGCTTGCTGGAACGCTTCCCGGGACTACGGCTGGCAGCCGCGCCACACGAACTGCGCTTCCGACAGCTCGCGCCCCAATACGGCGTGGAGACACTGCCCGTCGCCTGGTAGGCCGGGCAGGCCGATTGATGTCAGGGTGACGACGGATATGTGACCTGCTTGGGTCCCGGATCTTTCCGTGTCCGCTGCTTGCTCACCGACTACCGGGGAGGGTCTCGTGCGGCCTTTCTGGAACGTAGCGAGACTGACACCCACCACACGCACATCCGCTCTGGGACTTCAGGACCAAAGGCCGTATGGAGGCAGCGGGCCCCACGCTGGCCCAGGGCCGGACCTTCGACACGTACCACGACAGCCACCGAGAACACGTCGCCGTACTGGGCGCCGCCACCTCATCACCGTGGAGGCCCGGCCCGCCGTCTTCATCGGTGACACCGCCTTCACGATCGTCGGCATCGTGGACGGCCTCGTACGGAGAACTGACTCTGACCGCCCTGCCGCTTCAGATGCATCACCAGCTGCCGCGCCACCGCCAGGGCGACCTCTTCACCCAGGTCCTCCGCCACCAGGGCCAGCGCCAGATCCAGACAGGCACTGATCCCGGCCCCGGTCCACAGCCGGCCACAGCCGGAACGGACGAAGATCGGATCCGGGTCGACGGTGACGTCCGGGTGATCAGCGGCGAGCTGGGCGGCGGTCGACCAGTGAGTGGTCGCAGTCCTCCCGTCCAGCAGCCCGGCCGCGGCCAGCAGGTGCGCACCCACACACACCGACGCCACCCGCCGCGCGTGCGAGGCCGTCTCCTTCACCCACGCCACGACAGCGGGGTCGATACGGGCGAGGGGCCCCTCGTCGGTCATGTCGACCGCGCCCGGCACCACCAGGGTGTCCACCTGATCACCGACGTCGTCGAAGGCCACGTCGGCGACCAGGCGCACGCCCGCCGACGTACGAACCGGTCCGGCGACCGGCCCGGCAAGGCGAACCCGGTAGCCGGCGCGGCCCGCGGTCTCCCGGTTGGCCAGCGCGAAGACCTCGGCCGGGCCGGTGACATCGAGAAGGTCGACATCAGGGAAGGCGGCGATGACGACACGGTGGGTAGCGGGCATGGACCGATCCTCACCGCTGCCGCCCATGGCGGCAATGACGTTCGCCTGTCACATACGGACACGCCGCCGCCAGGCAGGGGAGCGGTCGCCCCGGCCCCGGCCCTTCGTGTAATGTTCTCCGGGTTGTCACAGCGTCGGCAGGCACCGCGACAGCCACTCACGCCGCACCGGCGGCACAACCACCACTGCACGACTCCTGAACGGGAACAATTTCGGCATGCCCGGAATTCGAACCGCCGACTCGATTATGAGTCACCGGGAGAAACCGCTAAAGTGGTGATCGCGCCGGAAGGCGCGGAAAACCCGCTCCGACGGGGGCCGGAAACGGAAAGCGGAAACGCCGAACGGATCTGGTAAGATCGGAAACGCGAAGAAGCCGAAAGGCCGAAACGCACCG
>NZ_JBIRJY010000025.1:0-77242 GCF_044329785.1 Streptomyces sp. NPDC017529
GGCTCGACTGGTACAACTACCACCGACCCCACACCGGCATCGGCGGCCACACCCCAGCCAGCCGCGTCACCAACCTCCTCAAACAACACACCTAGGGCCCGGTGGGTGGGGGCCGGGCCCCGGGCCCGGTAGGCGGCTACCCCGCCGCCGTGGCCGAGGCCCCCGGGTGGCGGTTGCATTGCCGCACCTGGTTGCTGCGCTGCTGGTGGTTTTTCTTCTTCCCCCACCCCCACCGCGCGGGGGTGCAAAACCGGCCGGAGGGGACGCGTAGGGGGGTGTCCCCGCAGCCGACAGCTCGCTCCTGCCAGGTTCAGTGTTCAAGGCATGGTTCTCGCGAGTGCGGTGTGGGGGTCCCCCCGGCCGGAGGCTGGGGGAGAGTCACCCCCCTGCGCGGCCCCGGCCCCACCACCAAACCAGTGCAACCCCGCGCGAAGCGCGACGCGCAAACCCGCGCGCACAGCGCGCCTCAGCTGTGGCCGAACTCCTCCGCCGGCCCCGCCTCCTCCACGGACCCTCCCGTCCGGTCAGGACGAAGCGGCAACGGATCGACAATGGTCTCGTCGATAACGGGAGCCGCCGGCCGCGGAGGCTTGGGCATGACGGCGGCCTCGGAGTGGCCCCCGCAGCCGTAGCCGAGGGACACCACGTGGCCGTCCGCGGGACCGAACTCGTTGGCGCAGATGCCGAACGCCTGGCGCAGGGAGCCGTCCAGCGGGACCAGGAAGCCGCAGGAGACGCAGTTGGCGGGGGCGGCCTGGGCCATCGCGGTCTTGGGGCCGTACGCCTCGTCCCAGCGGTCCGCCGCCGCGTGCAGGCCGTAGCGGGAGAGGACGCGGGCGCGTCGCATGCCCAGTTCCTCGGCGACCGCGGCGATGCTGCCGCGGGTGGTCGTGTCGGGCTGGTCGGCGGGCGAGCCGGGGACGACGTCGGCGTCCTCCGCGTCGGCGAGCTCGGCGACGCCGGTCGGTACCTGGGCTTCGTCCGGCCCGCCGGCGGCCTCCTGGGCCGCCTCCACGTAGCCGGGTTCCAGCCGGATGTCTTCGGCCTCGGTGGGCAGCAGGTCGCCGGGGCCCATGTCGCCGGGGCGCAGCCGTTCGCTCCAGGGCACCCACTCGGGGGCGAGCAGCGCGTCGGGGCCGGGGAGCAGGACGGACTCGTCGAGGGTGACGTGTTTGGCGCGGGAGGCGCGGGCGACGGTCACGGCCCAGCGCCAGCCCCGGTAGCCGGGCTCCTTGCATTCGAACAGGTGGGTGACGACGCGGTCCCCGTCGGCGACGGCGTCGACGTGCTCGCCGACCGTCCCGGGCAGCGCGGCCTCCTCGGCCGCCGTGCGGGCAAGGTCGACCGCCTCGGCGCACAGGCGGTCAGGGGTACGGCTTCGCATCGCAGCACTCACAAGAATCGATTCTCTCTTCCACGCCGTCTCACGAGTGCGCCAGCCGGAGCTGTCCTGTCCTGTCCGGACGACCGGCGTGCCGGGGGCGGGCGGAGCGGACCTGGGGACCGCGTCGACGTCCGCGCCCGATCATCTCGGTCGAGCGCACCTATTACGAACCATTCTGAAGGATCGCGGCAAGGCGCGCGGCCAAGAACGACCGCCGGTGGCGCGCTACACACGCTACCCCTTCAACGGTGTACGACCCCTCGGCGGGAGCGGCAAATGTCACGGGCAGCGGCCGCCGGCCGTGGCGCCCGGCGCGGGAAGCGGCGGAAAGAGCCATGTCCCGGGCGAGTTGGGGCAGTATTTTCACGTGGCTGCCGGACGGGCGTCGAGAAAGCCGAGGCTGCCGCGGATGTCGCGGGCGTCGCGGATCTCCAGGGCGAGGTCTTCGAAGGCGGCCCGGGGCCCGCGGATCGCCAAGGCTTCGCGTATCTCCACCGGCCCGCGTGTCCCCAAGGGAACGCGGGTCTCGACGGCGTCCACGAAACCCGGCGGGGGCCGGGCGGGGCGCGCGTGCCGGGCGGCCGGCCGGGCGCTGCGGCGCCCGTTCGCGGCGGCGGGGCGCGGCATACGGCGCGCCACGCACGCGCACGGTGCGGGCGAGTCGGGTCTCGGCAAGCTGATCGAGTTGCACGCGGTGAACTCGGCCGGCGACATGATGATCACGGTGGCGCTGGCGTCGACCGTGTTCTTCTCCGTGCCGACGGACCAGGCGCGCGGCCGGGTGGCGCTCTACCTGGCGGTGACGATGGCGCCGTTCGCGCTGCTGGCGCCGGTGATCGGGCCGCTGCTGGACCGGGTGCCGCACGGCCGCAGGGCGGCGATGGCGGGCTCGATGCTGGCCCGTGCGCTGCTCGCGCTGACCATGGCGGGCGCGGTCGCGGGTGGCGGTCTCGAGCTGTATCCGGCGGCACTGGGCGTATTGGTGTCTTCGAAGGCGTACGGGGTGGTGCGGAGCGCCGTCGTCCCGCGCCTCCTGCCGCCCCGGATCTCTTTGGTGAAGGCGAATTCGCGGGTGACGCTGGCGGGGCTGCTGGCGACGGGGGCGGCGGCCCCGGTGGGCGGGGCGCTGCATCTGGTCGGGCCGGAGTGGCCGCTGTACGGGGCGTTCACGGTGTTCGTGGCGGGTACGCTCCTATCGTTCTCGCTGCCGCACAAGGTGGACTCGGCGAAGGGCGAGGGGCGGGCGCTGCTGGCGTCGGAGGAGGCCGGTGAGCGCCCCGCGGGGCGCCGTCCCGGGCTGCGGACGGTGGGGCCTTCCGTGCTGCACGGCCTCCAGGCCAATGCCGCGCTGCGGTCGCTGTCCGGGCTGCTGACGTTCTTCCTGGCTTTCTTGTTGCGGGAGCATCCGCTGGGCGGGCTGGGGCCGCAGGTGTCGCTGGGGCTGGTGGCGGTCGCGGCCGGGGCGGGCAACGCGCTGGGGACGGCGGTCGGCGCCTGGCTGCGGGCCCGAGCGCCCGAGCTGATCATCGCGGTGGTGCTGGGGCTGGCCCTGGCGGTCACGGTCACCGCTGCGGCCTTCTACGCGGTGCTGGCGCTCGTGGTGGTGACGGCCGCCGGGGCGGCGGCGGGGCTGTGCCAGGCGCTGGCGAAGCTGTCGCTGGACGCGGTGATCCAGCGCGATGTGCCGGAGCAGGTCCGTACGTCCGCCTTCGCCCGTTCCGAGACGGCGCTACAGCTGTCCTGGGTGGTCGGCGGCGCCGTCGGCATCATGCTGCCGCTCAACGGGACGGTGGGGATGGCGGTCGCCGCGACCCTGGTGGCGACGGGCGCGCTGCTGGCCGTACGCGGCCTGCTGGGAGCGGCGCGGCACGGCGCGCCCCACCCTCGTGTGGCGTGACGGGGGCCGACCGATAGCCTGCCCGCATGACCGCGTTCTCTTCTTGGGGCACAGGCCGCCGCGCCGCTGCCGCCCTCGGTGCCGTGTCCCTGGGACTCGTCACCCTCTCCGCCTGTGAGAAGCCGACTCCGCTGGCCACGGTGACCGTGGGCAAGGACACCGTGACCGCCGAGGCCGCCTGCTACGACGACGGCAAGGTGCTCGGCGACCTGGCCGCCAGCGACAAGAAGGCGCAGGCCGAGTTCACGAAGTGCCTGACGACCGAGCCCAAGAAGACGATCACCGTGCACCCCGGTGACAAGCTGCGGCTCGGCGTCGAGCCGGACGTGGCCGAGGACGGCTGGCTGGCGCTGTCCAACAGCAGCCCGGTCACCAACATCAGCAAGCAGACGTACCAGGTCATCCCCAACGCCGACCAGCTCTTCGTCAACCAGCAGACCCGCAGCCTGGCCGATTCCACCGTGGTGTCCGTCGTGGCCTCCAAGGGCGGCAAGTACACGGGCGTGTGGAACGTCAAGCTCAAGCGCGCGGAAAGCTGAGTCCGCTGACGTACGCGTGCGGCCGGTGGTGGTGAGGTGTCCGTGACCCGTGTCCTGGTCGTCACCGCTGTCGCGGCCGAGCGCGACGCGGTCGTCGCGGGCCTGCCCGGCGGTGCCGGCGCCGAGGTCGTCGCGCTGCCGGCGGGCGGCCGCGCGCTGCACCGCGTACGGGCGGACGAGCGGTCCGGGGTGGTTGTCGACGCGCTCGCCGCCGGTGTCGGCCCGGCCGCCGCTGCCGCCGGCGCGGCCACCGCGCTGACCGCCGCCGGGTGCGGCGGAACGGGCTACGACCTCGTGATCTCCGCCGGCATCGGCGGCGGTTTCGCGCCCGGCGCCCCGGTGGGCGCCACCGTCGTCGCGGACGAGATCGTCGCCGCCGACCTGGGCGCCGAGACGCCGGACGGCTTCGTTCCGGTGACCGAGCTCGGCTTCGGGACCGTCGTGCACACCCCGCCGCCGGTCCTCGTGGGAGCGCTGGCCGAGGCCACCGGTGCCGCGTGCGGCGCGGTGCTCACCGCCTCGACCGTGACCGGCAGCGCGGAGCACGCCGCGCGGCTCGCAGCCCGGTACCCGCGTGCCCTCGTCGAGGCGATGGAGGGCTTCGGGGTGGCCGAGGCCGCCGCCGCGCAGGGCCTGCCGGTGCTCGAAATCCGTACGGTCTCCAACCCCGTCGGCCCGCGGGACCGCGCCGCGTGGCGCATCGGGGACGCGCTCGGCGCGCTCTCCGCCGCCTGCGCCGCCCTCCCCCGCGTCCTGACGGCGGCCGGGACCCCGACCTCCTGGAGGACGCCATGAGCGACGCGCTCAAGATCGCCTATTCGCCGTGCCCGAACGACACCTTCGTCTTCCACGCGTGGGCGCACGGCAAGGTCCCCGGCGCGCCCGCGCTGGACGTCACCTTCGCCGACATCGACGTCACCAACGGTATGGCCGAGCGCGGCGAGTTCGACGTACTGAAGGTGTCGTACGCGGTGCTGCCGTGGGTCCTGGAGGAGTACGCGCTGCTGCCGTGCGGCGGCGCGCTCGGGCGCGGCTGCGGGCCGCTGGTGCTGACCCGGGAGCCGGGCGAGGCGAAGGACCTGGCCGGCAAGACGGTGGCGGTGCCCAGCGAGCGGTCGACCGCGTACCTGCTGTTCCGGCTGTGGGCGGCCGACCAGGTGCCCGGCGGCGTCGGCGAGGTGCAGGTGCTGCCGTTCGACGAGATCATGCCGGCGGTGCGGGACGGCCGGGTGGACGCCGGGCTGGTCATCCACGAGGCACGCTTCACGTACCGGAACTACGGGCTCAGCCGCCTCGCCGACATGGGCGAGCACTGGGAGGACACCACCGGGCTGCCGATCCCGCTGGGCGCGATCATCGCCAAGCGGTCGCTGGGCGCCGAGCGGCTGCGCGAGCTGGCCGCGGCGGCCCGCGAGTCCGTGCGGATGGCCTGGGACGACACCGAGGCGTCCCGCGCGTACGTACTGGAGCACGCGCAGGAGATGGACCCGGCCGTCGCCGACCAGCACATCGGGCTGTACGTGAACGAGTTCACCGCCGACCTCGGCGAGAACGGCTACGCGGCGGTCCGCGGCCTGCTCACACGCGCTGCGGCCGAGGGGCTCGTACCGCCCCTCGGCCGCGATGCGCTGAACTTCGGTTAGCCGGGTTCCGCCCGGCTCACGGGCCGGTCGTCAGACGTCCAGCTGGTCGGCGACCGCCCGGAGCATGCCGGCGATCTTCGAGCCGTGCGCCTTGTCGGGGTAGCGGCCGCGCTCCAGCTGCTGGGCGACGTTCTCCAGGAGCGTGGTGAGGTCCTGCACGATCGACGCCAGCTCGTCCGGCTTGCGGCGCTGGGCCGCCGCCACCGACGGTGCGGGGTCGAGGATCGTCACCGAAAGCGCCTGGTCGCCGCGCTGGCCGGCCACCACGCCGAATTCGACGCGCTGGCCCGGCTTGAGTGCGTCCACGCCGTCGGGCAGCACCGACGAGTGCACGAAGACGTCACCGCCGTCGTCGCGGGAGAGAAAGCCGAAGCCCTTCTCGCTGTTGAACCACTTGACCTTGCCGGTAGGCACGTCTGTCCTCGTCCTCGTACTCGTCGGAAAACTGCTGGGTCTGGTTACGGTGTTTCCTGCGGAACAGCTCTGGATAGCAGTGCAGCGGGCCACCGGACCCGCCACCCCCCAAGGCTAATGGTCCGATGCCCGGTGACAAGACGTCGCCGGGTGGTTCCCCCGCGCTTCTGGCCCGGACTTACCCTGGTCACGTGTCTGACGAAACTCCCCAGGCCGGGGATCTGCTGGTCCGGATCGGCGCGATTGTTTTCCTGATTGGCGCGGTGGCCACACTCGCCACCGTGGCCCCGCTGTTCATCGGGGCCGATCCGCTGCCGTCCGTTTTCTACTGGGTCTGCATGCTCATGGGCGCGGGCTTCCTCATCGCCGGGGCCGGAGTGGTGCGCTCGGTCGCGGCGCAGCGGCGGCAGGCGAGGTCGTCCACGGCGTAACGGACCTACGCGCTCCGCCGGTCCCGCTCCGCCGCGTACTCCGCCAGCCAGGCCGGGAACGCGGTCAGGTCGTCGAGGAGCACGTGCGCGCCTGCCGCCCGCAGTTCGTCCGCGGCGCACGGCCCGGTGGCCACGGCGACGGACAGCGCGTCGGCGGTGTGCGCGCCGCGGACGTCCCCGGTGTGGTCGCCGACGTAGACCGACGCGCCGTGCTCGCGCAGCGCCTCGGCCTTGGCCTCCGCCCACAGCGAGCCGATGACGGCGTCCGCGTCGATGTCCAGGTGGTCCAGGTGCAGCTTGGCGTTCGGCTCGTACTTCGCGGTCACCACGATCGCCCGCCCGCCGTGGCGCCGCACGGCGGCCACCGCCTCGCGGGCGCCCGGCATCGCGAGCGTCCCGGTGATCGCGTGCTCGGGGTACATCGCGCGGTACAGGTCGCTCATCTCCGCCACCCGCTCCTCGGGGAACCACCGGCGGATCTCCTGCTCCAGCGGCGGCCCGAGCCGGGTGATCGCCTGGTCCGCGTCGATGTACGTCCCCGTCGCGGCGGACAGCGCCTGGTAGGCCGCCTTGATGCCGGGGCGGGAGTCGATCAGCGTCATGTCCAGGTCGAAGCCGACCGTGAGCGTCTTCGAGGCCGTGGCGACCGTGGGATCCGGTACGGGGGTGTGCGAAGCCATGGTGGCCATTGTGGCCGATGCCCGGGGTGGGACGAGCCCTACACTTGGCCGCTCCCGACCTCACCCCGCCGGTCCGCGCGAGCACCCCGCCCGCGCCCCGCGAGAGGGAGCCGATGCCAGTCGCACGGGCCAGTATTCCCAAAGCCTCCCTGACGAGGCGCCGCATCGGCTGGACGGCGGTGGCGGTGTTCGCGCTGCTGCTGGCGGTGCTCCTCTCGCTCGCGTTCGGCAGCCGCCAGTTCGCGCCGTCCGAAGTACTCGGCGCGCTGCTGTACGGCGGCGACGGCGACGCCGCGCAGGTGGTGCGCTTCCTGCGGCTGCCGCGCACGCTGATCGGCCTGATGGTCGGCGCCGCGCTCGCCCTGGCGGGCACGGTCATGCAGGGCATCACCCGCAACCCCATCGCCGACCCGGGCGTCCTCGGCATCAGCCAGGGCGCCTCGGTGGGCGTGGTCCTCGCACTGTCCTTCCTGGGCGTGCACACGCTCAGCGGGTACGTGTGGTTCGCCTTCGCGGGGGCGGGGGCCGCCTCGGTCGCCGTCTACGCGATCGCCTCCGGCGGGCGCGATGGTGCGACGCCGGTGAAGCTGGCGCTGTCCGGGGCCGCCGTCAACGCGCTGCTCGTCGCGGTGACGATGGCGGTGCTGACGACGAAGGCGGCGGCGCTGGACGAGTTCCGGTTCTGGCAAGTCGGGTCGCTGACCGGCCGGGACAGCGAGGTCGCCGCGCAGATCTGGCCGTTCCTGCTGGCGGGCACGGTGCTGGTGCTGTCCGTCGCGCGCGGCCTGGACGCGCTGGCGCTCGGCGAGGACGTCGCAAGGGGGCTCGGGCAGCGGGTCGCGGCCGTACGGATCGCCGGCGGCCTCGGGGCGACGGTGCTGACCGGCGCGGGCGTCGCGGCGGCCGGTCCGATCGCGTTCGTCGGCCTGGCCGTACCGCACCTCGCCCGCGCGGCCGTGGGCGGCGGCCACCGCTGGGTGCTGCCGATGGCCGCCCTGCTCGGCCCGGTCGTCGTGCTGGTCTCGGACACCGTGGGCCGGGTCCTGTTCCCGCCGTCCGAGGTTCCGGTGGGTGTGCTGACGGCGCTGATCGGCGTGCCGTTCCTGGTGGCGCTGGTGCGGCGGAAGGGGGTGCCGGCATGACGGCACCGGCCGGCGGCTCCGGTAGCGCGGTACGGCGCGTGCGCGCGCGGCCCGCGGGGTACGCCCTCGTGCGCGCCGGGCGCGGCTCCTTTCTCGTACACCGGCGCGCGGCCTCGGTCGCCGGCGTGCTCGCCGCGCTGCTCGCCGCCGGCTGCCTGGCATACCTGTGCGTCGGCGAGTCCTTCGTGTCCCCCGGCGAGGCGCTGAAGGCCGCCTTCGGGCGGCCCTCGCCGGCCGAGCTGGTCGTCGGGACGCTGCGGCTGCCGCGGATGACGGTCGGGCTGCTGGTCGGCGCGGCCTTCGGGATCGCGGGCGCGCTGATCCAGACCGTCGCCCGCAACCCGCTCGCCAGCCCGGACGTCATCGGCGTCACCCAGGGCGCGAGCGCGCTCACGGTGGGCGCGCTGACGTTCGGCGTGACCTCGTACGCCGTACTGCCGTACCTGTCGGTCGCCGGCGGCGTCCTGGCCGCCGTCCTGGGCTACGTCTTCGCCTGGCGCGGCGGCCTGCACGCCACCCGCTTCGTCCTGATCGGCATCGGCTTCGCCATCGCCCTGCGCTCCGTCACCCAGCTGTTCCTGACCAAGGGCGACTACCTCGTCGCCCAGCAGGCGCAGGTGTGGCTGACCGGCTCGCTCAACGGGCGCGGCTGGACCGAGGCCGCGCCGCTCGGCTGGGCACTGCTGGTCCTGCTGCCCGCCGTCCTGTGGGCGGCCCGCGCGCAGCGCACCGTGTCCATGGACGACGACACCGCGACCGCGCTCGGCGTACGGCTGAACCGCACCCGGCTCGGCCTGGTCGCGCTCGGCGTGGTGCTGGCGTCGATGGCGACCGGCGCGGCAGGTCCCGTCGACTTCGTGGCGCTGCTCGCCCCCCAGGTCGCCCGCCGGCTGACGCGTACGGCGCAGCTCCCGCTGCTGTCCTCGGCGCTGCTGGGCGCGGTCGTCGTCGTGTTCGGCGACCTGCTCGCCCGCAAGCTGCTCGCGCCGACCGAGCTGCCGGTGGGCGTGCTGACCGCGGCCGTCGGTGCCCCGTACCTGATCCACCTGATCATCCGCAGCCGTGCCGTGGGAGGACGAGCGTGACCGAGGACACCGGGAGCGCCGCGGGCGCGGGCGGCGCCGGGGAGGCGGCACCCGGCCGCAGCCGGCTCACGGCCCGGGACCTGACGCTCGCCTACGAGGACCGCACGGTCGTCGACGGGCTCGACCTCGACGTCCCGCACGGCGCGGTCACCGTCGTCGTCGGCCCCAACGCCTGCGGCAAGTCCACACTGCTGCGGGCACTCGGCCGGCTGCTCAGACCGCGCCGCGGCGCGGTCCTGCTGGACGGTACGGACCTGGCGCACATCCCCACCAAGAAGATCGCCCAGTCCCTGGGGCTGCTGCCGCAGACCCCCGTGGCGCCCGAGGCGATCACCGTCGCCGACCTCGTCTCGCGCGGCCGCCAGCCGCACCAGCACTGGTGGCGGCAGTGGTCCGGCACGGACGAGCGGGCCGTGGCCGAGGCCATGGACCGTACAGACGTGGCACAGCTGGCGGACCGGCCGGTCGACGAGCTGTCCGGCGGGCAGCGGCAGCGCGTGTGGATCGCGATGGCGCTCGCGCAGGAGACCGACCTGCTGCTCCTGGACGAGCCGACGACGTACCTGGACATCTCGCACCAGGTGGAGGTGCTGGACCTGATCCGGCAGCTCAACCACGACCGGGGGCGCACCGTCGTCGCCGTCCTGCACGACCTCAACCAGGCCGCCCGGTACGCCGACCACCTGGTGGCGATGAAGCAAGGGCGCATCGTCGCGCAGGGGCGCCCGGCGGCGGTCGTCACGGCGGAACTGGTGCGCGAGGTGTTCGGGCTGGCGTCGGTGGTGGTACCGGACCCGGTGACGGGCTCGCCCCTGGTGGTGCCGGGGCGGCCTTGGCAGGCTCCGGGCGGGGGCGGGCCTGCCGCGCCCGGGTCCGGGTGACCGCGCCGCTCCCCAGACGAAAGGGCTTGTCATGCAGCTCTCCGCAATTCCCCGTCCGGTTCCGCGGGCCGGGCGCCGCCGTGCCCGTGCCCTGCTCGCCGTGGGCACCGCTCTGGGGACGTCCCTGACACTGGCCGCCTGCGGCTCGTCCGGATCGGATGGGTCAGGCGGGTCGGGCTCTTCGGCCAAGGCGGCCGACTGCCCGGCCCAGCCCGTCACCACCTGGGCGCGGCCCGCGTCCGGCGGAGGCGGGCACACGGTGCGTACGGCCATGGGCGAGGTCGAGGTTCCCGACGCGCCCCGGCGCGTGGTGGTGCTGGACACCGCGGAACTGGACTCGGCCGTCACGCTCGGGGTGAAGCCGGTCGGCGCCACCCGCTCCGACGTGGCCGGCGGCTTCCTCGGCTACCTGCCGGCGGACAAGACCGCCGGCATCAAGGACGTCGGCAAGATCGGCGCGCCGAACCTGGAGGCGGTCGCCGCCCTCAAGCCCGACCTGATCCTGACCAGCAAGGTGCGCGACGGCGGGCGGTACGCGCAGCTGACGGCCATCGCCCCCACGGTCATGACGGAGACCACCGGCTACCCGTGGAAGCAGAACTTCGCCACCCACGCCGACGCGCTGGGGAAGATCCCCGAGGCGAAGCGGGCGGTGGCCGCGTACGAGGCGCACGCCAAGCGGGTCACCGCGGCGCTCGGCGGGGCCGCCGCGGCGAAGCGGACCACGACCAACGTCGTCCGCTTCGTCGAGGGCGCCGACACCCGCATCTACGGCTGCCGCAGCTACATCGGCACGGTCCTCGACGACGTCGGCACCGGCCCCACCAGCGTGGTGCAGGGCGCCCGCGACGGCATGATGATCGAGGTCAGCGCGGAACAGATCAGCAAGGCCGACGCGGACGCGGTCTTCTACACGGCGTACGGCAGCCCGGAGAAGTCCAAGGAGGCGCAGATCACCGGCGGGGCGCTGTGGAAGAACACGAACGCGGCCAAGAACGGCCGCACCTTCCGCGTCGACGACCAGCTGTGGATCCAGGGCATCGGCTACACGGCGGCGGACAAGATCCTGAACCAGTTGCAGCAGAAGCTGGCGAAGAAATAGGCGGCCGAGGCGCGGCGGGCCGGCCGGGCCCGCCGCCTCTCAACGCGGCACCCGCCGCATCCGCCACACCAGGAACAGGGCGGAGGCGACGGCCGCGACGCGGACCACCACCGGCAGCACACCGGTCAGCTCGTGCCCCAGCTGTCCGTCGGCGATGGGCTCGCCCCACTGCTCGTTCACCCGGCCCCACAGCCACACCACCAGCCCGCCCACGATCAGTCCCGGCACGCCGAGCGCCGCGAACTTCGCCTCTCCCCGCGGCAGCCGCCGTGAGGTGTACGCGAGCACCCACCCCCCGGCGAGCGCCAGCCAGGAACCCAGCACCGCGCCCGCCACCAGCAGGAGGACGGCCAGCAACAGGACGGGGCTGAGCGGGGGCCGCGCGGCCTGCACGTACTCCACCGGTTCGGGCTCCTCGGCGTACGGCTCGGCGGCACCGGTCCGCCGCCGCCACGCGAGCACGCGTGGCAGCACGCGCGGCAGCATCCCGCGCCGGGGCGCCTCCGCGGCCTCCTCCCCGTGCTCGCCGCCCTCTTCCTCGCCCTCTTCCTCGCCCTCTTCCTCCTCGCCGAACGCGTCCTCGTCGAACGCGTCCCGCTCGCCCCTCTCCGGCTTCTCCGCCTTCTCCGGCTTCTCCAGGGACAGGGGGCGGTCCTTGCGCTCGCCCGGCGGGCGCTCGCGGATCTCGGGGATCTCGATGCCGCCGATGAAGCCGGGCACGGTCTCGCCCGGCCCGTAGGGCCCGTAAGGCCCCGGTTCCACGCGCCACCAGTCGGGCTCGTCGATGCCCTCACCCAGCTCGTCGAAGCCCGCGAGGTGCGGCGGCGAGGCCGTCGGCGGGGGCTCCGGTGGCTCCTCGGGGCGGGCGGAGCGCCGCTTGCCGTCGCGCGGCGCCGGTACCTTCCCGGCGAGGCCGCGCAGCCCTTCGCCCAGGTTGGACAGACCGGATAGACCGGACAGGCCGGATAGACCGGGTAGGCCGGGCAATCCCCCAGTCCTGCCGCCGGGCTTGTCACCAGGCGCGCCGCCGGATGTGCCGCCGGTGCCCTGGCCGCTCGGCGCGCCGCCGCCCGCGGCCGCCACCACCGCCTCGGGTGTCCCGAGCCGGGACAGCACCCGTTTGACCCCGGGCACCGTGTCCGCCTTCGCCGAGTCCACCTGGGCCCGCAACTCGGCCACCAGGCGCATCCGCGCGCCGGAAGGCAGCCCCCGCTGCTGGGCCAGATCACCGACCCGGCTCAGATAGTCAAAGACCAGCTGGTCGCTCTCGATCCCCACGAAATCCCCTGTGGCACAGCCCGGTTCCTCCCGAGACGGTACCCCCGATCGCCCCTCCCACGGGGGCGACGGCGCCGACCGGACGGGGCCGGGTACGCGCCCCCGCCGCCGATGCGGTCCCGCACCGCCCCGGTTCCGGGTGCCGGACCGCACGGCGCTGCACCCGACAACGTCACATGCCCCCGCTACCGTGTAGCGGATGAGTGAAACACCCCGCACGCTCGCCGAAGAGCTCCGCACCCGCCCCGACAGCGGGCTCGCCGACCTGCTGCGGGCCCGCCCCGATCTCCTCAACCCGGTCCCCGGCGACCTGACCCAGCTCGCCACCCGGGCCGGCACCCGCGCCTCGGTGGTCCGGGCCGTGGAGCGCCTGGACCGGTTCGCGCTGCAGACCGCCGAGGCGCTGGCGGTCGCGCCCGACCCGTGCCCGTACGAGACGCTGCTCGGCCTGATGGCGGGCGACACGGAGACGGACGGGACGGACGGGACGGACGGCCCCGCCGTCTCTCCCTACCCCACCGCCTCCGCCATCGCCGCCGAACTTCCCCGCGCCCTGCGGACGCTGCGCGAGCAGGCGCTGGTCTGGGGCGGCGACGACCGGCTGCGCCTGGTCCGCACGGCGCGCGAACTGCTCGCGCCCGGCCCCGCGCACCCCTCCCCCACCGGCCTCGGGCCGACCGTCGCGGAAGCCACGTCCGGCATGTCGCCGGGCCGCCTCCAGGACATCCTGGCCGCCGCCGGACTGCCCGCGACCCACGACCCGGTGACCGCCGTCGCCGCGCTGACCGGCCTGTTCGAGGACCGTACGCGCATGGCCGAGCTGCTCGGAGCCGCGCCCGCCGAGGCGCGCGCCGTCCTGGACCGGCTGGTCTGGGGGCCGCCGTACGGCGCCGTCACCGACCGGCCCGCCGCCCACCTGCAATGGCTGCTGGACCGCGGACTGCTGCTGCCCGCCGGGCCGCGTAACGTCGTCCTGCCCCGCGAGGCGGCGCTGCACCTGCGCGCGGGGCGCGCGCACCGTGTCCCCGAGCCGCTGCCGCCCGCCCTCGCGCCCGAAACCGCACGCGATCCACACCTTGTGGACAACGCCGCCGCGAGCCAGGCGTTCACCGCGCTGGCCACCGTCGAGGAACTGCTCAAGGAGTGGGACCTCGGCGGTCCGGGCGTACTGCGCGCCGGCGGCCTGTCGGTCCGCGACCTCAAGCGGACCGCCACCGCCCTGGACAGCACCGAACAGCTCGCCGCGTTCTGGCTGGAACTCGCCTACGGAGCGGGGCTGCTGGCCTCCGACGGCGAGGCCGACGAGCGGTACGCGCCCACCCCCGCCGCGGAGGACTGGCGCCGGCTGCCGGCCGAGGAGCGCTGGGCGCGGCTGGCCGCGTCCTGGCTCGCGGCGACCCGTACGGCCGGACTGGTCGGCACCCCCGACCCGAAAGGCCGCACCCTGTCCGCGCTCGGCCCCAACCTGGACCGGTCCGCGGCGCCCGAGGTACGGCGCCGGACGCTCACCCTGCTCGCCTCCCTCGCGCCCGGCACGTCCGTACCGGCCGAAGCCGTACTGGACCGCCTGCGCTGGGAACACCCACTGCGCGGCGCGGCCCGGACAACGGCGGACCCCGCCGCCAACAGCGGCGCCAAAACGCCCGCCCGCCGACCGGATCCGGCCACCGCCGCCGACGCCGACGCCGCCCGCAACGCGGGCCCGGCCGGCGCCGACGACCTGCGCACACGCATCGCCCGCTGGACGCTCGCCGAGGCCGAACTCCTCGGCGTCACCGGCCGCGGCGCCCTCGCGTCCCACGCCCGCGCCCTCCTGGAAACCGCCCCGGGCACCGACCCCGCGACGCACGCCGCCGCCCTCCTCGTCCCCCTCCTCCCCGAACCCCTCGACCACGTCCTCCTCCAGGCCGACCTGACCGCCGTCGCGCCCGGCCCCCTGGAACGCCCGCTCGCCGACGCGCTCGGCGTGCTCGCCGACGTCGAGTCCAAGGGCGGCGCCACCGTCTACCGCTTCACGCCCGGCTCCGTACGGCGCGCCCTGGACGCCGGCCGGTCGGCAGCCGAGCTGCAGACCTTCCTCACCCAGCACTCCCGCACGCCGGTCCCGCAGCCGCTCGCCTACCTCATCGACGACGTGGCGCGGCGCCACGGCCGGCTCCGCGTCGGCGCGGCCTCCGCGTACGTACGCTGCGACGACGACGCCCTGCTCGCCGAGATCCTCGCCGACCGCCGCGCCGTCGCCCTGCGCCTGCGCCGGCTCGCACCGACCGTACTGGCCTCCGCCGCCCCGCCCGACCAGCTCCTGGACGGCCTTCGCGCGATGGGCTACGCCCCGGCCGCCGAGTCCGCCGCCGGCGACGTCCTGATCGCCCGCCCCGACGCCTACCGCACCCCGCCGCGCACCGCGCCCTCCCCGGTCCCCGACGGCCCGCCCGCACCCGACGCCGCCCTCCTCGAAGCGGCGGTCCGCGCCATCCGCGCCGGCGACCTGGCGGCAACCGCCGAACGCAAGCCGGCCGGCACCCCCGCCACCCCGGCCCCCGGCGGCCTCCCGCGCACCACCTCCGCCGAAACCCTCGCCACCATGCAGGCCGCCGTCCTGACGAACGCCACCCTCTGGATCGGCTACGTCAACGCCGACGGCGCCGCCAGCCAGCGCGTCATCGCCCCGGTCCGCGTCGAAGGCGGCTTCGTCACCGCCTACGACCACACCGCCGACGAGGTCCGCACCTTCCCCCTCCACCGCATCACCGGCGTAGCCGAACTGGCGGACGAAACGGCTTCGTGAGGGGCCGGTGAGCGGCAGCGCGCCTCGGCCGCCCCTGGACCGTCACCGCCGCTGCCGCACCAGAGCCCCCGGGTCCACCTCGACCGGAAACGGCTTCTCGATCAGCGTCGTACGCCCGGCCTCGGCCGGCGCTCCTGCTGCCCCGATGGCGTCGTCGAGAAGGCGGCGCAAACGCGACAGCGCATCAGTGTGGCCCCCGCCACTGACATCGCGCCGCTCGTCGGGCAGGCCCTCCAAATCGGATGTCGCCGCCCCAATTGCCGACATACCATGATCACCGCTCAGGAGGGCCGCACGGCCCCTTGGCGCCTGCTTCCGTACCTCGACACCAGGTGGTCACCTCACGTGAAGTCACATCGCATCGCAGTTGCCGTCGCCGCGGCCGCGATAGCCCCGGCCCTTCTTCTGTCGGCTCCGGCCGTGGCGGCCGGGAAGCCGGCGGCCGCGGCCGGTTCGCAGACCGGCGTTGCCGCGGAAACCGGGCGTGCCGCCCTCTCCGCCAAGGGCCCCGGGAACGTCACCGCGGGTGCCTGGACGGAGCTGCAGCTGACCGTCGACAACCGCGCGGGCAGGACCATGGAGGACTTTTACGCGGGTCTCGACACCTTTGTGGTGGCCGACGACTTCAAGGGTGGCGATTCCGAGCTCGAATACCGGGCCAAGGACGGTTCCTGGCAGCAGCCCTTCGCCTTCGGCGGCAACTCCTACTCGATCGACTGGGGCCGGGTGGAGAAGGGCGCCGTGTTCACCATCGACGTGCGCGTACGGTACGCGTCGCATGTCGCCGGCCACGGCGTCATCAACGCCTCGGTGGGTTCGCGCGCCCACACCGGGTGGGGCGGCAACACCTTCCTGAGCTTCGACGTCCAGCCCGCCGACGGGGTCCGGGTTCCCCTGGACAAGGCGACGGACCACAGCGCCCGGGTGGCGTTCACGGGGATGCCCCCCGAGTCCGGGATCCGGGCGGGTGGCGGCTGGCGGCAGTTCCAGCTCGTCATGGACAACCGCCGGGGCGAAGCGGACATCGCGAACTTCAAGCTCCTGATGACCGTGGGTCTCGCGGGCCGGATGCAGCCCGGCCAGGCCCTGGTCGATTACCGCACCTCCCCCGGCGCCCCGTGGCAGCCGTGGAAGGTCACCCGCAACGCGCAGATGGGCACCTTCGGCTCCCTGAGCCCGACGAAGCTCGCCAAGGGTGAGCTGCGGACCATGGACGTCCGGCTGCGGATCGCCCACGGCGCCCCCACGGGCAAGGCAGTGGTGAGCGTATGGGGCGGTCCCGAGAAGAAGCCCCAGGCGCGGTCGACGACGCGCGTGCTCGACGTCACCGCCGGCTGAGCGGGCGGGGCCGGGGCCGGTGCCCGCATCCGATGGCGCAGGGTGCTCGTTCCCGGCGCCGCCCCGGTCCTTGCCGCCGATGCGGCACACTGGACGTTTGGCCGTACGGACGGCCGGGTGCCGTGGTCGGGCAGGGGACGGCCGGGTGCAGGTGACGCGAAAGGCGAGGCGCGTGAACGGACCTCTCATCGTCCAGAGCGACAAGACGCTGCTGCTGGAAGTCGAGCACGAGCAGGCGGAGGCGTGCCGGCGGGCCATCGCGCCGTTCGCGGAGCTGGAGCGGGCGCCCGAGCACATCCACACCTACCGGGTGACGCCGCTGGGGCTGTGGAACGCGCGCGCGGCCGGGCACGACGCCGAGCAGGTCGTGGACGCGCTGGTCGGCTTCTCGCGGTATCCCGTACCGCACGCGCTGCTGGTGGACATCGCGGAGACCATGTCGCGGTACGGGCGGCTGACCCTGACCAAGCACCCGGCGCACGGGCTGGTGCTCACCACCACCGACCGGCCGGTGCTGGAGGAGATCCTGCGGTCGAAGAAGGTGCAGCCGCTGGTGGGGGCGCGGCTGGACCCGGACACGGTGGTGGTGCATCCGTCCGAGCGCGGGCAGATCAAGCAGACGCTGCTCAAGCTGGGCTGGCCGGCCGAGGACCTGGCCGGGTACGTGGACGGCGAGGCGCACGCGATCGAGCTGGACGAGGACGGCTGGTCGCTGCGGCCGTACCAGCAGCAGGCCGTGGAGGGGTTCTGGCACGGCGGGTCGGGGGTGGTCGTACTGCCCTGTGGCGCGGGGAAGACGCTGGTGGGGGCCGGTGCGATGGCGCAGGCCAAGGCGACCACGCTGATTCTGGTGACGAACACCGTCTCGGCGCGGCAGTGGAAGCACGAGCTGGTGAAGCGGACCTCGCTGACCGAGGACGAGATCGGCGAGTACAGCGGTACGAAGAAGGAGATCCGGCCGGTCACGATCGCCACGTACCAGGTGCTGACGACGAAGCGGAAGGGCGTCTACCCGCACCTGGAGCTGTTCGACTCGCGTGACTGGGGCCTGGTCGTCTACGACGAGGTGCACCTGCTGCCCGCGCCGGTCTTCAAGTTCACGGCCGATCTCCAGGCCCGGCGGCGGCTGGGACTGACGGCGACGCTGGTGCGGGAGGACGGGCGCGAGTCGGACGTCTTCTCGCTGATCGGGCCGAAGCGCTTCGACGCGCCGTGGAAGGAGATCGAGGCGCAGGGGTACATCGCGCCGGCGGACTGTGTCGAGGTGCGGGTCAACCTGACCGAGTCGGAGCGGCTGGCGTACGCGACGGCCGAGGCGGAGGAGAAGTACCGCTTCTGCGCGACGACGGCCAGCAAGCAGAACGTGACCGAGGCGCTGGTGCGGCGGCACCAGGGCGAGCAGACCCTGGTCATCGGGCAGTACATCGACCAGCTCGACGAGCTGGGCGAGCACCTGGACGCGCCGGTGATCAAGGGCGAGACGTCCAACGCGCAGCGCGAGAAGCTCTTCGACGCGTTCCGGCAGGGGGAGATCTCGGTGCTGGTCGTCTCGAAGGTCGCGAACTTCTCGATCGACCTGCCGGAGGCGACGGTCGCGATCCAGGTGTCGGGCACCTTCGGGTCCCGGCAGGAGGAGGCGCAGCGGCTGGGGCGCGTGCTGCGCCCGAAGGCGGACGGGCACGAGGCGCGCTTCTACTCGGTCGTCGCGCGCGACACCATCGACCAGGATTTCGCGGCGCACCGCCAGCGCTTCCTGGCCGAGCAGGGGTACGCGTACCGGATCGTGGACGCGACGGAGTTGCTGGCGGAGGGCTGAGAGCCGAGCGGACGGACGCCGCGCCGCCGCAGGGCCGAGGCGGCCGTCAGCGGTCGGCGCGGGCGCTCAGTTCGCGGTCCGGGCGGCCGGAGCGGGGCAGCGGGAGGGGGCGGCGGGCCAGGAGGGACGGCGGGGCCGCGGGGCGGCCGCGGCTCCACCAGGCCACCGCCGCCAGCAGCGCGAGCCCGAGGACCGGGTACGGCGCCGCGAGCGGCTGCTGCCACCAGGAGTACCGCAGGTCCAGGTCGCCCTGGTGCGGCAGGACCCACATCGTGCGGGCCGTGAAGGCGGCGGCCGCCACCGCGAGCAGGGCGCGGCGCCACCGTACGCCCCGGGTGTGCGCCCCCAGCGCGACCAGCAGCGGCACGCACCACACCCAGTGGTGGGACCAGCTGATCGGCGAGACGAGCAGGGCCGTGACGGCGGTGCACAGCACGCCCCAGGAGTCCAGGCCGCGCCGCAGGTACACCCGGCGGGCGACGAGCAGGCCGGCCATGCCGGTCAGCAGCGCCGCGCCCGCCCACACCAGGCCCGGTGCCTCCGTGTGCAGGACGCGGGCCATCAGGCCCTGGAGGGACTGGTTGTCGACGATCCACGCCTTGCCGACCCGGCCGGTCTCGAACATCCGCCGCGTCCAGAACTCCACACTCGCGTCCGGCAGGACCAGCGCCCCGAGCAGCACGGAGCACACGAAGCCGGCCAGGGCGGTGAAGGCGGCCCGTACCCGGCCGGTGATCAGCAGATAGACGGCGAACACCGCCGGGGTGAGCTTGACGCCGGTCGCGATGCCGACGGCGAATCCCTTCAGCCGGGCGCCGTCCGGACGGCTCAGGTCCCATAGGACCAGGCAGGTCAGGGCGAGGTTGATCTGGCCGAAGACCAACGTCTGGAAGAGCGGTTCGAGCCAGATGGCGAAGGCGGTGGCGGCGATCACGACGGGCACGGTCCGCGCGCGCCGGAGCCGGGACGCGCCGCGGGACGCACCGGTCCCGGTGGCGTAGGCGGCCTTGTACGAGAGGTGCAGCAGCACCGGGACGAGGGCGACGTTGACCAGGACGGAGGCGACCTTGAGGGCGCCCAGCGGCAGCCAGGTCGTCGGGACGAACAGCAGGGCGGCGAAGGGCGGGTAGGTCGCGGGCAGGTTCCACTCGGTGACGGTGAAGCCGTACAGGTCACCGCCGGCCGCCGCGGCCTCGCCTTCGGCGCGGTAGACCACTATGTCCGACATGGACAGGCTCACCAGCCGGAACACGGCGGCCAGCCCGGCCAGGGACACCACGAGCAGTACCGCCGCGGCGACTGTCTTCTTGTCCGGGTTCGTGAGATGCCGCGTCCACGGCCGTCTGTGCGGTAGCGACCGCGTCCCCTCGGCGGCAGACACTTGTTGGCCCCTCCTCGTCGCCGAACGCACGCTGTCTGCGGCGACGCTAGTCGATCGGGACCGACTGTTTGTAACGGTTTCCGGTCATCCGGATGCTGGTTGCGTATCAGTCGGGGTGGGAGAGGGCCTACGGCCGGGGTTCTCCGCGTCCCGGTGCCTCCCGGAGCGCTCGGAGCCGGCCTCGGTCGAGCCGGGCTCAGTCCTCCGCGTACTCCCCGAGGAGGACGACGCTGACCGCGGCGGCCGCGAAGACCTTGACCGCGCGGAAGACGTTGCCGACCACGTGGCGCTGCTCGTGGGAGTGCGGCGCGCGGGCGGCGTCGGAGCCGAGGGCGGTGGCGCCGTGGACCGGGTGCAGGGTGCCTGGGGTGATGGTTGCGCTGCTCATGTCTCCATGATGGTTTTCGCGGCGGCCCCGCACATCGGCCCACGGGCCCATCCCTGACCGGCCTGCGGTCACCCGCTGGGCCCATGCCGTCCCCTACGGGAGATGTACGAGCCGGGCCGAAGACCCGGGGCCGTCCCACCGTGGAAATCCGTTGGCGCCGCCGGATGCCTGCTGGCTACAATCGCCGGTCTGCCCGCCTCCCTCAGCGGAGTGCCGCCGGCCGCACGGAAACCGGCCGGCTTCTCGCTTCACGCATCTGAACGCATCTGAAGACGCCTACGAGTACGCCGTCACGTACGTACGTAGCCGGATCCGCCGGAGGCAACACCGTGCCCTCGCACGCCCAAGACCAAGCTCCTGCCCAACCCCCTGCCCAGGCCCGGGCCCACGACCAGCAGGACCCCCTGGAGCGCGAACGCGCCCACCTCGCCGCCTCCCGTGCGGCGCTGCGCGCCATGCGCCAGGACGCCGAGGCGCTCAACATCGCGGACGTCACCGCGAACTGGGTCAACGCCGAGGTCCTCCAGGGCGAGGTCGACGCCCGCATCAAGGCGCTGGCCGACCTGGCCCACACTCCCCTCTTCTTCGGCCGCCTGGACTACCTCCACGCGCCGGGCGTGGACGCCGCCGAGGGCGCGGAGGGCGAGAACTTCTACATCGGCCGCCGGCACGTGCACGACGCCGACGGCGACCCCATGGTCATCGACTGGCGCGCGCCGGTCTCCCAGCCGTTCTACCGGGCCTCCAAGAAGGACCCGATGGACCTCAGGCTGCGCCGCAGGTTCGGCTATACGGGCGGGCGGCTGACCGCGTACGAGGACGAGAACCTGGCCGACCCGGCGGAGGCGGAGCAGCACAGCAAGCTGCTCCAGTCGGAGATCGAACGGCCGCGCGTGGGCCCGATGCGGGACATCGTCGCGACGATCCAGCCGGAGCAGGACGAGATCGTGCGCGCCGGGATCGCCGGCACGGTCTGCGTCCAGGGAGCGCCGGGCACCGGCAAGACGGCGGTGGGCCTGCACCGGGTCGCGTACCTGCTGTACGCGCACCGCGAGCGGCTCGCCCGCTCCGGCACGCTCGTCATCGGCCCGAACCGGTCGTTCCTGCACTACATCGAGCAGGTGCTGCCCGCGCTCGGCGAGCTGGAGGTCAAGCAGGCCACGGTCGACGACCTGGTCGCTCGCGTCGAGGTGCGGGGCACGGACGACGCGGCGGCGGCGACGGTCAAGGGCGACGCGCGGCTGGCCGAGGTGCTGCGGCGGGCGCTGCGGTCGCATGTGCGGATGCCGTCCGAGGCGTGTGTGGTGGTGCGCGGTTCGCGGCGCTGGCGGGTGCCCGCGTACGAGATCGAGGAGATCGTCGGGGAGTTGCTGAGCCGCGACATCCGGTACGGCGCGGCCCGGGAGGCCCTGCCGCAGCGGATCGCGCACGCGGTGCTCGTGCGGATGGAGCAGGCGGGGGAGGCTCCCGACGACCGGGTGCAGGACGCGGTGGCGCGCAACGCGGCGGTCAAGGCCGTGGTCAAGGAGGTCTGGCCGCCGGTCGACCCGGCCAAGCTGGTGCTGCGGCTGCTGGGCGACGCGGAGTTCCTGGCCGAGCAGGCAGCGGGCATCCTGACGCCGGAGGAGCAGAAGGCGATCCTGTGGGCGAAGCCGGCGCGCAGCGTGAAGAGCGCCAAGTGGTCGGCGGCGGACGCGGTGCTGATCGACGAGGCGGCGGACCTGGTCTCCCGTACGCACTCCCTGGGGCATGTGGTGCTGGACGAGGCGCAGGACCTGTCGCCGATGCAGTACCGGGCGGTGGGGCGCCGCTGCACGACCGGCTCGGCGACGATCCTGGGCGACATCGCGCAGGGCACCACGCCCTGGTCGACCGACACGTGGGAAGAGGCGCTGGCCCACCTGGGCAAGCCGGGCGCGCGGATCGAGGAGCTGACGCTGGGCTTCCGGGTGCCGCGCGAGGTGATCTCGTACGCCTCGCGGCTGCTGCCCGCGATCGCGCCCGAGCTGACCGAGGCCACCTCCATCCGCGACTCCGCGGGCGACTTCGCGGTACGGGCGGTGCCGGCGGCCGAGCTGGACGACGCGGTCGTCGCCGCCTGCCACGAGGCGCTGGCCAAGGAAGGATCGATCGGCCTGATCGCGGCCGAGGCGCGGCTGCCCGCCCTGCGCGCGGCCCTGGACGCGGCGGGCCTGGCCTGTCTCGACCCCGGCGAGGAGACCTCGGAGGCGGCCCGGCTGACCCTGGTTCCCGCCACCCTCGCCAAGGGCCTCGAATACGACTACGTGGTCCTCGACGAGCCCGCCGCGATCATCGGCGGGGAACCGGACGAGCGCACCGGCCTGCGCCGCCTGTACGTCTGCCTGACCCGCCCGGTCTCCGGCCTGGCGGTGGTCCACTCGGCCCCGCTGCCGGACCGGCTCGACCGGGCCGCCGGGTAGCCCGGCGGCCCGGTTCCGCACGGGTTCCTAGACCGGCACCCCTTCGAGCGCCCCGCGCCACGCCGCCACGGCCTCCGCGTCCACCGGCGCTTCCCAGCCGGACGGGCGCGCCGCCCCGCCGATGTGGAAGGCGTCCACGCCGGCCTCCTGGAGGGTCGACAGGTGCGCGAGCACCAGCCCGCCGCCGACCAGGAGGCGCGGCTCGTAGCCGGGCTCGGCGTCGGCCGTGCGGGCCCGCTCGGCGAGCAGTGTCGGCAGGCCGTCGCCGACACCGGCGGGCGAGCCGGCCGTCAGGTAGGTGTCCAGGCCGGGCAGCCCGGCCAGTTCCTTGCGCAGCGCGTCGCGGTCGGCGGCCCGGTCGATGGCCCGGTGGAACGTCCACCGGCAGCCGTCGACCGCCTCCGCCAGCGCCCGTACGGCCGCCAGGTCCGCCCGCCCGTCCGCGCCGAGGAAGCCGAACACGAACTCGTCGGCGCCCTCGGCCCGCAGTGCGGCGGCCGCCGCGCACAGCGCGTCCACCTCGCCGGCGGCGAACCCGTCGGCGGCCCGCAGCATCACCCGCAGCGGGATGTCCACGGCCGCCCGTACCGCGGCGAAGGTCCGCGGCGACGGGGTGAGGCCGTCGGCGGCCATGTCGCTGACGAGTTCGAGGCGGTCGGCCCCTCCGGCCTGGGCGGCCACCGCGTCGGCGGCGTCGAGCGCGATCACCTCCAGGAGTGCGCGCTTGGTCATGGGACCCCATTCCTTCGACGTGACGACAGAGCAGGACGAGACGGGAAGCCGGCGCGGACAGCGGGAGCAGCGACAGGTCTAGTCCAATATCCAGAGTACGGGCCGACCCGCCCGCGGGAACCGCAACGCCCCGGTACTCGACCGGAAACCCCCTCTTGACCCGCCGCCGCGGTCTGCCGCCGCACCACCGCCCGCCCGGCCGGGCAGCACCGCCGGACGGCCGCCTACGCCAGGAGTCGCCCCCCGGGAGACGCCCGCGCAGGCACAATGGCCCGTATGGCTCGCACGACACCTCCGTCAGGAACGGCGCACACCCACTTCGGTGGCGGTGCCGACCCGTTCCCTGACCTGCACCACCGCTGGGCCGCCGCCGTCGCCGGCGCCCGCGGCGGTGGCGGCCCGGCGGACCCCGACCCGGCTCCGTACGCGGACAACCTGCTCGCCCGCTGGGCCGAGCCGCAGCGCCGCTACCACACCACCGACCACCTCATCGCCGTGCTGGACCGCGTCGACGAGCTGGCCGTGCACGTCGCGGACCGGGACGCCGGGGTGCCGGTGGACTGGGACGCGGTACGCCTCGCCGCCTGGTTCCACGACGCCGTCTACCGGCCCGAGCGCTCCGAGAACGAGGAGCGCAGCGCGGCCCTCGCCGAGCGCGCGCTGCCCGAGCTGGGCATCGGCGAGGCCTGCACGGCCGAGGTCGCCCGCCTGGTGCGCCTCACCGCGAGCCACGACCCGGCGCCGGACGACCACAACGGCGCGGCCCTGTGCGACGCGGACCTGGCGGTCCTGGCGGGCTCGCCCGAGCAGTACGCGGCCTACGCCGCCGCCGTCCGCGAGGAGTACGTGTTCGTCCCCGACCGGGACTTCCGCGCCGGGCGCGCCGGTGTGCTGCGGCAGCTCCTGGACATGGAGAGCCTGTTCCGTACCTCGTACGGCAAGGCGCAGTGGGAACGCGTGGCGCGCCGCAACCTCACCACCGAGCTGGAACTGCTCACCACCGGGTAGCGGCGGCCGGGGCCCCCGTTCCGCGGCGCTCGCGCCGCAGGACGCGCCCCTCGGCCCGGTACCACCGGCACGCCACGACGACCGCCAGGGCCAGTTCCACGGCGTCGCCCCCGTAGTACATGACCTGAGAGGCGAGCCGCAGGTCGGCCGCGCCGAAGGACGTGCCGGGCGGGCCCGTGGCGTACAGGGTCTTGGCGAGGACGGCGTGCGCCGCGCCCGCTGCCAGCAGTACGGCGGCCCGCAGGCCGGGCCCGGGGCGGTGGCGTACGGGGTCCAGGGCCGCCAGCCCGAAGGAGAACAGCACTCCGGCGATCAGCAGGTGCAGGTGGACCGCCGCGTCCAGCCAGGGACTGTGGTGGCTCGCGGACATCAGCGGGGTGCGGTACAGCAGCCAGAGCCCGCCGAAGTCGAGCAGGGCCGCGACCGGCGGCAGGACCGGCAGCGTCGCCCAGCGCGAGCGGGTCAGCGCCACCAGGCGGCGGCGCAGCGGTACCGGCGCGGTGCGCAGGGTCAGCGTCAGCGGGCGGCCGAGCACCAGCAGCAGCGGGGCCGCCATGCCCACGCACAGGTGCGTGAGCATGTGCGCGGTGAACGGCGGCGCGGCGCCCCAGGGCCCGGCGAGGCCCGCCACCAGGACCGCGCCGCCCGCGCAGAACACCGTGTCGCGCCCGTACGGCCAGGCGTCGCCGCGGGCGCGCAGCCGGGCCGCGGCGGCCAGGTAGGCGAGGCAGCCGAGGACGGTGGCGGTGGTGACGGCCGCGGTGAAGGGCGGCGGCAGGGCGGCAGCGGTCATCGGGCGCGGGACGCGGTCTGCCGCTCGGTGCCCGCCGCGCCGCGCGGCGCGCTCCGCCGCGCGCGGAGCAGGAGCAGCACGCCGGCCACCAGGAGCAGTACGGCGATCGCGCCCCACGTCCAGTCGTACGGGGCCAGGTCGACGCCGTAGCGGATCTGGTGGATGCGCAGGACCTTGTGCTGGAACGTTCCGTCGTAGAGCTGGAAGCCGCCCAGCCCCAGGCACAGGCCCGCCCACCACGCCATCGGGACGAGCGTTCCGCGCCGCCGCACGTCGGCGTACAGGACCAGGCCCGCCACCATCGCCAGCCAGCTGCCCGCGTGGAAGAGACCGTCGGAGACCAGGCCGGCGTCCGTGGTGGACTTGTCGTAGAAGTGGTGCCAGTGCAGGAGCTGGTGGAACACCGTCTCGTCGATGAACGCAGCCGTTCCGATCCCCGTCAGCACGCCACTGAGCGCCGACCGCATCCGGACCTCCTCGCCTCGTACGCCGGGCCGAGCCGCCGGGGTACCCCGGGCCCGCCGGGCGAAACGCGGCAGGGGTTCGGGCCGGCCACTGCCCGGGACCGGCCGGTGCCCTCTGCGTTTTGCACACCGCGCCCGGGAATGTCAGGTCCACCGGCACTGTTCGTGCCTGTCATGCAAGCCCCACCCGATCGCGCCCGTATGCCCATAGCCGTCTACGTCCTCGGACTCTCCGTCTTCGCCCTCGGCACCAGCGAATTCATGCTGTCGGGCATCCTCCAACCCCTCGCCCGGGACATGGGCGTCTCCATCCCCCAGGCCGGCCTCCTGGTCTCCGCCTTCGCGATCGGCATGGTGGTCGGCGCCCCGGTGCTCGCGGGGGCCACGCTCCAACTGCCGCGCCGTACGACACTGATCGCGCTGCTCGGCGTCTTCGGCCTCGGGCAGGTGGCCGGCGCGCTGGCGCCCACGTACGCCGTGCTGTTCGTCTCGCGTGTCGTCAGCGCGCTCGCCTGCGCCGGGTTCTGGGCGGTCGGCGCGGCCGTCGCGGTGTCCCTGGTGCCCGTCACGGCGCGCGCCAAGGCGATGGCCGTCATGGTCGGCGGACTGAGCGTCGCCAACATCGCGGGCGTGCCGGCCGGCGCGCTGCTCGGCCAGCACGCCGGCTGGCGGTCCGCCTTCTGGGCCGTGGCCGCGCTGTCGGCGATCGGCCTGGTCGGCGTGGTCGCGCTGGTGCCCAGGACGGCCGTGCCGACCGGTGACGAGCGCCCGGTGCTCCGCCGCGAACTGAGCATCTACCGGGACAAGCAGGTCTGGCTGGCACTGATCGGCACCGCCCTGAACGGCGCGGCGGTCTTCGCGCTGTTCTCCTACCTGGCGCCGCTGCTCACCGACACCGCGGGGCTGTCCGAGGGCAGCGTGCCGACCGTGCTCGCGCTCTTCGGCGTCGGCGCGCTGATCGGCACGTTCGTCGGCGGGCGCATCGCGGACGCGCACCCGTTCGGCACCATCCTCGGCGGCATCGGCGCCTCCGCCACCGTCCTGACCCTGCTGGCCCTGACCGCGCACAGCCCCGTCGCCGCCGTCACGCTCTCCCTGCTGCTCGGCGTCACCGCGTTCGCCACGGCGCCGGCCCTGAACGCCCGGATGTTCAACGTGGCGACCGCCGCGCCGACGCTGGCGGGCGCGACCACCACGTCCGCGTTCAACCTGGGCAACACCGTCGGGCCGTGGCTCGGCGGGCTCGTCATCAGCGCGGGCTGGGGCTACCCGGCCGTCGCCTGGACGGGCGCGGGGCTCGCGGCGCTGGGCGTCGGCACCACCGCCGTCGCCCTCAGGCTGCACCGTACGCGCAACGCCTCCCGCGTGGTCGCCTCCTCGGCCGACGCGAAGCGGGTGCCCGTCGAGGCGGCGGACCGGGGCTGAGAGCCCGAGCCGGGGCCGGTCCCGAGGGGCCGGCCCCGGCCTGCCGGCTGTCCTGGCATCACCGGCCTACCGGCCTACCGGCTCACCGGCCCGCCGGGCGCCTCTTCGGGCGGCGCAGGCCGGCCTCGGTGAGGCGGAGCACCAGCTCCTTGCTGCCGACCTCCACCGCTCCCGCGCGCACCGCGTCGGCGTACCGCTCCGCCGGAAGGTCGTAATGATCCCGGTCGAAGGCCCGGCGCGGGGCGCCTATCCGCTCGGCGAAGGCGTGCAGCTCCTCGAACGAGACATCGCTGACCAGGTGGGACCACATACGGCCGTGCCCGGGCCAGGTCGGCGGGTCGATGTAGAGCGCCACGTCAGCCCTTCCCGTTGACGCCCAGCGAACCGACCCTGGCCACCGACACCGCCGTCTTCGCACAGACCCAGTGCGGGTCGGGGCCCAACTCGGGCTCCACGTCGAGCGCGTGCGGGTCGCCGCCGTGTGTGCACACGGGGCACAGCGGCCAGCGGCCGTAGCGCTCCAGCAGCGCGTCCTGGACGTCCTGCGCTATCAGCCCGGCGACGAACTCCGCGCCCTGCGGCCACTGCTCGACCCACCATCGGCGGTGCGTCACGGAATCCTCGACCAGCGAGACGATCTCCGCGTCGGCGACCTCGCCCGCCACCAGGTCCGCGAGGACCAGGGCACGGGCCGCGTGCAGTGCCTGTTCGAGCTCCATGGCCCCATTCTCTCCCCCACCACCGACAACCGCCCCGGCTGCCCGCCCCGGCCCCGCGGACCCGTTGTCCACAGCCGCCCGCGGGGTATTGACGCGGCCCCCCGCTGAAATTATTTTTCAGCTGTGAGCCCTGACGTGAAGGAAACTTTCAAGGACTCCGGCGCCGCCGTACGGGCAGCCCCGGGCCCGCCCGCCCCCGCCGCCCTGGCCGCCAAGGTGCGCACCCTGGCACCCTCCATGACCCGGTCCATGCAGCGGGTCGCGGAGGCGGTCGCCGGCGACCCGGCCGGCTGCGCCGCGCTCACCGTCACCGGCCTCGCGGAGCGCACCGGCACCAGCGAGGCCACCGTCGTGCGCACCTCGCGCCTGCTCGGCTATCCGGGCTACCGCGACCTGCGCATCGCCCTGGCCGCCCTCGCCGCCCAGCAGGCCACCGGCCGCGCACCCGCCGTCACCGCCGACATAGCGGTCGACGACGCGCTCCCCGACGTGGTCGCCAAGCTGGCGCAGGAGGAGCAGCAGTGTCTGGCCGACACCGCGGCCGGGCTGGACCTGACGCAACTGGAGGCGGCGGTCGGCGCGCTGGCCGCGGCCCGCCGCATCGACGTGTACGGCATAGGGGCCTCCAACCTCGTCGGGCAGGACCTGGTCCAGAAGCTGCTGCGGATCGGCCTGATCGCGCACGCCCACTCCGACCCGCACCTCGCCGTGACGAACGCGGTCCAGATGCGCGCCGGCGACGTGGCCATCGCGATCACCCACTCCGGGCGCACCACCGACGTCATAGAGCCCCTGCGGGTGGCCTTCGACCACGGCGCGACGACCATCGCGATCACCGGACGCGCCGACGGCGGCATCGCGTCGTACGCCGACCACGTCCTCACCACCTCCACCGCCCGCGAGAGCGAGCTGCGCCCCGCCGCGATGTCCTCCCGCACGAGCCAGCTCCTCGTCGTGGACTGCCTGTTCGTGGGCGTCGCACAGCGCACGTACGAGACCGCGGCGCCCGCCCTGTCCGCCTCCTACGAAGCGCTCGCCCACCGCCACTCGCCCCGCACCCCCAACCGCTGACCCACCCCGCCCGCCGTCTCCGCCCCCGTACAGAGCCGTACGAGCCCGGAAAGAGCCGCCGCCACCATGACTTCCCCCGCCGAGTACACCCAGCTGCGCGCCCAGCTGGACACGCTGACCACCGAGGCCTTCCGGCCCGAACTCGCGGAGATCGACCGCCTCTCCACCCTGGAGATCGCCCGCACGATGAACGGCGAGGACACCACCGTGCCCGCCGCCGTCGCCGCCCGGCTGCCCGAGATCGCCGCCGCCATCGACGCCACCGCCGAGCGGATGGCCCGCGGCGGCCGCCTGCTCTACGCGGGCGCCGGCACCGCCGGCCGCCTCGGCGTACTGGACGCGAGCGAGTGCCCGCCCACCTTCAACACCGACCCCTCACAGGTCGTCGGCCTGATCGCGGGCGGCCCCGCCGCCATGGCCGCCGCCGTCGAGGGCGCCGAGGACAGCGCGGAACTGGCCGCCGCCGACCTGGACGCGCTGGGCCTGACCGCCGACGACACGGTCGTCGGCATCTCCGCCTCCGGCCGCACCCCGTACGCCGTCGGCGCCGTCGAACACGCCCGTACGGCCTGCGGCGCGCTCACCGTCGGCCTGTCCTGCAACGCGGGCTCCGCGCTGGCCGCGGCCGCCGAGCACGGCATCGAGGTGGTCGTCGGCCCCGAACTCCTCACCGGATCCACCCGGTTGAAGGCGGGCACGGCACAGAAGCTGGTCCTCAACATGCTCTCGACCATCACCATGATCCGGCTGGGCAAGACCTACGGAAACCTGATGGTGGACGTACGCGCCTCCAACGAGAAGCTGCGGGCCCGCTCGCGCCGCATCGTGGCGCTGGCCACCGGCGCCCGGGACGCGGAGATCGAGGCCGCGCTGGCCGCCACGGACGGCGAGGTCAAGAACGCCATCCTCGTCGTCCTCACCGGCGTCGACGGGCCGACGGCGGCCCGGCTGCTGGCCGGCTCGCACGGCCACCTCAGGGCCGCCCTGCGCACCGCCCTGGACCCGGCCGCCCCTCAGGACGGCTGATCCGCCGGGCGTCCACGCGCCGCCTCCCCGTCCGTCCCGGCACGCACAGCAAGGCACCGCACATGTCCGATGACAAGAACCGCGCCACCGCCGCCGCGATCCTCCCGCTGGTCGGCGGCGCCGCCAACGTCACCTCCGTGGCCCACTGCATGACCCGGCTCCGCCTCGGCCTCAAGGACCGCTCCCTGGTCCGGGACGAGGCCCTGAAGGCACTGCCCGCCGTCCTGGGCGTCGTCGAGGACGACACGTACCAGATCGTGCTGGGTCCGGGCGTGGTCGCCCGCGTCACCCCGGAATTCACCGCACTGGCCGACGCCGAACGCGCCGCGCACCCCGCCCCGGAACCGGCACCCGCCACGCCTCCCCCGGGCGCCGCCGCTGCCCCCACCGCCGGAGAACTCGCCGACCGGGGCGCCGCCCTCAAGGCCCGGCAGAAGGCCAGGAACGCCACCCCGGTCAAGCTCTTCCTGCGCCGGATCGCCAACATCTTCGTCCCGCTGATCCCCGCCCTCATCGGCTGCGGCATCATCGCCGGGCTGAACGGCCTGCTGACCAACTTCGGCGTGCTCCCCGCGATCGTCCCGGCCCTGGCCGCCATCGCCGCCGGCTTCCTGTCCCTGATCGCGGTCTTCGTCGGCCACAACACCGCGAAGGAGTTCGGCGGCACCCCCATCCTGGGCGGCGCGGTCGCCGCGATCATCGTGTACGCGGGCGTCGCCCAGGTCACCGCCTTCGGACAGCACCTCTCGCCCGGCCAGGGCGGCGTCCTCGGGGCGCTGGGCGCGGCCCTGCTCGCCGTACGGATCGAGAAGTGGTGCCGCAGGCACGTCCCCGAAGCGCTCGACGTCCTCGTCACCCCCACCGTGACCGTGCTGGTCGCCGGCCTGGTCACGCTCTTCGGCCTGATGTTCCTGGCCGGCGAGGTCTCCACCGCCATCGGCAGCTGCGCGAACTGGCTGCTCGCCCACGGCGGCGCCGCGGCCGGCTTCCTGCTCGGCGGCCTCTTCCTGCCGCTCGTCATGCTGGGCCTGCACCAAGCCCTGATCCCCATCCACACCACGCTGATCGAGCAGCAGGGCTACACCGTCCTGCTGCCCGTCCTCGCCATGGCCGGCGCGGGCCAGGTGGGCGCCGCCCTCGCCGTCTACGCCCGCCTGCCGCGCAATCGCTCGATCCGTACGACCATCAAGTCCGCGCTGCCCGCCGGCTTCCTCGGCGTCGGCGAACCCCTCATCTACGGCGTCTCGCTCCCCCTGGGCCGCCCGTTCGTCACGGCCTGCGTGGGCGGCGCGTTCGGCGGCGGTTTCGTGGGCCTGTTCAACCAGCTCGGCACGGCGGCCGGCGCCACCGCCATCGGCCCGTCGGGCTGGGCCCTGTTCCCCCTCCTCAAGGGCAACCACCCCCTGGGCGCCACCCTCCTCGTCTACGCCCTGGGCCTCATCACCGGCTACGTGACCGGCTTCCTGGCGACGTACTTCTTCGGCTTCGCCAAGCCGGCCTTGCGGGACCTGAACACCGCCGACGCTTCCGCGCCGGCCCCCACCCGGCAAAAGCACCAGCCGACGACTGCCTGACGCGGTCCGGCCCCGACCCGGCACCCGCCGTTCCCGCGCTCCGTCTCAGCGCGGGAACGGCGCCGTGTGCAGCGTGCCGAAGAACGGCCCGGGCAGCTCCACCGCCTCACCGAACGGCGCCCGCTCGGCGTGCTTGTACGCACCGTTCTGCGGCTCCGTGAACAGCGACGTCGTCGGTCCGTGCTCGTCGAACCGGTCGACCAGCAGATACGCCGGGACCGGCGCGTGCGCGTACGCCCAGAGCTTCTTGGTCCGGTCGGTCTTCGCAGGGACGTACAATTTGTCCAACGGCGCCACGTGGACGCCGAGCGTCCGGTAGATCCCCAGGTCGTCGGGGAGCACCCGGTAGAGCAGGCGCTGCACCGCGTCGGCGATGCCGTTGTGGTGCGGGTGGGGCGGTGGTACCAGCACGATCTGCTCTTCGTCGATCTCGGCGCGCCAGCCCTCGGGCACGTCCGGCTCGCGCCACGTCTGAAGCAGGTAGTCCCACGGGCGACCGTGGGGTGCCCGGCCGGTCTCGGCCATCGCGGCGGTCATCGCGAGTCCCTTCCGCAGGGGCCTGAGGAGCCGAGCGTAGATCGACATTCGGGCGGCACCGGGCCGCTCGTCCCAGCGTCCCACGATCGCGTGAACCACACACCGAGCCGCCTCGGCACGACGGCCCTCACACAGCGCACCCGTGCAACCCGCCGTCCACGACCAGGTCCTGGCCGGTGACGTACGACGCCTCCTCGGAGGCGAGGAAGGCGACCGCGTCGGCGATGTCCTCGGGGCGGCCGAGGCGGCCCGCCGCCGTCTGGGACCGCAGGTCCGCCGCCTGTGCGTCGCCGATGTCCGACCCCGCGAGCATCGGCGTCTCCACGTAGCCGGGGCTGACCGAATTGACCCGGACGCGGCGCCCGGCGAGCGCGGCCGCCAGCGTCCGGGCGAGATTGTGCGCGGCGGCCTTGGTCGCGGAGTGCAGCGTCGCGTCGGCCCGCCCGCGTTGCAGGAGCGACGAGGCGTTGATGACGACGGAGCCGCCGTCCCGCAGCAGGGGCAGCGCCCGCTGGACGGTGAAGAAGACGCCCTTGAAGTTCACGCCGACCGCCCGGTCGAAGTCGTCCTCGGTGATCTCTTCGAAGGGGGCGGCGGCGTACACCCCGGCGTTGGCGAAGACGATGTCGAGGTGTCCGAAGCGGTCGCGTACGGCTCGCATGACGGCGTCGAGGTCGGCGACGGACGCGGTGTCGCCCCGTACGCCCAGCACCCGGTCCGCGCCGCCGCCCGCGGCCGCCGCCTCCGCCTGTTGCGCCAGCTCGGCCACGGCGGTGTCGAGGCGGCGCGCGTCGCGTCCGCAAACGACCACCCGCGCGCCGTCCGCGAGCAGCCGCCGCGCGGCCGCCAGGCCGACCCCGCTGGTGCCGCCGGTGACCAGGGCGACGGTGTCCGCGCCGAATCGAGCCGTACGGGCGTTCTGCCGGTTCCGTGTCGTCATGGGGCGAGCGTGCCCCGCCGGGCCGGGGACGACGCATGCCACGCGCGAACCCGGCGCCCGCGGCCGTCAGGACGGGGAAACGCCGCTGGGGCGGCACCCCCCTGGGAGGAGGAGTGCCGCCCCAGCGATCTGAGGACAGATGATCCGGGAGGATCAGAAGTCCATGTCACCGCCCGGCATGCCGCCCGGAGCGCCGCCCGCGGCGGCCTTCTCCGGCTTGTCGGCGATGACGGCCTCGGTGGTCAGGAACAGCGCGGCGATCGACGCGGCGTTCTGCAGCGCGGAGCGCGTGACCTTGGCGGGGTCGATGATGCCCTCGGCGATCATGTCGACGTACTCGCCGGTCGCTGCGTTCAGACCGTGGCCGACGGCCAGGTTGCGCACCTTCTCCACGACAACGCCGCCCTCAAGGCCGCCGTTGACGGAGATCTGCTTCAGCGGGGCCTCCAGGGCCAGCTTCACAGCGGCGGCACCGGTGGCCTCGTCGCCCTCCAGCTCCAGCTTCTCGAAGACCGAGGAGGCCTGCAGCAGGGCGACGCCACCGCCGGCGACGATGCCCTCCTCGACGGCCGCCTTCGCGTTGCGAACGGCGTCCTCGATGCGGTGCTTGCGCTCCTTGAGCTCGACCTCGGTGGCGGCACCGGCCTTGATGACGGCCACGCCGCCGGCCAGCTTCGCCAGACGCTCCTGGAGCTTCTCGCGGTCGTAGTCCGAGTCGCTGTTCTCGATCTCGGCGCGGATCTGGTTGACACGGCCCTGGACCTGCTCGCTGTCACCGGCACCGTCGACGATGGTGGTCTCGTCCTTGGTGATGACGACCTTGCGGGCGCGGCCCAGCAGGTCGAGACCGGCGTTCTCCAGCTTGAGGCCGACCTCCTCGGAGATGACCGTGCCGCCGGTGAGGATGGCGATGTCGCCGAGCATGGCCTTGCGGCGGTCGCCGAAGCCCGGGGCCTTGACGGCGACGGACTTGAAGGTGCCGCGGATCTTGTTGACGACCAGGGTCGACAGGGCCTCGCCCTCGACGTCCTCGGCGATGATCAGCAGCGGCTTGCCCGACTGCATGACCTTCTCCAGCAGCGGAAGGAGGTCCTTCACGTTGGAGATCTTCGAGTTGACGATGAGGATGTACGGGTCGTCGAGCGACGCCTCCATACGCTCCATGTCGGTGGCGAAGTACGCCGAGATGTAGCCCTTGTCGAAGCGCATACCCTCGGTGAGCTCCAGCTCCAGACCGAAGGTCTGGGACTCCTCGACGGTGATGACGCCTTCCTTGCCGACCTTGTCCATGGCCTCGGCGATCAGCTCGCCGATCTGGGTGTCGGCGGCGGAGATGGAGGCGGTCGAAGCGATCTGCTCCTTGGTCTCCACGTCCTTGGCCTGCTCCAGCAGGGCGGCGGAGACGGCCTCGACGGCACGCTCGATGCCGCGCTTGAGGGCCATCGGGTTGGCGCCGGCGGCCACGTTGCGCAGGCCCTCGCGGACCAGGGCCTGGGCCAGGACGGTCGCGGTCGTCGTGCCGTCACCGGCGACGTCGTCCGTCTTCTTCGCGACCTCCTTGACCAGCTCGGCGCCGATCTTCTCGTACGGGTCCTCGAGCTCGATCTCCTTGGCGATGGACACACCATCGTTGGTGATCGTGGGGGCGCCCCACTTCTTCTCGAGGACGACGTTGCGGCCCTTGGGGCCAAGGGTGACCTTGACGGCGTCGGCGAGCTGGTTCATCCCGCGCTCGAGACCGCGCCGTGCCTCCTCGTCGAACGCGATGATCTTGGCCATGTGAAGTGGTCCTCCCGGACTGGGGGTCCCCCCGGACTGCGTCTGGGGGAGGGTGGATACTCCGGACCGCGCTGGCGCCCGCGACGGACGGTCTGCGAGCCTGTGGTTCCTTGCCCCACCTGCCCGCGGACCTCACCGAGTCGGTCCTTAGCTGTCACTCTCACTCGTAGAGTGCTAACGCAATGATTAGCACTCGACCCAGGAGAGTGCAAGCGCGTTGGCGGGAGCCATCCCCATCGAGGCCGGGTGTCAAACCAGGCGCGGCCGGGTGACCTGCGGACCCTGGCGGGCACGCCCCCGACCCCACCCGAACACAGAAGGCCCGCGCCCCCTCAAGGGACGCGGACCTTCGTACGCAGCAGTCGGTCGGCGCTTCAGCCGGCCACGCGGACCATGTCCGCCTGCGGCCCTTTCTGGCCCTGCGAGATCTCGAACTCGACCCGCTGACCCTCCTCAAGGGTGCGGTAGCCGTCCATCTGGATCGCGCTGTAGTGGACGAAAACATCCGCACCACCGTCGACCGCGATGAAGCCGTACCCCTTCTCCGCGTTGAACCACTTGACGGTGCCCTGAGCCATGCCTAACTCCCCTATTACTGGCCCTTGCACAGGACCGCACTCCGCGGACCCGGGTCAGACCTCACCCCCCGACAGGAGGGGGTGTGCGCCGGAACGCGTCGACCGCCGCTGAATGTATCTGTCCAACTGCCCAGCGCAACAGGTCAATCGGACGAGAATTCCGGCTGCGAACAATCGCAAATATGAGGATAAGCGGGGATTCTCCCGGGCAAGTCGGGCCGGGCAAAGCTCACCAACGCGACAAATCATGTCCACACTTCGGGCACAACTTGCCGGGGTCTCCCTGGCGGCCGACGGCCGCAGAACGCGGGATCACCACAACTGTATCGCCTTTAACAACACGGAATCGCCCCGTCCACTTTTGTGCGGACGGAGCGATTCCAGCCGAACTACGCAGCGAACCCCAAAAAGATCCGTACGGCTTCTTGACAGTTCAGCAGCCGCCGGCCACCGCGGGAATGATCGAGACGCCCGCGCCGTCCGGCGTCGGCGTCGCCAGGCCCTGCTCGAACCGCACATCGTCGTCGTTGACGTAGACGTTCACGAAGCGGCGCAGCTTGCCGGTGTCGTCCAGGACGCGGGCCGCGATGCCGCTGTGGTTCTTCTCCAGGTCCGCGATGACCTCGGAGAGGGTCGTCCCTTCGGCGGCGACCTCGGCCCGCCCGCCGGTGTAGGTGCGCAGGATGGTCGGGATACGGACGTTGACGCTCATGGTGCTCTGCCTTCCGGCTCGGAGGATGCGAAGAGGCGGGTACGGGCGCACCGGCGCCCGGGCGCGCGTGCGGGAGCCCGCCTCGCGTGACGTTGTGTACCGGCGCGTACGGGGAGGTCAGCCGGCCAGACCGGCGGCGCGGAACGCGTCCAGGCTCGGCCGGATCGTGGCCGTGGGCCCGGTCGTCGGCGCGACGGCGTCCAGCGTCTTGAGCCCGTCGCCGGTGTTCAGCACGACGGTGGTCAGCGCCGGGTCGAGCAGGCCGTCCTCGATCAGCTTCTTCGTGACGCCCACGGTCACCCCGCCGGCGGTCTCGGCGAAGATGCCCTCCGTACGGGCCAGCAGCTTGATCGCGTCGACCACCTGCGCGTCGTTGACGTCCTCGACGGCGCCGCCGGTGCGGCGGGCGATGTCGAGCACGTACGGCCCGTCGGCCGGGTTGCCGATGGCCAGCGACTTGGCGATGGTGTCCGGCTTCTGCGGCCGTACGACGTCGTGGCCCGCCTTGAAGGCCGTGGAGACCGGCGAACAGCCCTCGGCCTGGGCGCCGAAGATCTTGTACGGCTTGTCCTCGACCAGGCCGAGCGCGATCAGCTCCTTCAGCCCCTTGTCGATCTTCGTGAGCTGGGAGCCGGAGGCGATCGGGACGACGATCTGGTCCGGCAGCCGCCAGCCGAGCTGCTCGCAGATCTCGTAGGCGAGGGTCTTGGAACCCTCGCCGTAGTACGGGCGCAGGTTCACGTTGACGAAGCCCCAGCCCTCGCCGAGCGGGTCGCCGATCAGCTCCGAGCAGAAGCGGTTGACGTCGTCGTAGTTGCCCTCGATGCCGACCAGCTCGCCGCCGTACACCGCGGCCATGACGACCTTGCCCGCCTCCAGGTCGTGCGGGATGAACACGCAGGAGCGGAAGCCGGCGCGGGCCGCCGCGGCGCCGACCGCGCCCGCGAGGTTGCCGGTGGAGGAGCAGGACAGCGTGGTGAAGCCGAAGGCGCGGGCGGCCTCGACGGCGATGGCGACGACCCGGTCCTTGAAGGAGTGCGTCGGGTTGCCGGAGTCGTCCTTGACGTACAGGCCGCCGGTGACGCCCAGCTCCCGGGCCAGGTTGTCGGCCTTGACCAGCTTGGTCAGGCCGGGGTTCAGGTTGGGCTTGTCCGCGACGTCGGCCGGCACGGGCAGCAGCGGCGCGTACCGCCAGATGCTGTTGGGGCCGGCCTCGATGCGCTTGCGCAGGCCCTCGGGGTCGCCCGTCGGCAGGTCGTACGCCACTTCCAGCGGCCCGAAGCAGACGGCGCACGCGAAGATCGGTCCGAGGCCGAAGCGCTCGCCGCACTCGCGGCAGGACAGCGCGACGGCCGGGCCCAGGGAAACGGTGGCGGAAGTGGTGCTCTCAACGGATTGCACAGCCATGGAGGCGAGGCCCTTTCTCCTCATCTTCCTCGTGGCGCATCTCGCCACGAGACGGAATTGGCACCTTCCCTAGCCGGGAGCCTCGCGGGCCGCGCGTGACGCGCGGCGACGGAGACCGGCTGGAGGGTTGCCGGGGCTTCAACGGGCCGTATCCCTCTGCCCCTCTGGATGAGCGGTATGGCGCTGGGCCGTGGCCCAGGCGTTTGTCGCGGCGACCCCGGCATGTCCGGGACGATCGCGTTGTTCAAGACTGTAGCTGAAGGCATGGGCGGTTGAGACAGCCGTCCGCACCGCGAGATGGATCACATCGCTGGTCCGGGAACTAAGGAGACGCGCAGGTGCTGCAAGAGGTGGAGCGCTGGCTGGCCAGCCGGTCCTGGTCGGCCGCGGACCGCCCGCTCGACCGGCTGCTGGCCGCCAAGCGCGAGACGGGGCAGACGGTCTCCGTCGTGCTGCCGGCGCTCGACGAGGAGGCGACGGTCGGCGCGATCGTCGAGGCGATCCGTGCCGGGCTGATGACGCCGTCGGTGCCGCTGGTCGACGAGCTGGTGGTGCTGGACTCCGGGTCCACGGACGGCACGGCCAAGGTTGCGGCCGAGGCCGGGGCGCGGGTCGTCCACCGGGACGAGGTGCTGCCGAGGCTGCCCGCGCTGCCCGGCAAGGGCGAGGTGCTGTGGCGTTCCCTGCTGGCCACCGGCGGCGACATCGTCTGCTTCGTCGACGCGGACCTGCGCGAGTTCGACGCCGGTTTCGTCTCCGGCATCGTCGGTCCGCTGCTGACCGACCCGGGCGTGCAGTTCGTCAAGGGCATGTACGACCGTCCGCTGGGCGAGGCGGCCGGGCAGGGCGGCCGGGTCACCGAGCTGGTCGCCCGGCCGCTGCTGAACCTGCACTGGCCGCAGCTCGCCGGGTTCGTGCAGCCGCTGGGCGGGGAGTACGCGGCCCGCCGGTCGCTGCTGGAGCGGCTGCCGTTCCCCGTGGGCTACGGCGTGGAGCTGGGCCTGCTGGTGGACGCGCTGCACACGGCCGGGCTGGACGCGCTGGCCCAGGTCGACGTCGGCGTACGCAAGCACCGCCACCAGAGCGGCCAGGCGCTCGGCAGGATGGCGGCGGCGATCTACCGCACCGCGCAGCTGCGGCTGGCCAGGGGCCACCTGGTGCGCCCGCGGCTGACCCAGTTCGAGCGCGGCGAGGCCGGTTTCGTGCCGCGCACCTGGGACGTGGACACCGAGGAGCGCCCGCCGATGGCGGAGATACCGGAGTACGCGGAGCGCCGCGCGGCCTGAGAGGAGCCTTGGGGCGCCACGGCATGCGCGGCGTTCCGCCCGGCCTTGGCACGTTTGAGCGGATCGGTGGCGGGCTAGTCTCGCAACATGGTCTCCGAGCGTTCTGGTGCCCAGGTTCTCGTCGCGTCCAACCGCGGCCCGGTCTCCTACTCCCTGGGGGAGGACGGCGCGCTGACCGCCAAACGGGGCGGCGGCGGGCTGGTCTCGGGCCTGTCCGCCATCGGGTCCGGCGCCGGCGCGGTGTGGGTGTGCGCCGCCCTGGGCGACGGCGACCGGAAGGCGGCCCGGCGCAGCGGCGGTCACCTGGACACCGCCGACACGGGCGGCCAGCACGTACGGATGCTGGACATTCCCGCCGACGTCTTCGGCGACGCCTACAACGGCATCGCGAACTCGGTGCTCTGGTTCGTCCACCACATGCTCTACCAAACGCCGCTGGAGCCCGCCTTCGACGACGGTTTCCGGGCCCAGTGGGCGGCGTACGAGAGCTACAACGCGGCCTTCGCCGACGCGCTCGCCGACGAGGCCGCGCCGGGCGCCGCCGTCCTCGTGCAGGACTACCACCTGACGCTGGTGCCGGGCCTGCTCCGCGCCCGCCGTCCCGACCTGCGCATCGGGCACTTCTCCCACACGCCGTGGGCGCCGGCCGACTACTTCCGGATGCTGCCGGACGACGTGGCCGAGGCGGTGCTGCGCGGAGTACTGGGCGGCGACCGGGCCGCGTTCCTGACCCGGCGCTGGGCCGAGGCGTTCGCGGACTGCTGTGCGGCGGTGCTGGGTGCCGAGGTCACGCGCGAGGGCGGGGAGCCGAGCGTCACGTACGAGGGCCGTACGACCCGGCTCGGGGTGCACGGCCTGGGCGCCGACGCGGAGTTCCTGCGGGAGCGGGCACACCGGCCCGACGTGGACGAGCGGCTGGCGGCGCTGCGCGAGCAGATCGGCCCGGACCGCAAGACGATCGTGCGGGTGGACCGTACCGAGCTGTCCAAGAACATCGTGCGCGGCCTGAAGGCGTACCGGGCGCTGCTGGCCGGGCGCCCCGAGTGGCGCGAGCGCGTCGTGCACGTCGCGTTCGCCTACCCCTCCCGGCAGGACCTGGCGGTCTACCGCGCGTACACCGACGAGGTCGGGCGGCTGGCCGAGGAGATCAACGCCGAGTTCGGTACGCCGGGCTGGCAGCCGGTCGTGCTGCACGTGAAGGACGACTTCGCGCGGTCGCTGGCCGCCTACAGGATCGCCGACGTGGCGCTGGTCAACCCGATCAGGGACGGGATGAACCTGGTCGCAAAGGAGATCCCGGTGATCTCGGAGACGGGCTGCGCGCTGGTGCTCTCCCGTGAGGCCGGCGCCTACGCGGAGCTGGGCGAGGACGCGGTCTGCGTCAATCCGTACGACGTCACGGGGACCGCACGCGCCCTGCACGAGGCGCTGTCCATGGAGGACGGCGAGCGGGCCGAGCGCACGAAGCGGCTGGCCGCTGCCGCCACCGCGCTGCCGCCGGACCGCTGGTTCCTCCAGCAGCTGCGGGCGCTGGAGCGGTAGCGGCGCCGGGCCCTCAGGCGGGCGGCGCCCCCAGCCGGTCCGCGAGGGCGTCGAGCAGCGCGACGACGCCGGGCGGCCCGTCGACGACGAGGTCCGCGCGGCCGGCCAGCTCGGCCACCTCCGCGCTGCCGCTGCACACCAGCACGCCGGCCAGGCCGTCCGAGCGCAGCTTGTCCACGGCGGAGTAGGCCGCGAGGTCGCCGAGGTCGTCGCCCCCGTACAGGACGGTGTTGGCGCCGGTCTCGCGTACGAAGTCGGCGAGCGCGACGCCCTTGTCCATGCCGGGCGGGCGCAGTTCGAGGACGTACCGGCCCGGTTCGACGATCAGGCCGTGCCGCTCGGCGAGCGCGTACAGGGGCCCGCGCAGCAGGTCGAAGGCGGCCTGCGGGTCCTGGGCGCGGCGGGTGTGGACGGCGATGGCGCGGCCCTTGTCCTCCACCCACGAGGCGTGCCAGGCGCCGAGTTTGTCCAGTACGCCGGGGAGTTCGGCCTGTACGGCGGCGACGCCGGGGGGCGGCGCGGGGGCCCGCACGGTGCCGGTGGCCGCGTCCCAGCGCTCGGCGCCGTAGCCGCCCAGGACGACGAGCCGGTCCAGCCCTGCCGCGCCCGCGAAGCCGCCGAGGCGGACCGCGACGCCGGCCGGGCGGCCGGTGACGACCACCAGCGCGCCGAGCAGCGGTGCCAGGCGGGCGAGCGCCGCCATGGCGCCGGGGTGGGCGCGGGCCTTTTCGGGGTCGGGCACGATGTCGGCGAGCGTGCCGTCGTAGTCGAGGGCGATCACGGCTCGGTCCGGCCGGTCCAGCAGCGCGGCGAGACCGTCGCGGCCGGCTTCGGTGGTCGGCTTCGGCAAGGAGTTCGGGGGGCTGCCCATGGCGACGAGATTACCGGTCGGGCGCGGGCGCGTGCCGGGCGTACGGGGTCATCGGCGGCCCGCGCCGTCGCCGCCGTCCGGGGGCCCGGTCAGCGGCGGTCGCGCCGGGCCTCGCGGACGCGGCGCAGCCGGTTGACCGTGACCGGGTCGTGGGCGAGCGCCCGCGGGTCGTCCAGCAGCGCGTTCAGCAGTTGGTAGTAGCGGGTCGGCGAGATGCCGAGCCGCTCCCGGATGACCCGCTCCTTGGCGCCGGGCCGGGGCCAGGAGCGGCGCTCGACACCGAGCACCGCCTCGTCCTGCGCGGACAGTGCCCCCATGCCACCGCCCCCGGTGGCGCCGTCGGTGCCGTCACTCGTCATCACCCGTCCACGATAAGGCCGCGGTACGACAATCCTCCGCCGCTCCCGCCGGGCGTGCGGCGGCTGAGAGCCCGTGTCGTCACTTGGCGGTGTTGTCCGCCTCGTTCGCGGTGTTCTGCATGTCGCTGAGCACGCCGGCCGGGTTGCCGTTCGCGCCCACCGCGGTGCCCATCTTCGCCTTGACGGTCTTGCTGACCAGCGGCCAGGAGGTCTTGTTCGCGGGGTAGAACTCGGCGTTGTCCAGCTGGCGCAGGAAGCTGTGCAGCTTGGCGTACTTGTTGTCGGCGAGCATCGCCTGCGAGCCGGAGGTGGTGACGGGCAGCAGGCCGTAGCCGCCGGAGAAGTCCATGACGTTCTTCTCGTTGTAGACGAAGTCCAGGAACTTGCCGACCTGGCTGCGGTGGCCGCCCTGCTTGAACGCCGTCATCCAGTCGGCGACGCCCATGGTCGCCTTGGCCTTGCCGGAGACGCCCGGCAGGTCGACGGTGCCGTAGTCGATGCCCTTGGCCTCGGCCTGCTTCATCAGGGTGGGGTGGCCGTTGAGCATGCCGACCTCGCCGGCCGCGAAGGCGTTGAAGGCGTCCTGGCGGTTGAGCTTGGCCGGGTCGGTGCCGGTCAGGCCCGGGGCGACCAGGTCCTTCTTCAGCCACTCGAAGGTCTTGACGTTCTCCGGCGAGTCGATCGTGTACTTGCCGATGCTGTCGGTGTAGCTGCCGCCGCCGCTGAGCATCCACATCAGCGTCTCGGCCTGCGTCTCCTCCGGGCCGAAGGGCAGCGCGTACGGCATCTTGACGCCCTTGGCCTTGAGCTTGGCCGCGTCCGCCGCGATCTCCGACCAGTTCTGCGGCGGGTCGGTGATGCCGGCCTCGGCGAAGAGCTTCTTGTTGTAGAAGAGGCGGCGGGTGCTGGCGCCGAAGGGCATGCCGTACTGGCGGCGCTGGTACTCCCCGGCCTGGGCGAGGGCGGGCACGAAGTCGGCCTGCACGGGGATGCTGAGCAGCTGGTCGGCTCCGTAGAGCTTGCCTTCGGCGGCGTAGTCCGCGTACGCGCCGATCTGTGCCATGTCCGGTGCCTTACCGGCCTTGACCAGGTCCTCGACCTTCTTGTCGACGTCCTTCCAGCTGTAGACCGAGACGTCGACCTTGATGCCGGGGTTCTGCTTCTCGAAGTCCTTGACGAGCTTGTCCCAGTAGTGCTGGGAGGAGTTCGCCTCGTTGTCGCCGTAGTCCGCCGCGATGAGCTTGAGCGTGACGTCGCCGCCGTCGCCCGTGCCGCTGCCGCAGGCGGACAAAGAGAGCGTCATGGCCGTGGTGAGTCCCGCTGCCGCCAGGCTCAAGTACCGCCGCTGCACTGCCATTACCGCCTTTTGTCCCGAATGTTCCGTGCTTGCCGGGGAATGCCCCGTGGCTTCAGGGGTCCGCCCTCAACCGGCATGAACGACGAGTCTCCCCCGTTTACCCACACAAGGTCTACACCACCCCTCATATCGCTTGCGTATCGCCTGTCACACACGCAGGTCACGACGGTGCAACGGCGGCCGGTCGAAGCGGAACCACGCCATCCCCGCGAGTGGACTAGACCTTTCACGGCGACTCGCGCGAAACTGTTCCCGTGAGACACGTCATCGCCCTCGATGTGGGCGGCACCGGAATGAAGGCCGCCCTGGCAGGCGCGGACGGCACGCTGCTGTACGAGGCACGGCGCCCCACCGGCCGCGAGCGCGGCCCCGAAGCCGTCGTCGCCTCGATCCTGGACTTCGCCGAAGAACTGCGCGACACCGGGCTGCGGCGGTTCGGCGGCCCGGCGGCCGCGGCCGGCGTCGCCGTACCCGGCATCGTCGACGACACCCAGGGCATCGCCGTCTACGCCGCCAACCTGGGCTGGCACGACATCCCCCTGCGCGACCTGCTGTCCGAACGCCTGGGCGGCGTCCCCGTCGCACTCGGCCACGACGTACGCACCGGCGGCCTGGCCGAGGGCCGCATCGGCGCGGGCCGCGGCGCCGACCGCTTCCTGTTCGTGCCGCTCGGCACCGGCATCGCGGGCGCGATCGGCATCGAAGGCCGCATCGAGGCGGGCGCGCACGGCAGCGCGGGCGAGATCGGCCACATCGTCGTACGGCCCGGCGGGCCCGCGTGCGGCTGCGGGCAGCGCGGCTGCCTGGAGACGCTGGCCTCGGCCGCCGCCGTGGGCCGCGCGTGGGCCGAGGTCTGCGACGACCCGCAGGCCACCGCGGCGGACGCCGCCAAGGCCGTCGAGTCCGGCGACGTACGGGCCCGGGCCGTGTGGCAGGACGCGGTGGCCGCGCTCGCCGACGGCCTGGTCACCTCGCTCACCCTGCTCGACCCGCACACGCTGATCATCGGCGGCGGGCTCGCCGAGGCGGGCGACACGCTGTTCGAGCCGCTGCGGGAGGCGGTCCGCGCGCGGGTGACCTTCCAGCGGCTCCCCCTCATCGTTCCGGCGGCGCTCGGGGACGCCGCCGGCTGCCTGGGCGCAGGTCTGCTCGCCTGGGATCTTCTCTCCACGGAGGTAACTGCCTGATGCCGCTGCAACAGTCCGGGGACAGCGCCCCGAGCCCCCGACGGACCGTCCTGACCGGCGCCCGCGTCGCCCTGCCGTCCGGCGTGGCCGACGAGGGCGTGGTGGCCTTCGAGGGCACGCGGATCACCGGCGCCGCGCGGTCCGCCGGGGCGGCCGCCCCGGCCCCCGGCGACCGGGTGATCGACCTGGCCGGCCACCTCGTCGTCCCCGGTTTCGTCGACATGCACGTGCACGGCGGTGGCGGCGGCTCCTTCTCGTCCGCCGACGCCGAGGAGTGCCTGACGGCGGTCCGCACCCACCGGCAGCGCGGCACCACCTCCCTGCTCGCCTCGACCGTCACCGGCGACCTGGACGACCTGGCCCGGCAGGCCGCCGTCCTGTCCGAACTGGTCGAACAGGGCGACCTGGACGGCATCCACTTCGAGGGCCCGTTCATCTCCCCGCACCGCTGCGGCGCCCACCAGCCCGGCCTGCTGCGCGACCCCGACCCGGCGGACGTGCGCAAGCTGGTCGACGCCGCGCGCGGCACCGCGAAGATGCTGACCCTGGCGCCCGAGCTGCCCGGCGGCCTGGAGTCCGTACGGCTGCTCGCGGACACCGGCGTGATCGCCGCCATCGGCCACACCGACTCCTCGTACGACGCGACCCGCGAGGCCATCGACGCGGGCGCGACCGTCGCCACCCACCTGTTCAACGCGATGCCGCCGCTGGGGCACCGCGCGCCGGGGCCGATCGCCGCGCTCCTGGAGGACGAGCGGATCACCGTCGAGCTGATCAACGACGGTACGCACCTGCACCCCGCCGTCCTGGAGCTGGCCTTCCGGGACGCGGGCGCGGACCGGGTCGCCTTCATCACGGACGCGATGGGCGCGGCCGGCATGGACGACGGCATGTACCCGCTCGGCCCGATGACCGTCGAGGTCAAGGACGGCGTCGCCCGCATCAGCGACGGGCCGACCGCCGGCTCCATCGCGGGCTCCACGCTCACCCTCGACCGCGCCTTCAAGCGCGCGCTCACCATCGACGGGCTGACCGTCGCCCAGGCCGTACGGGCCCTGTCCGCAAACCCGGCCCGGCTGCTCGGCATCGACGGCCGCACCGGCTCGATCGCGGCGGGCAAGGACGCGGACCTGGTCATTCTGGACGCGTCGTACGACCTGGTGGGCGTGGTACGGCGGGGCGCTTGGGTGGTGCGGCCGCAGGGAGTGTGAGGAGGGCCTGCGGGTACCCGCCCGACGCGCCCACAGGGCGGGCGGCAGGGGACTTGCGGGACGGGTGAGCAGGCCGCGCCCCGCGTGGCACATGGCCGGTTCGGCGCCGCCGGACCGGTACCGACCGTGCGGCGGTCGGCCCAAGGGCTGGGCCAACCGCCGTCGGCGATGGCATGATCGCTGCGCACTCGCGCACCCGCGCACCTGTCCGTCCCGCACGGGTCCACCGGCCGCAGGCCCGGTGGACCGCCGTCCGCCCACGTACGTTCCGGGGAGGGGGAACATGATCCTCACGGTCACGCTGAACGCCGCCCTCGACATCACCTACCGCGTACCCCGGCTCCAGCCGCACACCACCCACCGCGTCACCGAGGTCTCCGAACGCCCCGGCGGCAAGGGGATCAACGTCGCCAGGGTGCTCACCGCACTCGGCCACGAGACGGTCGCCACCGGCTTCGCGGGCGGCGGCACCGGCGACGCGCTGCGCGCGCTGCTCGCGCAGGAGACCGAGGTGACGGACGCGCTGGTCCCGGTCGGCGGCGCGACCCGGCGCACCGTGGCCGTCGTGGACGCGTCCACCGGCGACACCACGCAGCTCAACGAGCCGGGCCCGATCGTGACGCCCGCCGAATGGGACGCGTTCACGGCCACCTACCGCGAACTGCTGTCCGGCGCGCGGGCGGTGGCCCTGTGCGGCAGCCTCCCGCCGGGCGTCCCCGTCGACGTCTACGCGCGGCTGACCCGCGCCGCCCACACGGCGGGCGTACCCGTACTCCTGGACACCAGCGGCGAACCGCTGCGCCGCGGCCTCGCCGCCCGCCCCGACCTCGCCAAGCCCAACGCGGACGAACTGGCCGCCCTCACCGGCTCCACCGAACCCCTGCGCGCGGCCCGCGACGCCCGGCGCCGCGGCGCCCACACGGTCGCCGCCTCGCTGGGCGCCGAGGGCATGCTCGTGGTCACCGCGGACGGCGCCTGGCAGGCCGCCCCGCCCGAGCGCATCGCCGGCAACCCGACCGGCGCCGGCGACTCCGCGGTGGCCGGGCTGCTCTCCGGCCTCGTCGAAGGCCTCCCCTGGCCGGCCCGCCTGGCCCGCGCGGTGGCCCTGTCGGCCGCCACGGTACGGGCCCCGGCGGCTGGCGAGTTCGACCGCCCGACCTACGAGGGGCTGCTGGGCCAGGTCACGGTCGCAGAGCATCCGGCGGGCTGAGGACCCGACCGGCGGTGTCCCCGGTCACCGCTTGACGTGCCCCGCCTTGAGGAAGACACGGTCGAGGTTGACCTCGCACTGGTCGCCCTGCTCGCAGGAGATCTTGATCGTGTTGGTGCCCTTGTTGAGGGTGATCCAGCGGAACGTGGTCGTCCAGCCCTTGTCCCACGCGCCCTCGGAGGCATGGGCGAAGTTCGACATGTTGATCTTGTCGCTCTTGCCCCCGTTCACCCCGAGCGTCGTCTTCGCGTCCTTGCCCGGCACGCCGTAGTCGATGAGCAGCGTGTAGTCACCGCTCTTGGGGACGTCGACCGACCAGGTGGCGGAGGCGCCGACCTTGTTCAGCGACACATACGCGCCGTCCGCGGCCTTGGCGCCCGGCACCGACTTGTCCGTGCTCGCCTCCGGGCTGAGCGAGAGCGACGCCGCGGCCTCCTTGGGCAGCGGGCCCTGCGACGGCTTGCCGGACGGCTTCTCGCTGGGCTTGACGGACTCGCCGGCCGTCGGGGTCGGGTCGGCGCCCGCCTCGTCCTTCTTGTCGCCGTTCTTGTTGGTGAGCATCGCCACGCCGATACCGATGCAGACCACCGCGACGACCGCGACCGCGCCGATCAGCAGGCCCTTGTGGTTGCGGCGGGGCGCACCGCCGTGGCCGTGGCCGGGGGGCGGGCCCTGCCGCGCGTTGTCGCCGCCCGGGAGCGTCTCGGGGGCCGCGTAGTGCGCGTTCTGCTGCCCGTACGGCTGCTGGGCGGGGACCTGCCGCTGTCCGTACTGCCGCTCGCCGACCGCGCGCACCTGGTTGTACGAGGCCCGCGGTACACCCGGCCGACGCGCCGCCGAGCCGTTGCCCGCCGCGCCCTGGGCGCCGTTCTCGCCGCCTTCGGAGCGGTAGAGGTGGGCGAACGGGTCGTCGTCCTCGGGCGTGCCCGCGCCGTTGTTGCCGGCCGTCATTCCGTGTCACTCCCAGCGGTCTGTACGAGTTGGCTGTGCTGATCCTCGGCCCCCAGGCGGCGCCGCGCCGCATCGGCGCAGCCTACCCCGTTCGAGGGATGCCACGCCGTCGCGGAACGGCCACAGGATCGCTACGGATGCGCGCTCCGGAGGCACGGCGCGGGCGTGGTGCGGACGCCGCGACAATACGGTCCGGCGCGCGGCACGGCGCGTCGAAGCACGTCGGCGCGCCCGGTCAGCCCGCGCGCCGGTTCGCCTTCGAACGGGACCGCTTCTCGACGTACATCCGCTGGTCGGCGGATTGCAGGACTTCCTCGGCCGACATCCCGCAGGCCGCCCAGCCGATGCCGAAACTGGCGCCGACCCGCACCGCCCGGCCGTCCACCCGGATCGGTGGGATGATGCCGTTGCGCAGCCGGACCGCGAGGTCCTGCGCGTCGGCCTTGCCGAGGCCGTCCGCGAGCACCACGAACTCGTCACCCCCGAGCCGGGCGACCGTGTCGCCGTCCCGGACGCCGCCCGTCAGCCTGCGGGCCACCTCGATGAGCACCGCGTCACCCGTGTGGTGCCCGAAGCGGTCGTTGATGGACTTGAAGCCGTCCAGGTCGCAGAAGAGGACCGCGAGGCCCTTGGCCCCGTCGTCCTCCGGCCCGTCCGACGGCGCGATCACGTGCACGTGATGGTCGTACGGGCCCGCCGGCACCCGCTCCGGGCCGTCGGCGGTGTCGTACGCGTCGAAGACCTCCGGGCCGTCGGACCGGAAGCCGTGCGCCTCCTGGAAGGCCGCGACCGAGGCGGCGGACGCGGCGGAGGCGTAGGCGTCCGCCTCCGACCCCGGCGGCCGCGAGCACAGCCGGGCGCCGAGCCGGGCGCGCAGCTCGGCGGCGTTGGGCAGGCCGGTCAGCTGGTCGTGGCTGGCGCGGTGCGCGAGCTGCAGCTCGTGGCGCTTGCGCTCCTCGATGTCCTCGACGTGGGTGAGCAGGAAGCGCGGGCCGTCGGCGGTGTCGGCGACGACGGAGTTGCGCAGCGAGACCCACACGTACGTGCCGTCGCGGCGGGCCAGGCGCAGCTCGGCGCGCCCGCCCTCGGCGGACGTGCGCAGCAGGGTGCCGATGTCCTCGGGGTGGACGAGGTCGGAGAAGGAGTAGCGGCGCATGGCGGACGCCGGGCGCCCCAGCAACCGGCACAGCGCGTCATTCGTACGGTGCAACCGTCCGTGCTGGTCACCACCCATTTCGGCGATGGCCATACCGCTCGGCGCGTAGTCGAACGCCTGCCGGAAGCTCTCCTCGCTGGCCCGCAGCGCCTGCTGCTCGCGCTCCAGGCGCACCAGCGCGCGCTGCATGTTGGCGCGCAGCCGGGCGTTGCCGATCGCGATGGCGGACTGGAACGCGTACATCTGGAGGGCTTCCTGCCCCCACGCCCCGGGGCGGCGGCCGTTGCGCGGCTTGTCTACGGAGATCACGCCGAGCAGTTCGCCGCTGCCGTTCGCGGCCGCGTACATGGGCGCGAAGAGACGGTCCATCGGGTGCCACTCGTCGGGGAAGCGCGGTTCGGGCCCGGCGGCGTGCCACTGCGGCACATCGTCGTCGTCCAGCACCCAGCCCTCGGTGTGCGGGATGAAGCACAGGCCGCCCCAGCGCTCGCCCATGCTCAACCGGCGGTCCCAGGAGGCGCGCGAGCCGACCCGGCCCGCCATCAGGGCCTCGGCACCGGCGCTGCCGGCGACCGCGGCGACGACGAGGTCACCGTCCGGCCGTACGAGGTTGACCGCGGCCAGCTCGTACCCGAGCCCGGTGATCACTCCGTCGGCGACGGTCTGCAGGGTGTCCGCAAGGCTGCGTGCGGTGTTCAGCTCGGCGACCACTTGGTGCAGCTGCCGCAGGGTCGCAAGACGGACGTATGGCTCCGACTCGGTCTCCATCGCTCGCTCTCCCCGAGACCTCGACAGCAACTCCAGGATTCTGTGTCGTCCGATTGCCACGGCCACTGAATCACAGTGAGCTGTTCACTCGGTACACAGGGTCAACAATTACTGCCTGCTGTGACTCAAGTCACAGAGCGTGGCGGCCACTTGGTGATCTTTACGGGAGGGCCGCTGGAGGCACTTCTACAATTCCTGAACGCAAATCCGGACGCAAGGGCAGTCTCGGCCGCCGGACCTAGGGCGCGCCTGGTCCCCGGGCCCGATGCGAGCCACCCACGGCCCCCGTTAGCGTTCATGGCGTGTTCACGAAAACCTCCGCCGCCACGCCAGGCGATCGCTCCGCCGCGCCCGTCGCGCCACTCTCCGCGCCCGGTAACGGCGCGATCCCCCATCCTGGAGGGGTGAGTGACGAGGAGTTCCGCGCCGCCCTGTCCCGGCTCGCCGCCGGAGTCGTACTGATCACCGCACATGATCCGGAGGACGGGCCGCGCGGCGAGGACGTGGGCATGACCGCCACCGCCTTCCTGTCCGTATCGCTCGAACCGCCCCTGGTGATGGTGAGCGTTCGCAACGACTCCCGGATGGACGACCTCCTGGAGCGACAGCCGCTATGGGCGGTTTCGGTGCTGTCGGAGGGCCAGCGGAACATTGCGGGCCGGTTCGCCATGAAGAACCGCATCAGCGACCGACTGCTCTTCGAAGACATTCCCACCGAACGGGGCGAAGAGTCCGGAGCACCACTGATCGGCGGCGCGCTGGCCCGCCTGGAATGCCGTACGGAACAACGCGTCGTCGCCGGCGACCACACGCTGGTCATCGGCCGGGTCCTGTCGGCCGGCATCCCGGCCGGCGACGGAGGACCGCTGCTGTACTTCCGGGGGAAGTACCGGCACGTGGGGTGAGGGAGCGAGCCGCGGGGGCGCTGGGGCGAGGGCCTGAGGCGGGAGAGAGAAGAGGGGCGGGCTGGTCCACGTCCAGCCTTCCGTGCTCGGGCTCACGTCCGGCTTCCAGCCTTCCGGGCTCGGGCTCACGTCCGGCTTCCAGCCTTCCGGACTCGGGCTCACGTCCAGTCGCGGCCGGAGCGGCCGCGCTTCGTGTCGCCGCGCTGCTTCTTCTCCCGCAGCCGGCGCTCGTTGATACCGCGCGGAATACGGCTTTTGCGCCGCGGCTTGGGCGGCGGCGCGGTGACCTCCGCGAGGAGCGCGGCGAGCCGCACGGCGGCGGTCTCCCGGTTGCGCCACTGCGAACGGTGCTCGGAGGCCCGTACGGACACCACGCCACCGTTCAGCAGCCGGCCGCGCTCGGCCAACCGCGCGAGCGCCCGTTCCTTCCACACCTCCGGCAACGCCTCGGTGCCCGCGACGTCGAAGCGCAACTCCACCTGGCTGTCCGAGGTGTTGACGTGCTGACCGCCGGGGCCCGAGGAACGCGTGAACCGCCACACGAGCTCGGCCTCCGGAAGAGCGACCGCACCGCGGATGACATAAGGCCCTGACATGCCCCCTATGATCCCGCGTCCACCCGCCCGCGTCACCTTCTTTTGCCCGGCCGCCACTGCCACACCCCCTGTCCCTCTCGCCCCGCACGGCCACCCGGCATCAGAGATTGGCAAAGAAAGTAAAAGGAGCTGGAACCCGACGGTCCCCTCATCTCGTTTAGCAGGGTGACGGTAGCTTCGTCCGCAGTACGAAGCCCGACGATTCGACGAGGAAAGGGACATCCCCATGGCTGTAAGCCTGTCCAAGGGCGGCAACGTCTCGCTCACCAAGGAGGCACCGGGCCTGACCGCCGTCACGGTCGGCCTCGGCTGGGACGTCCGCACCACCACCGGCACGGACTTCGACCTCGACGCGAGTGCCATCGCCGTCAACACCAGCGGCAAGGTCTACTCGGACCAGCACTTCGTCTTCTTCAACAACAAGGTCACGCCGGACCAGTCCATCGAGCACACCGGTGACAACGTCACCGGTGAGGGCGAGGGCGACGACGAGCAGATCAAGGTCAACCTGGCCGCCCTCCCGGCCGACATCGACAAGATCGTCTTCCCGGTCTCGATCTACGACGCCGAGAACCGCAGCCAGAACTTCGGCCAGGTGCGCAACGCGTTCATCCGCATCGTCAACCAGGCCGGCGGCGCCGAGATCGCCCGCTACGACCTGAGCGAGGACGCGGCGACCGAGACCGCCATGGTCTTCGGCGAGCTGTACCGCAACGGCGCCGAGTGGAAGTTCCGCGCCGTCGGCCAGGGCTACGCCTCCGGCCTCGTCGGCATCGCCAAGGACTTCGGCGTCAACGTCTGACCCAGAGCGACCCCCAAGGGCGCGGCCCGCAGCTGAGCGGCCCGCCTCCTGGACGTCTCCCCACCGCGCCCCACCGAGAGCTTCACCTCGGTGGGGCGCGGTGCTGGTCGGGGGCTGCCGGGCCGCACCCCACCACCCGGCAGCCCCGCACCCCGCCGCCCCCTGGCCTCAGAGCTCGTCGAGATCCACCGCTGCGGCCATCGCCCGGTACCCGGCGTTGCTCGGGTGCAGGTGGTCGCCGCTGTCGTACGCCGGGGCCAGCCGGTCCCGGTCGGCCGGGTCGGACAGAGCCCGGTCCAGGTCGATGACCTCGTCGTACTCACCGGAGGTGCGTATCCAGTCGTTGAGCGCGTCGCGCTTGGCCTCACCGCGCTCGGAGTAGTACGCCGCGCCCTTGAACGGCGTCACGGTCGCACCGATCACCTTCACTCCCGCGGCGCGCGCCTGCCGGATCAGCTCCCGGTGGCCCTTGACGAGCTGGGCAGCCGACACGTCGGGGGCCGAACCGTCGGGCCAGTTCGGCGAGGCGCTGGCGCCGATGTCGTTGATGCCCTCCAGCACGATGACCGTGCCCACGTTCGGCTCGCCGAGCGCGTCGTGCCGGAAGCGGGCGACGCCCTTCTCCCCGGCCCACATCGAGTCCACGGTGACCCGGTTGCCGCCGATGCCCTGGTTGAGCACGCTGCGCGGACGCCCGGTGGCCGCGAAACGCTCCGCCAGTACGTCCGGATACCGGCGGTTCGTGTCGACGGAGGAGCCGTAGCCGTCGGTGATGGAGTCGCCGAAGGCCACCACCGCGCTCCGGCGTGCGGCGTCCTTGCCTCCGGAGACCTCGACGCCCGACAGGTAGTACCAGGACACGGACTTCTCCGTGAACGCGGCGGCCCCGGTGTCCGACCGGTGATCACCGGCGGCCCGGTAGGACGTGGCCAGGGCCGCCTGGTGGAACGTGGCCGGTCCGGTCGGCCCCGCCAGGTACAGCGTCACGGTCAGGGACTCCAGCGCCCGTACCTTCATCGGCAGCCCGTCGCTGCGCACCTCGCCACCCGCGGGCACGGTCACCGACCGCTTCCCGCCGAAGAGCAGGTCCCGTACGGAACCGTTCTGCACGGCCGCCCCCTTGCCCGCACGGGCGAGGGTCGCGCCGGTCACCGTCAGCGGCGTACGGCCGTACCTGTTGGACAGTTCGATCCGGGCCTCGGCGCCGCCCGTGCTGACCCGCACGACCTGCCGGACCGTCTGGTGGGCGAAGCCTTGCGTCGACCAGTTGGGGATCACCGCGTGCGGCGCCTGCGGCGAGGCCGCCCAGCCGCCCCGCCACTCCTTCCCGCTGCCGTGAGCACCGCCTCCATGCTCACCCCCGGCTTGTGCGGCGCTGTCCTCCCCTGCTCCCGCGGCCCCCACCGCAGGCGCGGCCGCCGCCACTGCGACCGGAGCCCCCTCCGTACCGAACGCCGGAACCGCCGCCAGTGCCGCGGCGGCGAGCAGCGCGACACCCGAGCGTCTGGCCATGGAACCCTTCATGATCCATCCCCACCCTCTGACTCGTGGCTTCTCCGGGGCACGTCCGCTGACGTACCCGTTTCCCTACGGTCACCGGCCTGCCGACCGGCCATAAGGCGTACGGCTCCCCCATGGCTCCCCCGCGATTCCCCCGCGCCTCCTCTGCATCTCTCCCCGCACCTCCCCCGTGCCTCCCCTGTATCTCCCCCGCATGGACGATCAGTACGGCGCACACGGTCGACTGTGGTCTGCCTCGGACGACCACGGACGACCGCAGAGGACCACGGATGACCGCAGAGGCGCGGCCGTACGTACGAACGTGACACCATCAAAGACGTGATCGACCTCGGCTACTCCCTCTCCCGTCGCTTTCCGGACCCGCCACAAACGGACTACCGCACCGCCGACGTACGTGCCCTGCGGTACGACCTCTTCTGCGGCGACGTCTATATCGCCGACACCAAGGAGGACCGCGAGGTCTCCACCGCCTGGGGCTGGGTGCCGGTGCTGGACTTCGCCTGGGCGCTGTGCGACATCGTCGAACGGATCGACCGCGACCCGCGCGGCAGCCGCGCCGCCCAACCGCAGTTCGCCGAACTGGACTTCACCGAGTCGGCAGACCGGATGTATTTCGAGCGCCGCTTCGGCTGGGTGGACGTCGACGCCGACTGGATGCCGGCCGACGAGCCCCCGCTGACCTTCCAGCACTCCGCGCTGCGCCGCGAGGCCCGCGACTTCCTGCACGACCTGATCGCCGACCTCACCGACATGCACGACGGGCTCGCCGACAACCCGGCCGTATGGGACCTCCAGGCCCGCTTCCCCCGCGTCTGACCCGCACCCGACAGCCCTCCTTTTCGTCAGTCCTCCCTGGTCCGGAGCCCGGCCCGGAACCGGCCCAGAACCCGGCCACGACCCCGGACCCGCCCCTGGTTCCGACCCCGGGCCCGCCCCCCGGCTCCGGGCTACCGCCCAGCGCCCGGCCCCGAGCCACCGCCCGGCCCCGCCCCGCCTCGCCCCGTCACTCCACCCGCACGCCTATCTCCGCCGCGAACGCCGGCGCCAGGTCCATCAGCTGGGCCGCGCTGATCACCGCGCCCGACAGCCGGTCGATCCCCCGCGCGATGTCCAGCCGGGCCACCCCCCGCAGGTCGACATCGCGCATCCGCACCCCGCTGAAGTCCACCCGGGACAGCGTGCAGTCGTCGAAGCTGACCCGCTCCAGCTCCGCGCCGCCGAAGTCCGCCTCCACCAGCACGCATCCCTCAAAGGCGACGTCCTTCAGCTTCGCCTTGCGCAGATTGAGGAAGTCGATCTTCCCGCCGCGCACCACGACCCGCTCCAGCGCCGCCGCGTGCATCTGAACGCCGCCGAGCCGCGCGTCCAGGACCTCGACGTCCCGCAGCGACACCTGTGACAGGTCCGTACCGACCCCGCGCACCTCGTCCAGCACGCTGTCGATGAACCGCGCCCGGCTCAGCACCGTCTCGTCCAGCGCGCATCGCCGCACCGCGCAGTCCATGAACCGCGCCCCGCGCCCCGCCTGCCCGGCCAGGTCGGCGTCCGCGAGCTCCAGCCCGTCGTAATCCCCCTCGGCCGCCAACTCCGCGTCCGCGTACGGCCTCAGCTCCGGCAACCGCACCGTCGGCCGCCGCACCGCCCGTACGGCCTGACCGGCCCGCGCCGACTGCCCCGGCCGCCCCGACTTCCCGCCCCGCTCCATCACCGCGTCCACCGCCTTTCCCTACCGCCTGTCCCGCACACCGCCATCTGCACCCATCGTGAACCACCCCACTGACAATCCCGCGAACCACGCCCCTGAGCTGCACAAACACCACCGCCGAACGAACTCGTCGGCACCGCGCCCGAGGTCTCCGTGATCACTCCTTGACCTCAACCAAAGTCGAGGAACCAGAGTGAAGGCCGCAAGCCTCAGTCGGCCACCACTCTCGCCAGGAGCCCACTCATGCACGCGATCCGCCTCCACGCCTTCGGCCCCGCCGAAAACCTCCGTTACGAGCAGACCGAGACCCCGCTCCCCGGCCCCGGCCAGGTCCGCATCGCCGTCGCGGCGGCCGGCGTCCACCTGCTCGACACGGCGCTGCGCGAGGGCATAAAGGGTGGCCCGGCCCCGCTCCCCGACCTTCCGACCACTCCCGGCCGTGAGGTCGCGGGCACGGTCGAGGCCCTCGGCGCGGGCACGGACCCCGCGTGGCTGGGCCGCCGGGTCGTCGCCCACCTGGGCATGAACCCGGGCGGTTACGCGGAGAAGGCCGTCGTCGACGCCGAGAAGCTCCACGACATCCCCGACGGCCTGGACGAGGCCCAGGCCGTCGCCATGATCGGCACGGGGCGCACCACCATGGGCATCCTGCTCTTCGCCGAACTCACCGCCGACGACATCGCGATCGTCCCGGCCGCGGCCGGCGGCATCGGCTCGCTGCTCGTCCAGCACGCGAAGAACGTCGGGGCGACCGTGATCGGCCTCGCGGGCGGCCAGGCCAAGACCGAGCGCGTACGCCGGCTCGGCGCCGACCTCGCCGTGGACTACAAGGACGCCGGCTGGCCCTCCGTGGTGCGGGCCTTCCTGGACGAGCGCGAGGTGCCGGGCGCCACCATCGTCTTCGACTCCGTGGGCGGCGAACCGGGCCGCGCCGCCGTCGGCCTGCTCGCCCGCGGTGGCCGCCACCTCGTCTTCGGCTGGTCTTCGGGCGGTCCGCTCACCGGTGGCCCGCTGGTGTTCGCCGAGGGCGAGCTGGCCGAGCGCGGCATCACTTCCGAGTCCGTGCTCGGCCCCGTCATGATGGCCAAGGCAGGCGGCGACAATCCGATGCGCACCTTGGAGACCGCGTCCCTCGCGGAGGCGGCAGCCGGCCGCCTCGTACCGGACGTACAGCGCTTCCCGCTCCGCGAAGCGGCGGCCGCACACCGCGCCTTGGCCAACCGCGGCACGATGGGCAAGGTCGTACTCGTCCCGTAAGCCGCCGGTCCCGGAACCCGACGCGCGTACGTCAGCCAGGCCCGCCCCCTGGCGCGCTCGGCTGCCGTACGCGCCGTACGCGCTCTACGCCCCCCTTAGCGCCCCCACCCGCACCCAGCCGCCCCACCTCACTCCACCACCACCATCACCCGATCACTGCCGTTCAACCACCGCCCGCCGGTCTCGGTACACGTCACGGTGTCCCCGACCCGTGCCCCGAACCGCCCCGGAAGGTAGATCCCCGGCTCGATCGAGAAGCACATCCCCGGCGCCAGCGGCAACTGTTCGCCTTCCACCAGGTACGGCGGCTCGTGCGGGACGGCACCGACCCCGTGCCCCGTACGGTGGGTGAAGTACTCCCCGTAGCCCGCCGCCTTGATAACCCTCCGGGCGGCCCGGTCGATCTCCTGGCAGGCCGCCCCCGGCCGTACCGCCTCGAAGGCCGCCTGCTGCGCCTCCCGCACCAGGTCGTGCACCTTGCGCTCCTCGGCCGACGGCGGCCCCACGTGCACGGTCCGCGCGATGTTCGAGCAGTAGTCGTCCTTCAGGCCGGCGAAGTGGAGTACGACCATGTCCCCGTCCGCGATGACCCGCTCGCCCGCCTCGTGTCCCGGGTCGGCCCCGCCGGGCCCCGCCCCGACGACCGTGAAGGCGACCGCGTCGTGCCCCTTCTCGGTGAGCAGCCGCGCCGCGTCGGCTGCCACCTCGTGCTCCCGACGCCCGGCGAAGCGCAGCCCGAGGACCGCCTCGTAGACGGCATCGGAGGCCTCGGCGGCGTCCGCCAGCCGCTCCACCTCGAAGGCGTCCTTCACCGCACGCAGCATCGGCAGCGCCTCCATCAGCGCGATGTACGAGGTCCCCGGCGCGGCCCGCTGCAGGGCCAACAGGTCACGCGCCCACGTCATGTCCGAGATCCCGTAACGCCCCTGCCGGGACAGCGCCTTCACCACCACGCCATACGGGTCCGAGCCTCCCGCCCACGCGCTCAACTCCAGCGCACCCGCAGCAGCGGTGCGCTCCGCGGCGGCCTTGTCCTCCGCGGGCACCAACAACTTCGGCCGTCCTCCCACAGGGACGACCAGCATGGTCAACAGCCCCCTGGAACGTGGCGGGGCGTACCCGCACAGCCACGCCATCGTCGGCCCCGGCGTCACGATCAGCCCGGCCAGCCCCGCGTCCTCCGCCGCCCGGACCGCCCGCGCCATCCGCCGCTCGTAGTCCTCACGCGCCATCGAAGTCACCATGCCGCGAACTTACGCCGATACGCGTACGTATCACCGCATCGAACGGGCCACTCACGTACGCGTCGTCCGGTCTCCCCGGAGGCCGCCGACGCCCAGACGTCAACGGCCCGCGTACACGCCGCGCACGCCACCGCCGATTGCTGATCGCCGGATACTGGCCACCCACGTCCCGGTGCCCCCAGCGGGTGCAGCGCGCAGGGTGACATCGGCCACGCACCTTCCTTGCGCCCCCGGCCCCTCCCCCAACGGCTTCTTCTGGTGAACCGGCGAACCGGCATCCGGCCGGCCACGTCACTACGACCCGCGGCCGGTCGTCACCTCGGGAGATCACCGCATGGACCCCGTCCAGAAGCTCCACCGCGCTCTGTTGATCTTCATCATCGCGGGGCTGGTCACCTACCTGGCCTTCCTCAACCCGCTGCTCGGGGCCGCCCTCCTGGTGGGAGTCGCGGTAGCACTGTTCATCCACCAGGTCCTCAGCTGACCGCCCCCGACAGTCCTGCTTCTTTCCCCTGCCGGGCCCCCTGGGGGCTCGCAACGGGCGCGGCGCGCGCCCCCTGAACAACTTCACCCCACCGCCTCACCCAAAGTTACGGACCCCAGACGCACCCTGCGCGCCGCCCCCGACGGCATAACTGGGTGAAAAGCGCGAACTGTGCATCGTCAAGCGCCGAGTTGACCGAGACACGGGAAGGACTGGTCCCTATGCGCAATGCCCCCGAAGTTCGAGGGCCTACGGACCCGCACGACCTGCCGAACAGGCCGCAGAGCCTGATCCCCGCGGCTCGTACCGCGCCCGAATCCGAGCCCGCCCGGCGCCGCCTGACCAAGGAGCAGGTCGCGGAACTCGGGCGTCTCGCCCCGTTCCTGGAGAGCCTGGTGCTCCAGGCCGGCATGGGCTACGCGATGGAGGACCTGGTGCAGACCTGCGTGTACCAACTGGTCCGCGCCTGGTCGAGGCCCGACTTCGTGCTGGACCGGCAGGACGGTGGGCGCGCGTTCGCCCGCAAGGTGATGCGCGACGTCATCGCCGACGCGGCGCGGAGCAACGACCGGGAGCTGTTGTCCCTGGTGGGCGAGGTACCGGAGATCTCGGTCGAGCCCGACGAGGGGACGCACGCCCGCGATGACTGCCTCGCGTCCATCGACCGCTTCCTCGCGGACAAGCTCCCCGAGGCCCTGTACCCGATTGCCCGGCTCGCGATCGTCGAGGGGCTCAAGCAGGGAGAGATCGCCCGCTCTCTCGGCATCGACCGGCACACGGTGGCCCGGCGCTACAAGCGGGTGCGCGAGGAATTGGAGCCCTACAAGGACACGATCCACGACGAGGTGCTGGGCGACGTGACGAGCTAGTGCCGCTACTCGGGCTCACGGGAGGGAGCCTGCGAACAGCCCCCCTCCCGTGAGCCCAGGTTGGGTCCTAGCGACCCGCACAGAAACAAAGCAAGCAGCGCTGCATGCGTGGCCCGCATAAGCGCCCACACCCGCTCACCTCGGAAAGGCTGGCCGGATGTACGAAACCTTCGATCTACTCCGCTGCGCGGCGGAGGACAGCCGAAAGGCTGCTCGGAAACTACACGGCGGGATCGGTCCCACGCGGTGGGAAGCGCTCCTCGACCGTGTCGAGGAGCAGTTGGAAGCGGACGATCGGGACGGCAATGGCGTCACGGAGCCGACCGACTCCGATCCGCTCCATTCCTGCGCCTACGACTACGCCGGGCTTCCGCCGACACACCTCACGACCGCGTCACTGAGCGCGGCTGCCCTCACCGGACCAGCCCTACCCGCATTCCCAGAAAGGAGCAGGTACCAATCCGCGCTCGAAGTCCATGGTTCTACGGCTCTGTCGTGACATAACTGTCGTGACCCAGCCGGTCGGACGTCCGGGTTCACTGAGACGGCACAGACGTACTCGTATTCGATACCAGATCTCCACGGGGGGAAGACCCGGCATCGAAAACGAATAACCCACAGGACACCCGGCCAACGACAAGGCCCAGGTGGCAGGCGCCGGTGCGCCACAGCCACAACGCCCATGGACCGGGCCGCCAGTCGGCCCGGTCCATGGGGATGTGCGGCTGACCGCGGTCAGTACTGGATGGTGTGCTTGTAGAGGATGCTTTGCGCCTTCGCGCCGTTGTCCAGGCCGTAGGTGGGCCGGTCGGTGACGAAGTACTCGCGGAAGCTGGACTGCGGGTTCCGGGACATCATGGAGTTGCTCTTCATCCAGCCGCCGTCGACCTGGGACCACAGGTCGACCAGCGCGGTGGCGACGCGCGCCTCGCAGGCGTCACCCGGGTCGATGTTCCTCGTGGAGCGGTCGTTGGCGAGGTTCAGGGACGCGCCGTTGCCCCAGTAGTAGGTGGTGTCGTTGAAGGTGTGGAACGCCACCGCGTCGGCGAAGCCTTCGGTCCAGCCGCAGCTGGTGGAGGAGGCGCGGTCTACGTAGTGGGGCGAGCAGTTGCTCACCTGCGGCCACCAGCCCCTGTAGAGCTTGCCCATGAGGGCATGACCCGCCTCGTGGATGGTGGTGTGCTCGGCGTCGGGGTCGTTGTCCGCGAGGTGGATCTTGTCGTCGCCGGAGGTCCAGTACGTGCCGTCGGTGGAGCCGGGGTACCACTGGACGGTGATCGGGGTGCAGTAACCGTCCTGCTGGCTGGAAGCCCAACAGTTGGTCGTGGAACCACGGTTCCACCACAGCTTGTTGAGAGTGTCGAAACTGTGCCAGGCGCGGCTCTGCCCGTAGTTGGCGTACACGTTGCCCAGGCTGGTGCTGCCCGAGATGTTGTTCAGCGCGTACGAGGTGGTGGCGTAGAGCCCGCCGTTGGCGTCGACCACCGACCACATCCGGCCGGCTTGCGACTGGAACTCCACCCAGGCCATGGAGGTGGTCGAGGTGCGCGGGGTGTAGCAGAGGTTGAACTGGCCCGTGCCGTTGCCGGTCATTCCCGTGGCGAGCTTCTGCGTAGGGCCGTTGGCGGTCGGCTTGCCCCACAGGATGATGTTGGCGTTGCTGACCGGCTCGTCCCGGTTGGCCTTGCCGTTCCAGCTGCCGCCCTCTGAGGACTGGAAGCGGTTACGGAAGGTGCCGCCGACGCAGGCCTGGGCGCGCGCGGCCGGCGCGGTGGCGCGCGGGGACGCCGGGGCCGAGGCAGCCGACGCACGCGCGGGGGCCGGGGTCTTGGGGTTGGCCGGGCGAGCCTGGCGCTGGCCGGGCCCGGGGCCGTCGACCCGGGTCGCACGGCCCTTGGAGACCGAGACGCCCTCGTCGGAGGACCCCTTGGACGTGCCGACGGTGAGTTCGACCGAGTCGTGTCCGGCGCGGCGCGGGTCGGGGTGATCGATGTCGCTGATGTCCGCCTGGATCTGGGCGGGCCCGGCGGCAACAGCCTTGACCTTGACCTTGACGGAGCGGGTGCCGGGAGTGAGGGCGAGCTTCTGGCTGGTGCGCTGGCCGAAGGTGTCCGTCGTGGGCGCGGCGAGGCCGGCGTCCTTGCCGGCTATTCGGATCGCGGGCGGCAGTTGGACGGACAGGCCGGCGTGCTTGACGTCTGCTTGCGCCTCGACGTCCACGGTGAGTGTGGCCTGCTCGCCGACAGCGGGCAGGTGGTCAAGGGAAGCGGTGACGCCCAGGCAGCTCGGTGGCGCCTCGGAGTGCTTCTCCGCGGAGCGGATCGTGCACGTGCCGGCCGGGGCGCCCGGGCCGGCCGGGGTTGTCGGCCCCGCAAACGCGGACGGCACGACGACGGCTGCCAGGCAGACGCCTACGCCTGCCAGCGCGGCCAGAGGGACAGGTCTCAAGACCCGCTTTCGGGACATGCGCAAACCTTTCTGCGGCGCGTACGGCCCGGATCCGGCGCGGCCGGACCCGGTGCACACGGGCACCGCCGTGAGGGGTGGGGCACTGCGTCCCGGGGCACGGCAGCGTTCAACCACCGGCTCAACCACTGGCCAAAGAAACACCCTGGGTGACAGCGAGCGAAACCATACACGAAGGCCTGCACATGCCAAGACCGATGCGGGATGCCCAAATCAGACGTGAACTAGCGTCCTGGCCAGCGACGTTGTCCGATAACAGGAAAGCCTGGTGTGGGTAATCACTTGTTTCGAGGCCTGACCCAAGCCATGCGACGCGACTACGCACGGTGATTGTCGACCTCCGGGACGGCGGGCCGAAAATCGCCCTACCGCGGCCCGATCACCACGCGCCGCCACACCGGATCGACAAAGCGGCCGTACCGATGGGCTGTTCTCGGTACGGCCGCCATGGAAAGTGCTGGTTCAGCAGGGGTGATGCGCAGGCGCAAAGCGCGAGGCGCAAACCGTCACCTCTCGACCTCCCGACATCACCGGGCCCGCTGTCTGCGCACGGGCCGTCGAGGCGGAAACGGAAGGGTTGAGGGGCATGCCGACCAACCGCGAAGGAGAGAGCCGGCCTTCTCCCGCATCGACGCGGGTCGGCACAGACTGGCGCAGACCGGCGCAGATTGATACGGATCGGCGCGGATCGATGCGAATCGGCGCGGAATGGTGCGGGTCGGGGCGGTTCGATGCGGCGAGCCCTCCGTAGAGACCCTTACCGCACACATGACTACGAACTTGGCAAAGTAGCGAGCGTCTGGTCAGCTCACGTCACGTCAATCCACCCTGTCGACGACACGGTGGTGTTCGCTATCCCCCGGTAGGCCCGCCGCTTCCACAGCGTGCTTCCTTCGCCGTACTCCGGCAGCGCCGCTCGCGCTTCGTCCTCGCTGTCGAAGACGTACTCCTTGCCGCCGGCCGTCCGGATCTTCCACTCATCCATCGGCATGCCGGCAAGTCCCGGACCCATCACCACGTTTGGCCTCCTTCTGATTGCCCAGCGCACGGCACTGAGGGCTTCGACGGATACCGAAAACCCTACAGGGGTGACGCGTCGAGAAGTCCCCGCCGACTGGTGGGCACCCCCGCCGATCGGCGGGGGTGCATTAAATTGACCAGAAATTTAATAAAACATTCAACCGCGCGCTTGGGGATCTGTTTACCTGCTCCCGCATAAAATGGCAGAGACCTTAGCAAAACTGACACGGGGAGAAAACATGACGGGCGCCAGAGGCCAGACATGCCCAGATTCCTTGCGGACTCTCATCGTCGATGACGAGCCACTGATGCGGCTGAGTCTCCAAAATTTCTTGGACGCATCCGATGGTATAGACGTCGTGGAAACATCCTCGGGGCCCGAAGCGCTCGCAGCTGTGGCGGCACACCGCCCCGATGTCGTGCTCCTGGACATAGAGATGCAGGGCCTTGACGGTATGTGCGTACTGCGTCAGATTGCATCGGTCAAAAATTCCCCGAAAATTATTGTGCTCACGAAAACCCGCAAAGAAGATGACGTGTCTCTCGCTCTCTTCCTCGGAGCGACGGGTTATCTTTTGAAAGACACCGCTCCGGAACAACTGGTCCAAGACATCCGGAGCCTCACCGCAGAGCGACGACCCCTGGCATCACCGGTCGCGACTGCCGTCATCAACGGGTACCTCGCGCGCTGCCGAACCAACGAGGCAGCCGCGATGGTCGGGATTCTGTCGCCGCGGGAACGTTATGCGCTGTCCCTCCTGGGCAGGGGACTGACCAACTTGCAGATAGCCCGTCGTATGGGTGTCGCACCGAGTACCGCCAAGGATCACGTCAGTGCGCTGCTCGCCAAACTCGGCAACCTCAACCGCGTGCAAGCGGCGGTCATAGCAGATAGGGCAGGTATCACCGCCTGGTCTCCCGACCGCGACGCACATCAAGCGGTTGAGCCCGTACGTAAGCAACGGCCGGTTCCGGCGACCGCGACGAATCTTGCGTACGTATAAGCCCTCCGCAGCCGGGCGGCAACCCCGCCGAACGGCGGGTGTGGCCACCACAGTACGGATTGCAGCACCCTCCGGCCAGAGCAGATGATCTTGTCGTTCAGAAATTCCAACTGCTCCGGAAGGAACTGAGAGACAATGAGTCTTGCCCAGCTGCGTTCCATGAACTTTCCCGCGCTCAGCGAGGTTGAGGGTCAGCAGGCAGACGGTGAGGGTCGTCGCCTGAGCAAGGCGCAGTGCGCCGAGCTCTACGCGCTGAGCTTCACCAGCGTGGTCATTTCGTGCGGCGGCACCCCCACGGACTACCTGAAGATGTACAACCAGTTCTGCCGCTAGCACTTTTTGATTCGGCCCTGGCTTCCGCGGAAGCCAGGGCCGAACCTGTGGGCGAAAGGTAGGGAAATGAAGAAGTTCCGACGATTTCATACGAGCCAAACGGGCGATACGGACTGCGGGCCGGCGTGCGTCAGGACGGTCCTCAGGCGCCACGGCAAACTGATCGACGTGGCAGTCCTCAGCGAGTCGGTTGGCCTTGGGCGTCGGGGCTCCTCTTTGCTGCGCCTGCAGCACGTCTTGGCTGACTACGGAATCGACTCCGAGCTTTTCCGGCTGGACATCGGGCAACTCGCCCAGGCCGTGCATACGGCCGGACCGGCCATCGTACGAGTACAGGTCATGAGCCAACCGCACTTCGTGGTGGTCCACGCCGAACACGATGGACACTTCGCGATAAGTGACCCGCTGCTGTCGGCGCCCACAAAAATGAGTGCGGACGCCCTGGCAGAGATATTCACCGGACACGCGCTCGTCACGGATACGCCTGCTGCCGGGCTGAGCCTGCGCAGCAGGTTGAGCGAACTCCGTTCGCAGCGAGTCGTATGGCCGCTGGTCCGCAGCCGGTGGCCTGCCCTGACCGCGATTCTCGCACTCACCGCGCTGGTCTCGGGAGCTTCGCTGCTGACCAGCATTTTTCTTCAAGTAGCGGTTGACCGTGTCGTGCGTGATGCTTCCATGCATTCGATCAACTTGCTGACGGCCACAGTTGCAGGAATTCTTGTCCTGGTCGGCGTCGCTCAATATGCGCGCGGCCGGCTCGCGGTCTCTCTGGGCCAGGCTCTGCAGCGCCAACTTTCCGAGACCTACGTCCGCAAGTTGTTGCGGTTGCCGACGGCCTTCCACAACAACCGGCGAGTCGGCGACCTGGTGAGTCGTCTCGATGACGTACAGGAGATCCAGGCGCTCGTTTCCACCTCCACGGTTCAGGCCTCGATGGACGTCGGGGTGGTGCTGGGGGTGGGCGCGTACCTGGCCCTGACCAATAAGTACGTCCTCGCCGTTCTGCTCCTGTCTGCGGCAGCGAATGTTCTCACCTCGCGACTGCTGTTCTCGCCCATCAGGACAGCTTCCGAGGAAGCTCTACAGCGAGATGCCACTCTCAAAGCGGAGCTGTTCAACCTCGTACATCACTACGAACAAGTGGTCTCCTACGCCAAGCGAGATTTCGCGCTGGGCAGGATTCGCGAACGCCTGGAACGCAGAATCTCCGCCGAGACCCGCTTGGGAAGGCTCGGCAACCTGGGCTCCGTAGTGATGACCGTCAACCTGGGCCTCACCACAGTGCTCACCACTTGGGTGTGCCTCAGGCTCGCTCTCTCCGGGATACTGACAGTCGGACAGATTTTCGCCTCGGTTTCTCTGGCCGGCTACTTCCTGTCGTCTGCAAACTCGATCGCCGCTCTCCAAGTAACACTCCAGCGCCTCTTCGCCGCCGTTGGCCGTTATCGCGAAATCATCAATCAGAACGAGGACCCTCGCCTGGCGCCGGCCGAGCCCTCAACCACGGAAACTCCGCTCAGCGCCGAGCCCACGCACATCGAGGTGGGCGGCTTGAGCGTCACTTACCCGACCTCCTCGCGTCCGGCGGTGAAGGAACTCCAACTCTCCATCGAACCGGCTTCCACGACGCTGATCGTCGGCGCCAACGGCCAAGGGAAAAGCACAGCCCTCAAGGCAATCGCAGGCTTCTTCTCCGAATACCACGGAACCGTCACGGTCAACGGCCGGGACAGCAGGCAGCTACGGGAGAACGAACTCAGGGACCGCGTGCTCTACCTCAGCGACAGCCCACTGCTGATCACAGCCACCCTCCGGGAGAACCTGACCCTGGGCAGGCCGGCAGAGGACGAAGCCATCGAACTGGCCTGCAAAATCGCGTGCTTCGACGAGGTGATACGCGATCTACCGGGCGGTCTGTCTTGGGGAGTGCGAGAGGACGGAAGCGGCCTCTCCCGCGGACAGATGCAACGCCTGGCATTGGCCAGAGCAGTGCTGCACGCTCCGGACGTCTACCTGCTTGACGAAGCGTTCAGCGGAATCGACCGAGGCACTGTGCACAGGATCTGGAGCAACCTCGCTTCGCTTCCCGCTTCGAAGGTAGTGGTGTCCCATACAGATGCCGCCGACCTCACCTTCGACCACATCGTCCAGATCGGCAGCCCTGCCCAGAACTCGATAGTCATGGAAGGCGCCGGCAATGCGCTTCGCTGAAGTATTGGTCGCGTCTCATAGCCGTGACACCACAACGACTCCTTGGGACGAGGACCTGCGCCTCGTCTACGACGTCTCTCCCCGCCTGGCGGACGTACCCGCCACCGGCTTCCCACCCTCTTCCTCGGCGGTGCCGTCACCGCGCATCACCGCGGTGATACTCACCTGCGATGAGGAGGAAAGGGTCGGCCGGTGCATCGACGCCATGGCTGCCGACGTCGACGAGGTCCTCGTCATCGACTCGGGTTCCCGGGACGGCACCTTGCAAGTGGTGCGGGAATCGAGCGTTCCCACGCGCATAGTCGAGAGCCCGTGGCAAAACGACTTCGCGAGACAGCGGAACCTGGCCTTCGACCACGTAACGGACGGCTGGGTCGTCATGGTCGATGCCGACGAAGAGTTGGCACCTGCATCCGTCGGGGCGCTTCGCCGTTGCCTGGCAGTGCTGGACCTCGTGCTGCCCGACGTCGACCTGGCGGTCTGCCCCGAGATCGCGGATGTCGACGACCAAGGCGGTATTTACAGCGATCTGCCACGAGCCCTTCGAGCCAGAACGTCTCTCCGCTACAAGGGCCGGATCCACGAGCGCCCCTACGACCTAGAGGGAAACTGCCCCCTGACAGCCCGCGCCTCTGTCCGCTTCACACACTACGGCTACCAACCAGAGGTGATCGAGGCCAAGAAGAAGCTCCAACGGCACAACAATCTCCTCGAACTGTGCCGCGAAGACGAGCCCCACAACCCCAAGTGGACCTATTACCACGCTCGGGAACAGCTGGTCGAAGACCTCACTCCGGCACACGCACGCGAACTATTCGACCTGCTCTCGGAATCCCTGACGCACTGCCCACCCGACGCTTCGGACTACGTCGCAGAGCGGCTGCAAGACAGCTGGGCCTTGCTCTGCGAACTCGCCCTTCGCTTCGGCGGCGCCAACGAGATCAGCCACTGTGCGGGGCTGCTCCGCAGCGTCGACCGGCATGTCGAGGCCACGTACTTCGAAACGGTAGTAGCCGCGAGCCAGACGCTGAGCCGTCTCTCACAGCTGGCGGACTCGGCGGCTGCTGCTTCAGCGAAAGACGGCAGGTCCACACCTCGGGACGCAGGCCGCCTACACGAGCTGTACGGCTTGCTGGCACTCGCGAGCGGCCGCTACGACGAGGCTCGCACCGCCCTCGACCAGGCACAGGCACGGGGCGCGGGCACACGCCTGTCCGCCGAGATCGCCAGCTTGCGAACAATGCTCTCCCACCTCGACGCCGACCCCACACAGGTGCCGACGAAGCAGGTTCCATAGACACAGGGCACCCCGCCCCACCACAGCAAAAAGCCCCAGGCCACCACCGGTGACCTGGGGCTTCCTCTCTCTGAGCCCCCTGTCGGATTCGAACCGACGACCTACGCTTTACAAGAGCCTTCCGGGTGGGAATCGAGCCGGATAAGCAGCGGTTCGGAGCGATCCCCAACCCGCCCTCCAGCAGCGGTAGAACACCACCTGGAGGGACGTTGCTCCAGCTCAGGGGCCTCTCAGCAGATGCCTGCGGAGCCTGCTCTGCCACAGCCCCTTCATCGGTTTTCCTCATTTTTCCCTGCCTGTCCCCGGCCTTCTGTCCACGTTCTGTCCACGGACAGCCCCCGACCGCCTCTCCTTCTGGAAACCGGCCCGACGCCAGAAAGCGAACAGGGGTTCCCGCAGGTCAGCGCCGCCATGACATCTGCTTGTCCAACGCTTCACATTCGCGCTCGCCAGGCATAACCACGCCCTCACGCTGACATCACCTGGCAGGGGGCGGAGCGACCGTCACCCCCGTCCTGGCCGCCTCCGCCGGTCCCAGGCTCTTCTGGTTCTGCGGCCGAGATGACGAGGGTCAGCTTCGGGGCAGTTCCGTCCTCCGTCGCGTTGGCTCGCGGTACGAGGGTGACTGGTGCGTTCGCCGCTGCCTGGTCGAACTGCGGCATGAGCGAGGTGTAGGTGTCGGCGGTGAGGGAGTAGTTGCTGTGGCCGAGGAGAGCTTGGATGGCCTTCATGGACAGGCCGGCCGCGAGGCTCAGCGACGCGGCGCAGTGGCGGAGGTCGTGGAGACGGATCGGAGGAAGGTCGAGCCTTTTGACCAGGCGGTCGAAGGCTTGCGAGACGTTGTCCGGGTTGTGGGGGCTTCCGTCCTCGGTGGTGAACACGCGGCCTGAGTTGATGTAGGGGCCGTACTTTTCGGGTTCGGCCAGGTGCTTTGCTTCCCAGGCTTCGCGCTCGGTCCTCTGTGCCTGGCGTACGGCTCGGAGCAGTGCGCGGGTCACGTCGTCCAAGGTGACGGTGCGGCGTCCGCTGCGGCTCTTGGGGGTGTCTTCCCAGACTTCGCTGTAGGTGCGGCCCTTGACCAGTTGCTCGACGACCTTGATCGTTCCGGCTTCCAGGTCTGTTTCTGTCCAGGGGAGGCCGACGGTTTCGCCGCGTCGTGTCGCTCTGAAGACCGCGAGGTGCCACATGGGGTACATGCGGTGCCCGGTTGCGCCGTCGAGGAACTGTCCGGTCTGTTGTGGAGTCCAGACCATGACGGGGCCGGGGATTTCTCCTGTTTCGCGCCAGCGGGCGACACGTTCGTCCGTCCAGACGAGAGCTTCAGGGCGCTCGTACTTGGGGAGGACGACGCCTTTGGTGAAGTTCTCCGTGATCAGCTTTTCGGCGACTGCGGCGTCGAGTGCGGCAGAGAGGGTGTCTTTGAACTTCTTCTGTGTGCCCGGGCCTGTCTCTCTGCGGGGCTTCTGGCGTGCCTCGCGAAGTGCTGCTTTGGCCTCGTCCCATCGCTGGCGCAGGTGTGGTGGGCGGGGCTTGGGCGCGGACTTCCATGCCCGGTGGGCGTCGTCGCATTCGGCTTTGGCCTGCTGGGCTGCGAGCCGGTTGGCTGCCTTGGTTTCGTTGTGGGCCCAGATTTCTTCGAACATCTCCTGGATGTGGCGCTTACGCAGTTGGCGCAGGGGGAGGTGGCCGAGGGCGGGTATGAAGATCCGTTCGACGTAGTCCTCGTAGTCCTTGCGGGTGCTGCGTTTGAGGTCGACGCGCTGGCGCAGCCAGCGGCGCAGGTACTGAGCGAGCGTCTCCTTGGAGTCGATGTCGACGCCGCCCTGGGCCTCGTCCCAGAGCTTCTGTGCCGCTTCCTTCGCGTCGGTCTGGGTTCGGAAGCCGCTCTTGCGGGGCCGGCGTCGTTCGCCGCGCGGGCCGTCGGGGAGGTTGAGGTAGTAGGCCCAGGAGCCGTGGTCCCGTTTTTTCAGGTCTGGGCAAGCCGAGCCGATCTCGCGGCGCTTGGGTTTGCCGTCGGGCCTGAGCACCGGTCGGCCGGCGTCGTCGAGTACCGGCTCCGTGCACGAGCATCGCTTGTAGGTGGTTCCGTCGAACACGCAGGCTCCTGTTTAAGCTGGGGTTTCCTTGCGTGTCCTGATCTTTCTGTAGCGGAGTTCGGGCTTCCTTGGGTCTCGTATGCTTCCGGTCAGGTGGCGCGGGGATGAAGGATTTGACCACCTATGACCACATCTGCGATTGGTTCTGTTGCACCCTCCTCTGAGCGTGGGGACATGTCCGTGGAGGAGGTTCTGGCACTTCCGCTTGCGATCAGCGTGGCAACGGCTGCGCGTGCTTTCAAGATCGGGGCGGACAAGGCGTACCGACTGATCGAGCAGGGCCGGTTCCCAGCGAAGCTGATTCCGCTGGGCGATACGACGAAGGTGGCGACGGCGTCCGTCTGGGAGGCCCTTGGACTGCGCTAGCCGATCTTTTGCTGCGGCCTGTTTGCCGAAGAGCCGCCCACCTCCCGCCTCCTTAGGGTCGCTACGCGGCGATTCGCCCGAGCCTTCCGTAGCCCCAGGCAACCAACTAGCCAGGGGTGAGGGAGGTCACTTTTCGATGTCGTGTTCGATCACCATGTTTGACCTGCGTAAATACTCAGCGGCGTCAAGTGAACGGAGAGCCCTCCTATGACAGCCGAGTACATTGGCCTATTAAGGAGCTAAGGGGCCGCTATGGGCAAGGCGGTCGCACTCCCGATGGATGGAGATTCATGGCACGGCTATCGGGTTACGTGCGTCCTGGAGAGCTGCACCAGCAGGAGGCCCAGGGCTTGCGTGAGGGTGCTTCACGACTGCTCTTGAACGAGCCCGTAGGCGCGGTCGTGCGCCAGCTCGCCGACAAGGGTTACACCAACGCGCGCGGGAACCCCTGGGCTGCCGAGGCATTCGTGCGAGCCATCCTCAACCCGCTCATGGCGGGCCTCGACAAGAACGGCGAGCCCATCGAGGACTTCGGGGAAACGGTCCTCACACCGGACGAGCACCAAAGACTGAACGCACTGTTCGCTAAGCGCCGCGGCGAGCAGACTCCGCCTCGCGAACCGTTCGACTACCTGCTCACCAGCGGCTTGTCCGAGTGTGGTCGGTGTGCCTTCCACATGCAGGGGGCACGGGTGAACGGCGACGCAGACCCCGGCTACCGGTGCCCGCCCCCCAAGGAGGGCCGCGCTTCGTGTGGTGGCGTCCGCATGAACGCCAGCCGCCTGGAGGACGCCGTAGCCGAGCAGGTCCTCGCTGATGTTCTGCGCCCGGGAAGCCACGAGCGGCTGCTTGAAGTCCAGGAGGACGTCAGGGCCGAAGCAAGACGTCTGCGCGAGCATGTCGACGGGGCCGAGGAGCGGTTCAAGGAACTGGGCGGCCTGTACGGGCGTGGCCTGTTGGTGCGCTCGGCGTTCCTGGCCGCGCAGAAGGCCACCAAGGAGGATCTGCGGCAGGCTCGGGCCCGGCTTCGGTTCCTGGAGCAGATCGCGGACGTGCCGATCTCCGGCGTTACCGATTTCGTCGCGTGGTGGAGGACTGCTCCGCGGGCCTCTCAGCGAGCTCTCATCGCCTTGGAGGTTTCCAAGGTGCGTGTCATGCCGTCAGGTGGTGGGCGGCACGCCGATCCGCACGAGCGGATCGTTATCGACTGGCGTTCCCCCGCCAACTGATCTTCTTTCCGTGCGCCTCGCCGGCTGGGGCGCACCGCTATGTCTGTCGCCCTGCCCAGCAAGTTGGAGCCTGCTTTGTCGTCCCCTTCCCTCGTTCCGCTGTCGTCCACCACGTGGGCGTGGATGCACAACAGCACCGCCTGGGGCTACAGCAACTGCGGGCTCGTCGCCTCTGATGGGCAAGCCCTGCTGGTGGACACCCAGTTCACGTTGGCCGGCATGCGTCTGCTGTTGGACGCAGTCGAGGCGGCCGTGCCCGGAGCGGAGATCACTACTGTGGTGAATTCGCACCAGAACGGGGACCACACGTGGGGCAACCAGCTCCTGCCGGACGCCGAGATCATCACGTCGGCTGCGTCGGCCGAGCATGTGTGCAAGGAGATCAGCCCGGAGCAGATGATGCTGCTCGGCCGGGCGGCTCCGACGTCTGCGGTCACCGCGTACGCCGCTGAGCACATCGGCGGGTTCGACTTCAGCGGGATCACCGTGACTGGTGCGACGCGTACGTTCACCGGCACGCTGGAGCTGGAGGTTGGCGGGGCGGCGGTCGAACTCATCGATCTCGGCCCCGCACACAGTGAAGGTGACGTGGCCGTGCATGTCCCCGAGGATGAAGTGGTCTTCACCGGCGATACGTTGTTCATCGGTGCCCACATGATTGTGTGGTCCGATTCCCTCAGCGCGTGCATCGCGGTTTGCGATCGGCTACTGAGTACGGGCGCCACAACGTTCGTACCGGGCCACGGTGAAATCACCGGCCGGGCAGGCGTGGTCGCCTTTCGCGACGGCCTCGCCCGTGTCCATGAAGACGCCACTTCCTACGCTTCGAGCGGCGTCGAGTTGTCCGACGCGGCCCGCCTGATCAAGGGGGCCCACGCCGGCGATCTCGCGCATACTGAGCGGCTTTTCACTGCTGTTGCCGCTGCGTACAAGGAAGCAGGCGTAGAAGGTGGCCCTTCCACGACGATGGGGCTCGTTGAGGGAATGGCTCAGCTCGCGGGGGAGTAGTCGGGCGACATGATGAACATCATGCGCTGGCTACGGTCGCTGAGCGGTGCGAAGCAACGGAAGATCACCTCGAATTCCTCTTCACCGCGGTTCGGTAGGTACATCCAACGCCGGTGTCCGTCTGGGTGGGTGACGCTCGTGAGGTCGTCAGTAAGGAGCCGGGCTGCGACCTTGTCGCGCTTTTTGATGTCGGCTACGACTTCGGCGAGCCTGCGGTTCTCCGGCTGGGACTCGTGTACGAGGCGCAGTTGGGACGCCATGGGCTTGGCCCAGGACTCTTCCCAATCGATCAGCTGCAGCCGGGCTTCGGGGTAGGTCAGACACCAGGTCATGATGTTGATGCCGTACTTGACCCAGGGCCAATTCTGGACGCACAGGTCGTTGTACTTGAGCATGTCCCACGACGCGTCAGATATGTACGCGGGCCAGGGCTGTCCCTGAATTACTGCGGTTGTCGAGGGGTCGATGACTGCGGCCGGGCGGTAGAGGGGCGGCGGCTCTTGCCCCTTTGCGTACACGAACAGGGTGTATCGCTTGGCTTCGTTGAGGTCGAGGATGCGCACGATGCGCTCCAGCCAATCCGTTTTCGGGTTCGCGATGCCGCCGGCTTCCAGGCGCCTGTACCAGCTCTCCGTCACACCAGTGAGCACTGCCATTTCGGCTTGTGTGAGGCCGGGCTTGTTTCGCGGCCCGAACTTGGCGGTGAAGCCGGGGACGAGGTTGGGGTCCATCTTGGCGCGCCACTCTCGGAGAAAATCGCCTACGCGGTGCCTATTGGACATTGGGGCGTTACCCCTCCTTGACGGTAAAAGTATCGGAAAGACGCCGATGACCTTAACGCCCCCTTGACGCTCCTTCGCAAGTGCCTCCATGATCATCTTTTCACCCGCGACCCATCCAAAATGGGACATTAACCACCTTTCCCCCGCTTCAACAGTTTGTCAACTACCGCTACATTTCGTACCGGTCACCCTGAGTAGCCGGAAACGTTCAAAAGCGAGCGTTCCGTTTGTGCGAGGGTTGCTGCACCGCAGGAGGTCGTCCGGTCGCCGGGCACCGGCCCCGCGGGCGTTCTGCCACGGCAAACGGCAGAGCTGAGCACCAGAGCACCAACTGAGAGGTACCCATGAGCCGCAGCGTCTTCATCACCGGTGGTAACCGAGGCATCGGACTGGCGATCGCAGAGGCCATGGCCGCCAACGGTGACAGGGTCGCCGTCACCTACCGGTCGGGCGAACCGCCCGCCGGCGTCCTGGGCGTCAAGTGCGACATCACCGACCCGGAACAGGTCGAGGCGGCATTCCGGCAAATCGAAGAGGCGCACGGCCCGGTCGAGGTGCTGGTGGCCAACGCGGGCATCACCCGCGACACCCTGCTGATGCGCATGTCCGAGGACGACTTCAGCGACGTCATCGGCACCAACCTCACCGCCGCCTACCGCCTGGCCAAGCGCGCCACCCGCGGCATGTTGCGCGCCCGCAAGGGCCGCATGATCTTCATCGGCTCGACCGTCGGCCTGCGCGGCGAAGCGGGCCAGGCGAACTACGCGGCAGCCAAGGCCGGACTGGTCGGATTTTCTCGCTCCATCGCACGTGAGCTGGGCTCGCGGGGAATCACGGCCAACGTGGTCACCCCGGGACTGACCGAGACGGACATGACCGCGGTACTGCCGCAAGAGATCAAGGACAGCATGATCAAGCAGATCCCCGCGGGCAGGGCCGCCCAGCCGGAGGAGATCGCCGCGGCGGTGCGCTTCCTTGCCAGCGATGAGGCGTCGTACATCACCGGGGCCGTCATCCCGGTCGACGGCGGCGCCGGCATGGGCCACTGAGCGGCAGCTCGGCCACATCAGCAGAGCAGCACCTACAGTCACCCGGCGCCGCGCTCGGGCTTGGTGATCGCGGACGGGGGTTGGGCGCGTCAAACGGAGGGGCAGGCGACAAGCGGCCTGACTTGGCGAGGAGTGAAGTGATCGATGAACAGCGCATCTTGGCGCTGTCGAAGCAGCCTCGGAGCGGTCGACCGGGCAGTGAAGAGCGGGGCCTTGCAGCGACTGCTCGTGTCCTGAGCTACCTGCACGGCGAGACGGGCAGGTTGGCGATGCCGATCCGCTGGAGCGCGGCCCGGTGTGTCACGGCTAGCCAGGTTGATTCGTCCAAGCAGGTGCGAGAAGGCGATCCGGCCGAGGTGTGCGGCCAGTGCCCGATCGCCCGCGAGTGTTCTACCGCCCTGGCAGCGGGTGCGCCCGTTGAGGTGCGGCGGTGGCGTGAGCGCGTAGACGGGGGTTAGGCGCTCACGTCCCGTGGCGCGGTGGAAGGAGAGCCCGTGGGGCGCCGGAAGAAACCGGCGCCCCACGGGCGCTTTGCTTCTCTCAAAGCGGCTGGACCGGTGCGATGTTGGCGCAGGCCGGAGAACATCTGGCTGCGGCTCCGCGAGTAGACACCCCCCTCGGACATAGTAGAATTTAGCTATCGGTTGAGGGAAGAACTCACCACATACCTCTTGGAGAAACCCGTGCAGCGCGTCCTGAAGATGAGCCAGGTCCACCGCAACCCCCGCCAGCCCCGCGAGCACTTCGACGAGACAGCCCTTCAGGAACTCGCCTCCTCCATCGACGAATACGGACTCATGCAGGCCATCGAGGTCCGGCCCGACGACGAGCACGGCGGTTACGAGATCGTCGCCGGCGAGCGCCGGTGGCGCGCCCATCAGATACTCAAGCGCACCAAGATCCGTGCCACCATCACGAGCGAGAAGAGTGAACTCCGTCGCTTCAAGCGGTCGGTCAGCGAGAACGTGAACCGCGAGGACATGACTCCCCTGGAGGAGGCGCGGGCCTTTCAGCGCATTCTGGACGAGGAGGAAGGCGCCACCCCGGAGTCCGTCGCCGCCGACTTCAGCAAGACCACGGCGTACGTCAAGCTCCGTCTGGCCCTGCTGGACCTGCGCGAGGACGTCGCCAAACTCGTGGAGTCCAAGACCATCGGCACCCAGGCAGCAGTGCAGATCGCAGCCCTGAGCCATGCCAACCAGGCTGCCGTGCTCGCCAAGTTCAGCCGCGGCGAACTCGCCTCGGACAACGAGATCGTCCACTTCGCCTACGCCATGCGCCAGCAGCAGGAACAGGCAGTACTGATGATCACCGAGGAGCTGACGGAAGAGCAGCGCACCGAGCGTGCAGCGACACAGAAGAAGACCCGTACGACGCTCGACAAGATCGAACAGGTCCGCGCGATGTTGGACGAGATCGGCGCAAGCGACCCACTGAAGCTCGCACAGGCCCTGGAGGGCGGCGTCGGCGCGCGCCTGGAGCAGCTGGACCGCGTAGCGGAGTCCCTGACGAAGGCCCGCTTCCAGCTCAAGCAGGCCAAGGCGCACTCCGAGGCCAAGGAACTGGTCCAGGTCAACCCGGAAGCCGTGGCGGGCGCGGAATCCCAGCCGGTTGCGGCATGACACATAGAGGGCGGGGCCGCGAGCCCCACCTCGCCCCCCTCCCCCTCTCGACCAGAAGGAGCTTCCGATGTCCGCTCACGCCGAGCGCCCACAGTGGCAGACCATGTCCAAATCCGACTTCGATGCCCGCCTTGCCAGCACGTGGACACTGGACATACCCACCGGGCCGGTGCGCATCGCGGCCGCCCCCGACGCGTCCGGAACCCCCGCCCTTTTCGGAGAGGCTGCGCCTCCTGTGCACACCGACCGCACGCGCCTCCGTGAACCGAAGGATGCCCAGGGGCAGGAGCCTCTTTTCTGAGCGGGACTCCCCCTTTCGTGCGGCCCAGTCGCGGTCGCCCTGCGCCCGTCGGGCGGTTCCGGCCGGCGGGACAGCGCACTGGACACCCCCACCAACCATAGTAGAATTAATCTAGACGAAGAGATGACCGACACCCGAAGGACCCCATGCTCGCCACACTCGCAACCATCGACTGCTACAGCACCCTTGGGGTGGAGCCCAGCGAATGCGACGAGTGCGAAGGCCGCACCGTCGTCACCTTTCTCCGCGGCCCCTACGAGGAAGTCCGCGAGTGCGAGCAGTGCCGCGGCACTGGATGGTGGCACCCCTGCCCCAACTGCTCCGACGGAACCAACCCCGCCACCGGGGACACATGCGAGATCTGCAACGGCTACAGCTCTCTCCACTAACGCGAAATAGGCCGCTACTTCTAATAGGAGCGCATCATGCGCACTGGCGACGCAATCGCCCATCACGCTCTCGCCACCGGACAGCGCACCAGCGCGACCACCGGCCCCGGCGACACTCTGCACCTGAGCTTCACCCTGGCCGATGGCACGACGCAGCACTTCACCCGTAACCGGCCGGGAGGCCCAGAAGACTGGCGGGCCGGCCTCCAAGAGAGCCAGAACGGCAACTGCACGTTCAACGAGCCCGTCTCCGCCGCGCGGGGGCGGGGCCTGGACTTGATCGCCTCACGCCTCACAGGGAGCGTCAAGTGAACGACGTACGCGCCGACTTCCGGCCACGTACCGGTGTAACCCCCATCCGCTGGAATCCGGACCAGCCGCGCCCTTTCGGGTGCGTAAACGGACACGCCGAGGACCCCATCACCGGCGAAACGCTGGTCATGGTCCGCTGGCCCGGCGCGCCGGTGGACACCCCCCACCGCCCGGCCGAGCTGGCGATTCTCGACTGACGATGAACCCGAAATAGGTCGCTGCCTTTGGTCATGTTAGATTCGTGATCGTTGTCAGGCCCGAGGCACGGCCCGCACAACAACCCGACCTCCGGACGGGCAGCGACCCCCCGCGCCCAGCCCGCCCGGAAGGCCCGTCCGATACGGGCCACCCCTCCGGCCGGGGCCCGCTCCTCCGACAGCGGGCCCCGGCCCAGCCACGGAGAACCAGATGCCTGCCGAAACCACCACCCACGACTCAGAGCTGTACGAGGCGCTGATCGCCGAGCGATACGGCCGCCCCATGAGCGAGATCCTCCAAGAACACCACCGGGCGCCCCTGCCCGAACTCCTCAAGGAACGCCACTGCCGCCCCGCGCCGCCGGTAGCGAACCGTCCGCGGCGCACCCCAGCGCCAGACCCGGACGCGGCCCGGCACCGAGCCGACCTCGAAGCGGCCATCGCCCATCGGCGGGTGAAAGCGGCGTGAGCCTCACCGAAGAACAGTTCCGCCGGCACGTACGCCAGCTCGCCGCCGCGCGCGGCTGGACGCTGGCCTACCACACCCACAACAGCCGCCGCTCCGACGCTGGCTGGCCCGACGAGGTGTACGGCCATTCCCAGACCAAACGCACGCTGTTCGCCGAGCTGAAGACGGACACCGGCCGCATCCGACCCGCCCAGCGCGAATGGCTCACTCACCTCGCAGCCTGCGGCTTCGAAACCGCCCTGTGGCGCCCCCGAGACCTCAGCCTCATCGTCGCCACCCTCGCCCCCGATGGGCCCCGAGCCCAACTCCCCGAACCATGGACAAGGAACTTCCCAATCGTGTTGTCAAGCCGCTCCCGTGACGGGAGGTGAAGCATGAAAGCGCTCTCCGTCACGGATCATCGCCCACAGGACGTTG
>NZ_JBIRJY010000026.1:0-74023 GCF_044329785.1 Streptomyces sp. NPDC017529
CCCCGCGCGCCGGCGGCGGCGCCCCCCCCCCCGGGGGGGGGGGGGGGCGGTGCCGCCCCCCCGGGGGGGGGGGCCGGGGCGGGCGGCCCCCCCCCCCCCCCGGCCCGCCCCCGCCCCCACCACCGCACCCGACCCGAACCCGTTCCGCACCGACCCGCATCGCACCCGACCCGCATCGCACCCGACCCGACCATGCGCCGCACGCCCGCACCGCACGCCAGGGGTGGTAAGTCATCGTGGATTTCGTCGTTCTGCCCGACCATCCCGCGACCGACCCGCTGAGCCTGTGCCTGCGGCGCGACCCCACCGTGCGGACGGTGCGGCACCCCTCGGGCCGCCCCTGGATCATGGGGCACTGGGCCGACGACGAGGCCGTCGCGGCCGAAGCGGGCCCCGACCGGCTGCTGTTGCTCGGCACGACCTCGGCCGACCCCGCCACCCTGGCCAGACTGCTGCGCCGGCTGCGCGGCCTGGAGGACCTGGACAGCCGGGTCCGTGAGCTGTCCGGCAGCTTCTTCCTGCTGGCCGCGATGGGCTCCCGGGTCCGCTGCCAGGGCAGCCTGTCGACGATCCGGCAGGTGCACCACGCGGGCATCGGCGGAGTCACCGTCGCGGGCAACCGCCCGCAGGACCTCGCGGCGCTGGCCCGCGAGGCGGCCGCCGTCGGCCTGCCCACCGGCGCCCCCGGCCTCGGCTCCGTGGACGAGGAGAGCCTGGCCCTGCGGCTGCTCTCGCCGTTCGCGCCGTACCCGCTCGCCCAGCGCCCCGCATGGCGCGCGGTGCACGCCGTACCGCCAGGCCACTGCCTGACGCTGACCGCCGGCGGCCGGCACGCCACCACGCGCTGGTGGCGGCCCCCGCCGCCCGACCGCTGGCTGGAGGACGCCGCCGAGACCGTACGGGACGCCCTGACCGAGGCGGTCCGGGTGCGCACCCGCCGCCCCACGCTCAGCGCCGACCTGTCCGGCGGCATGGACTCCACCAGCCTGTGCTTCCTGGCCGCCCGCGACGACACCCGGCTGATCACCACGGCCTGGGTGTGCCGCGACGAGGCCAACGACGACAACGTGTGGAGCGAGCGCGGCGCGGCCCGGCTCCGGGCGGCCGAACACCTGGCGCTCCCCTACGCGGAGGCGCCCACCTGGTACACCCCGCCGCCGCCCGCGCACAGCGACCCGGCGGGCCCGCTCGTCCTCGTCAGGGAGTGCGCCCGGATCGCCCACCAGGCCGGGATCGTGGCCGCCCGCGGCTCCCGGCTCCACCTGGTCGGCGTCGGCGGCGACGAACTGTTCGCGCCCCGCCCCGCGGCGCTGAACTCGCTCGCCCGCATCGACTTCCGCACCGCGGCCCGGCGCGCCTGCGCGGCCCGCCGGCTCGGCCGCTGGACGCTGATGGACACCCTGCGCACGCTGTTCGGCGGCGCCACCTACCCCCAGTGGCTGGAGTCCTGCGCCGACCGGATCGTGCCCGGCGCCCGGTTCGGCGTGAACGGCGCCGACTGGGAGGTCGTGCCGTCCATGCCGACGTGGGCGCACCCCGACGCCGTGGCCACCGTCCGCCGCCTGGTGCGCGAGGCGGCCGGCGAAGAGCCCGAGCCCTTCGCGCCGTTGCGCTCCCAGCACGAGACCCTGCGGGCCGCCGCCCGCGGCGGGGAGATCGTGCGCGGCGCCGACGCGCTCACCTCGCATCTGGGCGTCGCCTTCGAGGCCCCCTTCCTCGACGACAACGTCATCGAGGCGGCGCTCACCGTCCGGCTCGTGGACCAGGCCGCGGTCGGCGCGTACAAGCCGCTGCTCAGCGCCGCCATGCGCGGCATCCTGCCGGACGCGCTCCGCGCCCGCGGCACCAAGGGCGAGCACAGCGCCGAGGTCTACGCGGGCCTGCGCCGCCACCGCAGGGCGCTGACCGCGCTCTGCGACGACTCACGCCTGGCCGGCCTGGGCCTGATCAGGCCCGAGGTGCTGCGCACGGCCCTCACCTCCCTCCAGCCCCACTCCCACGTCCTGCAGCCCCTCGACCCCACCCTGGCGGCCGAGTACTGGCTGCGCGCCCTGCGTCCGACGCAGGCCCCCGTCCCCGCCCGTCCCACCGTTCCCGCAGCGGAAGGAGCCTGAACCCGATGGCGTTCACCCTCGCCCCCCACGTCAGCAGCGTGCGCACCCCCGGAGGCATGGTGCTGCTCAACGCCCGTACGGGCCGCTACTGGCAGATGAACGCCACCGGCGCGTTCGTCCTGGAACACCTCCTGGCGGGCGGCACCTGCGCGTCGGCCGCCGACGAGCTGCGCAGCCGGCACCCCTCGGCGGCCGACCGGGTGGCCGCCGACGCCGTGGCCCTGCTGGAGTCGCTCAAGTCGGCGAAGCTGGTGACCTCGTGAGCTACTCCGTCGCCCTGGGCGAACGCGCGCGGCTCTCCTTCGCCGAGCGCTGCGCCGCCCGTGGCTGCGTCGCCGCGGCCCGCCTCCTGACGGCGTTCTCCCCGCGGGCGCTGTGCCGCGTCCTGGACACCGTACGGCGCGGCGCCCGCCCCGCCACCGAGCCCGAGGCCCTGCGCGCCCGGCACGCCGTCGTCACGGTCAGCGTGCGCTGCGCGGGCAACGGCTGCCTGCAGCGTTCCGTGGCCACCGCGCTGCTGTGCCGGGCGCGCGGCCGGTGGCCGCAGTGGTGCACGGGCGTGCGGACGGAACCGTTTCGCGCGCACGCGTGGGTCGCGGTGGACGGCCGTCCCGTCGGCGAGCCCGACGACACCCGGTTCTACCAGCCGCTGCTGCGCGTCCCCCGGTGAGCCGCCGGGCCCGCGGCGCGCGGGCAGCTCAGCCGGCCGCGGCCCTCGGCGGCCCCATGTGGACGACGTCGTCGCAGACGTCCATGTCGACCTCTTCGCCCTTCTCGTCCCGCACCGGCGCCGCCGTGCCGTGGTCGGCGTCGCGGGGCGCCGCCACCACGGCGTGGCCGCTGCTGACCAGGCAGTCGGCCGGGTAGGGCGCTCCCTTCTCGGCGTCCCGGTAGCGCAGGTCGACCACCACGCCCGCACCGCTGGCCAGGCTCACCGGGCGCCCCCGGCCGTGTCCCACCCCGTCCGCCTGGGGTCCCTTGCCGACGTGCACCCGGAATTCGGGGTAGCCGCGGAAGACGCACTCGTGGCCGCCGGTGTTGACGGCGGAGAGCCTGCCGTCCCTGTGCAGGCTGCCGCTCTTCTTCTCCAGCACCGTGACCTGCCACTTCAGGTCCTTGGTCGCACAGCTGGCCTGCAGTGCGTCGACACGCGGTTCGTCACACGCGACCAGGCCGCCGCTCACGAAGAGCGCGGCCAGGGCCGCCGCGATCAGCGGGCGCTTTCGCACGGAACCCCCAATAGTCCGGCATTGATCCTGTTGCCCGTAGGGATGGATTCCAGCGCTTATAGGTTGCTTATAGGGCAAAGGTTCGGCCATCAGGCGGGCCGCGCCATCACGGCCGCGTCCTCCTCGGGCAGCCACACGGGGCCGTCAGGCCGCCGCAGCCAGCCGCGCTCCGCCGCCAGTTCCCGGCAGGCCGTACGCAACGCGTCCAGGCCCGCGTGGCGCAGACCGCGCCGCCACACCAGGGACACCGGCGACAACGGCACGGGGTCGGTGACCGGCCGCAGCGCCATCCCCGGCACGTCGATGAACTCGACGCTGGCCAGCACCGACCAGCCCTGTTTGCGCACCACGCGCATGAACTCGGCGGAGCCCTCGATCTCCGGGAACGGCGCGGCCATCCGGATGTCCCGCCCGGCGAACAGGCGGGCGGCGAGGTCGGTCCACTCGGCGGTGTGCGGGTTGCCCGCCCCGGCGTAGAGGGTCTCGCCCCCGAGGGCGGCCAGGGGAACGGCCGGGCGGGCCGCCAGCGGATGGGCGGCGTCCAGCAGGACGGCCATCGGCTCGAACCGTACGGGCTGGTGGTCCAGCCGTGCCCGGACGGCCGGGGGCAGTCCGGCGAAGCGGCCGAAGGAGACGTCCAGCCGCCCGGCGGCGAGTTCGGCCGCGGCACCGGTCAGGCCGCTGTGGAAGCGGGCGACGAGTTCGCAGGCGGGGGCCCGGCGGCGGGCCTCCTCCAGGACGGTGTGCGCCGTGCCGACGGGCACGCTGACGTCGACCAGGAGGGGGCGGTCGTCGGGGGTGCGGAAGGCGGCGGTCAACTCGTCGTGGGCGGCCAGCACCCGGCGGGCGTACGGGACGAGCCGGGCGCCGTCCTCGGTGAGGGCGACCCGGCGCGTCGTACGGTCGAACAGGCCGGTGCCCAACTCCCCCTCCAGGCGGCGGATGTCGCGGCTCAGCGCTTGCTGGGCGACGTACAGCCGGGCCGCGGCACGGGTGAAGTGCAGTTCGTCGGCGACCGTGAGGAAGGCGCGGAGCAGGCGCGGGTCGAGGTCTCGGGGCACGCGCACATCGTGCCACCAGGGCGGCGAGCCATTGACAACGAGCGTGCGTGAATGGGCGCGGATCAGGTGTTGGACGGGTAACGGGCCGTGGCGCGACCGTTGTTGCGTGATCCTCTTCCTCGCCTCCCGGCCCGTGACCGCCCCGTCCGCCCCGTCCGTCCCGACCGCCCGGGGCACCCGCCGCCGGCGCCCGCCCGCCCCGCTCCGGCGCGCGCTCGGCCCGTACGGCCGGATCTTCGCCGTCCCCGGCGCCCGCGCCTTCACCGCCGCCAACCTCCTCGCGCGGCTGCCGATGGGCATGTTCAGCGTCAGCGCGATCCTGATGATCGCCGGGTCGCGCGGCTCGTACGCGCTGGCCGGGGCGGTCACCGCGACGGGGCTCGCGGCGACGGCGGTCGCCGGGCCGTGGACGGCGCGGCTGGTCGACCGGTACGGGCAGGCCAGGGTCGCCGTCCCCGCGACGGCGCTCGCCGTCCTCGGGTCGCTGGCCCTGGCGCTGTGCGTCCACCTCGGCGCGCCGTCCTGGACGCTGTTCGCCGCGTACGCCTGCACCGCGACCACGCCCAACACGGGCGGCATGGCACGTGCCCGCTGGGCCCACCTCCTGCGGGACGACCCGCGCGCGCTGCACACCGCCAACTCCTTCGAGCAGGCGGCCGACGAGGTGTGCTTCATGCTCGGACCGGTACTGGCGGCCTTCCTGTGCACCGGGCTCTTCCCGGAGGCGGGCACGCTGACCGGCGCGGTCCTGCTGTTGACCGGTGTGCTGCTGTTCGCCGCCCAGCGCCGTACGGAGCCGCCGGTCGCGCCCGCGTCCGCCCGCCACGGCGCCGGACGGCTGGTGACGTCGCTGCTGCCCCTCCTGCTGACCTTCCTCGCCACCGGCGCGGTCTTCGGCTCGCTGGAGGTCGTCACGATCGGCTTCACGGACGCGCACGGACAGCGCACCGCCGCGGGCGCGCTGCTCGCCCTCCAGGCGGCCGGGTCCTGCGCGGCGGGGCTGCTGTACGGGGTGCTGCGCCCGGCCGGGCCGGCGGGCCGCCGCTTCCTCAAGTGCGTCGCCGCCATGGCCGTGCTGATGTGGCTGCCCCTGGCCGCCGCGGGCGCGGGCGGCGGGGTGCTCCTCGCGGCGGCCCTCCTGTCCGCCGGGATGGCCACGGCGCCGACCATGGTCACCGGCATGGGCCTGATCCAGTCCCGGGTGCCGGCGGCGCGGCTGAACGAGGGCATGACACTGGCCGTCACCGCCCTGCTGACCGGCATCGCGGCGGGCTCGGCAACGGGCGGCTGGGCGGTGCAGCACCTGCCGGAGGGCACCGCGGCGGGCTATGCCGTGCCGGCCTGCGCCGCCGCCCTGGCCCTGGCGGCCGCCGCCACCGCGCGGGCCGTACGGGCCGCCCGGCGGCGGACCTGAGCGGCGGCACGACGAAGGCCCCGCTGCCTGGGCAGCGGGGCCTTCGCCTCACATGGGGTTGACGGGGTCGGTGGCCTGGGCCTCCGGTTCTCCGTCGAGTGGAGATGGCGGGAATCGAACCCGCGTCCAACGGTGCGGAAACAGGGCTTCTCCGAGCGCAGTCCGCTGCGATTTTCTCGGCCCCGGAGATCTCGCGGACAAGTCTCCGACGGGCTCAGTCACTGTTCGATTTCCTCCTAGGACCCGTGACCGGACCTAGAAGTTTAGTTCCCTAGCTGATGCCAGGATCCGGGTCGGGAACAGCCCCGGGCTGACACTTCGCAGGTCGCTACTTAGGCAGCGAGGGCGAAGGAATCGCGCTTGGTGTTGGCGATTATTTTTTGCGACATATGGTTTACGAGATCATTGCCGCTTCCTCGGCTCGCTTCCCCTGCTTCGACATCCGCTGTCGAAACCGATCATCCCCATGTTGTTTTTTCAAGGTGGTGCCTGCACCGGCGTGCGGTGCGTAGCCCATCGTACGTGACCAACGCGCGACGATGCCAGCGTATTCCTGCCCGGTCAGGCCCGCTCGCGCCGCTTGGCCGCCGAGATCGCCCGGTCCGCCTCGCGGCGGTCCTGCTGCTCGCGCAGCGTCTGCCGCTTGTCGTACTCCTTCTTGCCCTTCGCCAGCGCGATCTCGACCTTCGCCCGGCCGTTCTTGAAGTACAGCGACAGCGGCACGATCGTGTGGCTGGTCTCCTGCGACTTGGACTCCAGCTTGTCGATCTCCAGGCGGTGCAGCAGCAGCTTGCGCTTGCGGCGCGCGCTGTGGTTGGTCCACGTGCCCTGGGCGTACTCCGGGATGTGCACGTTGTGCAGCCACGCCTCGCCGCGGTCGATCTGGACGAAGCCGTCCACGAGCGACGCGCGGCCCTGCCGCAGCGACTTGACCTCCGTGCCGGTCAGCACCAGACCGCATTCGTAGGTGTCCAGGATGAGGTAGTCGTGCCGCGCCTTCTTGTGCTGCGCGATGAGCTTGCGGCCCGTCCCGTCGTCCTTCTTGTTGTTCTTCTTGTTCGCCTTAGCCATAGTGCCGCCATTTTCGCACTACGCCCCGCCCCCGAGGCCACTCAATACCGTGCGGGCACGAGCCTGCGCGTCGTCCTCGGCGACCAGGTCGGGCGCGATGCCCCGGTCGTCCACCTCGCGGCCCGACGGGGTGCGGTACCGGCCGACGGTCAGCTCGGCGACCGAGCCGTCCGGCAGCTCGCTGGGCAGCTGCACGGTGCCCTTGCCGAAGGTCGGGGTGCCGACGAGGACCGCGCGGGCGCGGTCCTGGAGCGCCCCCGCCAGCAGTTCACCGGCGCTCATCGTGCCGCCGTCCACGAGCACCACCAGCGGGATCCGCGTGTCGCCGTGGCCCTTCGCGTACAGGGCGCGCTGGCGGCCGCGGTTGTCGTACGTGGCGACCAGGCCGCCGTCCAGGAAGGCGGAGGCGGCGGTGACCGCCTCGCTCACCAGGCCGCCGGAGTTGCCGCGCAGGTCCAGCAGGACGCCGCCGTGCGGGTCGGCCGCGCGCACCGCCCGGCGGACCTCCTCACCCGTACCGGCGGTGAAGGCGCCGACCTTGATGCGGGTCGGCCCGTCCGGTCCCTCGGGGCGGTCGGTGACGACGTTCTGCGTCCGCAGGCGGGCCCGGCGCAAGGTCTCGGTCCACTGCCGGGCGCCGCGCCGCAGTTCCAGCGCGACGGTGCTGCCGGCGCCCGGCCGCCCGTCCGCCGCTGCCGGGGGCGCGCCGTCGTCGCCGCGCAGCCGTGCCACGACCTCGGTGACCGGGCTGCCGCGCGAGGGGCGGCCGTCCACCGCGCGCAGGTCGTCGCCGGCCCGGAGGCCGGCCGCCGCCGCGGGGCTGCCGGGCTGGACCCGGGAGACCAGGACGCGGCCGCCCGCCGCCTGCCGCAGCCACAGGCCGACGCCGACGTACTCGCCGCCCAGTTCCCGCTGGAAGTCCTCGTACTCGCGGGCCGAGAAGGCCGTCGACCAGCGGTCCCCGCTGCGGCTGACGACCTCGTCGGCGGTGGCCGTACGCCCGGGTATCCGCGGTTGTCCCGTCTGGTGTCCGCTCTCCTCCCAGGTACCCGCCGCTGCACCGGTGGCCAGCACACTGACGAAGACCAACGTCAGCGCCGCCCCGCGGCGGCTGCGGCGGGGCCGGGCGAACAAACACGGGCCCGTCATGCCGGTGAGTGTAGGCCAGAAAGAAGCGCCGTACGGGGAGTTGACCGTACGGCGCTCTTGGCATACGTCACACCTTGAGGTACTTGCGGAGCGCGAAGAACGCGGCGAGCGCCGGCATCAACAGGCCGATCAGCAGCACCAGCGGCAGCACCGCCACGACCGAATCCCAGCCAATGAACTTGATGACCAGGATCTTCGTGGCCAGCCAGTTGTTGATCAGGACGTACTTGCCGCCGACGATCAGCACACAGGCGAACACGGCGCCCAGCAGACCGGCGATGGCCGCCTCCAGGATGAACGGCATCTGGATGTAGAAGCTGGAGGCGCCCACCAGCCGCATGATCCCGGTTTCCCGGCGCCGGCTGAACGCCGACACCCGCACGGTGTTGACGATCAGCATCAGCGCCACCACGAGCATCAGCGCCATCACCACCAACGCGGCGATGTTCATGCCGTTGAGGAGGTTGAACAGCGGCTCGATGGTGTCCCGCTGGTCCTGCACCTCCTGCACGCCCGGCCGCTCGGAGAACGCCGATTTGATCACTTCGTACTTCGTCGGGTCCTTGAGCTTGACCCGGAAGGACTCCGGCAGCTGGTCGGGGGTGACCAGGCCCGCCACGGGCGTGTCGCCGAACTGCTCCTTGTAGTGCTTGTACGCCTGGTCGCTGGACTCGTACTGCACGTTCTGCACGATCGGCAGCCGGTCCAACTCGGCCTTTATGTCGTTCTTCTGCTGCTGGGTGGCCGCGCCCTTGGCGCAGTGGGAGCCGGTCTCGGCGTCGTTCTTGTTGCAGAAGAAAATGGAGACGTTGACCTTGTCGTACCAATAGCCCTTCATCGTGCTGACCTGGTCGCGCATCAGCAGCGAGGCGCCGAACAGGCCGAGCGAGAGGGCTACGGAGACGATGACCGCGAAGGTCATCGTGAGATTCCGGCGGAGACCGACGCCGATCTCCGACAGGACGAACTGGGCGCGCATGGCGTCCTTTCAGTGCTGGGGGCCGTACACGCTTAGTGCTGGTAGCCGTACACGCCGCGCGACTGGTCGCGCACGAGCCGGCCCTTTTCGAGTTCCATGACCCGCTTGCGCATCTGGTCGACGATCTGCTGGTCGTGGGTGGCCATGACCACCGTCGTACCGGTCCGGTTGATCCGGTCCAGCAGCTTCATGATGCCGACCGAGGTCTGCGGGTCGAGGTTGCCGGTGGGCTCGTCCGCGATGAGCAGCATCGGGCGGTTGACGAACGCTCGCGCGATGGCGACGCGCTGCTGCTCACCGCCGGACAGCTCGCCCGGCATCCGGTCGTCCTTGCCGCCGAGGCCGACGAGGTCGAGGACCTCGGGGACCGTCTTGCGGATCTGGCCGCGCGGCTTGCCGATGACTTCGAGGGCGAAGGCGACGTTCTGCCCCACGGTCTTGTTGGGGAGCAGCCGGAAATCCTGGAAGACGGTGCCCACCTGGCGCCGCATCTGCGGCACCTTCCAGTTGGACAGCTTCGCGAGATCCTTGCCCAGTACGTGCACGGCGCCATGGCTGGCGCGCTCCTCGCGCAGGAGCAGACGCAGGAAGGTGGACTTGCCGGAGCCCGAGGAGCCCACCAGGAAGACGAACTCGCCGCGCTCGATCTCCAGGGAGACATCCCTGAGGGCGGGGCGGTTCTGCTTCGGGTAGGTCTTGGAGACGTTGTCGAATCGGATCACTGATGCACCACGGTCGACCTGGGTAGCGGCACGGGATGCCCCTGTTGTGGCTCCCGTCGGTGAGCGTGACCCTACGCGAGTCTCGCGCGAAGGCGCAGTCGCCGTTCGGGGTTGGTGCGTTTATTCACGGCATCTACGGGGACAAAACGAGCACATTCCGGCCCAGGGGCGCGGGCAGGCCCGCGGAAAAGGCCGGAAGGCGACCGGGGCGCGCCGTTCCGACGGCGAGCTGGCAAAGTGGTAGGGGGAACCATCGTGGTCCCTTGCGCGTTGCAGCGGTTGAGAAGGAGGTCGCATGACGTACGACCGGCTGGTGTGCGCCAACTGCGCGGCCCCTGTGAACGAGGGCCGCTGCCCCGTGTGCCGCGCGAGCAGGGAACGCATGCAGGAGAACGGGCTGTTCGGCCAGCTGACGCCCGCCGCTCTGGTGGCACTGCTGGTGGCGCTGGTCGCACTGGCGATACTGGTGCACCAGGCCGCGTGAACCATCGGCCGGGTGACGGCGCGAACACGCAGCGTCGCCCCGGCGCGTGAACGAACGGAAGGGCCCGGAGCGCTGGTCGCGCTCCGGGCCCTTCGTCATGCGCCGCCCCGCGTGCGGGGCGGGGCCTGGTGTCAGGCCGCGGCCGCGCCGCCGCCGTTCTTGTTGATCAGGCGCGGCATCAGGCGGAAGCCGATGCCACCGGCGATCATCGTCGCCGCGCCGACGAGCAGGAAGGTGGTGCCGGACGCGCCGGTCTCCGCCAGCTCGCCGCCCTTGGCCTGCTGCTTCGGCTGGCCGGGCGTGTCGACGATCTGCTCGTTGCCCTCGCCCTGCTCGATCGGCTGGCTGCCGGCGTTGTCCGTGCCGGTGCCGGTGCCGTCGCCGCTGCCGCCGGTGGTGCTACCGCCGGTGCTGCCGCCACCCGTGCTGTCGTCGGAGCCGCCGGAGCCACCGGAGCCGCCGGAGCCGCCGCCGGTCTGGCCGCCCGACTGACCGCCGGTCTGGTTGCCACCGGTCTGGTTACCGCCGGTCTGGCTGCCACCAGTCTGGCTGCCACCGGTCTCGCTGCCGCCCGTCTGGCTGCCACCGGTCTGACTACCGCCGGTCTGGTTGCCACCAGTCTGGCTGCCACCGGTCTGGTTGCCACCGGTCTCGCTGCCACCGGTCTGGTTGCCACCGGTCTCGCTGCCACCGGTCTGGTTGCCACCGGTCTCGCTGCCACCGGTCTGGTTGCCACCGGTCTGGTTGCCGCCGGTCTCGCTGCCACCGGTCTCGGTGCCACCGGTCGGGCCGGAGATGGTGCCGCCGACGGTCGGGCCGGACGTGTCGCCACCGGACTCGCCGCCGGAGTCGCCGGTGCCGCCGCTCAAGAGCCCGATTCCGAGGATGCCACCCCCGCCCGAAGCGCCCGCCGTACCGTCCGCGCCGACCGCCGAAGCGGCGCCGGCGGCGGTGAGCGACGCACCGGCCGCGATCACCGCGCTCGCCGCAATGCGCGCCACGCGCAGCCGCGTCTTCTTCGTCATGTGCTGCTACCCCCAGTAGCTGTACTCGTCAATGGAGCATCGCTGTTCGGGGCCACGGCCGACGCGGGTACGCGAGTCACAGCACCGCCTGGCGGCCGTTCCACTCAGATCCCCGTTCACACGCACGCCCCAGACATACGCATGCCGCGTACCACCCTTCCCAGTTCTCACATCATCGTCAAGGTCAAATAAAGGCGCGATGACCGAATTGACGGCAATTGCGGGGTGCGTGAACGTATGACTGTGACCAAACCGCCACATCACCGAACGGCAGAAAAAAGCAACTGCCGCTCAAAAAGCGGCAGTTGCTTTCACTGTCTTTCTTTCCGGCCGTTTCGCCCCTGTCGTACGGCGGCCGCGCCGGTGTTACTTCTCCCGCCCCTGCTCCTGCTGCTTGCGCCAGCGAATACCGGCTTCCAGGAAGCCGTCGATGTCGCCGTCGAGCACGCCCTGCGGATTGCCGACCTCGAATTCGGTACGCAGGTCCTTGACCATCTGGTACGGGTGCAGAACGTACGAACGCATCTGATTGCCCCAGGAATTGCCGCCGTCGCCCTTGAGCGCGTCCATCTTGGCCTGCTCCTCCTGGCGGCGGCGTTCGAGCAGCTTCGCCTGGAGGACGTTCATCGCGGTCGCCTTGTTCTGGATCTGCGAACGCTCGTTCTGGCAGGAGACGACGATGCCGGTCGGGATGTGCGTCAGGCGCACCGCCGAGTCGGTCGTGTTGACGCCCTGGCCGCCGGGGCCCGAGGAGCGGTACACGTCGACACGCAGCTCGGACTCGTCGATCTCGATGTGGTCGGTCTGCTCGACCACCGGCAGCACCTCGACGCCCGCGAAGGACGTCTGGCGGCGGCCCTGGTTGTCGAAGGGCGAGATGCGCACGAGGCGGTGGGTGCCCTGCTCGACGGAGAGCGTGCCGTACGCGTACGGCACCTGGACCGCGAAGGTGGTCGACTTGATGCCGGCCTCTTCCGCGTAGGAGGTCTCGTACAGCTCGGTCTTGTAGCCGTGCCGCTCGGCCCAGCGCAGGTACATGCGCTGGAGCTTCTCGGCGAAGTCGGCCGCGTCCACGCCGCCGGCCTCGGCACGGATGTTGACGACGGCCTCGCGGGAGTCGTACTCGCCCGACAGGAGCGTGCGGACCTCCAGCTCGTCCACCGCCTTGCGGACGGCGGCCAGCTCGCCCTCGGCCTCGGCGCGGGCATCGTCGTCGCCCTCCGCCTCGGCCAGCTCGAAGAGCACCTCGACGTCGTCGACCCGGCCGCGCAGCTCCTCGGCCCGGCGCAGCTGGCCCTGGAGGTAGGACAGCCGGCTGGTGATCTTCTGCGCGCTCTCCGGGTCGTCCCAGAGGGACGGCGCCGCGGCCTGGTCCTCAAGCGCGGCGATATCGGCCCTCATCTTGTCGAGGTCCAGGACGGCCTCGATCGACCCCATGGTCGAGGAGAGGGACTTCAGCTCTTCGGAAACATCGACGACTGCCACGCACCCAGCCTAACGGCTGCCGCCGCATGTGTGTCCCGACCCTCTCGCCCCGGCCCGGCCCCGCCCTTCCCTCAGCGCGCCGGCCGCGGCTGCGTCGTCTCGGTCTGCCGGACGCCGGGCTTCGCGTCGTCGCCGTCCTGGTGCTGGGAGGCGAACCAGCCGCCGGCCCCGGCCGCGACCACGACGGCCGCGGCGGCGATGCCCAGCTTGATGCGGCGGCGGCGCACCGCCTCGCGGTGCCGGGCCGAGCCGGCGCGGCGCTCGCCCGCCGCGCGCGGGGCGCGGGCGGTGCCGTGGGCGCCGCCGGCCAGCTCGTCCGGGCCCGGGACGCGCATGCTCGTGTGGGTCTCGCGGTTCGCGTCGGTGGCGGCCGGGCCGTGGACCAGGGGCACGGCGCCGCGCCGGGAGCCGCCCGGGGCGACCGGCGGGTAGAGCGCTTCCTCGTACGGGCCCTGGCCGGTCCCGGTGCCTGTGGAGACGTACGGTCCGGTGGCGCTCTCCTCGGGCTCCTCGGGCTGTTCGCTGCCGGGCTCGTCGATGTCCAGCGGCGGCAGCCCCGCCAGGCCCGGCAGGATCTCGCGCAGCCGGGCGGCCAGTTCGGGGGCGCGCAGCCGGGAGGCGGGCGCCTTGGCCAGGCACTGCAGGAGCAGCTGCCACAGTTCGTCCGGGATGCCGGGCAGCGGGGCCACGGCCTCGGTGACGTGGCGGCGCAGCACCGCGCCGGGGTGGCCGCCGCCGAACGGCGTGAAGCCGGCGAGCAGCTCGTACAGGACCGTGGCGAGCGCGTAGACGTCGACGGACGCGCGCGGCGGCAGGCCCTCGATGATCTCGGGGGCGAGGTAGTCGGGGGTGCCGATCACCTTGGTGGCCCGGGTGTGCCGCGGCGTGTCGACGAGGCGGGCGATGCCGAAGTCGGTGAGCAGCGCGGGGTGCGCGCCGCCGGGGCCGAGCGGGCCCTGCATGTCCAGCAGGACGTTCTCGGGCTTGACGTCGCGGTGCACGATGCCCGCCTTGTGGGCGGCGGCGAGGCCGTCGGCGACGTCGGCGGCGATGGCGACGGCGGCCTCGGGGGCGAGCCGGCGCTCCCGCTCCAGGCGGGTGCGCAGGTCCGTGCCCCGTACGAGGTCCATGACGAGCGCGAGGTCGTTGCCGTCGACCACGAGGTCGCGCACGCCGACGACGTGCGGGTGGTCCAGGCCGAGCAGCGCCGCGCGCTCCTGGACGAAGCGGCCGACCAGCTCCTGGTCGGCGGCGAGGTCCTCGCGCAGCAGCTTGATGGCGACGGCCCCTTCGGGTCCGTCGCCGAGCCATACCGTGCCGGCGCTGCCGCGACCAAGGATCTGGTGGGTGGTGTACCGGCTGCCGATCTTCCGTGCCAAGACTGCTCCGACGTGTCGGGCCCGCTGAGCGTCCTCAGGGGGCTGAAGGTGGCGTCAAAGCTACGCGGGTGCCGGGGGGTTCCGTGCCCAGGATGGGCCCGTGCATCACTTCTGTGGGGGAAATCGCCCCCTGGAAGTCGACAAATCTCCTTGGTCGCACCGGTGTGCGCGGCGACGCGGGCGTACGGCGCGGCCGGGCCGTCACCCGGCCCGGCGCCCCCGCCGTCACTTGAACCAGTTGCCGGCGTCCCTGAAGAAGTCCCGGACGCCGCCGATGACGTCGCCGATCTGTTCGAAGTAGCCCTTGGTGGTGCCGATCCACTCCTGGAGCGGGGAGAACTCCCAGACGGCCCAGCCGCCGACGAACAGGATCAGCACGATGAACAGGCACCCCTTGAGGCAGCCCAGGCCCGGGATGCGCATCGGGTTGGCGCTGCGCTGCCGGGGCTCGCGGCGCGGCCTGGGCTCGCGCTCCGGCGGCCGCTCGGGCTCGTAGCGCCGGGGCGGCGGCTGCTGCCGGCGCGGTGCCTGCTGCGGCTGGTGCTGTGGCGGCTGGTACGGCGCGGGCGCCTGCTGCTGGTACTGCGGCGGCGCCTGCCGGGAGCGCTGCTGCGGCTGCGGCGGGCGCTGCTGCGGCTGCTGGGGCTGCACGGGCCGCCGCTGCGGGCGGCGGCGCAGCGGGTCCTCGCCGGGGTCCAGGTACTGCGTCTGCTCGTTGCGGTCCCGGGCGGCCCGCATCTGGGACTCCCACGGGTGCGGCCCGTCGGGCTGACCGCCGGGCGGGCCCGGCGGCACGGGGGGCATGGCGCGGGTCGGTGCGGCGTCCGCGCCGTCGCGGCCGTTGGTGGACGGCAGCACGCTGGTCGCCGCGGCCGGGTCGTACGTACCGGCGTTGGCCGGCAGCACCTGGGTGGGGTCGGCGTCACCCGAGCCGCCGGTGCCGGTGCCGGGCACGGAGGCGGGGGACGGGTCCGGCGCGAGCAGCGCGGCGACGCCGAGCGCGGCCTCGGCCTGCGCCGGGGTCGCGTGCACGCCGACGCCCGCGGCGACGGTGCGCAGGGCGCGGGCCAGGTTCTCGGCGCTGGGCCGCTCGCCCGGCTCCTTGCGCAGGCAGCGCTCTATGACCGTCCACAGCGGCTCGGGGACGGAACCGGGGCGCTGCGGCTCCTCGCTGAGATGGCGGTGGAGGACCTCCAGCGCGCTGGCGCCGCCGAACGGCGGACGGCCGGTGACCAGTTCGTACAGCAGGATGCCGGCGCCGTAGATGTCCACGGCGGAGGTCTGCGGGCGGCCCTCGGCGGACTCGGGCGCCACGTAGGCGGGGGTGCCGACGAACTCGTGGGTACGGGTCAGGCCGGGCGAGTCCGCGAGGCGCGCGATGCCGAAGTCGGTGAGCATCGGGTGCAGCTCGGCCGTGTCGTCGTCGCCGGACCCGGCGAGCAGCACGTTGGCGGGCTTCAGGTCGCGGTGTACGACACCGTCGGCGTGGCTGGCGGCGAGCGCGTCGGCGATCTGGGCGGTGAGCAGGGCCGCCGCCACGGGGCTGAACGGGCCGTTGTCGCGCAGGTAGCGGTGCAGGTCGGGGCCGTCGACGAGGTCCATGACCAGGGCGAGCAGATCGCCCTCGACGACCAGGTCGCGGGTGCGGACGATGTTCGGGTGGGTCAGCCGCAGCAGGACGGAGCGCTCCCGCAGGAAGCGCATCACCACGTCCGCGTCGTGCGCCAGCTCCTCCTTGAGGACCTTGATCGCGACGGTTTCGCCCGGCTCGCCGGCCACCGCGGCCTCGGCGCCCGCCGTCTCCCTCTGACGGGCACGCCAGACGGTGCCCGTGGCGCCGCGTCCCAGCGGCTCCTCAAGCAGGTACTTGCTGCCTACCGGCCGCACGTGCGCTCCCTGGTCGTGATCGATCCTTGCCCGGGCCGGTGGGTCGCAGCGGCCCGTCGCCCCACTGTAGTGCCGCGGTGCCCGCCGTACGGCGGCCCGGCCGGGCGGGGCTTGGGGGAAAGACGCGCATTCGGGACGGAAGGTTGCGGGAGGCGCCGGATCGGTGTCCACGTCAGGCCGAACAGCGAGCGATGATGATCGAAAATCGGCCGTTCATCTTGCGCAATCAGGCGGTTTCCCGTCCAGGGCCGACCGATCAAGATCACTGATCGGCGGTCGGCGGGCGTGTTGTCAGTGGCAGGTGCGAGGATGCACCCAGCACGGAAGCGATCGGGGGTGCGGGGGCTCCGCCGCCTGCGTGCGGCGCGCGACGCGAGACGTGCGCGCCGGGACTTGTACGTGCCGAAGTGCCCGGGCGCGGTGGGGGAGGTCACGGGGCCCCCGCCGAACGGTCCGGGCGGAAGGGACCGTTGACGGCGATGCAGATCCGGCTGACTGTCCTCGGGCCGCGCAGCGGCCACCCCACGCGGGCCTGCGACGTGCTCGTCACCGCCCCCGCCGGGACGGCGCTCGCCGCGGTCGCGAGCGGCCTCGCGGCGGCCGTCGCCGGGTCCGGCGCCGACCTCGGCGGGAGCGGCAGCGGCAGCGTGGGCAGCGGCAGGAGCGGCTCGGCAGCGGGCGGCTCCGGCGGCGGCCCCGTCGTGCTGTACGCGGGCGGCGAGCGGCTGGACCCGCAGCGCGCGGCCGTCGGCGAACCGCCGCTGATCGACGGCGCGGTGCTCTCCCTCGGCGCCCCGGGGCCCGCCCCCGCGCACGGCCTGCCGCACGGCACGCCCCGGCTGCGCGTCGTCTCCGGGCCCGACGCCGGGGGCGTCCACCTCCTGCACGGCGGCCACACCGGCGGCATCCGTGTCGGCCGCTCCGGCGACGCCGACGTGCCCCTCGACGACCCCGACGTCTCCCGGCTGCACTGCGCGGTGACCGTCGAGCCGGACGGCTCGGTGCTCGTCGCCGACCTCCGCTCGACCAACGGCACGGCCGTCGGGGGCGCCGAGGTCGGCGAGCGCCCGGTGCCGCTGCCGCCCGGCGCCCTGCTGCGCATCGGCGAGTCCGCGCTGCGCCTCCAGGCCGCGCCGCCCGTGCCCGACCCGGCCCTGGCCTGCGCGCCCGACGGCGAGGGGCACCTGCGCGTGTCCCAGGAGGACGCCGAGGCCCCCCAGGCCGCCGCGGCCGTTCCCGGCGCCCGGTCCGCCGCCCACGACCAGGACGCCCCCTCGGGCCCGTACGGCGGCCCCCGCCGGCAGGAGCCGCCCGCCTCGTACGACAGCCCGGGGCGCCGCGGCACACCGCTGCGCGGCACCCCGTTCCCCGGCAGCCCGCAGGAGCGCTTCGAACAGCACGCGCGGCACGACCCGTACGGCGGCCCCCGCGACCCGTTCGGCCCGCCCGTCCCCCAGGACGCCGGCGGCCCGGAGCAGACCCACGGCGGCCGGCACGGCCTCGCCCCTTCCGGCGACCCGGACGAGGCGGCGGACCGCAAGGCCGCGCGCCGGGGCGGCCTCGGCGCCTGGGCCCGCAGGCTGACCGGCGCCCGGCCCGCCGCCGGGCAGCCAGGGTCCACGGCGGCGCCCGCGCCGACCGTCTGGCAGGAGCAGCAGCGCCAGTCGCAGCGGGAGGCGTCCGGTGAGCGGCCGTACGAGCCCGCGGGCCCGGCGGGCGAGCCGCTGAGCCCCGAGGCGGCGGACGAGCGCTGGCCCGACCCCGCGACGGTCCTGCTGACCGCGCTCGGTCCCGGCCCCCGGCTCTGGGAGCGCGGCCCCGACCACCCGGACGCGCTCACCGTCCGGCTCGGCACGGTCGCGCAGGACGGTGCCCGTGCCGCCGTGCCGGTGACCGTGGCGCTGCGCAAGGCGGGCGCCCTGGGGCTCGCCGGGCCGCGCGGCCGGCTCGGCGGCCTGGCCCGCTCCGCCGTCGCCCAGCTCGCCGCCCTGCACTCCCCCGCCACCCTCGAAATCGTGCTGATCAGCGCGGACCGCGCGCGCTCCCTCGACGACCGGCTGGCCGACTGGTCCTGGCTCGGCTGGCTCCCCCAGGTGCGCCCGGCGCACGCGCAGGACTGCCGGCTGCTGCTGGCGTACGACAAGGAGCAGGCCGCGGCCCGCGCCGCCGAGCTGGCACGGCGGCTCGACGACGGCCCGCTGGGCCCCCACTGGGCCGGCGCCGACCGGCCCGCCGTCGCCTCCGCCGCCGCGCGCTACAGCGGCCCGTACAGCCTCCTGATCGTGGACGGCGACCCCGGCTCCTCCGGGCTGCGCGAGACGACGGCCCGGCTCGCCGCGAACGGCCCCGCGGCCGGCATCCACGTGCTCTGCCTGGCCGAGACGCCCGCCGCCACCCCCGCCTTCCCGCTCGCCGCGACGTACGACGCGGCCCGCACGGCCTCGCCCGCCTTCGGCGAGTGCGGCGCGGTCGCCGTGCTGAGCGGCGACGTCGCCACGGCGCTGCGCGTCGTCCAGCCCGGCACGGGCCCGAACGGCACGGTCGCCGCGGTCGACGCGGTCTCCGGCGCCTGGGCCGAGCGGTTCGCGCGCGCCCTCGCGCCGCTGCGGGAGGCCGACACGGGCAGCGGCCTGGGCGGCCGTCCGGCGCACAGCGCGGCCGTACCGCTGCCGGACACCTCCCGGCTGCTGGACGAGCTGGGCCTCGCGCGCGCCACCCCGGCCTCGCTGATGGCCCGGTGGGCCGCCGCCTCGGACACCGACCGGGCGGGCGCCGCCGCCGTGCTGGGCGCGGGCCCGCACGGGCCGCTCTGCGCCGACCTGGCCGCCGACGGCTGCCACCTGCTGGTCTCGGGCGGCCAGGGCAGCGGCAAGACGGAGCTGCTGCGTTCGCTGGCCGCCTCGCTGGCCGCCGCCGACCGCCCCGACCTGCTCTCCCTGGTCCTGGTGGACGGCGCGGGCCCGGAGCGCGGCGAGGGCCTGCGGCTGTGCACGGACCTGCCGCACGTGACCACCCACCTGACGGCCTCCGACCCGGTCCGGATGCGGCAGTTCGCACAGGCGCTCAGCTCCGAGCTGAAGCGCCGCGCCGGGATACTCGGCGGTGCGGGCTTCGCCGAGTGGCGGGCCAAGCACCTCCCGGCGCCGCGCGTAGTGGCTCCCCGGCGCTCCGCCGAGGGCTCGTCCGGCTCCCCCGCCGACGGGCCGGACGCCGCCTTGGAGGGGACGCTGCGGCTGCGGGCGCGCAGTGCGTCCGGGCCCGCCGCCGAGGCGCCGCGGGCCGCGCCGATGTCCCGGCTGTTCGTGCTGGTCGACGACTTCGACGCGCTGGTCGCCCCGGCGCTCGGCAGTACGGGCCGGCCCGCGGCCGGTTCGGTGGTGCGAGCGCTGGAGGCGGTGGCCCGGGAGGGCGCGGCGCTCGGCGTGCACCTGATAGCGGCCACCGGCCACCCGGACCGTACGGCGGAGACCGCGACGGACCGGCTGGCCGGGCTGCGCGTGGAACTGGGCCCCGCGGCGGACGGGGCCGAGCCGGTGCCGCCGGGGCGCGGGCGGCTGCACCGCGCGGCGGACTCCTCCGCGACGCCGTTCCAGGCGGGCCGGGTGACCGGGCGGATACCCCGGACGTCCACGCTCCGCCCCACGGTCGTACCGCTGGAGTGGGAGCGCATGGGCGATCCGCCGGCCCGCCGCCCGCTGCGCGAGCTGGGCAACGGCCCCACCGACCTGGCCCTGCTGGCCAGCGCGCTCCAGCGGGCCGCCCAGTCCTCCGGCGCGGCCGCCGCCCCGCCGCTGCTCTGAGAGCCGGCACCCGGCCGCCGCGCGAAACCCGCCCGCGAGGTGTACGCGAGGGGTAACGGGCCGGTCACGAAAGGCCAGTTGACGCGGGAGGCGGTATTGCGGGGCCGGTAATCCGGGCGTAGGACTGTCCGCGGCGGGACCGTCGCACCGCGCGGGACCGCCCGACGGCGCTCAGTGCACCGCACGGGAGGGGCTTACGGGGATGGGCACTTCACGCAGACGGCGCGCCGGAGCGCGCACCGCGACCACCGGCGGCACCACGACCGCCCGCGCCGCCCTGGCTCTGGCCGTGGCGGGCGCGCTGGCACTGACCGCCTGCGGAGGCGGCGACGGCGGCAAGAACGAGGGCGGCGGCAAGAGCAGCGGCGGCGTCTCCGTCCAGCTGCCGAAGCTGACCGGGCAGAAGCTCCAGGTGGCGGCCGTGTGGACCGGCCCGGAGCGGGCGAGCTTCCTGAAGGTGCTGGAGGAGTTCGAGAGGCGCACCGGCGCCACGGTCTCCTACGTTCCCAGCGGCGACGACATGGCCGGTTTCATCGGCTCCAAGGTGGCCGGCGGCGGCCAGCCGGACGTGGCGTTCCCGCCGCAGGTCGGCGTGTTGCGCGAGTTCGCACGCAAGGGCTGGCTCAAACCGCTGGGCACCGCCGCCAAGGAGCAGCTCGCCAAGAACTTCTCCAAGGGCTGGCGGGAGCTGGGCTCGTACGACGGCACCGAGTACGGCGTGTATTACAAGGCCAGCAACAAGTCGCTGATCTGGTACAACACCAAGGCGTTCGAGAACGCGGGAGTGGCCGAGCCGAAGGACTGGGCGGAGTTCCTCAAGACGGCGCAGACCATCGCCGACTCGGGTGTGCCGCCGGTCTCGGTGGGCGGCGCGGACGGCTGGACGCTGACCGACTGGTTCGAGAACGTCTACCTCTCCCAGGCGGGGCCCGAGAAGTACGACCTGCTGGCACAGCACAAGATCAAGTGGACGGACCCGTCCGTCACCCAGGCGCTGACGGCGCTCGGCCGGCTCTTCGGCACGCCCGGCCTGCTGGCCGGCGGCAACAGCGGCGCGCTGCAGACGCAGTTCCCCACCTCGGTGACCCAGACCTTCAGCGGCGACCAGCCGAAGGCCGCCATGGTCTCCTCCGCCGACTACGCCGCCACCAACATCGCGCAGACCAAGGCCAAGGTCGGCACGGACGCCAAGGTCTTCCCGTTCCCCGCGGTGGGCTCCAGGTCCCCCGTGGTGACCGGCGGCGACGCGGCGGTGGCCCTGAAGGACACCAAGGGCGCGCAGGCGCTGCTCACCTTCCTCGCCTCCACGGACGCCGCGAAGATCTGGGCGCAGGCGGGCGGCTTCGTCTCCCCCAACAAGGAGCTGGACCGGGCCGCGTACGTCAACGACACCATGCGCGAGATCGCCGAGGCGCTGATCAAGGCGGGCGACGCCTTCCGCTTCGACATGTCCGACCAGGCGCCGGCTGCGTTCGGCGGCAAGCCCGGCCAGGGCGAGTGGAAGGACCTCCAGGACTTCCTGAAGAACCCGAAGGACATCGCGGGCACCCAGAAGAAGCTGGAACAGGACGCCGCCAAGGCGTACGGCCGCTGACCCGGCGCGCACGTACGACCGCGGGCCGCGCGGGCCCGCGGCCGCGCACCGGGCGGCACCAGGATGCGCACCGCCGCTGACCGCATCGACCGGGACCGGGGGACATCACCATGAACGCTGCGACCGCGGGCGGGCCGGCCGGGCCGGTCCGCCGGGGTACCGGCACGCTGCGCCGGGTCAGGAGAGTGGCGGGCACCCGCCCCTGGGTCGCCGCCGTCTTCCTGCTGCCCGCCTTCGTCCTGCTCGGCGCGCTGGTCGTCTACCCGATCGGCTTCTCGATCTACCGGAGCCTGTTCGACGCGTCGGGCGACGGCTTCGTGGGCCTGGGCAACTACGGCGAGCTGTTCACCGACGAGCGGATCCGCATCGCCCTGAAGAACAACGTCATCTGGGTCGTGGTGGCCCCCACCGTCGCCACCGCGCTCGGCCTGATCTTCGCGGTGCTCACCGAGCGGGTCCGCTGGGGCACCGCCTTCAAGCTGGTCGTCTTCATGCCGATGGCGATCTCCATGCTCGCCGCCGGCATCATCTTCCGGCTGGTGTACGACCAGGACCCGGAGCGCGGCGTGGCCAACGCCGTGTGGGTGGGCGTCCACGACACCTTCGCCGAGCCCGCGCCGTACCCCGGCGCCAAGCCGCGGCCCAACGCCGGACTGACGACGTCCGGCGGCTCGTACACCACCGCGAAGCCGGTGCGCGCGGGGGCCCCGGCGCAGCTTCCGCTCGTCGCGGTGCAGCCGGGCGACCTGGGCGGCGCGCGCCCGGCGACCGCGGCGCGCCCGGAGCCGGGCAAGGTCACCGGCACCGTCTGGCTGGACTTCACCCGCGGTGGCGGCGGCTCCCCGAACATCGTGGACCGGTCCGAGAAGGGGCTGCCCGGTGTGACGGTCGAGGCGGTCAAGGGCGGCAAGACCGTGGCCAGTACGACCACCGGGCCCGACGGGCGGTTCGCGCTGCCCGACCGGGCCGACGGCGCGCTGCTGCGGTTGCCCGCGTCGAACTTCGCCGCCGCGTACAACGGCGTGAACTGGCTCGGCCCGGCCCTGGTCACCCCGGCGATCATCGGCGCGTACGTGTGGATGTGGGCCGGGTTCGCGATGGTGCTGATCGCGGCGGGGCTGGCGGGCATGCCCAGGGAACTGCTGGAGGCGGCGCGGGTGGACGGCGCGAACGAGTGGCAGGTCTTCCGCCGGGTGACGGTGCCGCTGCTGGCGCCCGTCCTGATCGTCGTGCTGGTCACGCTCATGATCAACGTGCTGAAGATCTTCGACCTCGTCTACATCATCGCGCCGGGGTCCAGTCTCAAGGACGCCAATGTGCTCGCGCTCCAGCTCTTCCAGTCCTCCTTCGGCACGGACGTGGACCAGGGCATCGGCAGCGCCATCGCGGTGTTCCTGCTGCTGCTCGTGCTGCCGGTGATGTACGTCAACCTGCGGCGCCTACGGAAGGAGCGGAGCCGATGACGACCGCCGACGGCGTCGTACGGGCCAAGCAGTCGCTGCCCGCCCGGATCGCGGCCCGCACGGGCGGCGGCGTCCTGCGGGTCGCGCTGATCCTGGTCGGGCTGTTCTGGCTGATGCCGACGGCCGGCCTGCTGGTGTCCTCGCTGCGCTCGCCGCAGGACATCGCCGAGTCCGGCTGGTGGCGGGTGTTCGCCGAGCCCGCCCAGCTCACCTGGTCCAGCTACAGCCGGCTGCTGGAGAACGACAAGGTGATGGACTCGCTGCTGACCACCGCGCTGATCACCGTCCCCGCGACGGTGCTGGTGGTCGCCATCGGCGCGCTGGCCGGCTACGCGTTCGCCTGGATGGACTTCCCCGGCCGCGACACGTGGTTCATGGTCGTGGTCGGCCTGCTGGTCGTGCCCGTGCAGGTCGCGCTCATCCCCGTCGCCGAGCTGTTCGGCGCGGTCGGCCTGTTCGAGACGACGCCCGGCGTGATCCTCTTCCACACCGCCTTCGGCCTGCCCTTCGCGGTGTTCCTGCTGCGCAACTTCTTCGCCGAGATCCCCCGCGAGCTGCTGGAGGCGGCCCGGCTGGACGGCGCGAACGAACTGCGGCTGTTCACCCGGGTGGTGCTGCCGCTGGGCGGGCCCGCCATCGCCTCGCTGGGCATCTTCCAGTTCCTGTGGGTGTGGAACGACCTGCTGGTCGCGCTGATCTTCGCGGACAGCGGCGACCCGCCGATCACCGTGGCGCTCCAGCAGGAGGTACGGCAGTTCGGCAACAACATCGACGTACTGGCACCCGGCGCGTTCCTGTCGATGGTGGTCCCCCTGGCCGTCTTCTTCGCCTTCCAGCGGCAGTTCGTCTCCGGCGTGATGGCGGGCGCGGTGAAGTGACCGCTCCCGGCGGTGCGGGGAGGGGTACGGCAACAGGCGCGGCACCGTAAGGGAACGCTGTGCCGTACGCCACTTGCCGTTCACGTTGCTGCCCCACGATGACGGCCACGCCGACGACGCCCCCACCCCGACCGTCTGGAGACGGACCGCACATGACTGCACCCTCCGCAGACCTCAGTGCCGAGCAGCTCCCGCGCCCCGCCCGGCTGGCCGACGTGAAGGGCTGGTTCTTCACCGCCGACCAGCTGCTCTTCGACTGGTTCCTGGCCCGCCAGAAGGACCGGTCCGAACCGGGCGACCTGCTCGAACTCGGCGCCTACCTGGGCAAGAGCGCCATCTTCATGGGCGCGCGGCTGCGCCCCGGCGACCGGTTCACGGTCTGCGACCTGTTCGACTCGCCCGCCGAGGACGCCTCCAACGTCAAGGAGATGGCGAAGTCCTACGCCACCTTGACCCGGCGCGCCTTCGAGGCCAACTACCTGTCCTTCCACGACGAGCTGCCGGAGATCGTGCAGGGGCTCAGCTCGGTCGTGGCCGACCACGTCGAGCCGGGCAGCTGCCGCTTCGCGCACATCGACGCCTCGCACCTGTACGAGCACGTGCACGGCGACATCGTCACGGTCCGCGACCTGCTCACCCCCCAGGGCATCGTCGTCCTCGACGACTTCCGCGCCGAGCACTGCCCCGGGGTGGCCGCCGCCACCTGGCAGGCGGTCACCGGCCTGGCGCTGCGACCGATCTGCATCACGCCGACCAAGTTCTACGGCACGTGGGGCGACCCCGCGCCCGTACAGGCCGCGCTGCTGGCCTGGCTGACCGGCCGCGAGGGGGTGTGGCACGAGGTGCAGGAGGTCAACGGCGCGCCGCTGATCCGGCTGAGCGCGAAGAGCGCCAAGGAACCGGCACACCCGGTCTCCCGCCACCGGAAGCCGGCGCAGCAGAGCGGTACGGGGGCGGCCGCCGCCCCTCGGGCAGCCGCCCCTGCCGCCGCGCCCCGCCCCGCCGTCCGCGCGCGCCGCAGCCCGGCCCGCCGCATCGCCGTCAACGTCCTGCCGCCGTTCATCACCAAGGCCGTCGTCGCCGCCCGGCGCCGCTCGGCATCCCGCTGACCGGCCGTCGGCCGGCCGCGGACGAGCCGTCAGACGACGACGGCGCCGGGGCCCGTGAGGGTGAGTCCGGCGCCGTCCTGCTGGGCCGCGGCCCGTTCGGCGGCGCGGGGCGAAGGAGCCGGGCGGCGTTCGGCGGGCGGCAGCGCGGGCAGGAGCTCGTCCTCGCCGAGCAGGACCCGGCGCACCACCCGCTCGGCGGCCAGCCCGTCGTCGTACTGGCAGAAGCGGCTGCGGAAAGCGGACCGCAGCGACGCCGCCGCCGGGCCGTCCCAGCGCCCGGAGTGGAAGGCCCCGGCGATGGCCGCCTCGTCCTGCGCGGTCACGCCGGGGGTGTCACCGGGCAGCCCGGACGGCAGGTCGAAGTAGACGCCGCGGGTGAGCCGGACGGCGTCCCAACCCGCGGTGTGCACGACAATCGGCCGGTCCAGGACCGCGTAGTCGAACAGCACCGGGGAGAAGTCCGTCAGCAGCGCGTCGGCGGCCAGGCACAGGTCCTCGAAGCACGGGTGCCCCGAGACGTCCAGCAGCGCGCCCTCCTCCCGGAGGGCGGCCGTCCGGGGGTCCGGCACGCCGCGGTGCGGGTGGGCGCGGACCAGGAGCTGGAAGCGCGGGCCGAGCGCCCCGGCGAGGCGGACGAGGTCCAGCGGCGGGGCGGTGGTGGCCGGGTCGGTGCGGGCGGGCGCGTACAGGACGGCGGTGGCGCCGGGCCGGACGCCGAGCGCGGCCCGCGCCGCGCGCACGTCGTCCGCCGTGGCGGTGAAGTACCGGTCGTTGCGCGGGAACCCGGCGGCCAGCGTCTCGTACGAGCTGGGGTAGGCGCGCTCCCAGATCTCGCTGGAGTGCTGGTTGGCGGAGAGGCAGAAGTCCCACTGGTCGGCGTGCTCCAGCAGCCGGCTCAGGCTCGGGCCGGGTGCGGCGGCATGGCGGCGGGCGTCCAGGCCCACCGTCTGGAGCGGGGTGCCGTGGTGGGTCTGGAGGCAGGTCTGCCCCGGCCGCCCGGTCGCGCCGGGGAAGTCCCCGTCGGTGACCAGGTACCTGGCGCGGGCCAGCGCCTCCCAGTAGCGGCGCGAGCCGACGGTGACGCGGTCGGCCCCCTCCGGTACGGCGTACCCCGCCCCCTCCGCTGCCCCCGCGCCCTCGCGGACGGCCCATACGCCGCGCAGCTGGGGCGCGATCTCGCGGGCCTTGCGCTCGACGGCGGCCGGGTTGCAGCCGGCCGCGGGGCTGCCGTAGGCGCCGTAGAGCACGAGGTCGTCGTCCAGCGGGGCGTGCAGCCGCAGGCCGTAGTAGCGCCGCCGGGCCGTGCGGGCCGCGGCCTCGCCGCGGTCGCGCAGCTCCTTGGCCAGGTCGCGGCGGAGCCCCCGCGCGCCGTGCAGCGACCGGTAGGCGCGGTACGAGCGCAGCGCGGCGGGCAGCGGCGCGCCGGCCGGGCGGTGCCGCCGGATGCAGTCGCTCGCGGCGCGGAAGAAGGCGGCGCGGTCGGCGGGCGGGATGCGGTCGGTGTCGTCGAGGACGGCCAGCAGCCGGTCGGTCATGCGGGCGTGCAGCACGGTCAGCAGCGGCAGCGGGACGGCGGACGCGGCCGGCCCGTCGCCCAGCCGGGCGAACAGCTCGTCGTAGCGCTCGACGACCACGAAGTGATGGCGCCCCGGCGTGGTCGCGGCGCTGCCGCGCCGCCGCTCGCGCCAGGTGACGCAGACCCGGTCCAGCGCCGCGATCCGCCCGGCGGTCAGCAGGCTCTCGTACGCGTACGGGACGTCCTCGTACGGGCCGTCGGCGAAGGACAGCCCGCGGCCCGTCCAGTGGTCGCGGCGTACCGCGCGGTTCCACGCGGCGGGCGCCACGCCGAGCACGCCGGGGCGCTGCGCGGCCCGGAACACCCCGTCGCGCGCCGCCTCCAGGAGCGGGCCGTCGCCGCTGGGGCTGCGCCGCTCCCACACGTCCATCCGTTCGTGGTCGAAGAGCAGGACGTCCGGGTCGCTGCACTCCCGCAGCCGTGCGTCGGCGGCGGCCAGCGCGCCGGGGGCCAGGATGTCGTCCCCGTCGAGGAAGAGCAGGTAGTCGCCGCTGGCCAGGGCGGCGCCGGCGGTGCGGGACGGGCCGGCGCCGGACGGGCGGCGCAGGTGCAGGGGGACCACTCTCGGGTCGCGGCGGGCGTACTCGTCGATGATGGCGCCGCCGGCGTCGGGCGAGCAGTCGTCGACGGCGATCAGCTCCACGTCCCGGTGGGACTCGTCCAGTACGGAGTCCAGGCAGTCGCGCAGGAAGCCCTGCACGCCGCGGGCGGGGACGATGACGCTGAACCGGGGCATGGCCATCCCAAGGTCGGGGCTCGCGGACGAGCGCACGGCGGGTGAACGCAGAGCGTAATCATTCTGCTACCCACTGTCGATTGCGCCCGTCACCCGTTCAGCGCAGGGCCGGGGGGCCGCTGCGGGCCGCGGGCCGCGGCGCGGGAGGATGGCCGGAAGCCCTCCGGCGCCAAGTGATCACAACGACTCGAAATGTGGATTCAGTGACTGCGAATGAAGCCCTTGAGCCGCGTCCGGGGCCTGCCACCGCACGCTCCGCGCAGGTCAGCGTCGTCGTCATCGCCTACAACGACGCCGCGCTGGTCGGCGAGGCGGTGCGCTCGGCGCTGGCGCAGGGGGACGCGATCGCCGAGGTGATCGCGGTCGACGACGCCTCCACCGACCGTACGGGCCAGGTCCTGGACGACCTCGCCCGCGAGCACGAGCGGCTGCGGGTCGTCCACCGAGCGGACAACAGCGGCGGCTGCGGCACGCCGCGCAACGACGGCCTGCGGGCGGCCACCGGCCGGTTCGTGATGTTCCTGGACAGCGACGACGTGTTGCCCGGCGGCGCCGTGGACGCGCTGCTGGACGCCGCGCTGCGCCACGAGGCCCCGGTGGCGGCCGGCGCGTGCGTGCGCCGCGAGCTGCCGGGACCGCGCGAGGTGCCGTGGCAGCCCGCCCTCTACCGCGAGCCCGCCGTGCACGCCTCGCCCGACGACCACCCGAAGCTGGTGCACGACACCCTGTGCGTCAACAAGCTCTACGAGCGGTCGTTCCTCCTCGGCAACGGCATCCTCTTCCCCGACGGCCGCTTCACCTACGAGGACTTCGTCTTCACCGCCCGGGTGCTGGCCGCCGCCCCGCGCATCGCGACCGTCACCGACCGGGTCTACATCTGGCACGTACGGCGCTCGGCCGCCAAGCAGTCGATCTCGCTGGACCGCCGCGACGTCACCAACTGGCAGGCCCGCATCGAGGCGCACCGCACCAGCGTGCGGATCCTGGCCGACGCCGGGCACAAGGGGCTGGCGCACGCGGCGCGCAGCAAGTTCCTCGACCACGACCTGCGGATGTACGTCCGCGAACTGCACACCCGCGGCGCGGACTACCGGCAGGAGTGGTGGCGGCTGACCCGCGACTACCTGGCCGGCTTCGAGGAGAGCGAGCTGCTCGCCGCCCGCGCCCCGGCCCGCTGGCTCGCCCGCGTGCTGCTCGCCTCCGAGACGCCCGTCGACCTGGACCGGCTGACCCAGCTCGCGGCCCGCCCCGGCCGGCTGCTGCCGCCGTACGCGCGCGACGGCGAGCGGCCCGTGTGGTCCCTGGACCTGCCCGGCGTCGAGCTGGACGGCCTGGACGCCGGCTCCGGCACCCGGCTGCCCGTCACCATCGACGCCGAGCCGGTCCTCGGCAGCCGCTGCCTGCTGCGCCTGCGCGTGCACGAGCTGTACGGGCGGGTGGCCGCGGCGGAACCGGTCGGCATCGACGTGGAGCTGCGCCGCCGGGCGGACGGCCGCGGCGGGCCCGTGCACACCGCGACGCTCACCGCCGACCCCTCGGGCACCGGCTGGACGGCGGAGACGACGCTCGACCTCGGCGCCCTGCTCGCCCGCGGCGACCGGGGCTCCTCCGGCACCCCCGACCCGTGGGACCTGACCGCCCGGGTGCGCTGCGCGGACGGCTCCGTCCTGTGCGCCGGGCTGCGGGCCACCGGCCCCGGGCTGCGCCGCCACGCGCTGCCCAGCGGGCGGCACGGCCTGCTGCTGGTGCAGCCGTACGCGACCACCGGGGGCGCGCTGGCGCTGCGCGTGGCGTCCGGGGTGCGCGCGGCGTGGCACATCGCGGCCCGCAAGGTGCGCCGCAGGACCGCGGGCGGCCGTTAGTCACATCACAGCGGCCCGGCCTCCCACGGCCGGGCCCGACCGACCACCTTAGGATGGCGAGATGTCTTACTTGATCACGGGCGGTGCCGGCTACATCGGCGCCCACGTCGTACGGGCCATGACACAGGCGGGCGAGCGGGTCGTGGTGCTCGACGACCTCTCCACGGGCGTGGCCGCCCGGGTCCCCGAGGGCGTCCCGCTGGTGGAGGGCTCCACGCTGGACCGCGCGCTGCTGGACCGGACCATCTCCGAGCACGGCGTCACCGGTGTCGTGCACCTCGCCGCGAAGAAGCAGGTCGGCGAGTCCGTCGAGATGCCGCTGCACTACTACCGCGAGAACGTGCACGGCCTCCAGACGCTGCTGGAGGCCATGGCGGCGGGCGGCGTCGGCCGGTTCGTGTTCTCCTCCTCCGCCGCCGTCTACGGCATGCCGGACGTGGACCTGGTCACCGAGGACACCCCCTGCGCGCCGATCAACCCGTACGGCGAGACCAAGCTGGTCGGCGAGTGGATGGCGCGCGCCGCGGGCAAGGCGCACGGCATCAACACCGCGTGCCTGCGCTACTTCAACGTGGCCGGCACCGCCACTCCCGAGCTGGCCGACACCGGCGTCTTCAACATCGTCCCGATGGTGTTCGAGAAGCTCACCGACGGCGAGTCCCCGCGGATCTTCGGCGACGACTACCCGACCCCGGACGGCACCTGCATCCGCGACTACATCCACGTCGCGGACCTGGCCGACGCCCACCTGGCCGCCGCCCGCAAGCTGGCCGAGCCGGGCCCGGTGCGCGACCTGACCCTGAACATCGGCCGCGGCGAGGGCGTCTCCGTACGGGAGATGATCGACCTGATCACCGAGATCACCGGGCACACCGACGCCACCGCCGAGGTCACCCCGCGCCGTCCCGGCGACCCGGCCCGGGTCGTCGCGGCCGCCGACCGGATCGCCGGCGAGCTGGGCTGGAAGGCCCGCCACGACGTGCGCGACATGATCACTTCGGCCTGGCAGGGCTGGCAGCACCACCGCCCGAGCGCCTGATCAGGAGCACTCTTTCGCACGCCCCCGGTTCCGCCGGGGGCGTGCGGCGTTTCAGGGCCGGTCGTCCGCGCCGGCCGGCGGGCCCGGCCCGCGCCCGGTGTCCGCCCGTACGACGTCGGTCAGTTCGTCCACCGCGCCCCGGTGCAGACACTGCGCGCGCAGGCGCAGCCGGGGCGGGAGGGCGGCCAGCACCCGGTCGGTGAGGTAGGCGTCGACGAGGGGGCGGGCGGCCGCCGCCATCGCCCGGCGGCCCGCGGCGTCGCGGGCCAGGTAGGGCGCGGCGAACTGGGCGAGGATCTCGCCGTGGAAGTGGCGGACCATGAGCGTGTCGCGGTCGGGGCCCGGCGGCACCAGTTCCGCGACCTCGGCGAGCACCGTGCCGATGTAGCCGAGGTGCTCGACCCAGTCGCGGTCCTGACGGCTGGCGTTGCTGTCGTCGTCGCGGCCCTGGAGGTAGTAGCAGTCGTAGTCGCCGAGGACGGAGACGGTGCCGGCGCCGAGCAGGGCCCGGATGCCGAAGGGCAGGTCCTCCGCGAGCAGCCGGCCCTCGACGAAGCGCAGGCCGCGCTCTTGGACGTAGGAGCGGCGGAAGAGCTTGTAGGCGGCCAGCGTCCAGTAGACGGGCGAGTCGAAGGCCGTCACGCGGGGGCTGTTGGTGTGCAGGTCGACGGGGGCGCCGCGCCCGCCGACGCCGACTATCCGCCCGTAGACGAGGTCCGAGCCGTGGGTGTCGGCCATCGCGGTGAGCCGTTCCAGCGCCTCGGTGCCGAGGTGGTCGTCGGAGTCGAGGAAGAAGAGGTAGCGGCCGCGGGCGCGGTCCATGCCGGCGTTGCGCGGCTTGCCGGGGCCGCCGGAGGCCGGCTGGTGGAGCACCGTCAGGTTGGGGTGGGCGCGGGCCTGTCCGTCCAGCCAGGCGCCGCTGCCGTCGGTCGACCCGTCGTCCACGGCGATCACCTCGACCGCGTCGGGGCCGAGGCTCTGGGCGAAGACGGAGCCCAGGCAGCGTGCCAGGTAGCGCCGGGTGTCGTGCACCGGTATGACGACCGAGACGGCCGGTTCGCGGGCTTCCCGGCCGTCGGGCGCGGGCTGACGGTGTGGTGCCACGGCATGCTTCTTCCGTCGTCCGTCGCGGACCGGCCCCGGGGGGCCGGTCCGCCGGTTCTCAGCGCTCCATCAGGGCGAAGAGGTCCTCCCAGCGCTTGGTGATCCGGTCGGTCGAGTAGCGCTGCACGTTCTCCCGTGCCGCCGTGCCGAGCCGGTCCCGCAGCTCCTTGTCGGAGATCAGCGCGTCGATGTGCCGGGCCAGTTCGGTGGTGTTGCCGACCACCGCCAGCAGGCCGTCCTCGCCGTCCCGGATGATCTCGTGGACGCCGGGCGCGCAGTCGAACGCCGCGCACGGCACGCCGCTGGCCATCGCCTCCATGAGCGAGAGCGGGAATCCCTCGGCCCGGGAGGACTGGGCGAAGACGGAGGCGCCGCGCAGCGCGCCGGCCACGTCGTCGGTCCGCCCCATGAACGCGACCGAGTCGTCCAGCCCCAGCGTGGCGGCCTGCTTCTTGAGGATGTCCTCGTCCTCGCCGGAGCCGTAGATCCGCAGCGTCCAGTCCGGGTGCTTCGGCGCGACCGCGGCCCAGGTGTCGATGAGCAGGTCGACGCCCTTCTCGTCGGAGAGCCGGCCGATGCTGGCGACGACCTTGGCGGTGCGGTCCGAGGGCACCTCGGGCGTCACCGGCAGCGGGTTGGGCATGAAGTCCGCGTTGTCCATGCCCTGCCGGATCCACAGGTCGGCGTCCTCGCGGGTGAGGGCGAGCAGCCGGTCCACCTCCGCGTAGTACTTCTTGACCCGGTTGAAGCGGGAGGACTTGCGGCAGGCCTCGAACGACTCGTGGGTCATGCCGATCACCGGCAGGCCCGCGGTGTCGGCGAGCGCCACCCACTCCATCGCCCACACCTGCGTGACGATGACCACGGCACCCGGCCGCGCGGACCGGAACAGGGCGCTGAGCCTGTCCGCCTGTTCCTGCATGCCGGCCTGGCGGGCGGCGCGGCGGCGCTGCTCGGCGATGTTCAGGCGCCCCTTGATGCCGCGGGCGGCCGGCACGGCCTTGGGCGGGTGCACGTCGTACAGGGTCGTCGTCTCGTACGGGAGGTCGTCGCCGAGGTCGGCGCGCAGGTCCTCGGGGGCCGGTACGACGCCGATGACGTGCACGCGGTGGCCGCGGCCGGCGAAGAGCCGGGCCATCTGGTGCGACCAGGTGGTCACCCCGCCCGTCTCGTCGACGTTGTTGGAGACGAAGAAGATGTCACGCCCGGTCATGGGCTTCCCCCTTCACGGAAGAACCGCTGTGCTCGGAGTCGCCGGCGGCGGGGGCGGGCAGCGCGCCGCCCGTGCCCGGGCCGCCGGCGGTGGCGGCGGCGCCGCCGAAGAACTTCTCGACGATCGCGCGGGCCGCGTCGCCCCGGTCGTGCTCGCCGAACGCGGCGGTGAAGCGCTGCCGGGCCTCGCGGTACCCGTCGCCCGCCGTCTTGAAGGCGTCGATCGCCTCGAAGAGCTCGTCGGCCGTGCCGAGCACCGGCCCCGGCGCCTTCTCCTTGAGGTCGAAGTAGGTGCCGCGCGCCTCGTTGGCGTACTCGTCGTAGTCGTACGCGAAGAACAGCATCGGCCGGTCGAGCAGGGCGTAGTCGAACATCACGGAGGAGTAGTCCGTGATCATGCCGTCGGCCAGCTGGAGCAGCGGGGTGATGTCGTGGTACGCGGTGACGTCGATGACCTTGCCGCGGACGGACGGCGGCAGCACCACGTTGTTGAGGTAGTGCGAGCGCATCAGCAGCACGAAGCGGTCGCCGAAGCGCTCGGCGAACTCGTCCACGTCGAAAGGCGGCTCGAAGCCGCGGACCGAGCCGTTGGGGTTGGCGCGGAAGGTCGGCGCGTACAGCAGCACCGTCTTGTCCGCGGGGATGCCCAGTTCCTCGGCGAGCGGGCCGCGCTCGCGCACGCCGCCGGCCTCCTCGGCGCGGCGGGCCGCCACCAGCGCGTCGTTGCGCGGGTAGCCGGTGCGCAGCAGCACCTCGTCGCGCAGCCTGAAGGCGCGCGCCAGGGTCCGTACGTCGTGCTCGGAGCGGACCAGGAAGTGGTCGAAGCGCTCCAGGACCTTCTGGAACTCCGCCTTCGCGGCCCGCGACTGGAGCTTCAGGCGCGGCTCGTCGAAGCCCATGCGCTTGAGCGCGGAGCCGTGCCAGGTCTGGATGTAGGTGGTCTCCGGGCGCTTGTTCAGGCGCAGCGGGAAGCCCTGGTTGTCGATCCAGAACTCGGCCTGGGCGAGCGCGCGCAGGTACTGCCAGCTCCACCGCTTGACGAGGGTGGCGTCCTTGGGGAAGCCGTCGGGCTTCTTGCCGTCGTAGGCCCACACCGCTTCGAACTCGACGCCCTGGCGGCGCATCTCCTCGTAGATGGCGCGCGGGCTGTCGCTGTACTGCTTGCCGAGGTGGCTCTCGAAGACGACGAGTCCCTTGTGGACCGGCAGCTTGCTGAACACCTCGTGGTAGACGCGCAGCTTGGTCTCGCCGGAGTTCAGGTCGCGCTTGGCCTTGCGGGCCTTGCGCACACCGCTCTTGGCGAGGTCGGCGGCGGGGCTGCGCAGCGCTTGGCGCAGGGCCTCGTTGGTGCGCTGGGCCGCCTTGCCCTGGGCGTCCAGGACGAAGGTGAGGTGGCCGCGCTTGGAGGCGGCGGGCTCGACGCGGTCGGAGACCAGCCGGGTCAGCCGGGGGCGGACCCGCAGCGCGTGGGCGCTGTCCAGGTCGACGCCGCCGACGGTCAGGCGGGTTCGGGTGGTGGCGCCGTCCGCGTCCAGGATCAGCCGGACGTCCCAGACCGCGTCGATGACGCCGAGCGGGCGCAGCCGGCGGGCCAGGTCCAGTTCGGCGTCCCAGTGCAGGCCGTCTTCGGCGATGCGCAGCGAGGTCAGCGGGAAGGAGAACGTCTGGAGGCTCTTGCGGCGGGCCTTGAGCTCCAGCCGGCCGCGCAGCGGCGTGCCGGGGGCGACCTTGCCGAGCGGGTTGACGACCGTGCCGGCCAGCCTGACCGTGCCGCGCCCGTCGTCCTCGTAGGAGGTGAGCTGGTTGCGCAGGAACAGCTGGCCGACGGTGCGGGTGTGGTACCCGGCGTCGGTGACGTCCAGCACCCGGCGGCCCTCGGGGTCGTCGAGGTGTTCGGCGCACCAGTAGACGCGGCCGTCGCGCTCGGCGAGCGGCGAGGAGAGCTTGTCGCGGTTGATGAGGCTGTCCACCGCGGGCATCAGGTTGTGCCAGTCCTCCCGGGCCAGGAGGTAGGCGCAGATGGCCTGGATGGGCTGGACGCGCTCGTACGCCTCGGGGGCGATGCCGGCGAGGTAGCCGTTGGCCATCACGGCGAACTCGCGGCGGTAGTCCTCGTCCAGCAGCGGAAGATCACGCAGATGCAGCACGAGGTCGTGCTTGAGGAACTTGACGTCCTTGTGGAACTTCAGCTCGGTCAGGCCCTCGCGCTCCAGCAGTTCGTCCACCCGGCGGTGGATCTCCATGCGGTGCGCGAAGTTGGCGATCTCGTGGCGCCGGTTGCTGATCGACTTCGTCGCGGCCTTCTCGAAGACGTTCCAGAAATAGACGTGGTTGGGGATCAGCGTGATGCGCTTGGCCGCCACGTACGCCTGGGCCGAGAAGAGCAGGTCCTCGTAGTGGATGCCGACGGGGAAGACCAGCCCCGCCTCCAGGAGGAACTCGCGCCGGTAGCACTTGTTGGTCGACAGGGTGTCGAAGACCAGCAGGTCGGGCAGCTCGGAGATGGAGTCGATGGTGCGGGTCCTGGCGTACAGCCAGGGGTACCACTCGGTCTGCTTCTTGTTGCGGGAGTCGACGTTGACCCGGACGCACATGCCGGACACCAGGTCGGCACCGGTGCGCTCGGCGGCCTCCAGCATGTTGCGGCAGGCGTTGGGCTCCAGCACGTCGTCGCTGTCCAGGAACATGACGTAGGAGCCGGTGGCGTGCTGGACGCCGTGGTTACGGGGGGCTCCGCAGCCCCCGCTGTTCTCGGGCAGCTGGAGCGCCCTGACCCGGTCCGGGTGGGCCGCGGCGAGCTGCTGGGCCACCGCGAAGGATCTGTCCGTGCTGCAGTCGTCGACGATCAGAACTTCGACACCATGGAGCGTCTGGTCCAGTACGGACCGGACGGCCGTCGGTAGCCGGTCGGCGTCGTTGTAGACGATCACGACTACGGAGACGTCAGGCACGGGCACCCCAATCCTCTTTTCATAGCGCTGCGGGACCCCAAAACTACCTTGGTCCGCGACCGGCCCGGCACGCCGCCGACCGGCGCACGAGCGCACGTTCGCCGTCGGGCCTTCCTCTTGTCAAACCGCATTATTGCGGACATTTAGCCTACGGTAGGACTCTCACCCCCGGGACGATCACCCGTAACGGGAACCAGGACACGACATTACGGACATGCGGCACACGTAGCCGTAAAGCGGCATCTACTCGTTCAAGACGCAGGTGAGCAGGGAAGCGCGGCGCCGGTGAAAGAGATCGTCAAGATGCTGACCGCGCCCGCGAAACGACTGGCCGCGCCGCGGTGTGCGCCACCGTTCGCGGCATTGCTGGCCATGGGCTCCTATTGCCTCGGTATGACGATGCTCGGGAGTTATCCGTTCGGTACCCGCTCCCGCGCCGTCAACGACCTCGGAAATCAGTTCGTACCGTTCCACGCCCGTCTGTGGGACCTGCTTCACGGCGGCACCACCGGCGACCTGGCCTTCAACTGGAACAGCGGCTACGGCGTGCCCTTTCTCGCCGACTTCCTCACCTATCTGATGAATCCGTTCTCCTGGCTTGTCGGGCTCTTCCCGCGCGAGCTGGCCGAGCTGCCCGTGTTCCTCGTCACGCTGTGCTGCATCGGCCTCGGCACGGCGCTGATGACCGTCTTCCTGGGGCGGGTGCGGCCCGGCCCGGCCTGGCTGCGCGCCCTGCTCTCGGTGGGCTACGGCACCTGCGCGTGGGTCGTGAGCGACGGCACCGCCGACCCCATGTGGATGTGGGGCCTGGTCTCGCTGCCGCTGACCGGCATCGCCGCCGACTGGTGCCTGCGCCGGCGCCGCTGGGTGGCCGGCACCCTGCTCGTCGGCGTCTCCTGGGCCGGGAACTTCTACACCGCCGCCATGGCCACCCTCGCCATGGCGCTGGCGCTGGCCGTACGCCTGCTGCTCGCCACCAACGTGCCCGTGCGGGACCGGCTGCGCTCCCTGGCCCGCGCCGCGGCCATGGCGCCGGCCGGCATCCTGCTGGCGGCCCCCGCGCTCACCGTCACGGTCAAGGCCAGCAAGGCGTCACGGCCCGCCCCGGAGGCCCTCTACCGGGGCCGCCCGCCGACGCTGGACTTCCTCGCCGAGCTGCTGCCCGGCGGGCGCGGAACCGTGCCCTCGCCACACCTGTTCATCGGGGTGCTGGGGCTGCTGCTGGCCGCCGCCTTCCCGTTCGTCCGCGCGATCCCGCCGCGTACCCGTATCGCCTGGTACGCGCTGGCTGCCTGCGTCGCGGTCTCCTTCGTGTGGAAGCCGACCCTGCTGGTCTGGCACGGCCTGGCGGTCCCCAACGGCAGCCCCTACCGCGCCTCCTTCGTCCTCAGCGCGCTCCTGGTGATCATCGCCTGGCTGGCACTGGCGCACCGCCCGCGCCCCCGCGAGCTGGCGGCGGGGGCCGCGCTGGTCGTCCTGCTCGCCGTGGTCTGCCACGGCCGCAGCGCGGTCGTCGGCGCCACCTGGGTCCTCGTCCTGGGAGGCGGCGCGGTGGTGCTGGCGAGCCTGGTGGCGCTGCGCCGCCACCCCGCGCGCCGGAACGTACGCATCGGCGTCGCCACCGCGCTGACCTGCGCGGTCTTCTTCGGCTCGGCCTACGCGGCGTACTCGGTGACCGCCGCGAGGGACCGGCTCGCATGGTGGGGGCCGAAGATCACGTTCGACGACCGGACACTCGCCGTACGCGAGGGCCTCCGGCAGCGCGCGGACTGGCCCCGGTCCCGCACCGACCCGGGGCCGCACGAGTTCGCCAACAACGATCCGCTGCTGCTGGGCGGCGAGGGCGGCGCGTACTACAGCAGCTACGTACCGGAGCGGACCGCGCGCACGCTGCGCGAGATGGGCGGCGGCTGGTACATCCACGGCCGCCACCTGCGCAGCGCCGAAGACCCCGTGAGCCGCGCGATCATGGGCGTGAGCAGCTTCGTGACCGGGCCGCAGGCCGGACCGGTCGACGTGGGACGGTCCGCCGCCGCCCCCCTGCTGACCGTACGGCCGGGCCTGACGGCGGACGGCCTCGACCAGCCGCGCCGGGGGGCCGCCGCCCGGGGCATCGACGTGCGCGCCGACCCGCGGGTCGGCGGCGGCTCGGTCTTCGCGCGCCAGGAGCGGCTGCTCGGCGCGCGCGTGTACGAGGTGCCGGAGCTACGCCCGGCGGGGGACGGCGGCCCCGCGCACGCGTCCGTACGCCCGGTGCCGCGGCCGGCCGACGGCTCGTGGCGGCTGCCGGCCACCCGCAAGGGCGCCGCCGTCGTCTTCACCGCCCGGTGCGCACCGCGCTCCGTCGCCTACTGGTACGCGCCCTGGTACGACGGCAAGGTCCGCGCCATCGGCCATACCTCCCCCGGGTTCGGCGTCCGGGAGACGACCGCGAACCCGGTCAGGAACCTGGGCACGGTCCCGGCCGACGGGCGGCTGACGGTGTCCTTCAGCCAGCCGAAGCCGCAGCGCGTCCCGGAGCACGTCCTCGGCTGCCTGGCACCGGGCAAGCTCGCCGCCGCCGTGGCCGGCCTGCGCACACAGGCCCCGGTACGGCTCTCGGCGGGCGGTCACGGGATCTCCGCCGAGCTGCCGGCGCGCAGCAGGGGCACGGCCGTCCTCGCGGTCCCCTCCCTCACCGGCTGGAGCTGCCGGGTGGACGGCGGCGCCGCCCGCGCCCCGCACTCGTTCGGCGGCCTGATCGCCGTCCCCCTCGGCTCCGGGGCCTCGCGGCTGTCCTGTTCGTACGGCACGCCGGGGCTGGTGCCCGGCCTGGCGGCGAGCGGCGCCGCGCTGGTGACGCTGGCCGCCGTGGCCGTCACCTGCGGGGTGCGGCGCCGGCGTCCCGCCCACTCTCCCAAATCGTGACATCTCATCTGATTAGTAGAATTACGACTTGGGGCGTGGTGGCCCACGCCGCGCTCCGCCCCGCCCCGGCGGAAGGGCCCCTACATGAAGCTCTCAGTCGTCGTTCCCTGTTACAACGAAGAGGACGTCATCGGCCGCTTCGACACCACGATCCGCGCGGTGCTCGGCAGACTCGCCGTCGAGTACGAGCTGTGCTATGTGGACGACGGCAGCGCCGACGGAACGCTGCACCGGATACGCACCCTCGCCCAGCAGCACGGCACGACCACCCGCTACCTCTCCTTCAGCCGCAACTTCGGCAAGGAGGCGGCGATGCTCGCGGGCCTGAAGGAGGCCACCGGCGACGCCGTGATCCTCATGGACGCCGACCTCCAGCACCCGCCGCAGCTCATCGAGAAGATGCTCGACCTCTACCAGCTCGGCCACGACCAGGTCGTCGCCAGGCGCAGCCGGGACGGCGACCGGCCGCTGCGCAGCGTGTGCAGCCGGCTGTACTACCGCGCGGTCAACAAGTGGGTGGACGTGGAAATCGCCGACGGGGTCGGCGACTTCCGGCTGCTGTCGCGCACCGCCGTGGACGCGCTGGTCTCGCTGCCCGAATACAACCGCTTCTCCAAGGGCCTGTTCTCCTGGATCGGCTTCGACACGGTCACCTTCGACTACCGCAACGCCCGGCGCGAGGGCGGCGAGAGCAAGTGGTGCTTCGGCTCGCTGGTCAACTACGGCATCGACGGCATGATCTCCTTCAACTGCCGCCCGCTGCGGGCGGCGATCTACGCGGGCCTGAGCCTGGCCGCGCTGGCCGCCGCGTACGCCCTGTGGATCGTCGGCGCCGCGGTCGCCGGCGGCATCACCGCGCCCGGCTATGTGACGCTGGTGGCGATCATCGTGGGCCTGGGCGGCCTCCAGATGGTGATGCTCGGCCTGATCGGCGAGTACATCGGCCGCATCTACTACGAGACCAAGCGGCGCCCGCACTTCCTGGTCAAGGAGACCAACGGGACGGTGCCGGCGAACACCCCGACGGCCCGGGTCGCCGGCCGGGCGCGCCGGTGACGCGTCGGCCGTACCGCCGGCTGCCGCGGGGCCGGTTCCCGTTCGGCCGGCTGCTGCGCTTCGCCGCCGTCGGCGGCGTCAACACGCTCACCTTCTACGGGTGTTACCTGGCCCTGCACCCCTGGATGCCGTACTTCGCCGCCTACACGATCGCGTTCCTGTTCAGCATGGCGGGTTCGTTCTTCCTGAACACCTACTTCACCTACCGCACCCGCCCCAGCTGGAAGAAGTTCCTGCTCTTCCCGCTGACCCAGGTCACCAACTACGTGGTGCAGAGCGCCGGGCTCGTCGTGCTGGTCACCTGGTGCGGGCTCGGCACCCGCATCGCTCCGCTGGCCGCGGCGGTGCTCGCGATCCCGTTCACCTATCTGGTGTCCACCCGCATCCTCCTCCCGCGCCACGGTGACGGCGAGGCTCAGCCCGTACGGTCCAGCGAGCCCGTCTGACCCGTGCGGCCCGGCTGCCCCCGCCGCGCCTGCACCGTCCACTCCTGGAACGGGCCGTCCGCCCCGGCGTGCCGCTGCCGCACCGTGTGCAGCCGCCCGTCGTTGCCGAGGACGGCCAGCACCGCGCGCCCGTCGGTGTCCTGCCCGATCGCCGCCGCGCCCGAGTGCGGCACCTGCCCGGTCAGCCAGCGCCCGGGAGCGTCCTGGTCCGCCTCGCCGAGCGCGTACCGCAGCAGGCCCGCGCCGTCCAGCGCCGCGAGCACCAGCGTGCGCGCCGGCTTGCCGACCGCCGCCGCGGCCACCCGCCCGTACCCGCCGACCGGCTCGCACCGCGCCGCCAGCCGCCAGGTGCCGGCCGCCGGCTGCCGCTCGGCGAGCAGCACCCGGGCCGTGGCGCTCTGCCGGTAGGCCAGGCGCACCGCACCGCCGCCCAGCGGCGCCAGGCTGACGGGCCCCGCGGGCCCGGGGAGGCCGGTGCCCCCGGCGAGCACCGGTGTCTCCCCCGGCTCCTTGGACACCCAGTGGTGCACCGCCCGGTCGCTCGGCGCGGCCACGTGGACCAGCCCGTCGGAGTCCGCGCACGCGTCCAGCCCGTCCACGACGCCCGTCACCCGGGCGGGTGTACCGTCGTCCACCGGCGGCTCCAGGCGCCGCCACAGCGACCAGTCCCTGCCGTGCGCGCCGCTGCGGTAGCCGATGCCGCCCTGCCAGTCGCGGACGAAGACGTGCACCGTGCCCTCCTGGTCGACGGCCGCGGCGGGGAAGCCCGTCTCCAGGGACTTGACCGGGTCGGCGTCCGGGGAACCGAGCGACTCCCAGGCCCCGAAGACCGGTACACCGTTGCGGGCGGTGCCGGTCTGCACCGCGGTCAGCAGCTCGCGGCGGTGCGCCTGGTTGCGGGCGGGCAGCACCGTACGGGTGGCGAAGAGCCGGAGGGCGCCACCGGGGTGGCTCACGGCGTGGATCTGGCCCTGGAGCATACGGCCGCCGAGCACGTGCGGGCCGCTGAAGGTGCCGTTGCCGGTCGCGGTCTCCGCCCAGCACACGGCGGTGCCGTCCAGGACGGCGAAGGCGGCGAGCCGGCCGTCCTTCAGGGGCCGCAGCCAGCTGTTCGAACCGGGGGCGCGCAGCCGGGTGCTGCGGGTCCAGTCGCGGGACCAGCCGTCGAACGCCGAGCCGCCGACCTTGCGGTCGCCGCAGCCCGCCCGGTCGCCGCAGTCGCGGCCGTCGGCCCAGCCGTAGACGGACAGCAGCTCGCCCTTGCGCCGGGCGGTCTCCCGGTCGACGTTGTTGGGCAGTACGGCCGCCTCGTAGCCGAGGTAGTTCTCCACGACGGCGGGCCGGCCGTGCCCGCGGCCCCAGTAGTCCGCCAGCGCCGCCTGCGCGAAGTACGCCGAGGCGATGTGGTCCTGGTGGTCGTAGTAGGACAGCCCGCGCAGCTTCGGGTCGCCGGTGTGCGGCGGCTCGTGGGGGGCGTGCACCGCGTTCGGGTCGAGGGTGCGCACGACGGTCGGGCGGACCCGTTCCAGCAGCGCGGTCAGCGACTCGGTGACCTGCTCGCGGGTGTACTCGAAGACGCGCTGTACGGGGGTGCCCTCCGGGCGCAGGGTCGCCAGCACGTCCGTGGCGCCCAGCCACAGGCCGCGCAGGCTCCTCGCGCGCGGCTCGGAGACGGTCCGCGCCTCCATCAGCTCCATGAAGACGAGCTGGTTGTGCGGGGCGGCGCGCAGCGTCTGGATCTCGACCTGGAAGCCGGGCAGCAGGGAGACGGCCTCCACGTCCCAGGGACTGAGCGGGTCGCCGGTGGCCATCACCGCGTGCGCGGCCCGCAGCCCGTTGGTACGGGCCCGCGCGAAGGCCGGGCGGTCGCGCGGCCAGAGGCGGGCCCCGCGGCCGTGCTCCGCGGTGTTGCGGCCGTCGGACTCGCCGCCGGTCAGGCATACCGTCACCGAGCGGGCGCCGCCGCGCACCGACTGCTCCAGGGCCGGGTTCATGAAGTAGAGGGAGTCGTCGGCGTGCGCGATGACGTGCAGGAACGCCTGTTCCGCGCCGGACTCGGCGGCCTCCCGCTCCAGCGCGGTGCCGGTCGCCCCGGACAGCGGTGCCGGCGGGCCCAGCCAGGCCAGCACCCCTGCGCCGGCCGTGACCGCGGCCGCACCGCCGGCGGCCTGGAGCAGCCGGCGGCGGGACATCCGGGGCGGGTGCGTCGGCACCACCTCAGTATTCGGTTGCGCGCCGCACGCCGCTCGCTCGACTAGTCCATATTCCTCGCGGCAGAAGAGGCGGGAGAGCGGCCGGGCGGGGGCACCGGCTCGCGCTACGCCTCCAGGGCCGACGCCACCGCGAGCGCCAGCTCGTCCAGGTACCCCTTGGGCAGCTCGTCCCGTACGACCAGCAGCCGCCAGTACAGCGGGCCGGTCATCAGGTCCAGCGCCAGGCGCGCGTCCACGCCCGGCCGCAGCTCGCCGCGCTCGACCGCGCGGGCCACCATCGCCGCCGCGACGCCCTCCTGGCTGTCGTGCAGGGCGGTCCGCAGCGCGTCGGCGATCTCCGGGTTGCGCGCCGCCTCGGCCAGCAGGTCGGGGATGATCTGCGACGCCATCGGGTGCCGCAACGCGCGCGCCGCGACCTCCAGCAGCATCCGCACGTCACCGCGCAGCGACCCGGTGTCCGGCGCCGGCAGCCCCTCGGCGGCCACCGCGGAGACCACGTCCAGCACCAGGTGCAGTTTGGAGCGCCACCGGCGGTAGACAGCGGTCTTGCCGACGCCGGCCCGCCGGGCGATGCCCTCGATGGACATCCGCGCGAACCCCACCGCCGCCAGCTCCTCGAAGACCGCGGAACGGATCGCCGCGGTCTTGTCCTCGCGCAGCACGGCGGCTCCGGCCGGCGCCCGCCGCCCGCCCACCGCCGCCGGTTCCCCGGCCTCTTCCCTGCCGTCCTTTGCCATGCCGTGATCCTAGCGTCACGACGCAACGGTTGCGTTTCGACGTCGAACGGTTCTACGCTCGGCCCCATCACGACGATACGGTGCCGTATCGACGATACGGGCTCGTTCTGTCGCTTCGGTCGTGGCGCCCGGCCACCCCGCCGCACCCCACCTCGGAAGGGGACCGCTTCCATGTCCCAGACCCTCGCCCCACCGGGCCCCGGCCCCGCGGCGCCCTCCGCGGTGCCGTCCACCGCCCCGGACCCGGACCTGCGCGCCCTCGCCGAGCGGCACGGCCTGACCGTCAGCGGCGCCCGCCCCCCGCTCGGCACCTACACCCGCCGCCTGTGGGCGCGCCGCCACTTCATCGCGTCGTTCGCCACCGCCCGGCTGACCGCCACGTACACCACGGCGCGCCTGGGCCAGCTCTGGCAGGTCGTGACCCCGCTGCTGAACGCGGGCGTCTACTACTTGATCTTCGGCGTGCTGCTGCACACCAGCCACGGCATCCCGAACTTCATCCCGTTCCTGTGCACCGGCATCTTCGTCTTCACGTTCACCCAGTCCACGGTCCTGGCCGGCACCCGCGCCGTCTCCGGCAACCTCGGCCTGGTCCGCGCCCTGCACTTCCCGCGCGCCGCGCTGCCCGTCGCGCACACCCTCGTCCAGCTCCAGCAGCTCGTCTTCTCCATGGGCGTGCTGGCGGTCATCGTGCTGGCCTGCGGCGTACCGCTGACGTGGCACTGGCTGCTGATGCTCCCCGCCCTGCTGCTCCAGTCGGTCTTCAACACCGGCCTCGCCCTGGTCATGGCCCGCATCGGCGCGAAGACCACCGACACCGCGCAGCTGATGCCGTTCGTGCTGCGCACCTGGATGTACGCGTCCGGCGTCTTCTACGACCTCTCCACGTTCACGCGCGACGCACCCCACCTGGTCTCGGTGGTCCTGAACTGCAACCCCGCCCTGATCTACGTCGACCTGATGCGCTACGCCCTGATCGACACGGTGCGCGCCCAGGCCCTGCCGCCGCACGTGTGGCCGCTGGCCCTGGGGTGGGCGCTGCTGGCCGGCGTCGCCGGATACGTCTTCTTCTGGCAGGCGGAGGAGGAGTACGGCCGTGGCTGACACCGACCGCGTCCCCACCGTCATCGCCGACAACGTCCACATCGTCTACAAGGTGCACGGCACCGACCGCGAGGTGCACGCCGTCAAGGGCGTCACCTTCGTCGCCCACAAGGGTGAGGCGATCGGCCTGATCGGCTCCAACGGATCGGGCAAGTCCACGCTGCTGCGCGCCGTCGCCGGACTCCTGCCGCCCGCCGCCGGACGCGTCTACACGCACGGCCAACCGTCACTCCTGGGCGTGAACGCGGCCCTGATGAACGACCTGACCGGCGAGCGCAACGTCGTCCTCGGCGGACTCGCCATGGGCATGTCCCGCGCGGAGGTCCGCGACCGCTACCCGGGCATCGTCGGCTTCTCCGGCATCAACGAGAAGGGCGACTTCGTCTCACTGCCGATGCGCACGTACTCCTCCGGCATGGCGGCCCGGCTGCGCTTCTCCATCGCCGCCGCCAAGAGCCACGACGTCCTGATGATCGACGAGGCGCTGGCCACCGGCGACCGCGCCTTCCAGAAGCGCTCCGAGGCCCGCATCCGCGAACTCCGCGTAGAAGCCGGCACCGTCTTCCTCGTCAGCCACAACAACAAGGCCGTCCGCGACACCTGCGACCGGGTCCTGTGGCTGGAGAAGGGCGAGCTGGTCATGGACGGCCCTACGGAGGAGGTCGTGACGGCGTACGAGCGGCATGCTCTGCCGAGCCCGTCTGGGGGCGCCTCCCAGCGGTAGCCGGGGGGCGAGGCGAGCGAAGCGACAAAACGGGTGGCGGGGGCCCCGAAACCGGAGCCCCCGCCACCCAGCCGCGTCTCAGCTATGCGTACGCAGCAGCGTCCGCATGGTCCGCATGGCCACCGACAGGTTCGCCAGGTCGAAGCCCTCCGACCCGTGGATCTCCTCCAGCGTGGTGCGCGCGCGCCCGAGGATCGCCGCGTTCTTCTCCTCCCAGGCCTTGAACCGCTCCTCCGGCGTCGCGGAGTCGCTGCCCACCGACAGCACGTCGCTGGTCAGCGCCGCGTGCGCGGCGAACAGGTCCTCGCGGATGGAGGCGCGGGCCATCGACTGCCAGCGGTCGTTGCGCGGCAGCTCCAGGATGCGGTCCAGGAGCTGGTTGATCCGCAGCCGGTCGCCCAGGTCGTAGTAGACCTCGGCGACGTCCAGCGGCTCCTTGCCGGTGCGGTCCGCGATGGCCACGATGTCCAGCGCGGGGAAGACGGACGAGAACCCGGCCACCCGCGTGGCCAGCTCCGCCGGCACCCCGGCCTCGGTCAGCTCGTCCAGGATGCGCTGGTGCCACTCCAGGTCGCTGCCGCACAGCAGCTTGGGCAGTTGGGCCCAGACGCCGGCGACCCGGTCCGCGAAGAAGTCGATGGTCTCCGACAGTTCCAGCGGCTGCGGGCGGTTGTTGAGGAGCCAGCGGGTGCCGCGCTCCACCAGCCGCCGGGTGTGCAGCCGGATGCGGGTCTGCACGTCGGCGGCGACGACGTTGTCGAGGGCCTCGACGTCGTCCCAGACACTGTTCAGCCCGAAGATCGCGCGGGCGGCGGTGTGCGCCCGTACGACCTCTTCGAGCGCGGCGCCGGTCTCCTCCCGCATGCGGTGCAGGAAGCTGGTACCGCCGGAGTTGACCGTGTCGTTGACCATGACGGTCGTGACGATCTCGCGGCGCAGCGCGTGCGCGTCGATCTGCTCGCCGAACTTCTCGCGCAGGGCGCTGGGGAAGTACGCGTGCAGCAGGTGCTGGAGGTACGGGTCGTCCGGCAGCCCGGTCTGGATCAGCGCGTCGGCGACCGTGATCTTCGTGTAGGCGAGGAGCACGGCGGTCTCGGGCTGGGTCAGGCCGCGCCCGGCGTTCAGCCGCTCGCGGATCTGCCGGTCGGTGGGCAGGAACTCCAGGGCCCGGTCCAGGTCCCCGTCGCGCACCAGGCGGCGCATGAAGCGCTGCTGGGCGTGGAGCATGCTGGAGGACTGGGCCTGGGCCAGCGCGAGCGCGGTGTTCTGCGCGTAGTTGTTGCGCAGGACGAGCGCGCCGACCTCGTCGGTCATCTCGGCCAGCAGCTTGTTGCGCTGCTTGACCGTCATGTCGCCGTCGGCCACGACCGCGTTGAGCAGGATCTTGATGTTCACCTCGTGGTCGGAGGTGTCCACGCCGGCGCTGTTGTCGATCGCGTCGGTGTTGATCTTGCCGCCGTTCACGGCGAACTCGATCCGGCCGAGCTGGGTCAGGCCCAGGTTGCCGCCCTCGCCGACGACCTTGACCCGCAGGTCCTCGCCGTTGACGCGGATCGCGTCGTTGGACTTGTCGCCCACGTCCGCGTGCGACTCGGCCGCCGCCTTCACGTACGTACCGATGCCGCCGTTCCACAGCAGGTCCACCGGCGCCTTGAGGATGGCCTGCATCAGGTCGGCGGGGGTCATCTTCTTGACGCCCTGCTCGATGCCGAGCGCCGCCCGCACCTGCGCGTTGATCGGGATGGACTTGGCCGTACGGGGGTGGATGCCGCCGCCCTGGGACAGCAGTCCGGTGTCGTACTCCGCCCACGAGGAGCGCGGCAGCTCGAACAGGCGGCGGCGCTCGGCGTACGAGGTGGCCGCGTCCGGGTTCGGGTCGAGGAAGATGTGCCGGTGGTCGAAGGCGGCGACCAGCCGGATGTGCTCGCTGAGCAGCATGCCGTTGCCGAACACGTCACCCGACATGTCGCCGACACCCACCACGGTGAAGTCCTCGGTCTGGGTGTTGACGCCCAGCTCGCGGAAGTGCCGCTTGACCGACTCCCAGGCGCCGCGGGCGGTGATGCCCATGCCCTTGTGGTCGTAGCCGGCGCTGCCGCCGGACGCGAACGCGTCGCCGAGCCAGAAGCCGTACGACTCGGCCACCTCGTTGGCGATGTCGGAGAACGTCGCGGTGCCCTTGTCGGCGGCGACGACGAGGTACGTGTCGTCCTCGTCGTGCCGGACGACGTCCGCGGGGTGCACGACCTCGCCGCCGACGAGGTTGTCGGTGATGTCCAGCAGGCCCGAGATGAACGTCTTGTAGCAGGCGATGCCCTCGGCCAGCCACGCGTCGCGGTCCACCGACGGGTCCGGCAGCCGCTTGCCCACGAAGCCGCCCTTGGCGCCGACCGGCACGATGACGGTGTTCTTCACCATCTGCGCCTTGACCAGGCCGAGCACCTCCGTACGGAAGTCCTCACGCCGGTCGGACCAGCGCAGACCGCCGCGGGCGACCTTGCCGAAGCGCAGGTGGACGCCCTCGACGCGCGGCGAGTACACCCAGATCTCGTACGCCGGACGCGGCGCCGGCAGGTCCGGGATCGCCTGCGGGTCGAGCTTCATCGACAGGTAGGAGTGCGGCTGCCCGCCGTCGTTCTTCTGGTAGTGGTTCGTGCGCAGCGTCGCCTTGATGACGGTGAGGAAGGCCCGCAGGATGCGGTCCTCGTCCAGGCTCGCGACCTGGTCGAGCGCGCCGTCCAGCTCCTCCAGCAGCCCGTCGGTCAGCTCGGTGCCGGCCCGCTGCCGCTCCGGGGACATCCGCGCCTCGAAGAGGCTGACCAGCAGCCGCGTGGTGTGGACGTTGTTGGAGAGGGTGTCCTCCATGTACGTCTGGCTGAACGTCGAACCGGCCTGCCGCAGGTACTTGGCGTACGCCCGCAGCACCATCGCCTGGCGCCAGTTCAGGCCGGCCCGCAGCACCAGCTTGTTGAAGTTGTCGCTCTCCGCCTGGCCGGTCCACACCGCCGTGAAGGCGTCCTGGAACCGCTCGCGGGCGTCGTCGCCGTTCATCCGCTCGGGAATGCGCAGCCCGAAGTCGTAGATCCAGGCGGTGGCGCCGTCGGTGCAGCGCAGCTCGTGCGGGCGCTCGTCGACGACCTCGACGCCGAGCCGGTTGAGCACCGGCAGGACCTTGGACAGGGAGACCGGCTCACCGGTCCGGTAGATCTTGAAGCGTCGCTCGTCGGGGCCCGCGCCGACCGGCTCGTACAGGCTGACCTCGAAGTCCTTGCCGCCGGCCGGCGTCAGCTGCTCCAGGTGCTGGAGGTCGGCGACCGCGCTGCGCGGCGGGTTGTCGGCCTTGTAGCCCTCGGGGAAGGCGTGGTTGTAGCGGCGCAGCAGCTCGGCGGCGCGCTCCTCGCCGACCTCGGCGGTCAGCGCCTCGGCGAAGCCGTCGGCCCAGGAGCGGGCGGCCTCGACCAGGCGAGCCTCGATGCGCTCGGCGTCGGCGTCGGTGAGGTCCGGCAGCGTCGCGCCGGGCTCGACCCGGACGACGAAGTGCAGCCGGGAGAGGATCGACTCGGTGTTCCAGGCGGTGAAGTCGACGCTGGTGCCGCCCAGTTCCTCCTTGAGGATGTCGATCAGGCGCAGCCGTACGCCGGTGGTGTAGCGGTCGCGCGGCAGGTAGATCAGCGCCGAGTAGTAGCGCCCGTACTCGTCCTGGCGCAGGTACAGCCGCAGCCGGCGGCGCTCCTGGAGGTACAGCACGCTGGTGACGATGGACTCCAGCTGGTCCACGCGCGTCTGGAACAGCTCGTCGCGCGGGTAGGTCTCCAGGATCTGGAGCAGGTCGCGGCCGTCGTGGCTGTTGGCGGTGAAGCCCGCCGCGTCCAGGACCTCGGCGACCTTGCGGCGGATGACCGGCACGCGGCGTACGGACTCGGTGTACGCGGCCGAGGAGAACAGGCCGAGGAACCGGCGCTCGCCGACGACGTTGCCCTGGGCGTCGAACTTCTTGACGCCCACGTAGTCGAGGTACGAGGGGCGGTGCACGGTGGAGCGGCTGTTGGCCTTGGTAAGGATCAGCAGCCGGTGCTCGCGGGCCTTGGCTCGGGCGTCCTTGGGGAGCCGGTTGAACGACGGCGAGACGGGGTGGCCGTCGTCGCCGTGCGCCGGGTCGGAGCGCAGGATGCCGAGCCCGGTGCCGGGCACGGCGGTCAGCACGTCCTCCTCGGCGCCGGACTCGCCGGGCACCGAGGTCAGCTCGTACTCGCGGTAGCCGAGGAAGGTGAAGTGGTCGGCGGCCAGCCAGCGCAGCAGCTCGCGGGCCTCCTCGACCTCCTGGTCGCGCAGGTCGTCGGCGGTCGGCTCGGCGGGCAGCTCGTCGGCGATGCGCAGCGCGGCGTCGCGCATCTTCTCCCAGTCCTCGACGGCCTCCCGCACGTCCGACAGGACGCGCAGCAGATCGTTGGTGATCTGCTTGAGGTCGGCGCGGTCGGTCTCCCGGTCGGTCTCGACGTGGATCCAGGACTCGACGAGCGCGTCGTGCGGCAGGTCCCGGCCCTTGCCGCGGCCGTTCTTGTCCTTGCCGGTGCGGCCGTGCGCGTCGCAGTTGTTGTCGAGGACCTCGATGAGCTTGCCGGTGACGTCACGGCGCACGATGACCTGCGGGTGGATCACGACATGGATGCCGCGGGCCTGGCGCGAGAGCTCGTTGGTGACGGAGTCCACGAGGAAGGGCATGTCGTCGGTGACGACCTCGACGACGGAGTGGCTGCAAGTCCAGCCGTTCTCCTCGACCGTCGGGGTGTGCACCCGGACGTTCGCGGTGCCCTGCGGGCGCGTCTCGGCCAGGCGGTAGTGGGACAGCGCGGCCCCGAACACGTCGACCGGGTCGCGTCCGCTCAGGTCTTCCGGCGCGGTGTGCAGGTAGTAGCGCTGGAGGTATCCCAGGAGGGTGTCCGGGTCGAGACCCTGTACCGGTGCCTGTCCCCCGGCCGGGCTGCTTTCAGCGACCCGGGCTGCCCGCGCGAGCAGCTCGGTCTTGGCTTCGTCCAGCTTGGTCTGCATGTCCTCTGGCTCCTGTCGCGCGCCGTTGCGTGACGTTGTGGATGAACTCCGTGGAAGCTGCACAACACCGACACGACGCATGGAGGGTCCCCCGCAGCAGCGCGGGGAAGTGTCCGGTCGGATTCGACGCCGTGCCGCGATGAGCGGTGACCGGGTCGCGATGAGCCGATTTCGACAAAACCGGCGAGCGGTCCCGGTCGCACCGACCAGCGATCGCCCGGCGGCCGTACCGCTCCGGGCGCACAGCGAGGGCCTCGACGCCCCCGCGGGTTATCGCGCTGATCACGATGTAAGGCTATCGCTCCCGGCACGGGTGCCGTCATGGTCCAGCTGTGTACAAAACCACTCGTCGAAATTTGACGATCCGGACAGCGACGAAACGGCTCGGCGCCGCCCCTGGAATCCCACGGTATCCCGCGGGGGCTTGGCAAGCGCGGCGATCCGGAGGACGTTGTGCGGGACACCGAGGAGCGGACCGGCCCACGCGGGTGTGACCAACAGCACGTCCGTGCGTGCCCCGCAACCCGAGCGGAGGTGGACGGCATGGCCGCCAAGATCCTGATCGTGACCGGCGACGCGGCGGAGTCCCTGGAGGTCCTCTACCCCTACCAGCGGCTGCGCGAGGAGGGCTACGACGTCCACATCGCCGCCCCCGCCCGCAAGACGCTGCGCCTGGTCGTGCACGACTTCGAGCCGGGCTTCGACACCTACACCGAGAAGCCCGGCTACACCTGGCCCGCCGACCTGGCGTTCTCCGAGGTCGACCCCGGGCAGTACGCCGCCCTGGTGGTCCCCGGCGGCCGGGCGCCGGAGTACCTGCGCAACGACCCCGAGCTGCGCAAGCTGGTCAAGTCCTTCTTCGACTCCGACAAGCCCGTCGCCCAGATCTGCCACGGCCCCCTGCTGACCGCGGCCATGGGCGGCCTCAACGGCCGCCGCGTCACCGCCTACCCCGCCATCGAAATGGACATGCAGGCCGCCGGCGCCACCTACCGCGACGCCGAAGTGGTCGTCGACGGCACCCTCGTCTCCGCCCGCTCCTGGACCGACCACTCCGCATGGATGCGCGAATTCATCGCGGTACTGAGGTCGAAGGCACCGGTCACCTAGGGCCTGCCCCGCTCGGACCGGCCCCGGCCCGCGCCGGCTACGCGGCCATCCCCTCGGCCATCTCCACCGCCTCCGCCAGCGTGTCCACCACCGGCACCCCCGCGGCCGCCAGGCTGGCCCGGCTGTGCGACCCGCCGGTGTAGAGCACCGCGCGGGCCCCCGCGTGCCGTGCGGCCACCGCGTCGTCGACCGCGTCACCGATCACGACGGTACGCCGCGGATCCACCCGGCCCGCGCCGGCCGGCCCGTCGGCCAGCGCGGCGAGGTGCCGCACCATGTGCTCGCTCTTGCTCCCGCCGGACGGCCCCGTACGGCCCTCCACGCGCAGGAAACGCGACTCGATGCCGAAGCCCCGCACCAGCGGCATCAGCTCGTCGTGCCCGTACAGGCTCAGGATCGACTGGCTGCGGCCCGCCCGCTGCCAGCCCTCCAGCAGCCCCTCGGCGCCTTCGGCGAGCCCGCACCTGGGCCGGTGGGCGGCGTAGTGCCGGTGGAACGCCTCGTCCATGACCAGCCACTCCGCCTCCGTCGGCAGCCGCCCCAGGAGCCGCTCGTAGAACCGCGGTACGGGTACGCAGTACAGCTCGCGGTAACGCTCCAGGGTTATCGGCGGCAGGCCCAGCTCGGCGAAGGCGGCGTTGGTCGCGCCCATCACGGCGTCGGTGTCGTGAAAGAGCGTGCCGTTCCAGTCCCAGACGATGTGCGTCGTGTGCGTCCCCATGCCAAGACGGTACCCATGACCACTGACAGCCCAGTCGCGGGCCGCGGCACCACGGGGCGCACGGGCCGTCAGGCGATCAGGTTCGGGATCTCCTGCACGCCGAACCACATCAGGTCGTGGTCCTCGGCCCCGTCGACCGTGAAGCGCGCGTCGGCGTCGCCGAGGTCCGCCGCACCCAGCGCGTCGGCGGCCGCCGCGACGTCCCCGGCCGCGTCGTCGGAGTCGACGTGCACCGCCGCGGCCTTCGACATCGGCACCGGGCCCGCGATCCGCACCTCGCCCAGCGCCGCCTGGTCCAGGCTCCGGTCGGGGTCGGCGACGGCCGCGCCGTCCGGTACGTCCACGGCCACCACGACGCGGCGGCGCGGGGCGTCCGGGTCGGCGGCGATCCGGCGCAGGGAGCCCTGCGCGGCCCGGTTCAGCGCCGCGTACTCCAGTTCCTCGATGTCGTCGGAGACGTACCACTCGCGCAGCGCGGGCGTGACGGCATAGGCGTCCAGCGGACCGGGGCCCAACTCGCCGGCCTTGTGTGCCGCCGCGAGTCCGGGCAGGGTCAGGGGGACATACACGCGCATGGCTGCCGCTTCCGCTCACATCGCTGGGACCTGGGAATTCTGCTCTGCGGCCAGCATACGGGCGCGTGTCCCCCTTCGTGCCCCGGCTCCGCCGCCCCGGCGCCGCCCCCACCGGACCCGCGCCGCCGCGCGCCCCGCACCGCCCGCCTTCCCCCGGATAGGTGAACCTCCGGCCGTCCGCCCGGCCCGGCCGGCGTCCCTTGCCGCCGCCGGACGCCCGCCGGTAGAAGAACCCCACCGAAGCTACTCCCCGGTATCCACCGGACCGGCCGAACGGGGGCCCACCATGATCACCACCCAGGTCCACACCCACCCGCCCGCCCGCACCCACACCTCCGGAGGCACGTCCGCGACCGGCCCGGGCCGGCCCCGCCCCGGTCCCCCGGGCCGCCGCGACACCAGGCGCCCGGCCGGTCCCCGTACCGCTCCCGCCCCCGGCGTCCGGCGCCGCGCCACCCGCCTCCAGCCGCACGAGTGGTTCGCCGAGCAACTGCTGCTCACCCTGAGCGGCCGCCGCCCCGTACACGTCCTCCTGGGCCACACGCGGTCCACCGCGTACGACCGCCTCGTGGAACTGGCCCCGCGAGCGCCCCTACGGCCCACGGGCACCGGCGCCGGCCGACCCGCACCGGCCCCCACGGTCCGCCACTGCGGCCTGTGCCGGCCACGCCGCGACGTCATCGAGGCGTTCGCCCGCATCGCCTCCGGCGACCGGCTGCGTGCCCTCGCCTTCCGGCTGGAGCTGGGCGCCGACATCCGGTGGCGCTGCACCGCACTGGACATCGGCCCGTCCACCACCATCTGGTGACGGCCCCCGCCCCTCGTACACGCAAAAGCCGGGGTGCCGCAGCATCGAGCTGCGGCACCCCGGCTCACGCGCCCCTTCGGGCGCCCTGCGTCACTTCTTGCGGCGGCGGCCCGCGCTCTTCTGGGCCTTGCGGCGCTCCGCACGCGTCAGGCCGTCCGACTCGGAACGGGCCGGCACCGCGTCCTCGCTGGTGAAGTCGCCCTCGACGACACCGCCCTCACCGTCCACCGTCGGCGCGGAGAAGTGCAGCCGGTCCGGGCGCTGCGGCGCCTCCAGGCCCTTCGCGTGGATCTCGGGACGCCCGGCGCCGGCCCCGGCGGGCACGGCGTCCTGCACGTCCTTGTCCAGCGAGGTCCGCTCCCCGGCGTCCGCCACCGGAACCTCCTCGACCTGCTGCTCGACCTGGACCTCCAGGTTGAACAGGTAGCCGACGGACTCCTCCTTGATGCCCTCCATCATCGCGGTGAACATGTCGAAGCCCTCGCGCTGATACTCGACCAGCGGGTCCTTCTGGGCCATCGCCCGCAGGCCGATGCCCTCCTGGAGGTAGTCCATCTCGTAGAGGTGCTCGCGCCACTTGCGGTCCAGGACGGACAGCACCACACGGCGCTCCAGCTCACGCATGATGTCGGAGCCGAGCTGCTCCTCGCGGGCCGTGTACTGCTGGTGGATGTCCTCCTTGACGGCCTCGGCGATGAAGTCGGAGGTGATGCCGGCGCGGTCGCCGGCCTCCTCCTCCAGCTCCTCGATCGTCACCTTGACCGGGTAGAGCTGCTTGAACGCGCCCCACAGGCGGTCCAGGTCCCACTCCTCCGCGAAGCCCTCGACCGTCTCCGCCTGGATGTAGGCGTCGATGGTGTCGTCCATGAAGTGCTTGACCTGCTCCTGGAGGTCCTCGCCCTCCAGGACGCGGCGGCGCTCGCCGTAGATGACCTCGCGCTGGCGGTTGAGGACCTCGTCGTACTTCAGGACGTTCTTACGCGTCTCGAAGTTCTGCTGCTCGACCTGCGACTGCGCGGACGCGATGGCGCGCGTCACCATCTTGTTCTCGATCGGCACGTCGTCGGGGACGTTGGCCATCGCCATGACCCGCTCGACCATCTGGGCCTTGAACAGGCGCATCAGGTCGTCGCCGAGGGAGAGGTAGAAGCGGGACTCGCCGGGGTCGCCCTGGCGGCCGGAACGGCCGCGCAGCTGGTTGTCGATACGGCGCGACTCGTGCCGCTCGGTCCCGAGGACGTACAGCCCGCCGAGGCTCTTGACCTCCTCGAACTCCGCCTCGACCGCGGCCTCGGCCTTCTCCAGGGCGGCGGGCAGCGCGGCCGCCCACTCCTCGGCGTGCTCGACCGGGTCCAGACCCTGGTTGCGCAGCTCGGCCTCGGCGAGGTCGTCCGGGTTGCCGCCCAGCTTGATGTCCGTGCCGCGGCCGGCCATGTTCGTGGCGACCGTGACGGAGCCCTTGCGGCCGGCCTGCGCGACGATCGACGCCTCACGGTCGTGCTGCTTGGCGTTGAGCACCTCGTGGCGCACCCCGCGCTTGTTCAGCTGCTGGGAGAGGTACTCCGACTTCTCCACGGAGGTCGTGCCGACCAGGATCGGCTGGCCCTTCTCGTGCTTCTCGACGATGTCCTCGACGACCGCGGCGAACTTGGCGACCTCGGTGCGGTAGATCAGGTCCGCCTGGTCCTTGCGGACCATCGGGCGGTTCGTCGGGATCGGGACGACGCCCAGCTTGTAGATCTGGTGGAACTCGGCGGCCTCGGTCATGGCCGTACCGGTCATTCCGGAGAGCTTGTCGTAGAGGCGGAAGAAGTTCTGGAGGGTGATCGTGGCGAGCGTCTGGTTCTCGTCCTTGATCTCCACCCCCTCCTTCGCCTCGATGGCCTGGTGCATGCCCTCGTTGTAGCGGCGGCCGGCGAGGATACGGCCGGTGTGCTCGTCGACGATCATGACCTCGCCGTCGATGACGACGTAGTCCTTGTCGAGCTTGAACAGCTCCTTGGCCTTGATCGCGTTGTTCAGGTAACCGACGAGCGGCGTGTTCACCGACTCGTACAGGTTGTCGATACCGAGCCAGTCCTCGACCTTGCTGACGCCGGACTCGTGGATGCCGACCGTGCGCTTCTTCTCGTCGATGTCGTAGTCGCCGGTCTCCTCGATACCGCGCTGCGGGTTGGCGGGCTCGCCCTTCTTCAGGCGCTTGACCAACTTCGCGAAGTCGCCGTACCACTTGGTGGCCGAGTCGGCCGGGCCCGAGATGATCAGCGGCGTACGGGCCTCGTCGACCAGGATCGAGTCGACCTCGTCGACGATCGCGAAGTTGTGGCCGCGCTGGACCAGCTCGTCCTTCGACCAGGCCATGTTGTCGCGCAGGTAGTCGAAGCCGAACTCGTTGTTCGTGCCGTACGTGATGTCGCGGTTGTACTGGTCGCGGCGCTCGGCGGGCGTCATGTTGGCCAGAATGCAACCGACGCTCAGGCCCAGGAACTTGTGGACCCGGCCCATCATCTCGGAGTCGCGCTCGGCCAGGTAGTCGTTCACCGTGATCAGGTGGACGCCCTTGCCGGACAGCGCGTTCAGATACGCGGGGAGGGTACCCACCAGGGTCTTGCCCTCACCGGTCTTCATCTCGGCCACGTACCCCAGGTGAAGCGCCGCGCCACCCATCAGCTGGACGTCGTAGTGACGCTGGCCGAGCACGCGCTTGGCTGCCTCGCGGACCGTCGCGAACGCCTCGGGCAGCAGGTCGTCCAGCGTTTCGCCGTCCGCGAACCGCTGCTTGTACTCGTCGGTGAGCGCCCGCAGCTCTGCGTCGGAGAGGGCCGCGAAGTCCTCCTCGATGGAGTTGACCTGACCCGCGATGCGGTGCAATTTGCGCAGGATCTTTCCTTCGCCTGCACGCATGAGCTTGTTGAAGACGGACACTTGGGCTGGTCTCCTTGCCGGTCGGGCCTGGCACGGTCAGGTGCGCGGGCGCGGCATTTTTCCAAGGGGCAGGCCCCGCCGCAACGGCCATCGTAAAGGAGGACCCCTTCCGGCCGGGAGGTCCACCGCCGCGAAGCCACCTGCGCTCCCCTGTGCACACCTTTCCCTACGTGAACGCGCGAGCCCGGAAGAAGGTGCCGGGCCCGGTCCGGAAAGGTGCCGGGCGGGCGCGGGCCGTGCACCGGGGAAGAGGCCGGGCGGGCGCGGGCCGGGGCACCCGAAGGGGTCCGGGCAGGCCGCCGAAATCCGCTGGCCACCGGCCCGCCGCAGCCGCACACTCCCCGTATGGAGCCCGTCACACTGACCACCGAGCGCCTCGTCCTGCGCCCCTTCGTCCCCGCCGACGCCCCGGCGGTGCACGCCGCCTGCCAGGACCCCGACATCCCCCGCTGGACCCCGGTGCCCTCTCCGTACGACTTCTCACACGCGCAGGACTTCGTCGCCCGCACCTGCCCGGAAGGCTGGCGCACGGACACCGCGTACAACTTCGCGGTGACCGCCAAGGCCGACGGCACGCTGGTCGGGGCGATGGGCCTGGTCCACCTGGCGCTGCACACCGCCGAGCGGCAGGCCGAGATCGGCTACTGGACGGCCGAGGAACGGCGCGGCCGGGGATACACCGTCGAGGCCGTACGGGAAGTCGCGCGCTGGGCCTTCACCTGCCTGCGGGTCGAGCGGCTGGAATGGCTCGCGCAGGCCGGCAACACCGGCTCCCGCGCGGTGGCGCTGAAGGCCGGCTTCCGCATGGAAGGCACACTGCGCGCCAAGATCGCCCACCGGGCCACCCGCCGGGACGCCTGGATCGGCGCGCTGCTCCCCGCCGACCTGGGCCTGGCCTCCGAAGCGCCCCATCTCCCGTTCCCCGGCTGACAAGTTCGGACGGAAGGGACGCGGCCGGGGCGTCCCCGCCGTTGTCAGTGGTCACTCCTACGCTGTGCTCCATGACAGCTGCGACGCCCGCGAAGCCCGTGACCTCCCTGTCCGCCGACGACGCCCGGCGCATCGCCCTGCGCGCGCAGGGCTTCCTCGGCGCGCCGGACCGCCGCGCGGGCGTCCGGGGCGTCCTGCGCCGCCTGGGTGCGGTGCAGCTCGACACCATCTCGGTCCTGGCCCGCTCCCACGAGCTGATCCCGTACGCCCGCCTCGGCGCGGTCGGCCGCCCGGACATCGAGTCCGCCTACTGGTCCGGCGGCCACAGCTTCGAATACTGGTCGCACGCCGCCTGCATCCTGCCCATCGAGGAGTGGCCGCACTTCGCCTTCCGGCGCCGCGCGATGCGCGCCAAGGGCCACCGCTGGCACCTGATGGAGGACCGCGACCGTTCCTGCGCCGCCGTACTGGACCGCCTGAAGGCCGACGGCCCGCTGACCACCTCCGACCTGGGCGGCGGCAGGAAGGGCGGCGAATGGTGGGACTGGTCCGAGACGAAGATCGCGGTGGAGTGGCTGCTGGACACCGGCGAGGTGGTCTGTACGGAGCGCCGCGGCTGGAAGCGGGTGTACGACCTCGCCGAGCGCGCCGTCCCCGACCACCTGCTGCACGACGACCTGGACGACGAGGAGTGCGTGCGCCGCCTGGTCGCCCAGGCGGGCGCGGCGATGGGCGTCGCCACCCGCGCGGACCTCGCCGACTACCACCGCCTCAAGAAAGACCAGGTCGACGCCGTCATAGACGCGTCGGGGCTGGTCCCGGTCGAGGTCGAGGGCTGGGGCAGGCCCGCCTGGGCCGATCCGACCGCCTTGGCCGCGACGCCGCGCGGCCGGCACCGTACGACCCTGCTGTCGCCCTTCGACTCCCTCATCTGGGACCGCCCGCGCACGGCCCGGATCTTCGACTTCACCCACCGCCTGGAGGCATACGTCCCGCGCCCCAAGCGGATACACGGCTATTTCGCGATGCCGCTGCTGACCGGCGGCCGGCTCGCCGGCCGGGTGGACCCGGCCCGCGAAGGCAGCACGCTCGTCGCCCGCCAGGTGTCGATGCGCGACGCGAAGGCCGTACGGCCGATGGCCCAGGCCCTGACGGAGGCCGCGCAATGGGTCGGCTGCGACTCCGTACGCGTCGAACGCTGCGACGACCGGGACCTGGCCGCGGCGCTGGTGGCGGAGCTGGCGTAGGAGGGGGACAAGGCGGGGCGGGCGGTACGACTACTCGGTCCGGCTGTCGGGGCCGGCCATCCGGTCCGGCCGCGCTGCTCGGCCGCCCTGCTCGGCTGTCCGGTCCGCTCAGCGGATTTCGAGGATCTTCTCCCGCATCGCGTACACCACGGCCTCCATCCGGGAGTGCAGCTGCAGCTTCTCCAGGATGTTGCGGACGTGGTTCTTGACGGTGTTCTCGGAGATGAACAGTTCCTTGGCGATGTCGCGGTTGTTCATGCCCGTGGCGACCAGCTTCAGGACCTCCAGCTCACGGTCGGTGAGCCGGGGCGCCGGCACCAGCCGGCGCTCGTCCGTGCGCTGGATCATCGACTTGAACTCGGTCAGCAGCTTGGACGCCATGGAGGGGCTGATCTGCGACTGGCCGTCCGCGACCGCGCGGATCGCCGTCGCCACCTCGTCGGTGGAGATCTCCTTGAGGAGGTATCCCGTGGCCCCGGCCTTGATCGCGTCGTAGAGGTCGGCCTCCTCGTCGCTGATCGTCAGCATGATGATCTTCGCGCTGGGGGCCACCTCCTTGATGGAGGTGCACGCCTCGATACCGCCGCGCCGGGGCATCCGCACGTCCATCAGCACGATGTCGGGCAGCAGGTCGGCGGCCTTGTCCACCGCCTCGGCGCCGTCACCGGCCTCGCCGACGACCTGGATGTCCTCCTCCTGGGCGAGCACGATCTCCAAGCCCCTGCGGAAGAGCGCGTGGTCGTCGACGACCAGGACTCTGATCGGCTCTTTGCGTGACACGCCCGCGTCCGTGCCGGAATCGTCACCGACGCCGACCCTGTCGCCGTCCGCTCCGCCGTGCACGGGGCCGAAGCCGTCCCCCATCGTTCCTCCCCGTCAACCACTCGGCCGGTGAAGGCCGGAGTTCGGGTATAAGGCTGGTTGACAACAGCCCCCTGCGACCAGCCCGAACAACGCCATACAAACGTCTCCCCCGCATGTCGTCATCGCGCGCTCACCAGCACCTTGGCCGGCACGAACACTATACGGCCTCAACTCCTGGCTCCCGCAGGCGCAATGGTGCCCCCGGGCGTACGCCGGGGGCACCATTGCGGCGGTCGTCAGCCGCCGAGCGCCCCTCCGGCGCCACCGGGCTCCTCTCCCCCGAACGAGTCGGGGTTCAGGTGGATGACGCCGTAGTCGTAGGCATGCCGCCGGTAGACGACACTCGGCTGCTTGGTCTCGGCGTCGACGAAGAGGTAGAAGTCGTGTCCGACCAACTCCATCTCGTACAGTGCCTGGTTGAGCGTCATCGGCGCCGCCGAGTGGGTCTTCTCGCGGACGATCAGGGGCCCTTCGCCCTGGACCTCCAGCGAGCCCATCTTCGTCGTCGGCACCTGATCCTGCGGCGTGTCGCCCACGGCCAGCCGGCCGCTCTCGTCCAGCTGCGCCGCGTCGGGAACGCTCACCGCGACGTCACTCGCCGGGATGCGCCCGCTGCCGCGCCGCGAGTGGCGCTTGTCGTGCTGCTTGCGCAGCCGCGCTTCCAGCTTGGCCGTGGCCAGGTCGAGCGCGGCGTAAGGGTCGGCGGCGGCCGCCTCGGCCCGTACCACCGGGCCTCGGGAGCGGAGGGTGATCTCCACTCGGTCGGAACGGTCGGCCTGCCGGGGGTTGGGCTCCTTGGACACCTCGACGTCCAGGCTGATCACCTTGCCGTCGAGCTTCTGGACCTTGTCCAACTTCAGCTTCTCGGCCACGTGCTTGCGGAACCGCTCGGGCACCTCGGTCTTGCGGCCCTTGACGACGATGTCCACGCAGAACTCCGTTCCCGGATCGCCCCGCTCAGCGCGCGGAGCGATTCCTTCTTGCACCAGGCTCCGGTGAATGCCGAAGCCTCGGACTTGGCGACTTTCACCTCCTCCTCCCCCGTCGGCGCGGTCCCCACTCCCGTGGTTTCAGGGTCCCCGCATACACCCGCAAACGCACCTATTCAGGCATCCACGGCAAAGCGTCTGCCAAGTCCTCACAACCGAACATAGCTCGCCCGGACGGGTGTCGGCACCCCCTAGCTTCCACTAGCTCCGTTTGGGTGGATTTTCGCCCTCGTTACCTGCAACGATGAATTTTCCCGGTCAGTTCCAGTTGATTTCGAAAGCACTTCGCGGCGCCGCGACCACAGCCGCTCCCACCACCTTCCCGCCGGCCGCCCGGACCGCCCGCGCCGCCTCCGCCAGCGACGCCCCGGTGGTCATCAGATCGTCCACCAGCACCACCGGGGCCGCCGCCAGCGGCCTTCCGGCTCCGGCGACGACGGTCAGGGCCCCGGAGACGTTGGCCAGGCGTTGGCGGGCGCTGAGGCCCGCCTGGTCAACCACCGTACGCCGCTGCCGCAGCACGGCGAGTACCCGAACGGGCACCCCGTCCCGCCGAAGGTCCCGGGCCGCCGCGAACGCCATCCGCCGCACCGGATCGTGCCCCCGCCCCGCCACCGCCCGCCGGGCCGAGGGCACGGGGACGAGGAGCAGGGGGATGACGGAGGTGAATGCGGGTACTGGTGTGCTACGGGACCGCGCACTGCGGGATCGCGTTCTGCCACGAACGGAGGGAGCGCCGGTGACTGGTGCGAGAGGAGTACGGGCGGGGCGCGGGGAGGCGTCGCTGCCAGGTCGGTCATCGCCGGGGCCGGGAGGCGCGGCTCCACCGGGCAAGCCGCCGTCCGGCGAGTCGTCGACCGGCCGCGGGTAAGCAGCACCGGGCCGCTCACACCTGTCCAGTCCGGACCGTACGCCGGGGTTACGCCCCTGGTCGGGCTGCGTGCGCCAGGTTGGCGGGCCACCAGCGTCACGAAGGCGGGCAGCCCATGAGGCCAAGGCCTCTCCGGAGCCGTCCAGACCATCGGCCGACGACGAACGGTCGCCCCCGGAGCCCGGGGCGCCCACGGCGCCGGGCAGGCCGCCACCGGGTTGCGCAACACCGCCCTCTCGGCGCGACGCCTCAACGGGCACGGACGAGCCACTCGGCAGATGCGACGCCTCAGTGGGCGTAGGCGATCCTTCCGTCAGGCGCGGCACCTCAGCAGACACAGGCGGTCTCCCAGACAGGCGCGGCACCTCAGCAGACGCGGACGGGCCATACGACAGGCGCGGCCCCTCAACAGGCACAGGCGGTCCCCCAGACAGGCGCGGCACCTCACCAAACTCGGGCGATCCCCCAGGCAAGCGCAGCGCCCCAACAGACGCGGACGATCCACTCGTCAGGCGCAGCGGACCACCATCGCCCCACAGCGCGCGCACGGCCCCCGCCAGCGCCACCCCCAGCGGGCCGGCCAACCGCAACGCCCCCCGCTCCTTGTGCGCGAGCAGCACCGCGCGCACCTCATCGGCGTACGGAGCCGCGGCGCAGGTGGGCGGCAGGCCGGGCGGGACGGGGCGCGGGCGTACTCTTCGGGGGCCCCGGGGGCCTCCCCCGCCCCCGCCCCCGCCCCCTCTCCCCCTCGCCCCCCGGGACAGTGCCTGGCGGCATTCCTCGCACAGGTCCGTACGAGGACGGCCGCATCCGGCGCAGTCCACCGGTAGTACCAGACCGGTGATTTCTCGCCATACGCCCCGCATGGGATCTACTGTCCCGCCGGGCGGGGGAGGGCGCCACCCCCTGTGGATAACTCGGGTGACGGGGTTGCGGGCCGCCCGCGGGCGCCGCCGGTTCTTTCCCTACCCCGGGTAAACCGGCGCCTTCCCCTCCTTCGCCACCGTCTTCCAGTTCGCGTCCTGCGGCAGCCGCACGATGCCCTCGGCGCCGTCGGCCACCAGCGGCCGGGCCTCGTCCTCCGAGGCCGTCACCGCCTTGACGCCGCTGACTCCGGGCAGCGTCTGCGCGTTCGACGCCGAACCGTCCGTCTCCATGAACTGCATCTGCTGCACCCCGCCGGACTGCCGGCCGACGACCACGAGCCGGCTGCCGCCCGCCCAGGACGCCGCCACCACATCCTCCAACTGGGGAGCGACCGGGCGCATTTCCTCCACCGACAGCGTCGGGTGCTGCGCCGTGCCGCCGCGCTCGACCCGCCCGAGCTGCAGCGTCGTACGCCCCTTGTCCTCGACCAGCACCGCGATCCGGATGCCGTCGGACGCCACCTTGATCGCCTTGATCCGCCGGTCGCCGAGGCCGGGCACCGTCACCACGTCCGGCGTCCCCTTGCCCTCGCGCAGCCGCAGCAGCCGCGAACCCTTGTCGCTGCGGTCCGCTATCCACAGGTCGCCGAGGCCGTCCCAACTGGGCGCCGACAGGCCGTTCTCGGCCGTGCTGTGCAGCACCGCCGGGCCGCGCTCGGCGCCGTAGTCGAGCGGGGCCACGTACAGCGACCGCCCGTCGGCCGAGACGCCGGCCACGCTGCTCTCGCCGCGCGATACGGCGATCGAGCTCAGCGCGGTCTTGCCGGTGCCGAACGGCCCCCGCACCGGCCGCGGCTCCGTCGTCGTGTCGGGCATGCTGACCACCTTCTGGTCAGCGGCGATCCAGTACTCCTGGGCGGGCCGCCCGATGTGCTTGCGCGGCGCGAACTCGCTGTTGGCGCGGTCTTGCGACAGGACGCACAGCCGGTTGCCGCCCTCGTCCTGCAGCTCGACCTCGCTGAGCTTCGACGCCCGGGTGATGTCCTGGACGGTGAAGAACAGCTGGGCCGCCATCCGCCTGCACTGCCCGGGCGTCGCGCCGGCGGCCCGCTTGCCGAGCCGTACCTTCAGCGCGTTGGAGTCGTCGAGGGACAGGCCGCTGCTCTTGAGCCGGGTGCCCGTCGGGAACGCCGAGGCGGTGACCTGGTTCAGCCAGTTCGTGGGCCCCTCCAGCAGCGCGGCCACGCTGGCGGTGATCGGGTCTATCCGCTGGCGCAGGTAGACGGGGTCGGCGACCAGCACGTTCTTGCCCGCCTTGGACGACTGGGCCTCCGACTTGTAGTCGGCGAAGTAGTACTTGTTGACGGACCGGTAGATCCGCTGGAAGTCGGACTGCCCGAGCACCAGCCCGTCGGGCAGCCGGTCGATGCGCCACTGCCCGTCCTCCTTGGTGAGGTGGACGGACTGCTGGTACGCCTTCTCCTCCGGCGTGTAGGCGTGGTTGCGGTCGACGGTGGCGACCTGGTTGCCGGACAGCGTGACCGTGTAGCCGTTCGGGTCCTCGCGGTTGGCCTGGCCCACGGGGTCGGCCTTCGGACGCTGCTGGAGCACCTTGGTCGCCGAGAACGGCCGCCACGTCTTCTTCGTGGACTTGGCCAAGTACTGCACGGCCGTGCTGAAGTCCACCTCGTCGCTCGTCGTCGCGTCGAGGAAGCCGCTGACGATCTCGGTCGGCTGTGCCCCGTCCTGCGGCGGCACGCCGTAGACCCGCACCTGCGAGTCGGCGTCGGCACGCGGCGACTGGTCGACGGCCTGCATGTCCCCGCTGTCCGGCATCGACGCGCACCCGGCCAGCAGCAACGCGCCGCAGCCGAGCGCCGCACCCGTACGGGCGGCCCTGCCGCGCGCCCGCAGCGTCAGCCGCCCGGCGCCCCTGGCGCCCACTCCGGGGCCGGTCCCGGCGCCCACTCCGGCACCCGTTTCAGCGCTCACGAACCTCGTCCTCCCGCTCCGCGCCGTCGTGCCCGTGCGCCGCACCACCGCGTACGCCGTTCTCCTGGACGCCATCACCACCGGCGCCGTTCCGGTGCGCGCCGCCGCCCAGGGGTTCGGCGCCGTCCGGCCGGGCGTGGGTGAGCGACTCCGGGGAGCGCGGCTTCGGGGAGCGCGGCGCCGGGGCGCGCGGCTCCAAGGGGCACGGCTCCGCCAGCCGCTGCTGCGCCGGAATGGCGGCCGCCGTCCGCACCGCGGCCGCGCCGCGCAGCGGGTCCTGGCCGACCGCCTGGAGGTTGCGCCGCGAGTCCTCCGGTTCGAGCGGTATCGGCGAGCCGCGCAGGGCCTCCCCCGCCGTACGCGGCAGCGTCAGCCGGAACTGCGAGCCGCCGCCCGGCTCGCCCCACGCCTGCAGCCAGCCGCCGTGCAGCCGGGCGTCCTCGACCGCGATCGACAGGCCGAGCCCCGTACCGCCGGTCGTACGGGCCCGTGCCGGGTCGGCGCGCCAGAAGCGGTTGAACACCCTGGCCGCCTCGCCCGGCTTGAGGCCGACGCCGTAGTCGCGCACGGCGACGGCCACCGCGCCGCCGGTGCGGCCGCCGGCCGCGGCCAGCCGCACCACGACGTCCCGGCCCTCGCCGTGCTCGACGGCGTTGACGACGAGGTTGCGCAGCACCCGCTCGACCCGGCGGGCGTCCGCCTCCGCGATCACCGGCTGTTCGGCGCCGCGCACCACGATGCGGCTGCCCTTGCGCTCCGCCAGCGGCTCGGCGCCCTCGATGACGCGGTGCACCACGTCGCGGAGGTCGATCGGCTCGGCCTCCAGAGCGGCCGCGCCCGCGTCGAAGCGGCTGATCTCCAGCAGTTCGGCGAGCAGCGACTCGAACCGGTCGAGCTGCCCGCGCAGCAGTTCGGCGGAGCGCGCGGTCACCGGATCGAAGTCTTCGCGCGCGTCGTGGATGACGTCGGCGGCCATCCGTACGGTCGTCAGCGGCGTCCGCAGTTCGTGCGACACGTCGGAGACGAACCGCCGCTGCATCCGCGACAGCTCCTCCAGTTGCTGGATCTTGACCTGGAGGTTCTGCGCCATCTTGTTGAAGGACTCGCCGAGCCGGGCGATGTCGTCCTCGCCGGTGACCTTCATCCGCTCCTGGAGCAGCCCGGCGGCCAGCCGCTCGGAGATGCCCGCCGCCATCCGTACGGGCGTGACGACCTGCCGTACGACCAGCCAGGCGATGGCGCCGAGCAGCACCACGACGAACACCCCGGCCGTCGCCAGGGTCGTCTTCACCAGGCTCAGCGACTTCTCCTCCTGGCTGAAGGGGAAGAGGTAGTAGAGCTGGTACGGGTTGCTGTTCACGTCGTTGAGGCGCTTGCCGATGATGATCGCCGGCTCGCCCTCCTCCGATCCGACGCGTTTGATCTGCGTGGACTGGCGGAACGTACCGGTCTTGGTGTCCAGGATCTGGCGCATCTCCGCGGGCACGCTGCGCGCGGGGTCGACGTCCCCGGAGGCGCGCGGGCCGCGGGTGTCCGGGCTGCTGTCCCCGAACGGCTCTTCCACGGCCGATCCGGAGCTGAGCGCCACCACGGAGAAGACGCCCTGGCCGCCACTGGCGAGCTGCTCGACCAGGTTGGTCAGCCAGGTCGCGGAGTCCTGGGGACCGCGGCTGCCGGAGCGTCCGGCGTCTTCGCCGCGGCCGTCGGTGGTGCTGTCGGCCAGCTTCTGCGCCACGGCGAACCCGCCGGTGGCCTGGCTCTGCGCGGCCTGCCGCTTGGCCTCCAGGAGTCCGTTGCGGACCTGCCCGATGACCACGACGCCGAGGATCAGGACGACACCCAGCGACATCAGCAGGGTCGTGGCGACCACGCGGAGCTGGATGTTACGGCGCCACAGGCGCAGCGCGGGCAGCAGTGGACGGCGTATCCAGCGGCCGAAGAGCCGCAGCATGGGGTGGACGGGGCCGCTCGTGGCCCCGTCGGACAGCAGCCGCCCGGGCATCCCCCGGAACCGCTCTGCCGGCCCCGGGCGGGCTGCGGCACGTGCCTCACCCGCCGGGCGTTCGGCAGCCCGCGCGCCACAGGGGGCGTCGTCGCCTTCCCGGCGCTCGGCCGCGGTGTCCTGTCCGGCCCGCTCGGGGCCGTCCCCGTGCCCGTTCGGCCGGTCGTGCCCGTTCGCCCGGCCGTCGGCCACCCGGCCGGTCAGCCGGGCGAACACTCGACCAAACATCCGGCCAGAACTGGACATATCACCTGCCGGGCGGACGGCCCGCCCCCGCTCGTCCTCCGGGGCCGAACCGTCCCGGGACATATCAGCTGGGCCCGGCCTTATAGCCGACACCGCGCACGGTCACCACGATCTCCGGGCGCTCCGGGTCCTTCTCGACCTTGGAGCGCAGCCGCTGTACGTGGACGTTGACCAGCCGGGTGTCGGCGGCGTGCCGGTAGCCCCACACCTGCTCCAGCAGCACCTCGCGCGTGAACACCTGCCACGGCTTACGGGCCAGCGCCACCAGCAGGTCGAACTCCAGCGGCGTGAGCGCGATCGACTGCCCGCTCCGCTTGACCGAGTGCCCCGCCACGTCGATGACGAGGTCACCGATGGCCAGCTGCTCGGGCGCCGGCTCCTCCGAGCGGCGCAGCCGCGCACGGATGCGGGCCACCAGCTCCTTGGGCTTGAACGGCTTGACGATGTAGTCGTCGGCCCCCGATTCCAGGCCGACCACCACGTCGACCGTGTCACTTTTCGCGGTCAGCATGACGATCGGTACACCGGACTCGGCCCGGATCAGCCGGCACACCTCTATGCCGTCCCTCCCGGGCAGCATGAGGTCGAGCAGCACGAGGTCCGGCTTGGTCTCCCGGAAGGCGGCGAGCGCCTTGTCCCCGTCCGAGACGAACGACGGTTCAAAGCCTTCGCCGCGCAGCACGATGCCGAGCATCTCTGCCAGTGCGGTGTCGTCGTCGACGACCAGGACGCGTCCCTTCATTCGGCCATCATCCCATTACCTGATCGTGACTTACTCCATCGTGATGTGGAACACAGCTCCGCGAGACCGCCCGGAGTCACCGGCGAGACCACTCCGGCCTCGGTGACGATCGCCGTCACCAGCTCGGCCGGCGTCACGTCGAAGGCCGGGTTGTAGGCCAGCGCGCCCAGCGGAGCAATCTGCACCCCGGTACCGGCCTCCGTCCCGGCGCCCGGCGCGAACGGCATCGCGATTTCCGTCACCTCGTGCCCGGGCCGCTGCTCCACCTCGATGAGCGCGCCATCCGCCGTCGCCAGGTCCACCGTGCTCGTCGGCGCCACCACCACGAACGGCACGTGGTGATACCGGGCCAGTACGGCCAACGGATAGCTGCCCACCTTGTTGGCGACCGCGCCGTCCGCCGTTATCCGGTCCGCGCCGATCAGTACGGCATCCACCTCGCCCGCCGCAAAGAGCGACCCGGCCGCCCCGTCCGCGAGCACCGTGTACGGCATGCCCGTACGCGCCGCCTCGTACGCGGTCAGCCGCGCGCCCTGCAGCAGGGGACGGGTCTCGTCGACCCACAGCCGCCGCAGCTCACCGGCCCGGTGTGCCGCCAGCACCACACCCAGGGCCGTCCCCTCGCCACCGGACACCAGCGCCCCGGTGTTGCAGTGGGTGAGTATCCGGTGGCCGCCGCCGGGCAGCAGCTCGCCCAGCAGCGCCATCCCGTGCGCGGCCATCCGCTTGCTGGCCTCGGCGTCCTCCGCGTGCACGGCCTGGGCCTCGGCCAGCGCAGCGGCTGCGGCCCGCTCGGGGGCCGCCCCGTCGGCGACTGCGTCGCGGTACGCGCCGGCGGCCCGTCGTACGCCGTATTCGAGGTTGACCGCCGTCGGGCGGGCGTACGCCAGGGTCTCGGCCGCGTCGGCCACGTCGAATCCCCGCGCGGCGGCGAGGGCGACTCCGTACGCGCCGGCGATGCCCAGCAGCGGAGCGCCGCGCACAGCCAGCGTCCTGATCGCCTGCACCAGTGCCGGAACGTCCGTGCAAACCAGTTCGACCTCTTCGGACGGCAGCCGTGTCTGATCGAGGAGAACCAGTACGGGCCCCTCGGGAAGCTCCTCCCAACGCAGTGACGGAACCACGGGAGCGTCGGCGCCCGCCTCGGACTTCTCGTAGCGATCGGCCATCCGCCCAGTCTGCCGCCGACCACGGGCAGAGCAGAAGAGTCCCCTCGCACAAGGGCCCGGGGACGCGGGCGCACGCGCCATGACACGATGACAGGCACTGCGGACGCCGGACCCCGGCCATTCGAACGGGCGGGAAGCATGAAGGAGCGACGATGAACAACTCTCCGGGCTGGGCCTCGCCCGGATCCTCCCCCTCCGACGAGCCGGACCGCGCCGCGCAGGAACAGCCCACCACCACGGGCCCCACCGGCCCGGACGCTCCGGCCGGTGCCACGGATCGGCCCGGTCCCACCGCTCCGGCAAGCCCGGCAGAACCGGCGGAACCGGCAGGACAGGCCGGTGCCGAAACGCCCGGTGGCTCCACGGTCCCGCCGCAGTGGTCCAAGGAGCAGCCGCCCGCCGGTCAGTGGTCCGCCCCCACCGGCGGCCCCGGCCGCGGTGGCCAGGGCGGACCCGGACCACAGGGTGCCCCCGGCGGCCAAGGCGGCTGGGGAGGACAACCAGGCTGGGGCGGTCAGCAGCCAGGCTGGGGAGGACGCCAAGGCTGGGGCGCTCCCTGGGCGCCGCCGCCCGCCGCCAAGCCCGGCGTGATCCCGCTCCGCCCGCTCGGCGTCGGCGAGATCCTTGACGGCGCGGTGTCCACCATGCGTGCCCACTGGCGCACCGTCCTGGGCATCTCGCTGGTCGTGGCGGTCGTCTCGCAAGCCGCGAACACGCTCGTCACGGGCATCTGGTTCCGGAACGCCGGCAGCGCCGCCGCGAACAACCCCGACGCCTCCCTGCGCGAGCTCATGGGCGAGCTCGGCAGCACCTTCGCGGGCACCGCCGTCACCTCGCTGATCGGCCTGCTGAGTACGATCATCGTCACCGCACTGCTCACCATCGTCGTCAGCCGGGCCGTCCTGGGACGCTCGGTGACGGCCGGCGAAGCCTGGCGGGACGCCCGCGGCCGGCTGCCGCGGCTCCTCGGCCTGCTTCTGCTGCTGCCCCTGATCACCTCGGTCGTCCTCGGCGTCGGCATGCTGCCCGGCATCATCGTCGCCGCGGTGGGCCCGCTCACCGTCGGTCTCCTGCTCGCCCTGGTCGGCGCCCTGGGCGCGGGCGTCGCGGCCGTCTGGCTGTGGGTCCGCTTCAGCCTCGCCGCCCCGGCACTGATGCTGGAGAAGCAGGGCGTCATCGCGTCCATGCGGCGCTCGGCCAAGCTGGTGCGCGGCGCCTGGTGGCGGATCCTGGGCGTCCAGCTCCTCACGTACGTGCTGATCGCCATCGTCCAGATGATCGTCCAGATACCCGCCACCGTCGTCGCCGTCCTCCTCGGCGGTGAGGGCTTCACGTCCTGGATCGAAGGCAACGGCAGCCCCGGCTGGACATTCCTGATCGTGCTGGCCGTCGGCGCCGTGATCACCTCCACGGTCACCTACCCGATCAGCGCGGGCGTCACGGCGCTCCTCTACATGGACCAGCGGATCCGCCGCGAGGCGCTCGACCTGGAGCTCGCCCGCGCCGCCGGCCTGCCCGGGTACGGCGCGGACGCCCCCGGGCCCCAGGGCCCCCACCAGGGGCCCGCCGGCCCCACGCCGGGAAACTGATGCGGTGACGCCGCCAAGGGGGACGGCCGTACTCGCCCGGCTGACGACAGACTCCGGCGAGGACGGACCGGTGAGGATCCCGCGTGACGCCGCCCGTGAGGCGGCCGAACGCGAACTCGCCGATCCGCGGTACCACCAGAACGACCCGAACCTGCTCCAGCGTGCCCTGGACTGGTTCTGGAAGAAGGTCGGCGACCTGTTCGACGCCGCCGCCGGGGCCACCCCGGGCGGCTGGGCCGGTCTCCTCGCCATCGTCCTCGTCGTCGTGCTGCTCGCCATCGCCCTTCGGCTCCGGCTGGGCGCCCTGCGCCGCACCCCCACCACGGGTGGCGGCGCGCTCTTCGGGGAGCGCCCCCGCACCGCCGCGGAACACCGCGCCGCCGCCGAACGGCACGCGGCCGAAAGCCGCTGGACGGAAGCCGTCCAGGAACGGATGCGCGCCATCGTCCTGACCCTGGAGGAACGCGCCCTGCTCACCCCGGGCCCCGGCCGCACCGCCGACGAGGCCGCCACCGAGGCAGGCCGGGCCCTGCCCGACCACGCCGAGCGCCTGCGCGCCGCCGCCCGCGCGTTCGACGACGTCACATACGGCGGCCGCCTTGGTACCGAACGGGAGTACGCCCCCCTGAGCACCCTCGACACCGACCTGCGGCACAGCAAGCCCCAGCCCGCCGCTCTCCACGGGGGCGGCGCATGAGCACCACCACGACCGGCACCACCTCCCTCGCACCGTCCCCGCGACGCCTGTGGACCCGCTCGCGCGGGCTGCTCGCCGCCGTCCTCGTCCTCCTGTTGGGCGGGGTCGCGGTCGCGCTCCTGCGCTCCGGTGACCAGCACGGACGTCTCGACCCCCGCTCGGTGGACCGCACCGGGAGCGGCGCGGTCGCCGCCCTCCTCGCCGACCGGGGCGTCGGCACCCGCGTCGTGACCACCACGGAGGAGGCCGCCGCCGCGGCCGGCCCGGACACCACCGTCCTGGTCACCAACCCCGACCTGCTCACCCGCCGACAGCTGGACACCCTCCACCAGACCACCGGACGGGCGGCCGGACGCACCGTGCTGCTCACTCCGGGCCCGGCCACCCTGGACGTCTTCGCTCCCGGGGTCGAGACAGCGGCTCCCACCGAAGTGACGGCGCTGCCCCCGAACTGCGCGCTGCCCGCCGCCCGGACCGCCGGCGACGCCGAACTCGGCGGCCTGCGCTACTCGGCCCCCGCCCCCACCGCCGACCGCTGCTACCCCAGCCACGGCAAGGCGACCCTGGTGCGCCTGCCCACCAGCGCCGGCGGCGACACCGTGCTCCTCGGTGCCCCCGACATCCTCTACAACCACCGCCTCGCCGAACGCGGCAACGCCTCGCTCGCCCTGCAACTGCTCGGTTCGCACAAGCATCTGGTCTGGTACCTCCCTTCCGTCAGCGATCCCTCGTCCACGCAGGACGAGCAGCGCGGCTTCTTCGACCTCGTTCCGTCCGGCTGGGGATGGGCGCTGCTCCAGCTCCTCATCGCCGCCGCACTCGCGGGCCTCTGGCGGGCCCGCCGGCTCGGCCCGCTCGTCCCCGAACAGCTTCCGGTCACCGTCCCCGCCGCCGAGACGACCGAGGGACACGCCCGCCTCTACCAGCAGGCCGGCGCCCGCGACCGGGCCGCCGCCGTCCTACGAGCCGCCACCCGCACCCGCCTCGCCCCGCTCTCCGGCGTGTCCCCCACGCGCGCCCACACCCCCGACATCCTTCTTCCGGCCGTCTCCGCCCGGCTCTCCGCGGGCGCGGAAACCGGCACCGCTCTGCACGCCCTGCTCTTCGGCCCTCCGCCCGCCGACGACAAGAGCCTGGTCACCCTGGCCGATCATCTCGACCACCTAGAACGCTCGATTTTGTCCCCAGAGAGGCACGACCCCCGTGAGCACCCCGACAGCTGACAGCGCCCGCTCCTCCCTGGAGGCCGTGCGTACCGAGATCGCCAAGGCCGTCGTAGGCCAGGACCCGACCGTCACCGGCCTGGTCGTCGCGCTGCTCTGCCGCGGGCACGTCCTGCTCGAAGGCGTACCCGGCGTTGCCAAGACCCTGCTCGTACGCGCACTCTCGGCAACCCTGGAACTCGACACCAAGCGCGTGCAGTTCACCCCCGATCTGATGCCGAGCGACGTCACCGGCTCGCTCGTCTACGACTCCCGCAGTTCCGAGTTCTCCTTCCAGGCCGGCCCGGTCTTCACCAACCTGCTGCTCGCCGACGAGATCAACCGGACCCCGCCCAAGACCCAGGCGTCCCTGCTCGAAGCCATGGAGGAACGCCAGGTCACCGTCGACGGAACGCCCCGCCCGCTCCCCGAGCCCTTCCTCGTGGCCGCCACGCAGAACCCCGTCGAGTACGAAGGCACCTATCCGCTGCCCGAGGCCCAACTCGACCGGTTCCTGCTGAAACTGACGGTCCCGCTCCCCGCCCGCCAGGACGAGATCGACATCCTGGCCCGGCATGCGCAGGGCTTCAGCCCCCGCGACCTCGGAGCTGCCGGCCTCCGCCCCGTCGCAGGCCCCGCCGATCTGGAAGCGGCCCGGGCCGCGGTCGCGAAGACCTCCGTGTCACCCGAGGTCACCGGTTACATCGTCGATATCTGCCGTGCCACGCGCGAATCCCCCTCGCTCTCCCTCGGCGTCTCCCCCCGAGGAGCCACCGCCCTGCTCTCCACCTCCCGGGCCTGGGCCTGGCTCACCGGCCGCGACTACGTCATCCCCGACGACGTGAAAGCCCTGGCCCTGCCCACGCTCCGGCACCGCGTCCAACTCCGCCCGGAGGCCGAGATGGAAGGAGTCACCGCCGACTCCGTCATCAACTCCGTCCTCGCCCACCTCCCCGTCCCCCGCTGAGACCGAGCCGTGGCCCTGACCGGACGCACCGCCCTCATCTCCGCCGTCGCAGCTCTCTTCGTCGGCCTCCTCATGCCGAGCTGGACCGGCATCCTCACCGTCCAACTCGCCCTGCTGCTAGCAATTTTGTGCGACCTCGCACTGGCCGCGCCAGTGCGGAAGCTCCAGTTCACCCGAACCGGTGACACAACCGTTCGACTCGGTCAGGAGGCCCGGACCCACCTCACCCTGACCAACCCGGACCGGCGGCCGCTGCGCGCGCACCTCCGCGACGCATGGCCCCCCAGCGCGTTCCACCCCGGCACGGAAATGCCGGCCTCCCGGCACCGCCTCCGCGTCCCCGCCGCCGAACGCCGCCGCGTCACGACGACGCTCCACCCCACCCGCCGCGGCGACCACCACGCCGTCCGCGTCACGGTCCGCTCCTACGGCCCCCTCGGCCTGGCCGCCCGCCAAGGCAGCCACCACGTCCCGTGGACCGTCCGCGCCCTGCCTCCCTTCACCAGCCGCAAGCACCTCCCCGGGAAGCTGGCCCGGCTGCGCGAACTCGACGGCCGCACCAGCATCCTGACCCGCGGTGAAGGCACGGAATTCGACAGCCTCCGTGACTACACCCCCGGCGACGACACCCGCTCCATCGACTGGCGCGCCACCGCACGCCGGCAGTCCGTGGCCGTACGCACCTGGCGCCCGGAGCGCGACCGGCGCATCCTCCTGGCCCTCGAAACCGGCCGCACCTCGGCCGGCCGGGTGGGCGACACCCCGCGTCTGGACGCCTCCATGGACGCCGCTCTGCTGCTCGCCGCCCTGGCGTCCCGAGCCGGCGACCGGGTCGACCTCCTCGCCTACGACCGCCGGGTACGGGCCTCCGTACAGGGCCGCGCGGCGGGAGACCTCCTGCCCGCCCTGACCGACGCTCTCGCGCCCCTCGACCCCGAACTCGTCGAAGCCGACGCCCGCGGTCTGGCAGCCGCCATCCACCGCAGCACGCCACGCCGGTCCCTGATCGTCCTGTTCACCGGCCTGGACACGGCGCCGGTCGAGGAAGGGCTGCTGCCCGTGCTCCCCGGCCTCACCCAGCGCAACGAGGTCATCGTCGCCGCCGTGGCGGACCCGCGCATCGAGGAAATGGCCGCCGCCCGCCACACGCCCCAGGCCGTGTACGCCGCGGCTGCCGCCGAACAGACCCGAGCGGCCCGCCGCCGCACCGCCGACCGCCTGCGCCGCCACGGCGTGACAGTCGTCGACGCCACCCCGGCCCACCTCGCCCCCGACCTGGCGGACGCCTATCTCTCCCTCAAGGCTTCCGGGCGGCTGTAGCAAGTCCCCAGCAGGCCGTTCAGCTCAGTGCTGCTTCCGGACCCTGACGGCTGCGGCGATCGTTACCGCTGTGCCGGCGAGGAACGGAATCAGCATCCCGGCGTACGTCCATCCGGGTACGTCCGGATCAGCGGCGGAACGCCACAGAATCCCGCATCCCACGGAAAGCGCGAGGCCAATGGATGTGTTGAGCAGCAGCAGGGACCGGGCAATTCGGCATGCAGAGTCGCGGCTGCTCGGCCTGTTCATCAGAACCTCGGACGCACCAGCGGCGTACCGTGCCGTGTTCGTGTCCGGCAGCTCGTCGCGTGGTGTCACTCGCAGGGTCAGCTCGGCACAGCCGACCATCAGGGCTGTCGCCCCTGCATAGACGAAGACCAGCAAGAACGCACCGCCGATCGACCGATCCGTCCAGGCGTCCACCCCCTGCATGCCGATGTGCTTCGGTATCTGCGCCGGCAGCCGGGCATACCTGATCACACCCCAGACGGCCATTGCGGCAAGGAGGACGGCATTGGGGACCAGCCACACCCGGACAAACAAAAAAGCTCCGGTCCCTGAACCAGAAGGTTCAGGGACCGGAGCTGAAAAATTGTTCGGCGGCGTCCTACTCTCCCACAGGGTCCCCCCTG
>NZ_JBIRJY010000027.1:0-71203 GCF_044329785.1 Streptomyces sp. NPDC017529
ACCACCGTACGCAGGGCACCAGACCCCCGCCCACCCCACCGCTGACCTGCCCCGAAGCCCCGCAACTTGTCATGTCAGGACCGGGAACAGCTTCTAAGTGGGACACCGAACCGCGCGGCTGGAATTTCCTGCAGGCAGCTCAGCGCGCTGTGCCCGTCCTCACCGGCGCCGGCGTCTACCTCACCCCCCTCATCACCTCCGGCGGACCGTGGTGGGAATGGCTCCTTGCACCCGCCTGGGGCACCGTCATGGCCGCCACGACCCCGCTGACGCACTCCGCCCACCTGACGCCCGAACGCTTCGTCCTGGACGTGCCCCCACCCGCCCCGGCCATGGCTCCCGCCCAATCCCCGGTGCCGGACAGCTACCCCGCCTACCGCGCCCACCAGTGGGAATCCGCCAAAGCCACCGGCACCACCCGCCTGACCAGCGTCACCCAGTACGAAGACCCCCACGGCCAGCTAATCCCGGACTTCTGGGGCATCGTCATCGCCGAAGCCGGCGACGCCGTCCCCGACCTCAACGCCACCGCCCTCGCCGCCGTCTTCGACCTGCCGCCCGGCACCGTCACCCTCTCCCTCATCCAGGGATCCGGCCCCGGCCGCAAACTCCTGACCGCCCGGCCCACCCTCGACGCCCTCGAGCAGCACAGCGCCGACCCGGTGGTGCGCCTGTGGAACGAGAAGATCGCCCGCCCGAACGGCGGCGCCGCCGGCATGAACCTTGCCGGATACCGGCGCGAACCCAACCGCATCGCCCTGCGCGTCACCGCACCCGAAGAGGCGTTCATCCAGCTCAACCAGAAGCAGATCGCCCGCTCCCTCGACTACAAGGACCCCAGCCTCGTGATGATCGAAACCGATGGGCTCGCCGACGGCCTCGTCTCCATCTACAAAAACCACCCGCTCCAGACCGTCCGCGAAGCCACCCTCGAAGACCTCACCATGGCCCCGGACGGCACCATCGCCCTGGGCATGCGACCCGACGGCCGCACCGGACGCGTCCCGCTCTACGACCCGCAGATGGGCGCCATCACCGACCTCTACGTCGGCGCCCCCGGCGCCGGAAAGTCCGTCACCCTCCTGCACATCATCGCCGCCGAACGCATCAGCGGCATCGTCTCCATCGTCGCCGACGCCCAGGACGGCATGAGCCTGCCCGAGGTCGACCACCGGGTCTACCACTTCGGCAAGGGCATCGCCGCGACCGCCGCGACCATCGCCGCCGCCGTCGACCTCGGCAAATACCGCGAGAAGATCAGCGCCGAGAACGGCTGGGGCTCCTTCGAGATCGGCAAGCCGTGGCCGCTCGTCAACATCACCGGCGACGAGCTGAACCGCATCCTGTCCGCCGACGCCGTCGTCCCGCGGGCCTTCCGCAAGTGGGTGACGGGCCTGGTCGGCGACAGCCAGTCCACCGGCCGCAAGATCGGCGAGGGCATCCGCTTCGCCGCCCAGTCCATCCACCTCGCCGATCTCGGTGACAAGGACCGCATCCGCGCCAACGCCAAGAACGGCACCGTCTGGCTCGGCCGCACCAACTCCTCCACCACCCAGCACATGGCCCGCGACGGAGTCCTGCCGGCCGGTGTCGAACTCGAACCCATCCCCCGCTACTTCTCCACCGGCGGCAGCAGCCCCATCGACGCTGCGTTCGAAGGCAAGGAAGCCAAGAACGGCCCCATCACCGCAGGCATGGCCAACATCATCAACGGCGGCAGCCTCTTCGTGAACCGCACTTGGTACGCCCGCAAGGAGAGCAAGACCTACCCGCACCTCATCAAGCTCATGGAATCCCGCCCCATCCCCGTCCTGACCCCCGAGGAAGACGTCGTCTTCCGCACGGCCTACGCCCGCTGGCTCGCCTTCGCCGAGACCCTTCTCGCCGGAGAGGACAGCGCCGAAGGAATCGACGCCGCCGTCGACGCAGAGCAGACGGTCGCCAAGGACCAGCTCGCACAGCTCGGCATCCACGACGACGAGGACGACGAACAGCCGTCCAGCGGCACCATCAAGGACCGCATCCTCGACCTCCTCGCCGACGGCCAGCCCTGGGCCATCCGCGACATCCGCCGCGCCCTGGACGGTGTCTCCCCGGCGAGCGTCAACAACGCCGTCGGCGAACTCCACCAAGCCGAACGCCTCATCGCCCTGCGCCGAGGCACCTACCAGATCAACCCCAACTGACCCCCACCCCTACCAAGGAGAACCCGCCCCGTGAGCCCCCTGCCCGACCCCACCCAGCCGCCCACCGCCGACAAGGCCGGGCAGGCCCACGTCGACGAAACCGCCCGCGCCCTGCTGGACGCTGTCAACGCCGCCATGAGCGAAGCCCACACCACCCTCGCCGCCGAGCAGGCCCCGGCCATCCCCACGTCCTACCGGGACACCACACCCCTGCCCGCCATCGGCACCACCCCGCCCGTACCGCAGCCCGGACGGCCGCCCATGAGCCAGAAAGCCACCGACGCCTCCGGCCTGATGCTCGCCGGCGGCATCGCCTCCCTGCCCCTCGGTGCGGCCAGCGCGCTTGTGCTGTGGGTGCTGGGCCAGGCCGACCCCGTCAACCTCGCCATCGGCGGGGCCGCGCCCGTGGCTCTGGTCCTCGCCGTTGCCGTCGCCGTGCGCTGCTTCCGCGGCGTGCACACCGAACAGCACGACCACTACGAGGGCACCGTCGTGCAGAACACCACGCACCTCACCCAGAACACCAAGGGTCTGATCGCCAAGACCACCAATAACCGCCGGCACCACTGACCCAGACCAGGGGGGACCATGACCGCATCCGTACGCCGCCGGACACGCACCCGCCACCACCGCACCGCCCGCCGGACCCGCACCGTACGCATCCCCTGGGGCTGGCTGCTCGGCGCACCGCTCGCCCTGTACCTCGTCGCCAAGTCCTGGCCCGTTCAGACCGCCATCGCCACGGTCCTGCTCGCCGCGGCGGGCATCACCTACGCCATCCGGGCTCGCAGCGGACGCGCCCCGCGACTCAACGGACGGATCCGCGTCGCCCTGCCCCACCAGCGCCGCCACGACCGCCTCCTCGCCCACTACCAGCGCATGGACGGCACTGCCTTCGAGCACGCCATCGCCGACCTCGCCCGCCGCGACCCTGACGTCCACTCCGCCACCGTCGAAGGGGGCGCCAACGACCGGGCCCTGGACGTCCTGGTCACCCTCGTCACCGGGCACCGCATCGCGATCCAGTGCAAGCGCTACAGCCCCCGCAACCGCGTCCCCGCCGACGCCGTCTACCAGGTGAACGGCACCTACCGGGACTACCACCGCTGCCAGCTCGCCGCGATCGTCACCACATCCGGCTACACCCGCGACGCGATCAGCGCCAACGCCTGCCTCACCCAGCCGATCCGCCTCATCGACGGCCCGGCGCTCGCCACGTGGGCCAACGGCGGACCCGCCCCCTGGAACTGACCCCAGCCGTCAGGCGATGCCCAGCGCCTTGTCCGGCCGGCACACGAAGCACGCCTCGATGCCCTCGGTCAGGAACTGCACCGCCTGCTCCCGCGTGATCTCCTTGCCCTTGCTCTGCGCACAACCGCCCTCGTGTACCCGCAGTGGAGCGCCCTTCGTACCGCCGAGCCGCTCCGTCTCCAGCAGCCACTCCGGCCGCGGCGCCCGGACCGGCTCCGGCCGAAGGCGCTCCCGCTCCTCCATCGCCTCGATCCGTTTCTGCACGGCCTTGAGCTGCAGCTCGAGCCAGGTCTCCAGAGTGCGCAGACGGGTCAGATCCGGCGGCAGGTCGTTCATGCCGCGAGCATAGGACGCTCCTGCTTCTGCCACACTGCGTTCAGGTCCCGTCGCTTCCCCCGTGCGACGGGACCGCCCCATTTTGGCCCCGCGGTCCTACCCGGGACGCCGACTGCAAGGTACGAGGTGACGCCAGCTCACTCAGCCCCAGGGGTGATCTTCCATGCTGCCGAGCAGCCGCTGGATCGACGCCACGTCCCGCCGGATCGCCTCGGTCCAGGGCGTCAGGTCCTTGCGGTGCTCCGCCACCGGATCCATCCACTCATCGTCTGAGCGGAGCCTGTCGAAGCCGAGGGAGTCGTTCGGGTTGTCCCGCCACTCGGCGGTCGCCTCGCCGTCCCCCCAGGCCATGAACCATCGCTCCTCGCCGGGCCATTTGATGGCGATGGCCTGCTCGTACCGGTGAATACGGATCTGTGGGTGCCGGCTCCCCGGCTGTTCTTGGGTCACGCCCCATCATCATGCCGCCTGCGGCCGTACCTTGCGGCCGGTGTCACAGTTAGGACCCCAGGCCCCTTTCCAGGCTTGGGCAGGGCACCGGGGCAATACGGCCCGGACAAGCATCCGATCCTCGTGCACGATCAGGAAGTGCACGGCCCAGCGGACCTTAGTGTCCCCGCGCCGAGGACCAACGGGCCGTGCACACCCCATACGGCGCCCGCGCGAACCCCCAGGCACGGGCGCCCGCCGCCCGGCCCACGCCGCGGCGGTCGCGGCCCCGCCACCACGTCCCCCGTGCGGCGGGGCCGCCCCTTGTCACTGCACCGCCCGCCACTGCCCGCACCCCCGCGCCGTGAACGACCCGTCCGTACTGCGCACCGTCACCGTGATCTGCTGCGCGGCCGTCGCGAACTGGTTATCGAGGATCTCCCCGCCCTTCGACGTGCGCTCCCAGTAGCAGTCCTTCACGTCCTTCACCCGGTACGTGCCCGGAGCGATCTCCTCGTCCCCCTGCGGCTTCGCCTTCACCGTGTACGTGCCGTCCCCGTACGACCGCACGAACCCGCCCGCCAGCGCCTTCTTCGCCACCGGCCACCACTTCGGGCACAGCGACGGCATCCCCGCCCGCAACACCGCCTCCTCGTCCCCCTCCGGCTTCTGCGTCGTGGCCAGCCACTCACCCGGATCCGTTCCGAACCCCTTCTGCGCTGTCATCGACTCGCAGATGTCCGCCACATACGCCGACGCCGACGCGTACAGCCCGTCCACGACCCAGCCCTTCTTCTGCGCCGTACGGTCCAGCCGCCCCGTCGGCGTATCCGGGAACTGCTCCAGCGTCGCCTCCCAGGATGTCTCCGGCGTACTCGGCGCAGCACTCGAGGCCGCCCCCGCGGTCGTCTCCGCCGACCCAGGCTTCTCACCACCGCCCCCACCCGAGCATCCCGCCACCAGCACACCCGCAGCCACCACAGCAGCCGCACACCCCACCCCACGCATCCATGTCATGCCCGGGAGGATCGCACCCGTGCCTCACCGGGGGAAGCCACCCGCCGAAACGAGGGATCATCCAGGTAGGCGCGGGGCCTGTCCGACAACAGCAGCACCAGCCCAGACGGAGTGCCCCCCGCCATGGCCGCATCCAAACTCAAGCAAGACGAGACGACCGTCCGCCGCACCCGGCTCCTCGAACTCCGCCGTCAGGGAGTCCGCTACGACGACGAGCGGATCCTCACCCTCGGCTACAGCAGCCCCGCCGCCGCCCGCCGCGACCTCAACCGCGCCCTCGCAGCCCACCGCGACGAAGAAGCCACCGAGGTGTCCGTCTACCGGCAGCAGGAGAACGAACGCCTCGACGCCCTTCTCGAAGCCGCCTGGCCCCGCGCCACCCAGCCCTCCCCGGTCTTCGACAAGGACGGCAACGTCGTCGACCACGCCCTGGACATGCGGGCCGTCGACACCGTCCTGCGCCTGATGGACCGCCGCGCCAAACTCAACGGACTCGACGCACCCGTCCGCACCGAACTGTCCGGACCCGACGGCGGCGCCGTCCCCCTCGGCACCGGCTCCCTCGCCGAACTGAACACCCTCATCGCCATCGCCGGACAGACCGACACTGCCGACGACCCCACCACCGTGGACGACGCCGGTGACGACAGCGACCGATGACCTCCTCGAGGACACCCTCCTCGGCCACTACCGCACCCTGCCCGCCGCAGAACGGCGCCGCATCGCCAGCAACGCCAGCCCCGAAATACGGCTCCGCCTGGCCTGGGTCGAACGCCAGATGGCCATGGACCGCTCCCCGGGCGCCCTCGCCGCGGTCCTCACCGAAGGCCGGGAGAAGCAGGCCCCGCACCTGGACCTCATCGACGGGGTGTTCCAGCGCATCGCCGCCGGCGAGCGGCTGCAGGTGATGCTGACGATGCCGCCCCGACACGGAAAGTCGCAGCGCGCTTCCCGCTGGGGGCCGCTGTGGTACCTCAGACGCCACCCCACGCACCGCGTCATGCTGGCCTCCTACGGCGCCGACCTCGCCGACGACCACGGACGCTGGGTCCGCGACCAACTCCGCGAATACGCGCCGACGCTCGGCATCCGCCTCGACGACGGCTCCCGGGCCGCCAGCCGCTTCGACCTGGAGCAGCCCCGCGGCTCGTCCGTCCGCGGCGGCATGGTCACCGCCGGCGTCGGAGGCGCGCTGAACGGCAAGGGCTTCTCGCTCGGCATCATCGACGACCCCTTCAAAGGATCCGACGACGCCAACTCCCCAACGCAACGCGAACGCGTGTGGAACTGGTACCAGTCCGTCTTCTACACCCGCCGTGCCCCCGGCGCCTCCATCATCTTGATCAATACCAGGTGGCACGAAAACGACCTGTCCGGGCGCATCCTGGAGACCGAACCCGAGAACTGGACCCTCATCGACCTGCCCGCCCTGGCCCTCTCCGAGACCGATCCGCTCGGCCGCCACCCCGGCCAGGCCCTGTGGCCCGAGCAGTACGACGAAGCCGAACTCGCCCGCACCCACCGCGCTGTCGGAGAACGCGTCTGGTGGGCCCTCTACCAGCAGCAGCCCCGCCCTCTGGCAGGCGGCGTCTGGCACTGGGACTGGATCACCGAGCACCGCATCAGCCCCGTCGCCTTCCGCGGCGTCGACCTCACCCGCGTCGTCGTCGCCCTCGACCCCGCCGGCGGCGACACCGCCAGCCACGACGAATCCGGCATCGTCGCCGCCGGCCGCGACACCGGCAACCACTACTACGTCCTCGCCGACCGGTCCGCGCGTCTCTCGGCCGAGGCCCGCGGCCGCGAGACATGCCTGCTGGCCATGGAACTGCAGGCCGACGCCATCGTGGTCGAAATGAACTACGGCGGCGACTCGGCCAGCCAGACCGTCATCCAAGCGTGGCGCCAACTCGAGCGCGAGGGAGCAACCGAGGGCATGGTGATGCCGCGCATCGTGCCGGTGGACGCTAAGAAGGGCAAACGTCTTCGGGCTGAGCCCATCGCCCAGCTGTACGAGCAGGGCACCGTCCACCACTGCGCCGACTTCCACCAGCTCGAGACACAGATGGTCACCTGGATCCCCGGCATGGACTCCCCGGACCGCATGGACGCCGCCGTGCACGCCCTGACTGAACTCGCGGATCCAGCCGCGGTGAACGTCGGGAGCAGTTCGTACGCTGACCGGCGGCTGGCGGGGCGCCGATGAAAGAGAACGCAGTGCCTCTGAGAGGGGGCCTGGCCTGGCATAACATGCCCTATCACGGGCGCTATTTGGGGTGATTGTCCGCCTCTTCATCAGGGGTAAGCGAACCCTGTGGACCACCTTCCGCCCCTCGCTCGCGGCGCTTCTTCTTGACCCAGTCGTGCATCGCCTCGATGAGCGCGTCGGATGGCGATCGCTCCTCGGACTTGGCGAGCGCCTCAAACTCGTCGCGCAGCGGCTTGGGTGGTCGGAAGCCCATGACCTTCGTCTGTCCGGTGGCAGGCCGCCCCATGGTTCCCCCTCGGTTTGTGTTTAACAGAAACTAGCATCCATCTGGCGCGAGGCGTTGACAAGGGGTGGGGTGTGCGTCATTCTTGTTAAACAGAAACCGGCGACAAGCAGGGGGAAGCAGTGAGTGTGATGACAGAGAACAGGAAGCGAAACCCATATGACGCCGAGCACGTGCAGATCATCGACCGGGGGTACTCCGTCGTTGCCCTGTACATCCCCGACCCGGAGCAGGCGAAGGACCCGGCCTACGTGTGGAATCACCTGCTGGACCGCACCCGGTATGAGGCGGTCGAGGTCGTCGCCGAGGCGAGGCGGTTCTACAAGTGCGACGGCGCGCCGTTCTCCGGCTGGGTCGTCGAGAGCGGCCTGGGCCACACCGACCCGCTCCCGAACAAGCGCGAGGCGCTGGAGCAGCTCCGCCGGGCCATCTCCGCCTACTTCGCCCGCTGATCCATAATGAGCGCCCCCACGTAACGATGCCCCGGCTGAGGAAAGCAGCCGGGGCACCGGCCCGTACCGTACCCGATCGGAGACCGCATGACCGTCCTCGCCCCGCGCCAGCCGGACGCCGCCCCGGCCGCCTACGACGCTGCGACGCTCGCCGTCCTGGCCGCCATGGAAGAGGTAGCCGAGAAGCACCTCGACGCCATCCGGACCGGCACTCGGGCAACGTCTTCCTGATCGCCCCGTACTCTGATCACAGGCGCGGGGCCTACAGCGGACGGAGACCACTGGTGGGCCTGCGCGAGGTCGTCATCCACGCCTGGTCGTGGCTGAACTACAAACCGATCTACAGCGACCAGCTCGGCATGCCCAACCGGCGCGCCTTTCCCGAGGCCAAGGCCTCCTGGGTGCCAGCCGAGGACGAGAAGCGCCTGGCCGCCTACAAGCTCCTCGCGGCGTACGACAACAACCAGGCCGCAGAGCTGGCCGCGATGGGCGGCGACTCCGGCGCGCGTGAGCGCCGTGAGTTCGGCGACCCCTCCACCTACATCGACACCGTCATGGCGCACGTCCTGGGCCGTGAACAGACCATCACCGTGCCCGGCGCCGAAGACGACGGCACCGACAGCACCCCGGGCGCCGAGGCGGCAATGGCCGCCCGCGTCCAGGACCTGCTGCGCCAATGGGCCGACGACGAGCTCCTGCCGATGCGCATCCAGCAGGCCGAACGCAAAGTGGTCGCCCTGGGGGACGGGGTGTACCGGCTGGCGTGGGAGCCCGGCAAGAACCGGCCCACGCTGCGCGTGCACGACCCGGGCTTCTACTTCCCGATCCTGCCGGAGGACGGGGACGCAGGGGAGTACCCCACCCGCGTCCACTTCGCCTGGGACTTCCCCGAGGACCCCAAGCGCGGTCTCAAGGCCCGTGTGCGGCGCATCACCTACGAGCTGGACTGGATCCGCCCGGCCACCGCCTCCGGCGTCGACACCCGCGGCCGCGCCGTCCGCGCCCCCCTCCCGGCTCCCACCGCTCCCGAGGGCCAAGCCGCGGAGACCGAAGAGGCGCCGCCGCTCAGCCCCGGCGACCTCTACTACCCGGCCACCGGCGCCATCGCCCGCCAGTACGCCTGGAACGACGAGCCGTCCTACGTCACCTGCTACCTCACCGACGCCACCTGGGAACTCGGCGACATCAAGGGTCCGGCCGACGTTGACTCCCTGCCGCTGGACGCGGCCACCTTCGCGACCCGCGGCGACGGCGAAGTCCTCGACCACCTCGACCTGCTCATTGACTTCGTGCCGGTCGTCCACGTCCCCAACACCGTTCCGCCTGCGGAGGAGCACTGGGGCCAATCCTCCCTGGCAAAGATCCTGCAGGTGATGGATGAACTGGCGGGCACCGACACCGACTCCTCCAGGGCCTCCGCCACCACCGGCTCGCCCATCATCAGCATCTCCGGGCAGACCCCCGGCCGCGACCAGGACCTGGCCATCGCCCCCGGCACCGTCTTCAAACTGGGCGAGACCGGACGCATGGACACCCTGAACACCGCGCCGAATCTCGCAGAGCTGCGCAACCACACCCACGACCTGCAAGACCGTGCCGCCCGGGTGGCCCGTCTGCCAGCGGTCACCATGGGCGCCGGCGACCCCAGCAAGTTCCCCTCAGGCTTCGCCTTCCAGATTGCTCTCGGCCCGCTGGACTCCCTGATCGCCTCCATGCGTCTGGCCCGCGACCACAAGTACCGGCTGCTTTTGAAGATGGTCCAAAGGCTGTTCCTGGCCGGACAGCACCCCGACTGGGCCGGCGTGTCCGTGCAATCCGCGGAGCTGTCCTTCGGCGCCTACACGCCCACCGACAAGGCATCCGTCCTGGAGCAGGTCACCGCTGGCGTCACCGCGGGCATCCTGTCGCTGGAGACTGGCGTACGGATGCTCATGGATGCCGGTTTCCCCATCGACGACGCCGCCGAAGAAATCGAACGGATCGAGTCCCGCGCCTTCGCCGCCGCCAAGGACCTGGCCGACGCCACCGGCGACACCGACGCGGTCGGCGCCTTCCTCGGCCTCGACCTCAACCCGGACCCCGTTGCCCCGGCCGTCGTGCTGCCCGGCACCGCGACCGGCGAGGACGGCGACGCGTTCCAGGACGACCAGGACACCGCCGAGGAAGACCTCGACTCGGAAGACGACAACGCTCCGACCAGCACAAACAGGCGCACCGGGCAGAGCAGGGGCAACACCCGATGACACCTGTGCCATCTTTGATCTCAGGCGCGGGGCCTGACCGAACTCCTGTGGGAGGGAACCGCCCCATGCGCCGCCCCGCGCTGCACCACCCGCACACCGCCCCCGGCTGGGCCCACCCCTACCCGACGGGTCTGTTCTCCGCCGTGTTCTACAACGACGGCGGCTCCGGCGACGACACCACGCCCCCTACCGTGCCGACTCCGGCTCAGGCCGCCCCCGCACCGCCGCAGCCCAACCCCTCGCCCGTCGACCCCGACCAGGACGGCGAGAAGATCACCCTGACGCAGCGGCGCCTGAACATCATCATGCGGGACACCAAGGAAGCCGCCCGCCGCTCCACCGTTCGCGCCCTCGCCGAAGCCACCGGCCTCGACCCCGAACAGGTCGACCTCGGCCAGATCGGGCAGCTCGTCAAGGACGCCCAGGCCACCCGCGAAGCCGCCCTGACCGAAGAGCAGCGCCGCATCGAGGCCATGGACAAGCGCGAGAAGGCGCTGGAGGCCCGCGAAGCCGAGGCCGCCAAGAAGGCCCGCGAGACCAGCATCCAGGCCGTCCTGGTGCGCCTCGGCGCCACCGACGACGACCTTCTGGACGCCTACGACCTGCTCGAGCGGCGCATTCCCGAGGGCGCCGACGCCGACGCCATCAGCGAGGCCGCCACCGCTCTCAAGGAACGCCGCCCCGACTTCTTCGGCACCGCCAAGGCCCCCGCCGCACCCCCGCCGCTGCCGCCGGCCCCCGGCGGATCCCCGGCCGGCGGACCCGGACCGCGGCCGCAGACCGGCTCCAAGGACGCCGTCGCCACCGCCGCCCGCAAACGCGCCATCGCCATGGGCCTGCGCACCGACGACGCCGCCTGACCCACCGCACCACCCGCACGACCTGCACCGCCTAGGGACCACGCCCGCACCCCCCGTGGACGACACACCGGTGTCCTCACAACCAACCGCGATCCCGCGAAAGGGGCTACGGCGTGGACATCCAGCCGTACACCACCACCGAGACCCTCGCCGTCGGCCGCCCGTGGCTGATGAGCATGCTCGGCATCGAAGCCAACCAGACCGTCACCCTGGACCTGACCGCCTTCGACCAGAACCTCCACTGGACCGAGGCGTCGAAGTACCAGCCCGAGCGCAAGCTCAAGTCCGGCATCCCGCTCGGCAAGAACACCGCCTCGGGCCTGTTCGAGCCGTACGCAGCGGTCACCAACGAGGTCCAGACCCTGACCGTGACCGGCGGCCCGACCGGCGGCACCTTCACCATCACCTGGTCCGGGCAGACCACCGCCGCCCTCGCCTACAACGCCACCGCCGCGCAGGTCCAGAGCGCCCTGGAGGCGCTGTCGAACATCGCCCCCGGCGACGTCACCGTCACCGGCAGTGCCGGCGGGCCCTGGACCCTGACCTGGGGCGGCACCCAGCTCGGCGAGGACGTCGCCGCACCAACGACCACCGAGTCGTTCACCGGCGGCACCACTCCCGACATCACCATCGCCACCACCACGGCCGGCGGCGCCGCCACGGCCTCGGACGGCACGCAGGTCTTCGCCGGGTTCCTGTTCACCGAGGTGTCCTTCTACCCCGGCACCGCCAAGGTGGCCGCGCCGCTCATGGTCCACGGCCAGATCGACGTCGCCAAGCTGCCGGTCGCCTTCGACCCCACCGATGTGCCCGCCGGCTCCAACCTCCAGTTCATCTACAAGGTCTGATCGGGAGACCCCATGCCGAACGACATGCTTGAGGTCCTCCTGCGGGACATCAACCCCACCGAGATCAACGCGTTCGTCCGGGAGATCCAGACCCCGGCTGACTACCTGCTCACCCAGTCCGTGGTCCCCGAGCGGACCGTGAATTCCGTGAAGTGGCAGGCCCGCGGCACCAAGCGGCGCATCGCCGCCGCCTCCTACCGCGCGTGGGACGCCCAGACCAAGGTCGCCACCCGGGAAATCTCCCGCTGGGTGACCGAGGGCAAGCTCCTGCCGCTCGGCCAGAAGTACATCGTCGGCGAACTCGAGACGATCCTGCAGAACGTGCAGCGCGGCATGGACGGCGACGACCTCGTCCAGTCCATCTACGACGACGCCGCCGCACACGTCCTGTCCATCAAGTCCCGCATGGAACTCGCCGCCGGCGACGTCATCGTCGACGGCAAGTTCACGCTCGAGGGCGAGAACGGCCTGACCATCGAGGCCGACCACAAGGTCCCGGCCGGCAACATGCCCACCGCGCCGACCGCCTGGACCGACCCGACCGCGGACATGCTCGCCGATGAGCTGCGCTGGATCGAGTACCTTCGCTCCACCGGAGCTCCCCGGCCCACCCGCGCGCTGACCTCGTACAAGACGATGGCGCTGGCCATGGCCAACGACTCCTACCGGGCTGCCTACTACCAGTCGGTCAGCCCCTCCACCACGCCGACCGCGGTCCTCTCCCCGGCCGACGTCAACGTGGTGCGCGCCCGCTACAACCTGCCGCCGATCACCGACTACGACGTCAAGATCGACCTGGACACCGGCGGCAACACCCGCGTCCTGCCGGAGAACATGTTCTTCCTGCTCCCGCCGGACCCCCGCCAGATGGCCGAGACCCAGTACGGACTCACCGCCGAGGGAATCGTCCTGTCCAGCGGCGGCAACCCGTCCATCGACCGGGAGGAAGCCCCCGGCATCATCGTCACCACCGGCTACCAGGACGACCCGGTCCAGGTCTGGTCCAAGGGTGCCGCCGCCGCACTGCCGGTCATGTACACCCCCGACATCCACATCGCTGCGACGGTGTGGTGAACCATGGCCCAGCTCAAAAGCACCGTGTACGTCACGGACCCGCAGACCCACCAGACCGTGACGCTGGACGCCGGCACCAACCCGCCAGCACGGCTGGCGGCACTGGTGACCAACCCGGCCGCCTGGGTCGACGGCAAGCTTCCGACGGCAGCGAAGAAGACCGCCCAGGACAGCGGCGACGGCCAGGGAAACGGCCCGGACGCCGCCGCTGGCGCTTCCTCCGCCGCCGCTGACAACCCGCCCGAGGCCACGGGCGACAAGCCGACCGCCAAGAAGGCGGTCAACCGGCCGGCTCGGGGCCGGACGTCAGGAGCTGAGGGCAGCAGCGACTGACACGGTGCGGGCCCCGGCAGGGGCGCGCCAGGGCCCGCACCCACACCCATCACGACCACGACACCGAGGAGACCGCGGTGGACGACGCAACCCAGAAGTGGCTGCTCGACCAGCTCGGCACCGCCACTGACACCGCCGACCTCGATACCCGCTACACCCGCCTCGGCAGTGCCCGCGCGGTCGCCATCTCCGTGCTCACTCAGCGCCACGCAGACTTGGTCAACAACCAGCCGGCCTCCATCAACGTGTCCGCCGTCGTGGGCGTGACCTACACCGAGAACATCAAGGCCCTCGAAAGGAAGATTGCGTTCCTTGAGGGGGGCGGGTCTCCTGCACCGGACGAACCCGGCGCCGACGACCCGTCCGGGCCCGGCTGGTCGGTGGTACGCCTCATCGAACGGCCCCGCCGATGACCACACCCACCCGCACCCGGCGGACCCTGCGAGCCCGGCTCCTGGTCTTCATCCAGGACGCCACCGGACGGCTCACCGCCGCCTGGCGCATCCTGTCCACCGCCCAGGAACGCCTCCTCGCCGCCCTCGCAGCGGTACGGCCCGGACGCGGCACCACCGCCCTCACCCGCGCCGCCACCGCCGTCTTCCAGCGCCAGCTCGCCGCCTTCGACCGGGCCGTCACCGCTTTCGCTGAACGCTGGGCCAGCGTGGATCTGCCTCTCGCCTACCGCGAAGGCGCCTTCACGATGCTGGACAACGCCGACCGGCCCACCAGCCGCTGGACCTGGACCCGACGCCACCAAGAGGCCGTCACCGCCCTGTCCGCGCAGTACTACGTCGACCTGATGGCCCGCATCCGCGAGGCCCTGCGCCGCGCCCGGGCCTTCCTCCGCGCAGCCCAGGACGCCGCCCGGAGCGGCCGCTTCGACGTCGACCAGCTGCGCGCCGACCACCCTCTGGACCGCGTCATCTACGCCGGCGACCACCGCCACCCCGTCCACGCCTGGGCCGAAGCCGCCCTGTCCTGGCAGACCGTGTCCACCGCCAACGCCGGAGCCGCTCGCACTGCCCTGGACGACCTCGGCATCCAGTTCCTCGAGGTTCGGGACGGCGCCGATTGCGGGTGGGCCGTACACAGCGATCCCGACCGGGCGGACCGGACCGTACGCACCATCGCCGACGCCCTCGCCCACCCAGCCGCTCACCCGAACTGCCGACGCGAGTTCCTGCCCCGCATGGACCTGACCGGCCGTACCGACATCAACTCCGGAGCGCCCCTATGAGCACACATGAAGCCCTCGAAGTCGTGGCCCGCACCCTGCACGTCTTCACGCTGGCACATCACCACATCCAAGACGGCCGCCCCCCACTGGACGACGGCCGTTTCAAGACTTGGGACCAGCTACCAGAAGGGGCCCGCCGTGCCACCCGGTGGAAGGCACAGAAGGCTTCCGAGTTGGCCACCTTCGCCGCCTTCTACGCCTGGACGACGTTCATCGAACGTCAGATGGGCCAAGACGTTCCGGCAGCTGACAGCAACACCGAGCGGACGCGTGGTACCCGAGCTGAGTACTACCTCGTACAGCACCTGATGCGGATCGACTCCGGAGCCCTGCTGTGACTGCTATTGACTACGATCTTGAGTTCCTGGAGGACGGCCGCACCATCCAGCTGATCTCCATCGGCATGGTGTGCGACGACGGCCGCGAGCTGTACGCCGTCAGCGCCGAGTTCGACCAGAGTGCGGTACGGCAGCACCCTTGGTTGCGAGAACACGTCTGGCCACAGCTGCCCATCAAAAAGAACCCGCTGGGCGTGCGTGGAGTCGACCAGCTCGACCTCAACCACCCCGACGTGCGGCCTCGCGCGCAGATCGCCCGCATGGTCGCGGAGTTCATTCAGGCAACTCCGGATGTCGAGCTGTGGGCGAACTATGGCGCTTACGACCACGTGTGTCTCGCACAGCTCTGGGGCCGCATGATCGACATCCCCGAGGGTGTGCCGATGTTCACGAGCGATATCCAGCAGGAAGTCCGCCGCCTCGGCCTGAGCTGGGACGACCTGCCCAAGCAGGAGGACGGCGAGCACAACGCGCTTGCTGACGCCCGCCACAACCAGACCGTGCGGCGCTGGCTCACCGAGAGGGCGGCTTCGTGAGTACTGCACCCGGACACCAGCCGACCACGTGGCCCCAAACAGCACGCACGATCTACGGCGGCCACGGAATGCCCGACGAAGACCTGCGGCAGAAGATCTGCACCTGGCTGACCGCGAACGGAATCGACCCGAAGAACGTTGCACCTGCCCCGATCTACGTGCTGTCCGTCCCGCATCTGCACACGACCATCTCCGGTGAAGAGGCGTGGATGCTCGACGTCATCGTCTTCACCGAGCAATACCGCAACTCTGACGGCACTAGGGAGATCAACTTCCTGACCGACGAGCCCGTCACCTGCCAGCGCACCGTGCCACTGCGGTACCCCTGGGAGTCGGCGCCGACCGGCCGCACCAACACCGTCAACCCCGGAGACCCCGCATGAATGCGACCGCCACATCGCTGCTTCGCGAGTACCACCGGCGCCAGACGCACTCCGACGTGCGCACCCGAACACTCGACCCTCTTGCGTCCGCACAGATGCAGGGAGAGCTCATCGGGCTCAGGGGCGCTCTCGGGATCGCTTTGGGCGCTCAGGTCCAAGGCGGCGAAGCCGACCGATTGGCCGCTAAGGAGTACGTCCGGTGGAAAAACGGTCGGGACGCCGACGCTGCGTCCTGCGCCTGCGACCTGTGCGTGGAACAAGCGCCGAGCAGAGAGCCCTCCTGATGCGCCTGACCATCACGAGCGGAGGACGTACCGTCGACCTCCGCACCGATCCGAGCGAGCAGGTCAGCCTGCGCTCAGCCGAGGGAACCGCGCTGCGCCTCTTCCGCGCGCTGCCAGCAGCCGACAACGACGCACCTGAGAACGACACGGCGTTCGGGTTCGCTCTGTCATCTGACATTGAGCGGGCGCCCGAACCGGTTTCAGAGGAGGAAGACGATGGCTGACCAGCCCGCCGCGTACGGCGTGCGCATCAGCGCGCAGCCCGGCCACGCCTCCATCCGCCTGGACGACACCGAGCTGCCCCAGGGCCAGGTGACCGGGTACACGCTGCACCACTCCATCACCGACGCCCTGCCCACCCTGGTGCTGCACACCCGCCAGCCGGACGGCGCGGTGTGGGAGGGCCTGGCCCGCGTCGCGGTCGGCGTGCAGCAGTCCCCGGCCGACGTCGTGCGGACTTTCCTCGCCAGCATCGACCCGGTGGAGCTGGACCGGGCGGCGATGTCCCGCACCGACTTCGGCGGCGGCAAGGCCGAGGTCGCCCGCGCCATGCTCGCCGTCCTCGCCGACTGGGCACAGAACGGGGACAGCTGATGCCCGGCCTGGACCTCACACAGATTGCGCAGGTTGTCGAAGGCCTGATCCTGCTGGACACCGTACGCTTCGCCGTCCCCGGCACCGGCGCCCCCGTCTTCGACCCGGACACCGGGGAGTACACCTACCCCGAGGCCGCGACCGTCTACGAGGGGCCCGGCGCCGTCCAGGCAGCCAGCGCCGCCACCGGCATCACCAGCATCCCCGTGCCGAACCTGCCGTGGCCCGCCGAAACCCGCAGCCCGTACCGGGCGCTGACGCCGCTGTCTGCCCCGATCGCGGAGAAGGACATGCTGGTGACCGTGGTGGCCGTCCATGCGGGCGGTGACCAGGCGCTCCTCGGCCGCCAGTGGCGCACCCAGGACCCCAGCCTCGCCGGCACCCTTGGCGCGGTCCGCATCACCTTCCTGGACCAGATTCAGCAGAGCAGGGAGGCGTGATGGACCTGGACGAACTGGCCGACCGGCTGGAAGCGGCGGCGGACCGGGTGGGGCCGGAGGCGGAACGCACGGTGCACCGGCAAGGCCGCCTGCTGCGTGCCCTCATCATGGAGAACGCTTCCGGGCGCCCTGGCCCCAACGTGATCACCGGCGACTACCGCGGCTCGTGGAAGCCCGAGCCGTTCCCTGTACCGCACGGCGGAGGGGTCACGATCGGCACCGACAAGCCGCAGGCCAAACGCCTCGAGTTCGGGTTCTACGACCGGACCGACAGCCTCGGGCGCCACTACTTCCAGCCCCCGTTCCCGCACGTCGAACCCGCCGTCAACGAACTGTCGGCACAGTACAAAGCCGCGTTCCGCGAGACGCTGGACCGCATCTTCGGAGGCGGCTGATGCTCGACCGCAGACCCGTCACCAATGCTCTCGCCCAGCTGCTCGCCACGCTCACCGGCAAGCCGGTCGGCCAGCAGACCGTCCCGCTCAACCCGGCCACCGGCAAGCCCTACCTGCCGCCCTACACACTGCTGTACTCCCTGGACCGGGACAACGACGACGGCACCCTGGCCGACGCCGGCACAGCCGGTACCGCCGACTACCAGGCGACGTTCGTGTCCGGCCCGAACGCGACGCAGCAGCAGGGCACGGAGGAACAAGTCGAGTGGCTTGCTGACAAGGGCCGTGCCGTCGTGGCGCGGCCGCCGGACGGCAGCCACGGCTTCCTGCACCCGCTGACCATCCCCGGCATCATCTGCTACCACCGCACCGCCCACGAGCCCGGGGCAACGTCGGATGCGAACGATGCCATCATCAGTTACGTGATCCGCTTCCGGCTCTACCTGGAAGCCGCCGCCTGACGAAGGCGGCCTTACCGCACCGCGGCGGGACCCCACGCGGACGCCACCACCAGGTGGCCGCCACACACCACCACGTGTAGCAGGGGCCCACCTGTCTGGCCCCGGACCGCCGAGGGGCCGCACCCATGAGGTTCAACCGCAAGGGCACCACGAAAATCAAGTTCCTGCCGATCATCGCGTCCACGGCACTGCTGCCGACCCGCGCCGAGATCACGGCAGGCACCGACCTGACCAAGCACATCGCGGCGATCGACGGCTGGTCCCTGGAGAACCAGCCGATCGAGACGCCCGACATGGAGTCGACCTTCGTCAAGAAGATCGACGGTGACGACTCCGCCGAGGACTCCTCGCTGACCCTCTACGAGGACAGCCTCCTGGACGACGTCGAGACCGATCTCGCCAAGGGCACCGTGGGTTTCATGGCGATCTTTTCCAAGGGCGACGTCGCCGCCAACAAGGGCCTGGACGTCTTTCCCGTGAAGGTGGCGTCCAACAGCAAGCAGTACACGACGGACAACGAGGCCGCGCAGATTCAGGTGCAGTTCGTCATCACCGACCGGCCCGCCTTCAACCAGACCGTCCCGGCCATGACCTGACGCACCCGCGCGTGACATCACCCACCAGCCCCCGGCCGGGCCCGACGTACTGGGAAGGGCGCCGCGCGCCCGGCCGGGCCTTCCCTCCGGAGACCCGATGACCACCAGCAAGACCACCGCCACCAACTGGGACCGCCTCGCCAAGCGCCTGGACACCCTCACCCCGGCCACCACGACCTTCACCATCTGCGACGACGCCGACCTCCGCCAGCGCCTGGCCCACGCCAAGGCCGCCGTCGCAGACGCCGAAGGGACCCTTGCCAGTCTCCAGACCGCGGACGAGCCCAACCGGCCCATGTTCCACAAGCGAGCCGAGGACGCTCGCGACGCCCTGGCTGCAGTGCAGGCGGAGTTCGACCAGAAGGCCATCCGCCTGCGCTTCAAGGCCCTGGCCCGCCAGGAGCTCGAAGCCCTCCAGAACGCGCACCCGGCCAGCGAGAAGGAGGAGGACGCCGGCGAGGACTACGAGATGGAGACCTTCGCCCCGGCCCTGATCTCCGCTGCCTCCGCAGACGGCATGCCGGTCGAGTACGCCAAGCACCTCCTGGACACATGGTCCGCCGCCGACGCACGCGCCCTGTGGCACGCCGCCTGGAGCATCCAGCACCAGTCCCGGACTGACCTGGGAAAAGGCTGACCGATGACCCAGCGTTCCGGGCGGAGATGGAGCTGTGCGACCGCTGGGGCATCCCCCACTCGAAGTTCCGCGGCCACGGTGACGGCACCTGGACGGACCTGGACCGCCGCAAGGCCCTCGCCTACGCCGCCTACACCCGCGCCGTGTGCCCCGGCTGCGGCACCCGCCCCGCCGAGTGGGACGAGGAATCCGGCGGCGACGAGGACGCCTACCGGGCCGTCACCCACCGGTGCGTCGGCTGCCAGATCCTCGCCGACCGGCAGAAGAAGGTGCCGCAGGGAGACGAGGGGCACGGCGTGAAAGTCCTGCTCATCCCCACCGCCGTCCACGCCGCCCTCGAAGTCGCACGCACCCACACCACCCGCCACTGACGGAAGGAGGCGCCGTGTCCCAGTGGAACCTCTCGGTACGCCTGTCCGGCCAAGGGTCCGACCTGGTCACCACGCTGCGCCGCTCCTCCGCCGAAGCCCGCAAGCTCCAGCGCGACATCGCCGCCGCCCGCCGCGAGATCACCCAGCTGCGGCAGGCGGCCCGCAGCCCCATCCGCATCGGCGTCACCATCGACGCCCGCAATCTGCGCCGCGAGGTGCAGCAGGCCGCCCGCGGCGCCGGCGGACAGCGCATCACCATCCCCCTCAGCATCGACGGCCGAGGCCTGCGCCAGCAGGTCCGCACGGCGCTCGCCTCGGCCGGCACCGGCAACCGGCTCCGCATCCCCCTTGCGGTGGACGCCTCCCGCATCCGGCAGGAAGTACGGCGCGCGGTCACCACCGCCGGGGCCGGCAACCGCATCACCATCCCGCTGCACGTCGACAGCGACCGGTTCGCCGCCGCCCTCCAGCGGGCCACCGCCCAGGCATCCGCCGGTCTGGGACGTCTCCAGGAAGCCGCCCAGAACACCTCCCACTCCCTCAACAGCTTGCAGCGCTACACCCGCGAGGCCGGCAACGAACTGCAGGAACTGCGCACCCATGCGCTGGGAGCCGCCGCTGCGCTGCGTGCGGTCAACACGGCTGCCGGCAGCGCCGACGGCCGCCTGAGCACCCTGTCGACACGCTCCCGCACGCTCAGCACCGACCTGGACGGCCTGGACGGGGCCGCCCAGCGCGCCTCGGGCAGCCTCGGCGGCCTGCGCGGAAACCTCGGCAGCCTGGGGGCTGCCGGCAGCAGCTCCAGCCGTTCCGTGCGCGGGCTGCTGGTGCTTCTGGCCGGGCTCGCGACCGCCGCCATACCCGCTGCGGCATCCCTGGTCACCGCCGCCGCGCCCATCGCCGCCACCTTCGGTGCGGCAGGCGCCAGCGCCACGGCGTTCGGCATCGCCCTGGCTGGACAGGTCGGCGCCCTAGGAGACGCCGCCGACGCCCAGACCAAGTACGACGAAGCCGTACGCGACCACGGCGCCACCTCCAAGGAAGCCGCCGAGGCACAGCAAGCGCTCCAGGCGCAGCTGGCCGCGATGCCCGCCCCCACCCGGCAGGCGTCCGCGGCCCTGTCCTCGCTGAAGACGCAGTACCAGGACTGGTCCGACTCCCTGGCCGGCTCCACCATGCCGGTCGCGGTCAAGGGCTTCCAGACGATGAGCGCCGTCATCCCCAAGCTCACCCCTCTGGTAAAAAGTTCGGCCAACGAATTCGACCGGCTGATCACCCTGACGGCGGGCGGCATCAACAGCAGCGCGTTCGACGAGCTGTTCGCCGACTTCGACCGGTTCGCCGCCGGGTCCATGGACGAGGTCGTCGATGGAATCGTGCACCTGCTGCGGGTGCTGTCCGGCGACTCGGTGCCCGGCAGTTCCGCGCTGCGCGAGTTCATGGACTACGCCCGCAGCGCCGGCCCGCAGGTCGCCCAGACGCTCCGCAGCCTGGGCGATGCGTTCATGAACGTTCTGGAAGCTTCCGCGGACATGGGTGTCACGGCCCTGACCGTGGTGAACGCCCTGGCCCAGCTGGTCAGTGCGGTACCTCCGGGTGTGCTGAGTGTTTTCCTGCAACTGGCCCTCGCCTTGAAGGCGGTGCAGCTTGCGGCTGGCGGGTTCGCGGTGGTCAGCGGGCTCGTCGCGGCGTTCGCCGCCCAGCTGGGAGTTGCCCGCACCGCGGCTGCCGGCGCGGCCGGTCCACTGGCGTCGGCCGCCGCCGGGTTCATGGCGCTGTCCCGCGCCGCGAAGGTCGCCGTCATCGGCACTGCTATCGGCGCGATCGTCGTGGCCCTGTCGCAACTGTCCGATATCGGCAAGTCCACGCCGCCCGACGTCGACAAGCTGACCACCTCCCTCGGCAACTTCGCCCGCACGGGCAAGGTCGCGGGCGAGGCGGCGCGCGTCTTCGGCAGTGACCTGTCCGGCCTGTCGGACGCCCTGCGTACCCTGGCCCGCCCCAGCAACGCCGAAGGCGTCCAGCAGTGGCTGACCAAGCTGATCGGTATGGACTCCACCCCCGTCGCCGACGCCAAGGAGAAGATCGACGGGCTGGACAAGGCCCTCGCCAACCTGGTCAAGAACGGCAATCCGCAATTGGCGGAAGCCGCTTTCCAGCGCGCCGCCAAGGCGATGAAGGGCCTGTCGGCCAAGGAGCTCAAAGGCCAGCTGGACGACTACAAGAGCGCGCTGGCCGACGCCGCGTTCGAACAGCAGCTCGCCGCGCAGTCGATGGGCCTGTTCGGGCAGCAGGCCCAGGCCACCAGCGCCAAGCTGGATGCCCAGAAAGCGTCCGCGGACGGACTGCGCCAAGCCATCCAGGCACTGAACGACGCAAACAGGGCCGGGCTCGGCGGCATGATCGGCTTTGAGGCTGCCATCGACGCCGCCGCCGAGGCCGCCAAGAAGAACGCCGGCGCGCTCACCATGACCGGCGGGCAGCTCAACCTCAACAGTGAGAAAGCCCGCACCGCCGCCACAGCCCTGAACGACCTGGCAGCCAAGACCGACGAGGCCGCAGCCAGCGCCCGCCAGTCCGGCGCCTCGTGGGAGACCGTCAACGGCATCTACCAGCGCGGCCGCAACCAGCTCGTCGCCAGCGCCATGCAGATGGGCCTGACCAGCGCCCAAGCCCGGGCTCTGGCTTCGAGCATCCTGACCATCCCGGACAAGAAATCGACCCAGATCGAGATGAAGAAGGAGGACGCGCTCGCCGGACTGAACGCAGTCTCGGCGAAGCTCAAGGAGACGCCGGACGCCAAAAGCATCACCGTCAAGGCGCTCAGCCAGTCAGCGATCGATGCGCTGACGGCGGTCGGTTTCGAGGTACAGCGGCTACCGGACGGCACCGTCAAGGTCAGCGCCCTCACCGACGAAGCCAAGGCCAACCTCGCGGCCCTCATAACGGGGGTCCAGTCCGTACCGGCCGGGAAGAGCGTGACCATCGACGCTCAGGTCGTCGCTGCAGTCCGCGACCTGGAGGCGTTGAAGGCGAAGGTGGCCGGGACGCACGGCAAGACCATCACCATGAACGTGCCGACGGCCGAGGGCCGCCGTCAGCTGGAACTGCTTGGATTCAAAATCCAGAGCACCAAAGGCAAAACCGTCACCGTCGCCGTGCCCACCGGAACCCCCCGGTCGCAGGTGGCCGCCATCCAGGCCGCCATCAACTCCCTGCGCGGCAAGACCGTCACCAACACCGTCCGGACCAACTATGTGCAGGTAGGCAACCCGCAGACGCAGTTCGGCGGCCCTGACCTGTACAAGAACGCCCGCGGCAGCGTGATGGACTTCTACGCCCGCGGCGGCATCCGCCGCGGCCGCGTCCAGCAGTTCGCCGGGGGCGGCTTCGCTTCCGGTGACCGTCCCAACCAGCATGTTGCACAGATCGCCCCGGCTGGGTCGTACCGCGTGTGGGGGGAACGGGAGACGCAGGGCGAGGGTTATGTGCCGTTCCGGCGGTCGGGCCGGCCCCGCTCCCGCGCCATCACCGAGGAGATCGTGCGGCGCCTGGGCGGTGACCCAAGCTCCGTGCAGTGGAACGCCAGCGGCGGCGTCACCCGGTTCGCGGGCGGCGGCATGGACTTCTCGTACTCGGCTTCCAGCTCCGGCCCGTACAGCCTCTCCAGCCTCATCAGCGGCTCGCAGGACAAGAACGGAAAGTTCTCCCTGAGCACCTTCGCGAAGAAGCTCCAGGCGTCCGACGCGGCCTTGGCCACCTGGCGCAAGAATCTTGCGGCCGTCGCCTCCCGGGCCGGGCAGGACGTCGCCGACGCCCTGGAGGACATGGGCGAGGACGGCATCGAGCTGACGAAGAAGATGGCCACCGGCTCCTCCTCCTACATCAACTCGATGGCGAAGGACCTGCGCAACCTCGCCAACGCGGCCAAGGCGTCGCTCGGCGAGTACACATCGAAGATGAAGCAGGCCGTGAAGAACCAGAACACTTTCCAGGCGGACCTGGCCAAGCTGGCGGCCATGGGCTTCGGCGACCTCGCCGGGCGCCTCGCCAAGCAGAACGACCAGGCCGCCGCCGACCTCGCCTCGCAGGCCGCGCGGGACCGAAACAAGGCCGCGGCCGCGAACCAGGCCGCGAAGAGCGCCAACAGCACCCTGGACAGCGAGCAGGTCACGCAGCTGGTGCAGATCATCGCTGCGATCAGCAAGTCCACCACCGGCATCCACGACGTGGCCGCGGCCACCGGGCTGGGGGAGGACGACATCGTCGCCGTCGCCACCAAGGCGCGCGCACAGATCTCCTCCAGCCTCGGCAGCCGCGCTGGGCGCTTCCTGTCCGACCTGGGCAAGGCGCAGAAGGGACTGGCCTACGCGAACGGCGGCATCCGCCCCGGCATCTACGGCACCCGCGCCGGTGCGGTGACTTTCGCCGAGCCGGCCACCGGGGGAGAGGCGTACATCCCCCTCGGCGCCAACAAACGGGCCAGCGCCACCCGGGTCCTCGGGGATGTCGCCGGGCGCTTCGGACTCGGCCTGCAGGACGCCGGCTCCCGTGTCGTCGTCATCCGCGAGCAGGGCCCGCTGGTCGGCAGCCAGAACTTCCAGATCTCCAGCGGCGGCAACGCGACTGACACCGCGCGGCAGGTCGAATCCCGCACCGCCTACCAGCTGCGGCGCCTGGCCCGAGGAGGCGCACGGTGACCACCCCCATCGAACTCGAGGACGGCCAGCACCAGCTCGGCCCGGTCCTCATCGGCAAGGGCACCGCGGTCACGATCGCCGCGATCGAGGGCCTGGGCCAGCCCCCGCTGCGCACCGCCGACGTGGAGCTGGCGGGGGAGGACGGACTGTGGCTCGGCGCCGACTACTACTCCGGCCGCACCCTGCGCCTGGACGCCGCCATCAAGATCCCCGGCAAGCCGCAGGGCGTGCTGGACAAGCTCGCCGAGCTCCAGAATGCCGCCGACACCCCGGCCGTACGGGGCTTCGGCGGCTCCACCATGGACCTCCGCCTGAAAATGCCCGGCCGCCAAGCGCGCGTCGTCCGCGGCCGGCTCCGCAAGCTCGAAGCGGACTTGACCGCCTACCGGCACGGCTGGGTCCCCCTCGATGTCGAGTTCCAGGCCAGCGACCACCTCTTCTACGCGGACACGTCCGACACCACGTCCATTCCGCTGGGCCTGCTCACCACCGGCGGCCTGACGTTTCCGCTGGAATTCCCGGTCATCATCAACGGTGACCCGGCGGCCGTCGGCCGGCCCGGTTTCCTGACCGTGGGCGGCACCGCGTCCACGTGGCCGGTGCTGCGCATCGCCGGGCCGTGCGCCAACCCCACCGTCACGCACGTCGGCTCCGGGCTGTCGCTGACCGTGCAGACCACGCTGGCGTCGTCCTCGGAGTGGGTGGAGATCGACACTCGGCCCGGGTGGCGCACGGTGCTGCGCGAGAACGGCGGCGGCGCGCCCCTGACACCGCAGTCCCGCATCGACTTGTTCCGGCTCACCCCCGGTATGAACGAGATCCGCTGGACCGCCACCGACAACACCCTCACCAGTTCCCTGGCCGTCACGTGGTGGCCCGCATGGAAGGCGCTCTGAGATGGCCCTCAATCCCGTACCGATCGCGACGACCGGCGCGACGCACACTGCCCAGCAGTTCCGCATGATGGTCAAGGACCTGGCGCGGGACCAGCAGGGTGTCACCACCGGTAGCGACCTGAAAGTCACCGCGCTGTCCACGCCCGGGGCCGGGGTCCAGGTTTCCGACGGGTCTGCCGTCATCGCCGGGAAGGTGTCACCGGTCCAGGGCCACTACAGCGCCTACAACATCGGCACCGACACCGTCAGCATCTCCGCGACCGGCGGCTCACCCCGCTCCGACATGCTTGTACTGCGCGTCGAGGACCCCCAGTACGAGGGCACGCGGGATCCGGCGACCGACCCGGTCGTGTTCTGGGAGGTCATCCCCAACGTCAGCTCGACCGCCACGACGGTGCCGTCCGGCTACTCGGCGATCCCCCTGGCCCGCATTGACATTCCCGCGTCCACCGCGACCATCACTAATGCCTACATCGTGGACCTGCGGCAGGTCGCCAACCCCCGTCGCGAGCGGATCCTGACCCCGTACTACTACCCCACTGCCCTGACCGAGATCACGGGCACCAGCGAGACGTGGAAGACCCACCCCGCCCTCGCCTCGGCATCCCCGCCCGGCGCCATGTTCAAGCTGGCCGTGCCGTCCTGGGCGGCCACTGCCAAGGTCATATTCGGCTGCACCAACCTGCACCTCGCGGACGGATACGTGTTCGGCGGTTTCCGGTTCATGCTCGGCACCGTCGAAGCCGCCGAGTGGGTGTCCATCGACGATAACTCCGCCGGAGCGCGCCGTACGTACATTGAGATGATCGAGACGATCGACCTGACCACCACGGCCGGGGCGGCGATGCGCGGCACCACCCAGTCCGTGTACTCACGGATGCGGACCCGCTCCACCAACGCCGGAAAGATCGGCGTGGACGGTGCCACGACATTCAAGCTGGACGTAGAGTTCCTCGAGGGCCGCCTGTAGTGGCCGGCCGCTGGCGCTACTGGGTACAGCACGTCCTCACCGGGCAGATGCTGATCCCCGCCCTGCCCCTGACCGACGTGGAATTCGGGCGGGAACTGAACGGGCCCGGGCACCTGTCCGGCACGCTGTCGCCCAAGTTTCTGCAGGCCAGCGGACAGAGCCTCGAACCGCACAAGGCACTGATCTACGCCGAGGCGGACGGCTTCCTGCGCTGGGGCGGCCTGGTGTGGTCGGTTGAGCCGGAAGACCGGGAGCTGCGCATCGAGGCGGCCGGCTGGTCCTCCTACCTGACCCGCCGCTACGACCACCACGGCGAGCTGCGCGGCCGCGGACCGTACGCGAACACCGACCCGTGCAAAATCATCCGGGACGTGTGGGCGTACGCGCAGGAGCAGCCCGACGGCAACCTCGGCGTCGTCGTCGATTCGACCACCAGCTCGGCGAAAGCCGGCACGACCGCGGAGCCGTGGCACTCGTACTGGTATGAGACCCCCAACCTCGGTGACCACGTCGACAACCTCGTTAAGGAAGACGGCGCCCCCCAGTACACCTGCGCGTCTGAGTACCAGTCCAACGGCACTGTGAAGAAGCGGATCCTGCTCGGCTACCCGCGGCTCGGCGCCCGCCGCACCGAAATCAGCTTCCGGACCGGCGTGAACATCGTCAGCGCCCCGCCGGTCGAGTACGCCGGCGACGACTACGCCAACACGGTCATCGCCACCGGCTCCGGTGAGGGCACCGCCCGCCGCTTCGCCGTCGACTCCGTCCGCGACGGCGGCCTGCGCATGGAAGCCGTCCTGGCCCTGCCCGACGTGAACGGCACCGATGTCCTGGGCCGCCGTGCCGCCGCCGAGCGAAAGCGCCGGATGCTGTGGGGCGAGGTCACCTCCATCGAGGTCCGCGACCACCCCAACGCCCCGCTCGGCTCCTGGCAGATCGGCGACGACGTGATGGTCGTCGTGCACAACGACTGGGCCTCTTGGAGCGGCTGGTCCCGCATCACCGCCGACACCTACCGGCCCGGCGACGAGGGGGGAGAGGACCGCGCCACCCTCACCCTGGCTCGCGCCGACTCCTTCCACTACGGCTCCCCGGAGGCCTGACATGACCGACCGGTCCATCGCCCGCGAGCTCGACCGGCTACGCCGGCAAATCGACGCGATCGAAAGGGGACAGCGCGTCGCCCACGGCGCCTCCATCGAGAATGCGTCCCTGGTGGTCCGCGACGACAGCGGGAGCCTGCGGGCCATCTACGGGCAGCAGGCGGACGGCACCAGCGGCATCCAGGTCGTCAACGGACCCCCGCCTCCGGCACCGTCCGCACCGGTCGTGGCATCCGTCCTGGGAGGCGTTACCGTCTCCTGGGACGGCGGTTTCGCCGACGGGGCGGTCATCCCGCTGGACTGGTCCCGCATCGAAGTCCACGCGTCCACCAGCGCCGGATTCGAGCCGACCGCGGCAACGCTACAGTCCACGATCGAGACGGCGCAGGGCGCCACCGTGGTCGTGGTGACGGACGACCCGGTGTACGTACGACTCCTCGCACGGAACACGTCCGGCGCCGCCTCACCCTCCTCCGCCGAGGCCGGACCGTACGGGCCGGCGCCCGTCGTCGCCACCGACATCCTCGACGGCATCGTCACCGAGGTGAAGCTCGCCAACGATGCCGTCACCGCAGCGAAAATCGCAGCGGCAGCGGTGGGCACCACCGAGATCAGCGACGACGCCGTCACCACCGCGAAGATCGTGGCCGGGGCCGTTCTCGCGGGCCAGATAGCCGCCGGCGCCGTACTCACCGACAAGCTAGCCGCCGAGGCCGTCACCGCAGCCAAGATCGCGGCCCTAGCGATCACCACGGACAAGCTGGACGCCAACGCAGTGACGGCCGGCAAGCTCGCTGTGGGAAGCGTGGACGCTACCGCCATCGCCGCTGACGCCATCACCGGTAAGACGATCACGGGCGGGACCATCAACGGCACCACGATCAACGGCGCGACCGTCACGGGCGGCGTGCTACAGACCAGCACGTCCGGTGCCCGGGTCGTCGTCACCCCTACCCCACCGGCAGGCATCGCCCTGCGTCCATCCGTCCTGCTGTACTCCGGCGTCAGCGGCGAAACCATCCCTGCCATCCTCAACTCCGGGCCACACTTCGCCGACTCCACCCAGGCCATGACAGCGCTCGGGTCCCCCGTCACCGGCCAGGACAGCGGTGGTAACCCGACACAGGCAGTGATGTTCCTGGGCGGATCCAAGGCCGGCTCCTACCCCGGACGCGTCCATCTCTACTCGAACACCCCCACAACCAGCGAACTCGGCTACACCCTGTACGACGCCCGCTCCGCGACCACCAGTGCCGGAGCTTCGTCCATCTCCTTGTCGGCCAAGGACGGCAGCGCCGCACCTGCTCTGTCAGCCATCTACGTGACCGGCACGTACATCAATGTCGACGCCAACGGCGCCATCGCCACCTTCACTAACACCGGCTTGACCATCCCCGGCACGGTCACCGCCCGGAACACGCCCACCATCATCACCAAGACCGGCAGCACCGACCGGACGAGCACCACCACTCGGACCGCCGACCCGGACCTGACCATCTCCCTCGCGGCGAGCGCCACGTACACGGTCGAATTCAACTTGCTCCTCGGCGGAAGCCAGTTCGCGCTGGTCGTCACGGAGTGGCTGGTACCCAGCGGCGCCACCGGCCTCAAAGGAGTCATGGGACCCGCGTCGTCGGCTACCAACACCACTGCGGGGAACATCAACGCCGACGGAATTCTGATGCGCAGCGGCGCGCACGGCTTCGGCACCGCCGTCACCTACGGCCGCCGCGACATCAACACGAACTTGGTCTTCGCCCAGGAGATCGGCACGGTCACCACCACTAGTGCCGGCACCTTGTCCCTCGCGTGGGCCCAGTCCACCTCCTCGACGACCTTCAACCGCGTGGGCGCCGGCTCCTGGATGCGCGTCACCCGCATCGCCTGACCGACCAGGGGCAATGCCGCCCCACACCCGCCCTACTCTGATCACAGACGCCCCTTCCGCCACCACGAAGGGACGTACACAGCCACATCAGCTCAGGCGCGGGGAGTGCAGGAGCAAGGTCGGTGCCCGACCTCAGCGTGCACGAGTACACCCCAGTCCCCGGGCTCGGACGGCACCAGGTACTCGACCCGCGTAGCCTCGCCTACCGCCGACGCTACGACGGACAGCCGATCCGGCCCACCGCGTGGGAGCCCCGCCTCCCCGTCCTCGACCAGTCCAATCTGCTGACTCAGGGCATCCACACAAAAGCCCTGTTCAGCGAGTCGGATGTCGATTACCTGGACGCGCTCGCGTCGTGCACAGGCAACGCCGCCACCACGCTCCTGTCCACCATTCTGACCAAGGACGCGTGCGCGGCCGCGGGCCTCGACACCGACAACGCTGCCGCCGCCGAGACCTGGGCCATCGGCCTGTACGCCGACGCCACCACCTACGACCAGTGGCACCAGTACACCTGGCCGACACAGGACTGCGGCTCCTCCGGCCTCGGCGTCGCCAAGGCCCTCCGCGGCCGCGGCCTCATCGACCAGTACGGGCACGCCACCACCGCCGAAGAACTCTGCACCCTCCTCCAGACCGGGCCGGTCCTGATGGGCCTGCCCTGGTACGCCGCCTGGGACACCCCGCCCGCCACCGGCCTTCTGGACGACATCCCCGACTGGGACCGCTCGCCGGTCGCCGGCGGCCACGAGGTCGTCATCACCGCCCTCGAAGCCGTGGCCCGCATCGACGGTGACCTCTCCTACGACCACACCGTGCTCCGGGCCCAGAACTCCTGGTCCGCCTCCTGGGGCGATCACGGCAGCTTTCGCCTGTCCCTGGACCTCTACGAGCGCCTCCGCGCCGACATCGACCTCATCCAGCCCCGCTTGGACGGATCCCGCGCATGACGACCTACCACGTCGCGGTCGACCACCTCGACCCCGAGACCAGCGAACTCACCACCACCTACCTGGGCACCGTCGACCAAGAGCATGCCGACGAAGTCCGCGCCATCGCCGACCTCGAGGACACCCCGCGCTTCGTACGGGAACACCCCCGGCAGGCCGGGGCGTTCATGGTGCTGCGCGACGACGGCGACCTGGACGTGTACGTACCGACCGACGCGCCGGCGTTCGAGGTCCGGGAGCCGGACGCGGCACCGCTGTCCGAAGTCCAGCTCGCAGAGGGCGAGCAGTACGTTCCGCTGCCGCGCGGCGCCGCGGGCCCGGCGTACATCTCCGGCGTCGTCCGCTTCGGTGACCAGTCCATCGGCGGCGCCATGGACACCCCCGGCAACCCGCCGCGCGCCGTGTGGCACACCACCGAGTCCCCAGCCGGCGGCGGGTACTTCTCCAGCATCGCTGCCTACCTGATCCGGGTTGGTGCAGAGCCGCAGGTCATTTACGACCCGGTCACCGACCAGCTCGGCCAGCTCGGGCCGCTCACCCAGTCCGGCCGCGCCCTGCGCAACGACGGCTCCCGCCGTACGAACCGCGAGGGCAAGGTGAACATCCAGGTCGAGGTCCTCGGCCGCGCCGCGTCCCCGTGGACCGCCGGGTTCGACCCGGCGAAGAAGCCGAACTTCCGGAAGCTCATCGCGGCAATGAGGGCGCACGGCATCCCCGACGTCTGGCCTGCGGGGAAGCCAGCGGCGACCGCTTCGACGGCCAGGCGGGACCGCGCGACGTGGCAGTCGAAGGGTGGTCACTACGGGCATTCACATGTACCTGGCAATGATCATTGGGATCCGGGCAACATCGACACGGCGAAGGTGCCCGGCGGCGCGTCCAGCGGCGGCGACTCCGACAGCGGGTCCAGCACCGGTACGTACACGGTGCAGAAGGGCGACACGCTCTCCAGCATCGCCACCAAGTTCAAGACCACCGTTGCCACGCTGGTGTCCCTCAACGGGATCAAGGACCCGAACAAGCTGTCCGTCGGGCAGAAGCTGAAGGTGCCCGGCTCCACCCCGGCTCCGTCGTACGAGCCGTTCCCCGGCGCAGCGTTCTTCCACGCCGGCCGCAACAGCCCGGTCATCACCGCAATGGGGCGTCGCCTGGTCGCCGAAGGGTGCGGCCGCTACTCCCAGGGACCCGGGCCTAACTGGACCAACGCAGACAAGGCCAGCTACGCCGCCTTTCAAAGGAAACTCGGCTACTCCGGCTCCGACGCGGATGGCATCCCCGGTAAGAGCAGCTGGGAAAAGCTCCGCGTCCCCAACGTCTGACTCTCACTAACTACTCATCGGAGAATCATCGTGAAGATCCTCGGGCGGGAGCCCGCCCTCATCCTCGGGCTCGTCGCCATCATCGTGAAGGTGGTCTCGGCGTTCCTCATCGAGGTCACCGCGGACCAGCAGGCGTGGATCAACGCCGTCGCCGCGGCCGCCGTCGGCCTGGCGCTCGCCGTCATGACGCACGACGCGATCGGCGCCGCAGTCCTGGGTTTCGTCCAGGCCGTCGTCGCACTCGCCGTCGGCTTCGGGCTCGACTGGTCCGCGGACCAGCAAGCCGTCGTCATGTCTCTCGCCGCGGTCGTGGTCGCCATGTTCGACCGTACGCAGGTCACCGCGCCCGTCGCGGCTTCGGCGGTGAAGACACCCATACGCCCGGTCTCCTGACCGCCATTTGTTAGCCCCCTACGGAGCACCTCATGCCTGATGAGCCGTCTCTGGGAGAGCTGGGACGGCTCATCCAGCTCATGCGCGGTGATTTCCGCGACGACATGGCGCAGCTCAGCATGCGCCTTGACAAGGTCGTTTCCGTTGAGCGGTACGACCCCGAGCAGGCCAGCGTGAAGAAGGACATCGCTGATCTGACCAAGGCAGTGGAGGGCCTGGCCGCGCAGCGGGAGAAAGACGCGGAGCGTGTCACGCAAACCCGCCGCTGGATGATTGCGTCGGTCATCGTCCCGCTGATCGGCATAGTGCTGCCTCTGATGGTGATGCTGCGAGGAGCTGGAGCGTGAGTAGGGCACAGGCAGGGAAGCAACGCCGGCGCGGTGACTACCTGGCGGCGGCCGGGGCGATCGTCGCCGCGGTGGCGCTGGCCGCCATCGTGACGGGATTCCTCGTTATGTCCCGTCAGCTGACGGCGGCGAACGAAGCCCGGGATCAGTTGGCGGCGCAGGTACAGGCGTTGGGTGCTACGCCGGTGGCGGGTCCGCCGGGGTCCAGGGGCGGGCCGGGGGACGTAGGTCCGTCAGGACGGCCGGGACAGCCGGGACAGCCGGGGCGGCCGGGCAAGAACGGATCCGATGGGGTTGACGGTGGTGCGGGTCGGCCTGGGGACGACGGCGCGGACGGGTCGCGCGGGAAGGACGGGAAGGACGGGGCTCCAGGTCCTGCGGGATCACCGGGCCCGGCGGGAGGGGATGGGGCCGACGGCAGTAGCGGTGCCGACGGCCAGCCCGGACCGGCTGGCCCAGCAGGGCCGGCCGGAGAGCGCGGCCCGGCGGGGCCCGCGTGCCCGGACGGCTATTCGTTGCAGCCTGCTCGGGATGATCCGGATGCATTGGTGTGTCGACGTGACGGGGCGCCAAGTCCGGACCCGTCACCGACTCCGGATGCGGTAGCCGGTCTGACGCCGGAACGGAGGCGGTCCTGATCCTGTGTCGTATAGGGATGTTGAATAAATAACGCGATCTTGCTTAGACTCCGCTTATCCAGCCATGCCTGCCCTTGATCTGGTCGTTTCCCGTTTCCCTGGCTCTTTGGCTGATGCCCGGGCATCCTGTTGACGGACCGTCCGGTCGGGCACCGCGAAGGCTCTGGCGGCGTTGCCGAAGCGCTGATGGGGCAGGTACGGACTGCCGGGAGCCGCAGGGTTCCAGGACTGGCGGTGGTCCCTGCACAAGGGGCGGTTTCGCGCACGATGGCTCTCAGCGAAGAAACGGTGGCTGCCTCCGTTTCATGCAAGGTAACGCCGTCATTTCGCTGAGGCAGCAGCGATGCCCTCGCTCCGGGTAATGTCCCTACACACGGCCGAACGAGCGCCCCTCGATGGGAGAACCGGATGAGTCACCGGATCGACAACGCCGGCATCGGTACGGCCTGGCTCGCGGGCCTGTGCTGGCTCATCGTCATCGGTTCCGCGGTTGCTTGGGCCGCCGGCGAGTCCGGCGCGGTGAACGCGCTGATCGGTGCGGCCGCTCCTGCGGTCTTCCTGACGTTCGCTGCCGTTGGACTGCTGCGGCAGGATCGCTCTGACGCACACGCATAACACACGTTATGCGTAACGGGTAAGATCGGATCAGCAAGAGCAGTCGATGGTCCGGACACCCGAAAGAGGATGCGATGCCCGCCTTCAAACGGCTCACCCGCGACGACCTCGACACGCTGACCCGCGCCGAACTACAGGACCGGATCGAGGCCGAGAGCGCCTACTGGGACCGGAAGTGCCGACGCGGGCTGAGCGAACAAGACGCCGCCGCCCACCGTGAGTTCGGCGTCATCCTGCACGCCGCATTGGACCCCGGAGCGGCGATCGACCACGCTCTCCAGTACGTCGAAGGACGAGGAGACAACGGCTACTGGGATCAGAAGCCGGGGCAGCCACAGTGACTGCGGACGCCATCACCGCAAGACCCCGCGCCGAGCTGGCCCGCCCCGGCTCCGCCGACGAAGCCCTGTTCTGGCTGCGCGACACCCTAGGCACCGTCGCCCCCCGCGACCCGGTCACCCGGCGCCTCGGCGAACGCCGCTACCGCCTGGAGATACTGGCCGAACTCTGCGACCGCGAGACCTTCCTCCTGGTCACCTCCTGGCTCGGCTCCGAAGCCGTCCCCGCCGTCAAGTCCAAACAGGACTACGCCGACGACCTGCGCCTGTGGGCCGGTGCCGCACGGGAGTTGGGCGGCCACGAACGCTTCTTCGTCGGCGCCATCACCCCCGGCATCATCGAGACCTGGACCAAAGTGCAGAAGGCGCAGGGCAAGGCGGCGCGCACCATCAACCGCCGGCTGTCCGTCCTGACGGCGCTCACCGAGTATGCCAAGTGGAAGACCAAGGACAGCGACCTCACCTCCCCGGTCACCAAGCACGACCGGGTCAAGGTTGACCCGCACGACGAGACCACCGCCACCCCGATCCTGGAAGTGGACGAGTTTCAGGCCGTCGTCAACGCCGCTGTCACGCCCCGTCAGGCCCTTGTGCCCGTCCTCATCTACACCCTCGCCGGCCGCGTGACCGAGTGCTGCACCGCCCAGTTGCACCATCTGAAGGTCATCAGCGGTGAGCGGAAGCTGGATCTGCGGCGTAAGGGCGACAAGGGCCGTATCTGGACCATCCCCGAGCGCCTTGGCCGCCTCATCGACGTCTGCATCGACGGCCGCAGCGAAGGACCGATCCTCGTCGACGACGAGGGCGGTCCCATGGACCGCCACGCTGTCGACTACCTCCTGACGCGTCTGGGCAAGCTGGCTGGCGTGCTGCCCGGCCGCGATTTGACCCCGCATGTGCTGCGGGCCTCCCGGCTGACTCATATGCACGATGCGGGTCGGCCGGTGGAAGAGATCCAGGAGTACGCCGATCACGCTGCGATCGGGACGACGCTGCGCTACATCCGGCTCCGGGACTCGGCCGTACGCAAGGCCAGGCACGCCGCGGCGGCTGTCGTCGTGTACGACCATCTTGTCGACCGGTTCCTGAGGACATCGGAGGCGCGGTAGTGACGGAACGGCAAGCAGCGGTGATCCGGCGTCTGGAGGCGTTGGTGGAGCGGGTGGCGCCGCGGGACCAGGAGGCGTGGGAGCAGCGTCCGGCGTTGAAGCGGGGCCGGCTGGTGTCCGTCTCGCGCGCCCGGCAGTTGCGGGCCACGGTGCGGCAGCTGGGCCTGGCCGTCGGGCACGAGGGGATGCCGGACGGGTGCGGGCGATCGGTGAAAGCGCTGCTGGCGCCGCAGGCGGTGGACACCTTCCTGGAGCTGGCGGCCGAGGGCGCGTTCCGGGATCCGGGCAAGCCCGCTCTGGCGGGCCGGCCGTTGCCGTGGTCGACGATTGCGATGCTGCGGGACTGCCTGGTGATCCTGGGCGAGGAGGCCGGGGTGGCGGTGGTGGCGCCGCGGGTGTACCGGGAGCGCCTGGACCTGGCGCCGGTGGCAGATGACCGGCAGCTGGCGGCGGTCTACGGCCGGCTGGTGCAGATGCTGGGCGAGGATCCGGTGGATGCGCTGATGGCGCGGTCGTTGGCGTGTGCGGGGCTGGTGCTGGATGCGCGGATGCGGTCGGGGGATCTGGCGTCGCGGCGGGTGGAGCATCTGCATCTGGAGGATGAGGCGGGTGCGTGGGTGGAGGCGGCGTGGACGCCGCAGGGGCTGGGGCGTCCACGGTCGGGGGAGGTGGTGTTGTCAGCGGGTACGGCGGCGGCACTGCGCAGGTGGCTGCCGTACCGGGACAAGCTGGTGGGCGGCCTGGAGGGGTCGGATCACGGGATGCTGTGGGTGACGGTGAAGGCGCGGGGCCGACCGGTGGACGGGGTGTTCCAGACGTATGAGGCGGGGTTGCCGCTGCGGCCGGAGGGGCTGCGGATGGGCTTTGCTACGGGGATGCGCCGGCTGAACGTGGTGCTGGCGAAGCAGTGGCGGGGGCCGGGGCAGTGGGAGGCGTTGCCGTTGCGGATAGAGCAGTGGCGGCGCGGGGTGGAGTGGGCGCAGGAGCGGTAGCCGGTCATGTGCCGGGTATGGGGTCCTGGTCGGCGCCGGTGGGGTAGCGCTGGACGCGGGTGAGCGGGTCGCATTCCGGGCCCATGCCGCGTGTTCTGCTGGTCGCGTCGTGGAGTTCTCTTCGGCAGCGTCGGCAGTAGATGCGGGTGCGCCCTCCCGCGGTGGTGTCGGGGAGGGCGTCCTGCGCGGGCCGGGAGGTCACGGAGTGCTCTTGGCCTCGTCGGCGATGCGGCGGATTTCGGCGAGAAGCCAGTCCACGCCCTCGGAGAAGTCGGCCGACCGGTCGGGATTGGCGGTCTCCGCCCAATCAGCAACGTCGCGGAGTGCGGCGCTTGCGGCATCCTTTTCGACCTCGATAACAAGTTCGTCGAAGGCGTCAGCGTGTTCGTCGGTGGGGTGCTGGATGAAGGCGTTGAGGCGGTCACGGGCGGATGCCATGGGTGCTCCTTGGGGTGGGGGTGGCGGTCTGGTTAGTTGATCGGCTACGCTGGGGCGTATCAGCGGAATCTGTTCTTGAGGCCACCACCCGGTTCGGGGCGGTGGCCTTCATCGTGCACGGGGTTAGCGTGAGAATGTAACGACCATGGCGTCTGGTGACGTCTGCAGAGGGTCGGTTCCCCTGTTGCGGCAGAGAAAGCAGCGGTAGCCGATCTGTCCCTCGGGGGCCATGTACAGGTCTGCGTCGCAGAAGTATCCGCCGCAGCCGTACTCGTCGCCGCCGGGCGTCTCACCGCACAGGGCATCCAGTCCGCGTGAGATCGTCGCCGTGCAGTCGGGCTTGTCGCACATGGCCTCGACGCCGTACCCGGCCTGGATCTTCTCACCGTTGCGGGTGATCTCGTAGAGGGCGTTGCCCATGGTTCCTCCTTGGTAGTTGATCAGGCGGCCAGGTCGGTCTGGCCCCGTACGAGAGGGCGTATGGGGAGGTAGTCGCGGCCGAGTTCGCGGGCGATGAGTTGTGCGGGCGTACGGACGATGATGACGCGTCCGGCGGGGGTGGTTGCCTCGGCGGGCTCCAGGACGTAGCCGCAGCGGTGGAGGGTGTAGCTGACGATGCGGTGGAGGCCGAATCCCCGGGCTTCGGACCGGAGTCGGCACATGGCGCGGATCTCGATGCGACCGGACTTGGTGGTCCGGATGTCTGCGATTTCGATCGTCCGTACGGTCTCGGTGCCGTCGGTGTCGCGGTAGGTGATGGTGACGGCGGTGCGGCGGTCGAGGGCTCGGTACAGGTCGGTGAGGGGTTCGGTGGGTGGTCTGGTGGCGGGTGTGCCGCATCTGGTCCCCCGGGGGGCTTGTTGACGTGACACCACTATCCCAAAGTTCCATTGCTTACACAATGGGCCTGCGCTACATTGGTGGAGCCGGGTAGCCGCCCGGCCCCGCCCCGTCGTACGCAAGCCGCCTTGTGTACGCAATGACAACCCGTGGAGGACACTGGTGGCGACCGCCCGCACGCGCCCGCCGAACCGTCCCCGGTCCGAACGGCGCGCCCCGCCGAAAGGACCCCACCCCGTGGCCCTCAGCCGCAAGGACCAGCAGATCAAGGACCACCTCGCCGCCGCCTCCACCCGGCTGCGCGACATCGGCGAACCGGACCTCGCCGGCGCCGTGTCCTTCGTCCTGTCGCCCGACGGCCTGCCGTGGCTGCGCCGGGTCCGCGCGGACGACGGCCCCACCGAGCGCACACACCTGATCCCCACCATGCCGAGCGCCGAGCGGGACCACTTGCACGCCGCGGCGAAGGAAGCCGGGGACGACCTGAGTCGCCTGGCCACCCAGGGCCTGCGCGAGTTTGTCTCCGGAGCCTTCCGGCCGGCTCCGCTGCCCACTTCCCCGTGGGGGTCGGCTAGCAACGCCACCTCCGTCAACCTGAACCTGTCGGTGGACGCGGACGCCAAGGCCGCGGCCGCCGAGTACGCCCAGCAGGAAGGTGTCGCCGAGCGCCTGGGGTGGAAGCCGCCCCGGCGGCTGCGGCCCGCCAACGTCGCCCGCGCCTACCTCCTGCACACCTTCCCGATGTTCGAGGGATGGCCGCTGGCAGAGATGGCGGAGCACTACCGCACGACCGAGTCCGCGGCTGCGGTCGCCTCGCGGTTCGGGTACCCGGAAGATCTGGTGCTGCTGGCGTTGGAGCGCGAGGGCCTGCGGGTGTACGAGCTGGAAGTTACGGAGGGCGGGCGGGGCCTGTCCGAGGAGGAACGCGCAGAGATCGTTCGGCGGGCCGCCGCGGGGGAGAGCGTCAGGGCTTTGGCGGCGGATTATGGGGTGGCCATCATGGCGGTTCACCGCGTCGTCGCGGACGCCAAGCCGAAGCCTCGCCGCAAGACGCTGTCCGCCCAGCAGCGGGCGGAGATCGCCGCTCGGTACGCAGCCGGCGCGTCCGCCGATTCGCTCGCCGAGAGGTTCGGTGTGCACGTGAACACCATCTACCGGTACGCGAAAAGCACCCCGTAGACCTACCCGGCGGGTTGCGGCTGGACGCCGACACCACCGGGCCCCGTCGAATCACATACAACCCCATACGGAGACCTGTCATGGCGCATGACGTCCAGGCCCCCGCCACCGCGGAGGGCCCCACTCAGCACACCCAAAACCAGGACCACCCCTCCATCTACCAGCTGATGTCGCTGGTCATGAAGGACGTCGGAGCCGTCGGGAAGAACGGCCGCAACACCGCCCAGAATTACGCCTTCCGCGGTGTGGACGACGCTATCGCCGCCCTGGCCCAGCCCCTGCGCGACCACGGCGTCTTCATGACCCCCGAGATCCTGGACTGCATCGCCGAATCCCGCGGCAAGATGAACGCCGTCCGCATGCGCGTCGCCTTCCACTTCTACGGCCCGGCCGGCGACTCGGTCCGCACCGTCACCATGGGCGAAGCCTCCGACGTGGCGGACAAGGCGTCCAACAAGGCGATGTCCGCGGCCCTGAAGTACGCACTGATCCACACCTTCATGATTCCCGTGGACGCGAAGTCCCTGGACGACGGAGACCGCGACCACCCGGTCGGGCACCGCGCGCCAGCGGATGCCTACATGGAGCGGCTGCGCAAGCCTGCGGTGTGGCACAACGTCACGGCACTGTCGGCGATGCACACCGAGGTGAAGGCGGACGGACTGCTGGCAGAGCCGGTGGACGGACCGGACGGGCCGACGACGCTCGGCGATCTCATTGTGTCTCGCGGCACCGAGCTGAAGACAGCAGCCGCAGAGCGGGAGGCCAGGCAAGCGCAGGAGGCGCCACAGGCCGCTGCTCAGGTCGCAGCCGAACACGGCGCGACTCCGACTCCGACCGATACCCACGCCCTACCGCAGCCCGCACGGTCAGGGGCGTCCGAGAGCGACCCGGTCGAAGACGCGGTCCTGGACAAGTTGTTCCTGCAAGCGGTCGGCAACCGCAGCAACCTGGACGTGCTCGCCCAGGTCCGCGGTGAAGCCGTCGCGAAGAACGTCATCAAGCGTGAGGTGCAGGGCCCGCCGCCGGAGCGCGCGTGGATGCCCTTCCACCAGCTGCTGGACGCCCTGGAAGCGGACGCCAAGGCCGCACGCGAAAGGACCGCTGCCTGATGTACCTCGACCACGACCACCTGCCCGCCGCATTGCCCTCGCACTCCCCGCGTACCGGCGGTGACCTGACCGTCATGGACTGGTTCTGCGGCGCCGGCGGTTCCTCTCAGGGCGCCCACGCCGTCCCGGGTCTGACCGTCACCAGAGCTGCGAACCACTGGGCGCGGGCCATCGACAGCCACGAGGCGAACTTCCCGGAGGCCAGCCACTACCGCGGCGACATCCGCAAGGCGCCGGTATGGGCGTGGCCGGTGACCGACATCTTCTGGGCCTCGCCGGAGTGCACGAACTGGTCCGTGGCCAAGGGCAAGCGTCGCGACTTCGACAAGGCGCTCCAAGGTGACCTGCTGGAGCTGTACGCGGAGATCGAGCAGGAGCGGTTCGACACCGGCAAGACCGACGAGGCGGAGGAGGAGTCCCGGGCCTTGATGGAGGAGGTCCCGCTGTATCTGAGGGGCGTCATCGAGCGGGGCGGGCTGGTGAAGGCCGGGGTGGTGGAGAACGTCGTGGACGTGCGGTCCTGGGACCAGTGGGACCGGTGGATCGGTGAGCTGCACAAGATGGGCTACCGCACCCGGGTCATCGCGCTGAACAGCATGCACGCCAACCCCCGCACCCTGCACAAGGCGCCGCAGTCCCGCGACCGGCTGTACGTCGGCTACTGGCACGAGTCGCTGGGACGCACCCCGGATTGGGACAAGTGGCTGCGGCCCCGGGCCTGGTGCGAGCCGTGCGGGACGTTCGTGCAGGCGATCCAGGTGTGGAAGCGGCCGGGCATGGAGATGGGCCGCTACCGGCAGCAGTACGTGTACCGGTGCCCGTCGGTGTCCTGCCGCAACGCGGTGGTGGAGCCGGAGGCCCTGCCCGCGCTGGCCGCGATCGACTGGTCAATCCCCGGCCAGCGCATCGGTGACCGGGCCAAGCCGCTCGCTGCGAAGACGCTGGCGCGCATCGAGGCGGGACTGGAGCGGTTCGCCCGGCCGGTGCCGCTGATGGTCCCGGCCGGCGGGACCTGGCGCACCGACGCTGCCAGCGTCCTGGAGCCGATGGCGACGCGCACCACGCGGGAGAACGACGCCCTGGCCGTCCCTCCGCTGCTGGTGCCGGTGGAAGGTCGGGAGGGCAAGCAGCCGGCCCCGGCGACGATGCCGTTGCGGGCGCAGACCACCCGCAACGAGACGGGGCTGGCGTGGCTGCCGTTCGTGGCCGAACTGCGCGGCGGCGGCTCGGTCGCCCGCTCGGTGTCCGAGGCCCTGGCCACCGTGTGTGCCTCCGGCAACCACCACGGCCTGGTCACCCCAGAACACGTCGCCGAGCACCTGCTGGTGCCGTACTACAGCAGCGGCACACCCCGCCCGGTAACCGCACCGGTGGGGGCGCTGACGACGCGGGACCGCTACGCCCTGGTGCACGGCAAGCCCGCCATCGAGGACGTGCGCTTTCGGATGCTGGAGCCCCACGAGATAGGGCGCGCCATGAGCTTCGCGGACGACTACATCGTCCTTGGTTCGAAGCGGGAGAAGGTCCGCCAGTACGGCAACGCCGTCACCCCGAATGCCGCCGAGGTCTTGCTGTGTGCGCTGGTGGAGGCCATCACCGGCGAGGACATCAGCCGGTACGAGACCCCGGCGCCCGGTGAGCTGACGACGGCCGCCTGACGTGGCTCCGGCCCGTCAGATCGATGTGGAGGGGCGGGAGGTCGCGGCCGAGACGGTCGGGCCGCCCGCCCCTCCACCGTGTCCCCGCCGCCCCGTACCGACCCCGCTGGAAGTGCTGCTGTCCGGACCGTGTCCCGGCCAGCTCGGTATCCCCCTTCCCCTGGAGGAGTCCTCCCGTGAAGCGACTCTGTTCTGACATTGCGGCCGCCGGCCTGGCGGTGGCCGCGCTGCCGCTGCTCGCCGCGGTCAGCGCCCAGGCCCTGTACTGCCGGCTGCTGCGCCGCCTCAACCGACGGCGCTGGCGTCGGGAACGCCACCGCCGCTTCATGGCCGCGGTGCATGTCCAGCGCACCGCCGAGGCCATCGTCGCCGACCATGCCGCGCTGTGGGCGGGCCTGTACGACACCCCCACCACCGAACCCCGGCCCGATCGGGGTCGTTCCGTCACCGCATAGGAGGTGAGCGCCATGCTCACAAGCCTGTTTGTGGCCGTGGCGCTTCTCCTGGCCGGCCTCACCTTCGCGGTGAGGCGGCTGCGCCGCGCCCTGGCCGCCGAGCACGCCACACGCCGCCTGACCGAGGCGGCGTTGCTGCGTGACCTGAACACCGTCAACCGGACCGTCCGCGCCGTCCAGCAGCATCACCGCGCCGAGCGGGCAGTCCTCGCCGACGCCGCCGCCGTCATCGACCGCGCCTTCACCGCCCACCACCGGCCCCGCAGAGAGGGAGACGGACATGCATGAAGCCAGCCGCGCTTTCACCTCCCTCATCGACCACCGGCACTACCGCTACCGCGGCTGCGCCCCCGACCCCGACCAGCCCACCCAAGCGCAGGGCGCCCCGCACATGCCGGTCGATGCGTGGATCGCGCCGACAGTGGACGGCGGGGAGAGCAAGCGGGACCGCGCCGCCCGCGAGAAGTCCGCCGTCGCGGTGTGCGCCGCCTGCCCTGTCACCAAGGAGTGCCGCACGTACGGGCTGGCCCTGGACCCGGGTGGCCGGCTGCTGGCGGAGCCGGAGGGCATCTGGGGCGGCATGACCTCCCTGGAACGCCACCGGCACCTGATCGAGCGCCGCAAGGACGATGCCGCCTTCCAGGCGGAGTACGCCGCCGAGCAGCGCCGCCGCGCCATCCGGGAAGCCTCCACGCCGCAGAAGCAGGCCGTGCTGGTCGCGCTGGCGCGGGAGACCGACGAGCGGATGGTGGCCTGGCGCGCCGACATGGATGTGCGCACCGCCAACTGGCACCGGGCCTCGTTGACGGGGTTGTTCGGGCTGGACCGGGAGACCGCCACCCGCCGGCAGCTCCTCACCGCCGCCCGCAAGCTGGGGGTCCTCGGGCCGATCCCGGTGCGCCGGGACGGACGGTGGCGCATCATCGCCGCCCCCAACACCGAGGGCACCCGGCAGCGCCGGCTCGCACCGGGCATGCCCGTACGCAAGGCGGGTGAGGTGCCGGTGCAGCTGGTCGTGCCGGGCTACGAGCACCTGCCCCGTACCTGGCCCGCCCCCAAGCCGGCACCCGTCCCTGCGGCGACCGGCGGCTGCCGGCTGCGCCTCGTCGCCCCCCTGGCCGAACAACTCACCCTCCCCCTGCCCGCACCCGCGCCCGCACCCGTCCTGGAGCCAGCCGCATGACCGCACCCCCCGCACCGGACACCGCCGCGGTCGACCGGGCCCTTGCCGGGCGGGCCGTCACCTCCGCCACCATGCTCACCGGCCTCCTCACCGCCGGGATGCTCGACACCGCCGGCCAGGTGGACCGGCTGCCCATGCTGCTGTGGCCGGACGTACCGGAGGACGTGCTGGCGGAGATCTGGGGCCGGGCCCTCGCCGTCGGGTTCCTCGCCGGCCGCATCACCGGCGCACCCCGCTGGCGGCCGGAGGAACTCGATGCCGCGCAGCGGGCCCTGGCCGACGCCGGATACACCGCGATGGCCCGGCAGGTCGCCGTCACCGCCTCCCACGGCCGCGGCGCCCACCCGGCCGACACCGACCCGCCCGCCCGCGGAGACCACCCATGACCGCAGCCCCCAACCCCGGCCGCGGCCGCCCCGTCACCTTCGACCAGGCCGCCCAGGACACCTACCTCACCCTCATCGCCACCGGGACCCGCCTCGGCGACGCCGCCGCACAGTGCGGCATCGACCGCACCACACCCCACCACCTCGCCCGCCGCAACACCGTGTTCGCCGACCGGTGGCGCGACGCCAAGACCGCCGGGCAGGCCCGGCGGGAGAAACCGAAGGGCCCGGTCCACGGGCGGGCCGGCACCTACACCAACCACGCCTGCCGCTGCCCGCCCTGCACCACCGCCGCCACCCAAGCACGAGCCAACGCACCTGACCGAAAACCGCCCCCCATCCGCCGGCTACCCGCACCCCACACATCACCCGCAGAAACGGAGTTGCTCATGCTGGCCGATGTCTCGTAGTGCCCGGCCGCAGGCCACAGACCCCGAGCAAGATCGCGTTATTTATTCAACATCCCTATACGACACCCTGGCACGGGAAAGACGAGGCGGACATGACCAGCCGATACGAAAGTGCGACGAGTTTCCGACACGTGACGCAAGGGGGTGGAGGAGTGGCGAGTTCAACAGATAGGCTGAGCCTGCGCCAGACGACCACTCAGGTTCCGACGGCCACTCAAACTGCAAATGGAGCGGCCCCGCTCCCCCGGCTGGTAACCGGGATCAAAGCGAGGCCGTTGCCGGGAGCGACCCCGGCCGCCGCCAACCCAGCCAACGACAAAGAGGCCAGCGACATGGACGAGCGTACCCGGCTACCCGGGCTATCAGACAGTGGGACTCAAGCCACCGCCGTGAAGATCACACCGGCGAGGACGAGCGGAGCCCCTGTCCCCACGACCAACGGCCTCCGGTGACCGCCCCCGGCGAGGCATTCCTCGCCAGGACCGCCCGTTTTCCCCGCGATCGACGCCGCCGCGGCGTCGATGCACAGCCCGGACCGCTCCACGCAGCGCGGGCCTGGGCCGCGGTGCTCCTCGACCGCTCCTGGTGGCGCCTTTCCGCCGAGGACCGATACGCCTACCGCAGCGGAGTCTCCCTCGCCCTGTGGACCAAGCGGCAGGTCCGCCGCAGCGGCCTCTGTCAGATCTGCTGGTTGCAGGAGAGCTACGACGGCATCAACGGCTGCGAGGCCGGCGACTGCCGGGCCTTCAACCGACTGCTGTGGCAGTTGACTTCGCAGGTACCTGGAGATGGTGCGCGATGAGCGGCTTCTCTGATGTCGATCCCATGAGGACTGGGCAACTACTTGCCCTCCCCGATGCGATCATCACGGGCAACAGCCCCAGGGACTTCCTCGCCGAACAGGCGCAGGGACAGACCCCACCCGCTGAGGGGGATCAGATGACGTAGTCCATCTCGGGCGGGAGTTAACTCAACCGCCCTGGCCGCGTTCCCGACTGGTGTTTGCCGACACCGACTGGGTCTTGCGGCCTCTGCTGCTGGATTGGCTTGCCGGCCTTCCAGCGTTCGGGTCGACCCGGCTGCCACACCGGCTTCGTCCCGAGCAATTCACCCGGTTCTCTCCTGAACCACCACCGAACACGAGGGGCTTTTTCATGCCCTCCGCCGGACGGGAGTGAGTACATCTTGCACGACCGCAGCACCCTTTGTCAGCCCGAGCGCGCCGCCATGGGCGATTCGCGCCGAATGTCCCCCGAAATCGGCGGCACCCAGTGCCCCCACCCCCCCCTCCGCGTGGCACCCGCCGACCAGTGGATCAGCACCACCGCCGGACGCATCGCCACCTGCCCCTACTCCTGGATGCAGGCCGTCCACTGGGTCGCAGGCTCCGGCCTCTACACCCCCAGCCGCACCCACGGGCCGAAGTGGGGCCCCACCACCGTCGCCATCGCGCAGGAGATTGCCGCGCTCGCCGAGTGCCGGCCCGGCATCTCCTACCTCGCCCGCAAGGTCAAGGTCTCCGAGCGCACGGTGAAGTATCACCTCGGCATGCTGCGCGAGGCCGGACTGCTCGCCTACCGCTCCAAGGGCACCCGCATCACCTCCGCCATCCGCCAGGCGTCCGTGTACGAGCGCGTCATCCCCCCGGCCTTCGACACCGCCCTCGGCATCCGCACCCGCCTCGAGGACGGTGCCGCCGCCTACACCCGCCGTCCGGTCGGCATCGCCGAGGAGAGCCGCACGCTGATCGGAAAGCTGGCGAAGAAGGCCGCCCGCAAGGTCCGCCGCCGCCGCTCCCGCAAGCCCTCACAGCGGGGACCGCGTTGCACCCCAATGCAGGGTGGTACCTCAGCGGCTTCTACTGCGGGTACATCTGGGTTTCCCTCTGAGAGCAAGCTCGCAAGCGGGAGCACCGAATCCCCCACCCCCAAAAAGCCCAGCAACACCCGCCGTACCCCCAACCGCGTCGGACGCCGCTACCAGCTCGCCGCCGAACTCATCACCGCCCTGCCGTGGCTGGGCCGCGCCAGCCGGGACCGCATCGCCTGGGTCACCCGCCACGTCGCCGACGCCGGCTGGAGCGCCACCGAGGTGTGCGCCTACCTCCAGCAGATGCCCCTTGGATCCGACGACACCATCCGCCGCCCCTCCGGTGTTCTCGCCCGCCGGCTGAAGGGCGCTGTCCGGCTGCTTTCCACGCCGGAGGCGCGCCGCCGGTGCGTGGAGGCGATGCAGGCGTCGCGTGCTGCCGAGCAGCAGCGCCACAACCCGGCCCACTACGAGAACTTCGGCGGCGAAGGGCCCCGCACCGTCGTTGCCCGCCGCGAGTGGGACCGTGCCCAGGAGCTCATCCGCCAGCGCGCCGCCGCCACGCTGCCGCCGGTCGACGAAGCCGACCTCATCACCGCCGACAGCACCGGCATCGATTTGGAGTCCCTGACCCGCGCCCAAGTCCTCGACATGCGCGCAGCCGCCGCCCAGGACCCGGACGTCATCGGCCTCGCCATCGACCTCATGGGCGAAGACCAGGCCCGCCGCCTGTACACGAACACCGCCGTCAACCGCTACCTCGCCGACCAGCAGACCACCCATGCGTGACCACACCCCTAAGGACAGGACGTGACCGAACCCGCAGAACTGTCCGGCGCCGACCTCGCCCGCCAAGTCCTCGCCGACTACAAGAAAACCACCTGGGCCATCCCCGGCCACGCCCCCGCCAAGCGGAAACCGCGCCCCGCCCGCAAGCGGGCCAGCGACCGCCGCGACCCAGTCGGACTCGGCAGCGTCCTGGGCCGGATGGAGGAGGAGCAGGGCTGGAAGACCGGAGTGGCCGGCGGCAGCCTCCTCGAGCAGTGGCCCGCCCTCTGCCCCGAACTCGCCGGAAAGGTCGCCCCCGCCCACTTCGACCCCGACACCGGGCGCCTCGACCTGCGGCCCGCCTCACCCACCTACGCGCAGCACCTGCGGCTCCTCGGGCGGCAGCTCATCGCCCGCCTCCAGGCCAAGGACATGCCCGTACGGTCCATCCGCGTTCTCGCCCCCGGCCCCCTCCCGGAGATGTCCACTTCGCCTGCCGCAGAGAGCCCGGCCGCTCAACACGACGCCCCGGTCAAGGCCCGTGCCGACGGATGCGCCGGCTACCACGCAGCGATAGCCGCCCACCAGGCCGCCGCCGGTCACCGGACCGACACCGAGATACAGCGACGCACCCGCGCCGCAGCCGAGGAGCAAGTGCGTGCGATGCGCGCCCATCGTGAGCCGGAGTCCGAGAACCGTGACGCGTACTGGTTCACCCGCGACCTTGAGGAGACCGCGGCGGCTGACCCGGAGCAGGTCCGGCAGGCCGCCATCCGCCGCGCCCGCGACCAGAAAGCCGACCGCGCACCACGATTATCTAGGGCCTGGGGGCACTTCGCGCAGGTCAGGCTGCCTGGGCAGCACGGGCAGGAAGTGGTTCGGCCGAACCACTTCGTAGACGCCCGTTCAACTGTGGCGGACCGGCGCCTCCGCCGCGGTGTCTGCCTGGAAGCTGGAGCCGGCAGACGGCACCAACAGAGCTGACCGGGGCCCGGGACAGTGCCGCACCCAGTCGCCCCAAGCCCCGGAGCTGTTGCTCTACTCGCGCGGTCCAATCGGGGCGCGGAGCTGGTAGTCCGGGCACTTGTCGGGGCCGCCCCACGATGCGGTGTGCGGTTCCGTGCTCCTGCACCAGGGGCAGGGGAGCACGGGACGGGCCTGGCTGCCCTCGATGCCGCAGTGGCCAGCGTCGCCGAATTCCGCGTTGCTGTAGACGACAACGGCCGGGCGACCGCAGGTGCACAGCTCTCCGGAGGCGGCGGGGCGTTCTGTCGAGTCGGTCATACCGAAAGCCTGCCAGGGAGCAACGGCATGGGGACAGAACTTGCCTGACATTCGATTCGCACCCGAGATAACCGCCGTCCCCACCGCCTTCCAACGCACCGCCTGAACCTGGGTCTGCCCGTACTCCAGCACCTGGCTACCGTCTATGCCGACCACCCCGACTACCGCGACGAATGGCGACCGTAAGACTGGCTTCATGACCGACGCCCGCATTGTGGTCACCGGCAGCCGCGCGTGGACCGACGCGCAGCTCCTCGCCGACGTCCTCCTCGACACCTGGCACGACGCCACCCAGCTCGGCCACACCAGCATCGTCATCGTCCACGGCGGCGCCGACGGAGCCGACACCCTCGCCGGCCTCTGGGCCCGCGGCCACGGCCTGGACGTCGAAGTCCACGAGGCCGACTGGGAGCACTGCGCCGACGACTGCCCGCCCGGACACCGGCGGTCCCGGGCCCGCGGCGGCGACTACTGCCCCACCGCCGGCCCCCGCCGCAACCAGCAGCTCATCGACGCGGGCGCCGACCTCGTCGTCGCCTTCCACCGCGAGGGCTCCCGCGGCACCGCCGACTGCCTCCACCGCGCCCAAGCCACTGGGCTGCCCGTACGCCGCGTCACCACCTGACGTCGGCTGCCGCTCAAAACCCGGTTTTGAAGCCGGGGAGCCGATCCGGGAACCGGAGCCTTCAAAACCCGGTTTTGAAGACGCCCCGCGACGACTCGCCGACCCTGCACCATCCCTCCGACCTCGTCCGTGCCATGCTGTCCCGGTCCGCTAGTACCGACCCCCAAGGGGTCGGGAAGCATACGGAATCTCTGGAGCACAACTCATGGCACGGATCACCGCGCTCATCAACCGCAAAGGCGGAGTGGGCAAGTCCACTCTGACCGTCAACACAGCGGCCATCACCGCCAACGTCCTCGGCGCCGCCCCCGAAGGCGAACCCAACTACGTCGCCGCTATCTCCGCCGACCCCCAAGGCTCCGCGACCTGGTGGTCCGAGCGGGTCGGAGAAGGACTCCCCTTCTCCTTCATCCAGACCAAGACCCGCGCAGACCTCGACTTCTTCCCCGAGCTGAAGAAGTCCCGCAAGGTCAAGCACGCCTTCATCGACACCCCCGGCTGGATGGATCTGCCCGAGGACGAACGGCAGAAGGCCGGCGATCCGTTCGGCAAGAGCGCCGCCGCCGACGCCATGCGCGCCGTCCTGGCCACCGCCGACGACATCATCGTCCCGGTCGAACCCGAACCCCTCGGCTTCATGCCCACCAAGGACACCATCGAGCAGGTCGTCAGACCGCTCGGACTGCCCTACCTGGTTGTCATCAACAACTGGGACCCCCGCGACGGCGTCGCCGACCTCGAGCAGACCCAGGACTTCGTCCAGTCCCAGGGATGGAAGCTCGCCAACACCGTGATCCGCCATTACAAGATTCACACGCGGGCCGCGCTCGAAGGCACGGTCGTCACCCAGTACCGCAAGAACCGCGTCGCCATGGAGGCCCGCGAGGACTTCTATCAGCTCGCAGTGGAGATCGGCGCCGGAAAGAAGGACCGCCGCTGATGGCCAAGCAGAAGTGGGCGGACATCCTCGGTCCTGGCACCACCGGCAGCCAGGAGGAGGACTCCTCCTCCAAGGCAGAGGAGTCGGCGCCCCCGACGACCGTCCTGATGCACACGGTGGCCCACAATCCGAACAATCCGCGCACGGAGTTCGACTACTCCGACGACGACGGCGAGTTCCGGGAACTGAAGGCCAGCATGCAGGAAGTCGGCCAGCTTCAGCCCCTGGCCGTCATCTCCCGCGACGTGCACCTCCGGCTCAAGCCGGACCACGCCGCAGCCATCGGCGAAGCCGACTACGTCGTCGTCACCGGCAACCGGCGTCTCGCCGCAGCCCGCCAGCTCGGGTGGACCCGTATCGACATCCGGGTCCAGGACCACCTCGGCGACGACGATGGAGCCAAGGTCGACGACTCCGTCATCATCGAGAACATCCACCGCAAGAACATCGCTCCGATCAAGGAAGCCGAGTTCCTGCAGGGGATGGTGGAACGCCACGGGTCCCAGGACGAGGTGGCCCGGCGCATCGGCAAGTCCCAGATGTACGTGTCGCACCGGCTGGCCCTGCTCAAGCTGGCGCCGGACATCCAGGCGGAGGTCAACGCGGGCACGCTGAAGCTCAAGGACGCTCGTCAGCTGGCCAGCAAGACCGGCGACCACAACGAGCAGCGGCAGAAGGCCGACGAGATCAAGAGAAAGGCTGCCGCCCCGAAGCCCCGGCGGAAGAAGGCGTCACCGCCGGTTCAAAACCCGGTTTTGAAGCACCCGCAGGGGGACGGTACCCAGCGCACGTCGCCTGCCGTTCAAAACCCGGTTTTGAACGGCAACTCGTCCCTGACCCCGCCAGGGGGCGAAGTGTCCCCACAGCCAGATGCGGGGCCAGCTGGCAGCACTGGCAAGGGAGACCCGCCCAGCCCGCCGTCGGCCGAGGCATCCACCGCCGTGATTCCGTGGCACAACATCGAAGCCGTCGCCCGCATCATCTGCGATCACATGTCGGATGAGGACGTGAAGCGGCTGAAGAAGACGCTTGGGGAGAAGTTCCCGGACTGAGCAGCACCACCTGGAAACGGCCCTGCCCCCAATGGGCGGGGCCGTTTTAGCGTTTCCGGTTCCGGCGTGTTCCGGCCGTTCTGCTGGGCTCTACCCCTGTGGTCAGTAGCGGGGCTAGACTGCCGTCATCTGACGGTCATGCGCTGGTCAGGTTTCGCGCCCCCGGCGCCTGGGTCGTTGTCGGCTACACCGCCCCACGGACCGCCGGGGCGTCCTCATGTCCACTCCGCGGCGTACGAGCTCCTCCGACCGAGGCGGGCCGAATACCTACGCCTCCTGGGTCACGCAGGTATCAAAAAGGGCCGTCCGCCCTTACCGCACACCATGTGCAGGTGGCACTCTGGCCTTCCGGCCGGGGGCACCGGCAGCCCGCCCGGAGGAGCGCCCTTCCCACTGCCGGACCGAGCGGAGACGCCCATGCCCGGACACCCGGCAGGCACCACACCGCCGCCCACCGCCCCCGCCCCGGCAACCCCCACCGCGACGGCTGAGATCATCGACATCAGCGGCCGGACCCGCCGGCCCGGACCGGGGGAGGCGACCGTGAACCCGCACGCCGCCCCCACACCGCCCTCCGCGGGCACCGACCCGCGACTCGCCGGCATCGTCCAGGCCCTCTACACCGCCCGCGGCTACACCCTCACCGACCCGGTGGTGGCCGACGCCTACGACATCGCCCTCGAGGCGATGGTGCTGCTTCTGGACGGCTCCTACCGCACCGGGTCCCTCGGCGAGAGCGAGCACCACCGGCTGCGCGCCATGGTCGACACCGCCCGCATGGTCCCGGACTACCTCGAGACCCGTCACGCCTAGCGACCGCCTGCGGACGGTAACGGCGGGACGAATGTGACGACTTGGCTACGACGTGCACAGTCAGTAGATCAACAGTCGCATCTTGTTCAACTCGCGACCATCCCGTGCCATCATGTGGTGTCCGGTAACCACCGGGAGTCACGACTCCGGCCTGCCGCACGCCACGGTGCCCCCACCACCCGCGCAGCACGGGCCGCCTCTGGGAAGCGGGGACACCATGGGCGGAAGAACAGACGACACCAGCACCAGCTACGGCAGCACGGCGGCCCGCAGGCTCCGCGCCGTACAACACGAAGCCCGAACACCCCCCGGCCGGCCCGCCGACCCCGGACCGCGTGCCACCCGCGTCCACTCGCCGGCCCTCGTCGACCTCGGCCTCCTCGACTACATCGAGGCCGCCGCACACGAAGTCATCGCCAGCACCTACACGGCCGTGCCCACCGCCGGCCCCGCCCCCGCGGCCGCCGACGCCGTCTACGCCTGGGCCGAAGCAGCCACCGCCCACCTGGACACCGAACGCCGCCGCGCCCACGACGCCCTGATGCTGCGCCAGGCCATGGAACACGCCCTCGCCACACGCGACGAGACGCTGCTACGACGCGAACCCTGCCCCGGCTGCAGATGCTGGGGCGCCCTGTTCTGGAACGCGGCCGCCCACCGCGCGGTCTGCGTCAACCGCTACTGCACCGACCGCCACGGCGGGCCCACCACCTGGACCCTGGCCCACCTCGCCGACCGCCACATCGCCGCACGCGAAGAACGCACCAGGAAGAGCGCAACCTGAGACACCCCTCATAGGTCTCACCCAGCACAACCGCACCATCGCACTACCTTGTGGAATCACCAGTTTCGGCCGGTCGGCGCTGCGAACGACGGCCCCCGGACTGCTGGAGCGGCCCCATGGCCCTGCCCACCCTCACCCCCCAGGCCGACGCACTGCCCGATGACCTGGTCTCCCTCGAGGAAGCCGTCGCCCTCCTGAGGCTCACGCCGTTCCCCACGTCGATAACCACCCTGCGCCGGTGGACCACCAAGTACCGCATGGACACCTACCGGTGCGGGCGCCGCGACATGGTGAGCTACTCGGACGTGCTGGTCGCCCACCGCGACGAGAACCAGGGCCGCGCCCCCAGGGCCGGCTGGTGACGCTCCGGCCGTAGCGCTCTCCCCGCAGGCACGCCCCGACCCCCAGACCCCGGGCCGGGGCTTTTTCACACCCAAGTCTGCGAAAGCTATTGCGTCAACAATGCTTTCTAGGGATAGTGGTAGTGCCGACAACGACGGGACACACTCCCGGCGCAGAGCTCTCAGGAGCACCCATGACGCTGACCCTGGACCGGCCCGTGCCCACCCGCACCGCCGCCACCAGCTACCACACCCTCACCCCCGCCCAGCAGGACGGCTGGCACCAACTCCTCGACCAGACCGCGGACGCCACCGACGCGGCCACCATCAAAACCCTCCACGCGGCCGCCGCGGTCTTCCTCGGCATCGACCTCCCCGACGGCGACGAACTCGTCGAATGCTCCTGCGAGCAGTGCCCCGACGACTGCGACTGGATCGGCCCCCAGAGCCTGTGCGCCGAGTACCTCGACGGCACCGTCCAGCGAACCCAGTGCCCGTCCTGCGCCGCCGACCACCGCCACTACGGCGACTGAGGAGAAGACGACGGTGAGTAAGCGATATCGAGTGGAGTGCCTGAACCCGCACTGCAAGTGGACCGGGTACAGGCGCAATGCCTACGAGTGCGAGTGCTACGACTACCCCTGCCACGCCACGAGCCCTGGAATGGGCTGCCCGAACGGAGCGAATCTGCGAGCCCGATGCCCTCGCTGCAAGAGCGACTGGCAGCCGAAAGGGATCCACTCGTGGGCTGGACCGGAGTACTTCGTCGTCCGTGAGACCTGGAGCCGCGAGTACACGGCCCAGATCCTGCGAGGCCGCGCCGCCCTGCGCCGCGACCCCTCCTCCTGACACACCCACAGACTCCGGCCCGGCCCCGGTCGAACACCCGACGGCCCCCAAATCCCCACCCCGGCGGCAGTAGCTCCCCCGGCCGGGCCGGACACCACCTTCCTGCACCGCACGGGAGACACCCATGCTCAGCGTCGCCACCATCCTCACCACCGCCGCCGACGACATCAGCTACCACGGCCTCCACCAGAACCCCGCCGTAGCCCACTTCGTCGACACCCACGGCCGCCTCGACCTCGCCGGCGCCCTCTACCGCGCCGCCACCGGCACCACCCCCACCGAAGCCGCCGACTTCACCCCCGACTTCATGAACCTGGCCATCCGCACCCACGACGCCGCCATGGAAGCCATCCGCTGGACCTCCGCCGCCATCGAGATCCGCACCCAAGTCGGACCGCCCCTCACCAACGGCCACCCCGACTACATCGAGCACATCACCCGCTGGGGCGAAGGAACCGCCATCTTCCAGACCCAGCCGCCCCTCGTCTGCGAGGTCATCGGCCTCCTCCACCGCGCCGCACGTCTCACCCACCCCCACACCACACCCGCGCTCGCCGCCTGACCAGCGACAGGAGACCCCATGCACACCACCTACAGGACCGCCACCGACGCCTTCAACGCCGGCTTCCTCGACGGCGAACTCGCCGCCATCACAAAGCTCCCCGCCCGCCAAGCCCACGCCCGCATCTCCATGGCCGAGCAGCACGACCCCCTGTACGCCCAGGGCTACTCCGACGGCTACCTCCACGCCACCGCCACCAACGCCGCCCTGCGAGTGCGTGGGGGAAGTGAGCGGTGATGACCACGCTTCCGCACCTCGTTCCCACCGACATCGAGTGGCAGCTCACCCCCTACAACATCAACCAGATCGACGACCAGACCGACCGCGACGGCATCTACGCCAAGGGCTATTTCGAGAACGTCGACGGCAAGACCGTCGTCACCGGACTCCGCATCGGCACCGGCGAGAACCGCATCGTCGCCAAGTTCGGCGACACCGTCATCCGTCACCGGGCCGGCAAGTACTCCGTCCGCCCCGCCACCCCTGAACAGGCTGCCACCTACCACCGGCTCACGGCACTCCTCGCCGAACAGCGGCACCAGTACCGCGACCTCGACACTGACAGCACCGTCTGGCCCGGCCTCGGCAAGCTCACCTGCCCCGCCTGCCCGCCCAACACGAGTACCTGACCCTGCCCGCAACTTGAAACCGGCGGAGGAGGCATTCCAGCGCCTCCGCCGCCCCTCCCCACTCACCTTCCCGGGAGCAGCCATGCCCGCCACCACCACCGACCCTCGCATCCAAGCCCTCCACGCCCGCATCCGCGAACTCGAAGAACAGCTCGTCGCCCTCCACGCCGAAAACCAGCGCCTCCGCTCCGAGAACCGCGACTACGAGCGGGCCCTCGGCCTCAACGACAGCCCCTGACATGCACACCTGCCCCCACGGCCCCGCCCTCCGCAACGCCGAAGACGAACTCGCACGCCTCCGTACCGCGCTCGGCCTCGCTGCCGCGTTCATCCACAACCCGGCCTACCCCCTGGACGCCCGCACTGCCCTCGCCATGGCCCTCGGCCTCCCCGAACCCACCCAGTAGGAGCCCGCCATGAAGGCCCTCACCATCCGACAGCCATGGGCCGGCGCCATCGCCCACCAGACCGAGCCAAAACGCAAGGTCTGGAGCATCAAGGGACACAAGCGTGTTCTGACCCCGCTCGGACAAGTGAAGCCACGGCAGCCCACAGCGGAAGGATGGCGCAGCGCATGCGGTTGTGGTTGGGCTGCTCCTCAGTCACACCCCTCCAAGCGGGCAGCAGAAGTTGCGTATCGGTCTCACCTTGATGAAGTCCCCTCCGAGCAGTGGCCGGTCTGCAAGCGGTGTGAGCAGCACACTCGCCCCTCGGCAATGTCCACGGGCAGCCCGCATCTGTGTAAGAAGTGCCGAACCGCTGCAACCCGCGAATGGGCCGAGCGCAACCCCAGCGCATGGGAGAGGCACCTGCGCAAATCGCTCCTGAAGCGCCGGTACGGAATCACGATCGAAGAGGCTGACGCCTTGCTTGAGCAGCAGCACGGCAGGTGCGCCATCTGCGGTGTCGCTGAAGGAGACAGCAGAGGATTCCGGCTGCACATCGACCACGACCACGCCACGGGTGTGGTGCGCGGAATTCTCTGTCACCTCTGCAACTCCGGACTCGGCCACTTCCGAGACAACCCCGAGTTCCTGACCAAGGCGATTGCCTACCTGACGGCATCCGAAGAGAGGAAGACAGCGTGAAGGCCCTCACCATCAGGCAGCCATGGAGTGGCGCCATCGCCCACCAGTCGAAACGCGTCGAAAACCGCACATGGAAGCTTCCCGCCGCACACCACGGCGCCCGCATCCTCATCCACGCCGCAGCCCAGCCCGACAAGAACGCCGAAGTCTACGGACCCCACCTCGACATCTACCGAGCCGTCATCGCCATCGCCACCCTCACCGGCTGCCACTACGACGACGGCGGCGACCCCTGCTGCTCCGACTGGGCAATGCCCGGCCACTACCACTGGACCCTCGCCGACGTCGTACCGCTCCCCGAGCCGATCCTCGGCGTCTGCGGACAGCTCGGCATCTGGACCCCCAGCCAAGACCTCGTCGCCGCAGCACTCCGCTCCGTATCCGCGCCGTCGTGAACCCGTACCTGGCGGCCTGCTACCTCAAGACCATCTTCCCCAGCCGCCGCACCGGACGACGCCGCGCACGCCAACTCAACGGCACAGGCGAAGGCCCCTTCGACGAATACCGCTGCCACTGGTGCGGAGCCGTCCACATCGGCCACAAAACCGGTCACGCCACCCACCTCCGCACCGGACCCCACGGCCCCACACCCGTCCACCACCTCCAGGAGCACGCCGCATGACCATGACTGCCCCCACCTACGGACCCGTCGTCATCGGCATCGACCCCTCCCTCACCGCCACCGGCATCGCAGGAAGCAACGGATGGTGCGACGTCGTCGGATGGACCAAGAAACCCCCCATCACCGGCCTCCCCCACCCCGAACGCCGCGAAGCCCTCCACGAAATCCGCCAACTCATCACCGACACCATCGGCCGCCCCGACCTCGCCGTCATGGAACTCCCCGCCCACTCCCGCTCCGGCGGAGGCGCACACGAACGCGGATGGCTCTGGTGGGAGATCTACAACTACCTCGCCGCCCTCGAAGTCCCCACCGGCTTCATGTCCACCGGCCAACGCGCCATGTACGCCACCGGCAAAGGCAACGCCACCAAAGGCGCCGTCATCGACGCCGTCGCCCGCCGCTGGCCCCGCTACACCACCAACGGCGACGACAACGCCGCCGACGCCATCACCCTCATGGCCGCCGGCCGCGACTGGCTCGGCTACCCCCTCACCGACATGCCCAAGACTCACCGCAAAGCCATCGACAACGCCGTCTGGCCCCACCTCCTCGGAGCTGCCGCGTGAACACCTCCACCTCAGCGGCCCTCGTACACCCTCCGGAGCCCCGAATGACCACCATCACGCCGCCCCACAACATCCGCCGCGCCGCACCCACCAGCTCTCGCTCGGACACCGACTGGCACAACCGGGCAGCCTGCCTCGGCGAAGACCCGGAACTGTTCTTCCCCCCCAGACGAGCGTGGCCCCGCAGGAAAGGCGCAGGCGAGCGCCGCGAAGACCGTGTGCGCCCGGTGCCCGGTACGCGCCCAGTGCCTGCAGTGGGCCATGGACAGCGGGCAGAACACCGGCATCTGGGGCGGGCTCACCGCAGCGGACCGGCGTGAGCGTCGAAAGGACGACACCGCTACGGGCCGGGAACTCGCCGTACGCCGTGGCGCCGACATTGTGGTGTGGCTGGTCAAGCAGCAACTGCCGGTCGAGGACGTCGCCGAGCGTCTGGAGTGCACGCGGCGGGCGGTGTACCGGGCGTGGCGGCTGCTCGTACCGCCGGCGCAGGCACGTCCCTTGGAGCCGACGCCGCCGGAGCGGGTCGTCAACGAGTCCGGTGAGATCGTGCGGATCTTCCACGGAATGGGGCGCAGCCCCGAGGCCATCGCGCGCGTGGTGGGCACCTCGCCTGGGGTCGTGCAGGAAGTGCTGCGCCTGATCAAGCAGCGGGATGCGGCGTGGAAGCGTCTGAAGGCGAAGAGGCTCGCCGGTGACTCGACGACGCGCGGGGATGCGGTGCGGGTGGCGCAGGCCCAGGAGTGGCGGGTGCGGTGGGAAGCCGGGGAGGGGGTCACGCTGCGGGAGGTGGTGAAGCACATGGGCCCGCGGATCATGCTCATGCGCGGCCGGGGCCGTACATACCGGCAGATCGCGATGGAGTTGGACTTGAACCGGGAGACGGTGCGGCAGGCGGCGGGGGAGCTGGGGTGGGATCCGCTGCGCTCGCCGCGGACCGCGAAGCCTGCTGCCGCCCCGGGCACGGCCGGGGCGGAGGAGCCCCCGGCGGCGTCTCGGCTGTCTCCGTCGCTGGCGTCTCGGACCGGCTTCAACGGCGGCCAGGCCAGCTTCCTGAAGGGATACGTCGCCGCATGAACACCATCACGACCGTGGAGCAGCGCGCAGACCTCGTTCAGGACCGGCTGCTGCCGCTCGCCAACCAGCTGGCGATGCTGGTGCACGGCGACGGTGGCCAGCGCGACGTCCACCAACTCCTGGCCCGCCTCAGCAGCTATGAGAAGGACGCCTTGCTGGTCGTTCTGGCCGGACTGGTGGACGTCGACCAGCCCAACAGCGCTCACTTGGCGTGGATGACGTTCGACGAGAACGGCAACCCAGTCCGCCCCACCGTGGTGGACGGCCGGACACTGCGAGAGCTGGCCGAGGAAGCAGAGGACGAGCCCCTGGAGGACGACTACATAGACGAGGCCGCCGTGCAGCAGTACCTGGCCGGCAAGCCTGTCCGGGTCACCGACGCCGAACGCATCGCCGCCGTCGCCCGGGCGGTACAGCGAGGCATGACCTACCTGGACCTGGATGCGATGCACGGCCTGGCCCCGAACAACACCTCGAGGTTCGTGTCCCGGGCACGCGGGAGAGCCGCGGAGCAGGGCACGGCGTTCCCCGTACCGGAGCTGAGCTCGGCGGCCGCGATGCTGTCGGAGGAACAAGTCCTCGAGATCCGGAGCCGTGCCGCGACCGGAGCGGAGACGGACCAGGACATCAGCCTGTCGTACGGCGTGTCCCGCCAGACCATCAGCGCCATTGCGTCGGGCACCAGCTACCGGCAGTACGGCGGGCCGATCCGCCCCAAGAAGACCGCCAAGCCGAGTGCGAAGCAGCGTGTCGAGTTCGCCGGCGGAACCCCTGCCGTCGCGCAGGCCAGCTAACGAGACGAGGAGAGAACCATGGCAGGAGAGACCGTGATCACAGTGGTCGGAAATCTGACGGCTGATCCTGAGCTGCGATTCACGCCGCAGGGCGCGGCGGTCGCGAAGTTCACCGTGGCGTCGACCCCGCGGGTGTTCGACAAGCAGACCAACGCGTGGGCGGACGGCGAGGCGCTGTTTCTGTCGTGCTCGGTGTGGCGTCAGCAGGCCGAGCACGTCGCCGAGTCTCTGACGAAGGGGGCCCGGGTGATGGTGCAGGGCCGGTTGAAGCAGCGGTCGTACGAGGACCGGGAAGGGGTGAAGCGTACCGTTTTCGAGTTGGAGGCCGACGAGGTCGCAGCCTCGCTGAAGACAGCGACGGCGCGGGTGACGAAGGCCAGCTCGAGCCGGCCGGAGGTGAACCAGGCCCGGCAGGCGCAGGGCGTGGCGTCAGCCCAGGACCCGTGGACGACGCAGGGCTCCGGTGCGTCAGCGGGCGGATGGGGCGACGATCCGCCGTTCTGAGCAAGCGCTCCTGCCTGGAGACCTGCCTGTGGTGCCGACGTACCGGTCGGCACCGCTTCACCGCACCCGCTCACCCCGATGAAGGAGAACTCCATGCCGAAGTACCGCAAGAGGCCCGTCGTGATCGAGGCACGGCGGATCGACATGCAGGACCACGACGCCGCCACCGCTCTCATCGCGTGGTGCGGCGGACTCGCCCACAGCAGCACCGAGCACGGGATGCTCGTCATCGCCGTGCCCACCCTCGAGGGCACCATGTACGCCGCCGACGGCGACTGGATCGTCAAGGGCATCAAGGGCGAGTTCTACCCGGTCAAGCCGGACATTTTCGAAGCCACGTATGAACAGGCCGAGGAGAACGCGTGACGGTCCCTGCGCTGGTCCGTCCGCTCAGCGCCCGCCAGATGGAGGTGCTGCGCCACGCAGCCGCAGGCGCCTCCATCCCCCAGACCGCCCGCGCCATGCACCTCGCGGTCGGCACCGTCCATTACCACCAGCAGGTCATCGTCACCGCGCTGCGGGCCCGGAACATCACGAACGCCATTCTCCTGGCCTGTCAGGTGGGGCTGCTGGACGGCCGGCCGCAGCGGCACGGTGACCACGCCGGGTTCGCGGCGCACTTCCGGCGTGGTGAGGAGCCCTGCTCTTCCTGCGTGGCGGGGGAGAAGGCGTACCGGGCCGGGCTGAGAGCCGCCCACAGACGCCCCACTGTCAACACAGCGTAACAATCAGCCCCGTGAGTGATCTCTGAGCCGGGGCCTGCAACTACCCACCGTCACACCAGCCCTGGAAGGGGTCTACTCGTCATGCCCGAAACCAAGCGTGGCCCGTCCGAACGGGCCGAGTTCGTCATCGCGGTCGTGGTCGCGGCGGTCATCATGACCGGCGCCTACCTCGTCGCCGACCCACTGCCGTTCCCCATCGCCGTCGTCCTGGTGCTCCTCGCCGCACTCGGCCTGACCGCACTCGCCACCTCCCTGGCAGGAGGCCGCCGATGAGCCGCGCCGTGCAGTTCGCCGCCGTGTACGCGGCGCTGACAGCCTCGCACGAGGTCGCCGACCATCTCGTCCAGGTCGATCGGGACGCGTGCGGAAAGGGCGTCCCGGGCTGGGACGGGAGGGCTGCGTGCCTCCGCCATGTCGGCTCGTACACCCTCACGCAGGCCTTGGCCCTTGTGGCAGCTGACCGCGGGCTCGGTCTGCGCCTGGACTGGCGGTACGCCACCGCCGGGCTCGCGGTGTCCACCGTCACGCACTACGTCGCGGACCGGTCCGGCGGCCGCTGGGCCGAAGACCCCGAGACCCAGCCGACCACGCGCATGGTCCGCTTCGCCCACGCGATCGGCAAGGGCGGCTGGCTGGCGCGGGATCCGCAGGCCGGCTATCGGTACGACCAGGCGTGGCACAAGGGCTGGATCGCCATCGCCGCGGGCGTGGTCGCCTCCGGGACTGCGAAGCCCGTCCGGTGAGGGCACCGCGCGGCCGGTGCCGGTGGTGCCGACGCCGCATCGCCCTCACGCAGGACGGTGTCCTGTGGCGCCACGGACGTCCCCGCTGCCTCGGTACCGGACGGCAGCCCTCTTTCGACTCCCCGATACCCGAGTGGCCGCTGAAGTACCGCGGCCGCCCCGTCACCACCATCCCCGGGCCCGACACCTACCCGCTCCGGAAGGGAGCAGCATGAACACCACCGACCTGAGGACCGTCCTGGTCGAACTCGACGAGGACGTTGAGTACCACGAGAGGGGCGCCGAACTGTCCCGGATCGAAGAAGGCGTCATGGCGCACAGCGGGATGGCGCAGGGGGCACGCCTGGCCAGGTACCGCGTCACCCGCCACCTGGACGGAGAGGAAGCGGCGGTCGAGTACATCACCTCCGGCGTGAGCCGTACCGCTGGCCTGTGCGCCGTCTCCCCGAGCATCTGCGACGTGGAGGCATCGGCGTTGGAACGGGCTTGCGCCGAGCGGGACTGGCTGGCCCGCTACCTGGCGGTGATGACCGGCAGCACGGTGGCGCAGGTGCTGGCAGACACGCACGCGGCCATGGCGATCCGTGAGTCCGGAACTACCGCGGACGGACAGGAGGCGGGACGGTGATCACGGTGACCCTCACCCTGACGGGCCTGTTTGCGGTGCTGTGGGGCCTTGCCGGTCAGATGCTCGGGCGCTTCGAGCCCTACCAGGCCGACGGGTGGATCGCCCTCGGCAACGGTATCAACGCCGTCTCGTGCGCGATTAGCGGTTCAACGCTGGTCGGTATGTTCGCTGCCGCTATTGCTGCATGGTGCGGGTACCGGTGGTGGAAGGGCGGTGGCGGGGACGACACGAAGCGCCGTCTCCGTGCGGTGCGTAAGGCGTTCTCGCCGGTTCGGCGTACGGCTCCGCAGGGGGCAGCGTGAATGCGGGTGCGTCGGCGGCCGCGCAGGCGGCTGTGGTGGGCCGGGGCCGGTGGTGGCAGCGTGCCCTGGCCGCGGCCGGCTACGTGACACCCGATCTGGCGCAGGCCCGGCGCCGGGCCGGGTGCTGGGAGGCCGGGGCGGAGGGGGAGCGGCGCACCGCCGCTCTGCTGGCCCAGCTGGACGCCCACGGGTGGAGGGGCGGGCACGACCTGGCGATCCCCGGAGCCAGCAAGGCGAACGCCGACCACCTGGTCTGGGCCCCGTCCGGCCGGGCGTTCATGGTCGACTCGAAACTGTGGCACCGGCGGGCTCGTGTCCGTCCGGTCGGCGGCCGGCTGGCGCACGGCACGCAGGACCGGGACCGGCAGATCGACACGGCCCTGTACGAAGCCCGCCTCCTCGGCCGGGCGTTGGGGGTGCCGGTGCAGCCGGTCATTGCCGTGCACAACGCCCCCGTCGAAGCCGGAGGCTTCCATCTGCGCGGGGTGACGGTGGTGCCGGCGGACCGGCTGGTACCGCTGCTCCTGGCCAACGCCGGCACCCCGAACCCGGTGAGGGCGGGGGAAGTGTTGGAGCGGGCAGGGCAGGTGCTGCGCCAGTACAGGCAATGAGACCGAGGCGGCCACGTGCCCCGCTCGGCGTGGTGGAACACAACACTTCGGGCCTCCCGCGGGAGGCTCCTAGACTAGGCCCGCACCCCCGAGAGGATCTGATCAGTCATGCGCCCGCAGCGATTCCAGGATTTCGTGGTCGAGACGCTTGCCAAGGCGCCTGACGTGCAGCACGCGGAGGCGTGGCAGGAGGGGACCAAGCGCCCTTACGGTGTGCACGTCGTGTTCTCGTCGGGGGCCCAACTGTGGGCGGCGGCGGTGTGCCAGATGCCGCCCGGCCACAACTTCGACGAGCCGGAGGTGCCGGTGACCGGTGAGCCGCCGGCCGACGGGCCGGTGCCGGACCTGTACGAGGGCGGCAAGGTGTCCCCGCTGCGGGCGGAGGCGTATCTGGCGGCGGTGCTGGGCAACTCCGGCTCTGCGGAGATTGTGCGGGCCTACGGCTACTCGGACGGTGCGACAACGACTCGGCCAACGGCCCACCCGGGCGTCGGCGTGGTCTTCCACAGCGGCGGCCGGGGGTTCTTGCTCTTTGAGCACACGGCGCGGGCCGGGCAGTCCCGCGGCGGCCGCCATTCTGAGCTGCAATCCGCCTTTTGACCCCGCGTGCTCCCTGGTGACCAAGACGTCCCTGGCTCCGGCCAGCCGGCCCAGTAGGACAGCGCAACAGGCCCCCGCCCGGATTGGGCGGGGGCCTGTCTGTTCTGAACCCCGCAGGAGCGGGGAGCAACATCGGATCCTAGCGGTAGCGGACGCTTCTCAAGGATCAGCCCGGCATGCGCCGGGAGCATCTATCAGTCCGCTTGGCGCGGCACAAGGCCCACGGGTCACCCCCGCAGGAGCGGGGAGTACGCGGAAGGCAGTGGTTCCCAAGGATCAACCCGACAGCGGTCGGGAGCATCTATCAACCCGCTTTGCGTAACACGACACCCACGGGCCACCTCCGCATGGGCGGAGACCAAGCCTCGAATCACGGTTTCATGCAAACGGCCATCGGGTCACCCCCGCACGGGGCGGGGGCCAGTGCGGGTGACGCTACTCCATCGACGCGCTGGCTTCCAGCTGTTCCCGGATCGTTTCGGCGGCCTCTTCACGGATCGTGATCCAGTAGTAGACGTCCACGTCGTGCGGGTTGGCCTTGAGCAGTTCGGGGCGCATCGGCTGCTCGTCGATGACCACGGCGTCCCGGCCGTCGAGGTCGATGAGCTGTTCCAGGGTTGCGTGGATGGCTTCGTGTGCCTCCCGGCGGCCCATGCCGTACTTCTCCGTGACCTCGTCCAGTAGGTCGTAGGTGGTGATGGAGCGGCCGGGATTGTTCGAGGCGATGACGGGTTGGGACTTGCGGTAGCGGGCGGCGAGTTCGTAGACGCGCTTGTCGGAGATGCCGAGGATCTGCGCGGCTTCCTGCGCGCCGTGCTCCTGGGCGAGGTCGTGGGCGATGCGGGCGCGGCGGGCGGCCACCAAGGCTTTCGCCTCATCGATGAGGGTGCCGGCCGCGTCGTAGCGCTCGCGGGGGGACAGGCCGTCGTGGTCGTCCCAGTTGATGGTCAGCGTCATGGTGGTCTCCGGTTCACATCGGGGTACTGACGGCGCGGTGGTCGATCCACCAGGCGGCGGTGGTGCGCTCGCCGTGGGTCAGGGCGGTGTGGAGAGCGGCGAGCAGGTCGCGGCGGGTGGCGTAGGTGCCGTAGCCGGGCGTGTTGGCCAGGGTGGGGATGTAGGTGATGCCGAGCGGGTCGCCGGTGGCTCCGGCGAGGTGGTAGGCGAGGCCGAAGCGGCGGTGCGGGGTGACGTCGAGGGCGGCGTGGATGCGGCGCAGGCGCAGCTCCTCGGCCCATGCGATCTGCTTCGGGGTGCCGGTCAGGGCCGGGAAGTGGAGGTCGGCGAGGATGCGGGCGCGGGTGGCCGGTGCGGTGCGGCGGGCGCGGGCCCGGCGGATCTGGCGGCCGAGGCGGATGCGGGTCTTGAGGGAGGCGGCGTCGATGTCCCACCGGCCGGCGGTCTTGGTGGCGGTGATGGCGCCGCGGGTGCACCAGGTGCGGATGGTGGTGACGGTGACCTGGGCTTCGGCTGCGGCGGTGGTGGTGTTCATTGGGTTCCCCTCCCTCTCGACAGCACCTATTCAACCCTAGGGTTGAATAGGTGTCAAGGGTAGGGTTGAACCTTGGGTGTGCGTCACCATCGGTATGGGCCGGGGGTGCAGACGCGGGCCTCTGCTGCGCGAAGCTGTGATCTCCCGATGCAAAGGAGTGGAGATGTCAGCGGAAGCGCTCTTACCTGAGCTGTATGCCGTGCAGCGGCTGGCTGTCCTGGCCCTTGACGACGGCAGGCTTGCCCGCGAGGTTCTGGTCCGGCGGGCTGCCGTGATGGACCGGCATACCGAGCTGGCTCCGTCCGGGACGGACGTGGCCAGCTCCCTGCTGGTCGCGGACGGAGTGGTGGCCGCGGCACAGTACGCCCGCGCCCTGCTCGCCCACGACCGGGAGCACGGCACCACCCGCGGCCCCATTCCTGCGGCCGCGCCATGCTGGGAGGCGCACCCGCTCGGCTATGCGCGGCAGGAGCACGCGGCGTGGGTCATGGAGCACGACGCGCCGTAGGCCGGCCCGCATGCGGAGTGAGCGGGAACGGCTGACCGGCTGGGTACTGCGGCGTACGGTGAGAGTCGGCTGGGCTCGGCGGCGCATCGGCTTCACTCGGCGCGGACCGCCGGGCCATCCGTACACCCTCGCACGCGGCACGGACAACGCCCCTCTCCAGGCCGAGAAGAGGGGCGTTACGTGCGGTCGGATTGGTTTAACGGCGTCCGTCGCGGATCTGGTAGATGCGAGCACGGGACAGATTGGCCGCGTTAGCGATAGCAGTGACGGGGTGCCCGGCGGCAAGGGCGTCGCGGATCGCCTGGTCCCGAGCTTCCTCTGCCTGCCCGATCCGGCTGGCAGCGACGGCGACGGGGCTCAGGTCGCCATTGGTGGCCGGGCGAACGGGAAGCGGCTCGTTGATCCGCCAGATGGAGTCCTGGTATCCGGCGATGATGCGCTGCGGGTCGGCGATGGTCTCCCAGCCGTTCTCCCGCAACCAGGTGAGGGCGGCCCACTGAACCTGACGCGCGACCTGAGAGTTGGCGAGCCCATCGGGGTAGATGCCAAGGTCATCGAAGGTGACGTAGGGGCATGTGTCGAGGAGGGAGCTGGGGTCGACGTCGGCGATGGCGTCTGCCTCCACGTCCCAGATGGTGATGGACACAGCGTCGTGCCCTTCCTCAATGATCGCCCTGTAGGGGAACCCCTCAACCTCTCGTACCTCGTTGGTAGCGTCGGTGACGGCAGCAAGCTCGTTGGTGTCGGCGGTCATAACGCCCCCTCTCGGCGCCACCTTGTGTAGCGCGCTACACATAGCGTGCGTCCATCGGGGCCTCATGTCAAGCGCGCTACACAATTCTGAGGTCATTCAGTCCAAGTGCCGGTGAGGGCGCTGGTGGTGAAGCCGGGCCCGTACGCCAGCATCAGCCCACGGTCCCCGTCGGCGGGCGGGGTGTCGTGGGTGCGGCGCAGCACGTCCAGGACGCTGATGCCACCGAGGTTGCCGGTTTCGGCGAGGCTGTCCCAGGAGTGCCGCAGATCCTCGCGGTCGAAGCCGAGGTGTCCGGTGATGGTGTTGAGGATGGCGGGCCCGCCGGCGTGCGCCAGGATGAAGCCCGGTTCCTGGTGGTCAGGCTGCGACGCGAGCCAGGTGGTGAGGGCGGGCATGGCGTCGGCGGGTGCGGTGAGGGCGGCACGGGTGGAGTCGAAGTGGAAGCCGTCGGCGTCCAGGCGGCCCCAGTAGCGGTCGCGGGAGTGCGGCAAGTGGTAGTGCCAGCTGTCGTCGATGCGCAGGCCCGGCCCGAGCGGTTCGCCGGTGACGATGCAGGCGCCGCCGGAGTCCCCGAACAGCCCCTTGTAGATCATGGCTTCGGTGCTGGTGTCCGTGTGGTGGTAGATGGTGGACAGCGGCTCCGCGACGACGACCAGGACCCGGGAGGCGGGCCGTGCGGCGACCTGGTCCGCGGCCATGGCGAGGGCGTGGGCGCCGCCGATGCAGCCCAGGCTGCCGAAGGCGAGACGCCGTACGTCCGGGCGCAGGCCGAGGCGTTCGATGAGGTGGATGTCCAGGTGGGGGAGGGCCCAGCCGACGGTGTGGCTGGTGACGATGCAGTCGATGTCGGAGGGGGCGAGGCGGGTGGCGTCGAGGGCGTGGCGGGCGGCCTGGGCGGCGAGGTCGACGCCGTCCGCGAACGCCTGCCGGTTGCGTTCTTCCAGGCTGGTGCGGCCGGACACGTAGGGGGACTCGAGGGCCTGGGTGAAGTAGCGGGTGGTGACGCCGACGTTGCGGACGGTGCGCAGCCACGCTCCCAGCCGCGGGTGGCCGGGGTGGCGGGCGGTGATGTCCGCGCAGATCTCCTCGGTGGTCACCTTGTGCGGGGGCAGCTCTATGGCGGGGCGGGAGACGTAGGCAGGCATCAGAGGCACTCCGCTTCTGCAGTCCTTGGCGGGGCTTCACCGTACGGTTGAACCCGCGACGATGTGCCCTGGGTCCTGGTCACGGTGTTATGACGCTTTTGCCCGCAGGTAGGGGCGGCGGGTCAGGGAGCGCTGCATCCCGGGCCGGAACAAGACCATCATGTGGCGGGCGTTCGGGTTGGACAGCAGCTCGGTGCCGAAAATCGTGGCCCGGCCCAGGGTGCCGTGCTCGCCGATCCCCGGGTGGAAGAGCGGGCGGTCGACGCCGTCGGGGTAGACCTGCACGGCGCTGCGCTCCTCGTACAGGCGGGCGGTGACCGGGTCGGCCAGGACCCGGCGTTCGATGCGGATGAGTGCCGAGTCGTTTCTGCCCGCCTGGTGGGCGCGGGCCGCGCGCAGCTGCGGCAGGACGTACGGCGCCCATGCCGCCTCCCACTCCGCCAGGACCAACCCGCGGGCCCGCGGGTCGAAGAGCATCCACTCGAGCATGTTCTCCGGCAGGTCATGGCCGGTGAAGATGGCGCGGAAGGGGCGGTTGGTGGCGATGAGGTTGTAGCTGCTGTCGATGACGTAGGAGATGTGGCTGATGCCGTCGATGGCGTCCTGCCACACGCCGGGCACCTCCAGTCCGGAGCGGGACCTGAGGGGGGCCGGCGGGTCTTCGCCGCGGGCGTAGCGGCACAGGGCGACCCATTCCTGCTCGTTCATGGCGAGGATGAGGGCGGCGTCGCGCAGCAGGTCGAACGGGGGGTTCTTGTAGCGGCCGGTCTCCAGGCGGTTGTAGGTGCCGGGGTTGCGCTGCAGGAGGGTGTCCATCTGGGCCTGGGCGAGGCCGACGGCGCGCCGGCCCTGGCGCTGGGGGCGCTGGAGGTGGTGGTCGGCGGGGTCGGTGCGGGCGCGGGCTTCTTGCAGCAGTGCGCGCAGCGCTTCGGCGTCCAAGGTGCGGGTCCCCCGTATCACGTGGTGCTGGTGGTGGGTAGTGGGTTGGTGGGTGCGGTTTTTACCTACAAAAACCGGACCGATGTATTTGGTTGAGAGAGCAGGCAGTCTGTTGCTGTGGGCATCCAGGCGGGTACCCGCAGCGTCCCGGGGTCACCGGGGCGGGCATGTCCCCGTGTTAACGGGGCGTGCTGTCGACAGTGCCGGGTAGGTCTGCGTCGGTAGTTCGCAGCCTGCTGGTGCGGGTCTACCGGCTACTGTCGTCGCAGGTTGCGGTCGGATTGGCATATGACGTGGCTGATAGGTGTAGCCCGCCGCTACCAGTTTGTCGATCGCTCGTTCGAGTGATGGGTTGAACGGGCAACGACTTCACGAAGTCGGCCGACCGGCCTCAGATGGCCATCCCCGAACGGGCGGCAATCTTGTCGAGCTTCCCGCCCAGCACAGTCGCGGGATCGTCGGTGATGGAGGCCAGGGCAACGGCGGCCGTGACGATGACGTCGCACAGTTCCTCGGCCACGTCCTGACGGGTGTGGGTGACGCCCTTGCGTGGGTTCTGCCCGATGACGCCGATCCACGCCTGGGCTACCTCGCCGGCTTCTTCGGTGAGCTTCAGCAGGCGCAGGGTGGTTTCGTGCTGGCTTCGGCCGTTCTCCTGGTCGAGCCAGGCGACGAGGCGACGGATCGTCGCCCAGTGGTCGGGGGTCAGCATCATGCCTCCTTGTTGGCGATGCGCAGCAGCACGTCCGCATGACACGGCAGGCTCTTGTGGCACCAGCACATCAGGTCCCGGCCCGCCAATTCGTCCCGTGCGTGCTCCAGCGATTGCGGATCATGACGCAGCCATGTCTCGTACGCTTCCGCGGCGCGGGCGTGCGCGGCCCGCTGGTTGTGCGCGGGGAACGCGGATTCCAGGCCGTGCGGGAGCTGTCTGCGGTGGCTGGCCCAGTTCACGGTCCACCCAGTGTCGCTGCTCGTCTGGACGACTACCCACGGGTTGCCCCAGCGGGTTCCACGCCCGACGTACACAGCGCCTTCGGGGGCACGCCAGCCGGGGGTGCGACGGCGCTGAATACGGTTCGGCATTACGCCTCCCCGCTTCCCGGCAGTGTCAGCTGCGCCTCCACGTGCCCTCGCGCCTGCCATTGCTCGCGGTACCGCTGGACGTCGCCCGAGCACTCCTTGCGGTGGTGGAAGACGGCAGAGCCGTCCGGCAGGTCCGGCCGCCACAGGTTCGGCCCGGGAAAACTGACCGTCTTCATGCGGGCTGTGATGGCCTCGCCGCAGCCGAGGCAGTGCCCGGCCGGTATCGACATGATCTCCTCCGCGTGCCGCATCTGCCGCTGGATGAGGTCCTGCTGGATCTCGTGCGAACACGGGGGCAGCTCGCCACAAGCCACGCACAGGGCGTAGTGCTCGGGCAGCAGATCCCACCTGTGATCGGCCGGGGCCGTCAGGGAGAAGCGCTCGGGCCCGTCAGAGCCGGCGGGTTGAATGACGATGTGGACGGGGCGTCCTCGCCACGTCTCCTTCTCGGGGCGCGGTCCGCGCTGGAATCTGTCCCAGTCGCGGAGCGCCCCATCGAAGGCCTGCTCGTACCTGTCATCCCACAGGTCGAGGGGGCGCTCGCGGATCTCCAGCACGCGGTAGGGCTTGCGTTCGTAGATGATGACCATGCCCGGTTCAAGGACGGTGGACTGGTCACGAAAGCTCCGGTCATACATGCGCTCGGCCTGGCGGCCCTTAGCGGTGGAGGCGCTACCGATGCGGCTGGCTTGGGGGGTGAAGCGGTGGACGGTGGCCTGCCGGACGGGGGTGCGGCTGCGCCAGTACAGCTTGCCGTTGATGTACGTCGCCATCACGCCTCCTGGGTGGGTTCGTAGTCGTGCCAGGCGTCGTCCTCATCGCCCTGCGCGGCGCACGTACGGCACTTCCCGACGGAGACGGGTTCGTCAGATTCGGTGTGCTGGTCTGCTGGGTGCTTGCACACCTTGCACTGCGTGGCGTTGGGGCGTAGCAGGTGGTCTTGCCATGCCGCGACGGCGTATCCCTGCCAGATGGCCATAGGAGACATCCAGCCGCAGACGCAGGTCAGCGCGACCGTGTCCCTTTGCCGCTCGGTCCAGCGCGGCCGGTGCTGCTCGACGGTGTCCGCGTGGTCGGGGCAGACGTAACCGGAGGCGACCGTCGGGCGGACCTGCTTCCATCCCTTGGCGGACCGGTCCGGCTCGGTGGTGTGGCCGCTCATGGTGGCGTAAGCGTCGAACTGGCGCAGGCATCCGGCGAAGAGGCAGGATCTGCGGAACGGCTGCTCAATCTCGGCGGCGGTCTCTGACGGGGTGAGGGCGGCGATCGTGGCGCAGGGCCAGTCGACGTCGCCGTGATCGGCGCACAGGTCGCAGTAGCCGGCGTCCTCGTTGCGGGTGTGCAGGGCCCGGACGCGGTTGAGGGCTGCGGCGGCTTCGCAGGTGGTGTCGGTGTGCTGGGCCAGCGCCAGGTACTCGCCGGCGGTGTCGGCCTGCTGCTGCTCTATCTCATCGGCGACCCGGTCGAGGATTCCGGCGATGGCGAGGAGGGTGTAGCGGTGGTCGCCGGGCGTGTCGTGGGCGATCTGCTTCAGGAATTCGATGGTCTTGCGGGAGTCGTAGCGGATCTGCTCGGGAGCGGAGCGCTTGCGGAGCACGAACGGCTTGGTCGGGCTGGCGTCGGTCACCGCGCGGTCCTCTCGATCTGGTGGGTGTGGGCGAGGTAGGAGGCGTACGCCTGCTCGGTGAACCGCCATGCGGCTGGCGTGTGCCTCATGGGCCGCCATGGCTCCGGCTCCACCAACGTCTCCAGCTCGCCACTGTGATCGAGGTACAGACCGACACCCCAAAAACCGAACTCGATGAGCGTCTCCATGCGCGGACGCCGGGTGATGATCAGCGACCTTTCGCACATCGGGGCGAAGCTCGTGACCTTGCCGAGAACGGTGGCGCAGGCGGTCGCGGAGCGGACAGCGGCCCGGACGATGCGGCAAGGGCGGAGCAGGAGCCGGGTGACGACCGGCTCACGCCGCGAGCCGGTGATGCGGAAGACGTGGCCGGGCGTGTGGCGTACGACGTTTTGCTGGCGGGTGGTCAGGGCCTGCCAGGGGACGGCTTCGGCGTGGGGGAGGGACAGGCAGGTCTCGAGTACGTCCGGGGACAGGACGGGGCCAGCCCGGCGGTCCTGGCGGCGCTGGTGTTCGGTGGGGTCGATGGCGAGGTGCAGAGTTGCTCCGCTGCAGCCGCTGAAGGACGGCACCGCCACAGTCTCGGGGATGGTGTCGTCGGTCACGGCTTCTCCTCGGCGGGCGCAGCGCGGTGGCAGAGACACTGGCAAGGGGACTTGCACCATTTGCAAACGGCCGGGGTCTTGGCGCCGCAGAGTCCGGTGTGGGACTGGCAGTAGCCGTGTTCGCCGTGCAGGCAGCCGGTGGACAGGTAGCGGTGCGGGCTCGGGACGGTTTCTGCGGCGGCGAGGGCACATTGGATCGTGTCCATGGCGTCGTTCCAGCCCGTGGAGTGGGCCACGGCGGTCTCGACAGGGTCGGGTCGGGACGGAGGGAGCTGAGCGGTCACGGTCCAGGCGTTCGCCAGGGCGGCCCGCAGCTTGGCGTTCTCGCTCCGCAGGTCGTTGAGCATCACATCGGTCGCGGCGTCACTGATACGCAGCGCTTCCGTGATCTCTTCGTCAGCGACGGCCTGGACGGCGGGGATGATGCCCTGCCTCTGGTCGCAGGGTTTTTCGGCGTCCCGGTTGAGAGCGTCCAGGTACCGCAGGCTGCGCTCGTCGATCGGCGGGGTGGCGGTCACGGCTGTCCTACCTTTCAAGCGTGGTTGCTCTGGTCATTCGTAAGATCGGAGGGCCCAGGGGCTCTGGGCATGGCTGTCATGGTTTCGACCCAGTTGAT
>NZ_JBIRJY010000028.1:0-66827 GCF_044329785.1 Streptomyces sp. NPDC017529
CATCGGTCAGTTCATGTCGCCGCACCATGCCCGACGCCTGCCCGACCCGAAACCTGATCCACCCCGCCCGACAAGAGCCGTCAGAAATGGCCTAGTGCCCCCTGGGGAAAATCTGGGGACCTTGGAGGCTATTGGGGAGCCGGTAACGGCGCAACTATACCGATGCACTTGCATCAGTTCCAGGGGGCAGGTCCCGGACCGGCGGGCGTCCGGCCGGGCCGGGTAGGTTTCGGGGGCGTCGCTTCGTTCGGGAGGTGTCATGGGTGTCGTCGTATGCAGGACCGTGCACGCCGCTGACGGTGAGCAGCTCAGTCTCTACAGCGTGACACCGCGGAGCGAGTGCGCCGGAGCGTACGGCGTCGTCGTCATGCACGGCGGCGGCGGCAGCGGCAACAAAGAGCGGAACCTGCCGCTCGCCAAGGACTTCGCCATGCGCGGGCACCCCGCCGTCGCGCTGGACTTCTCGGGGCACGGGGAGAGCACCGGGGAACTCCTCGACCTCAGCCTCAAGCGGCGGCGCGACCAGGCCGCGGCCGTCATCGACGCCGCTTTCGACGCCGAACGCCCGCTGCTCCTGGCCGGGTTCAGCATGAGCGGCCAGACCGTCGCCGATCTGGTGGACCTGTACGGCGGGCGCGTGGCGGCCATCGTCCTTTGTGCGCCGGGGATCTACGCGGAGGACGCCTGGGACGTTCCTTTCGGGGCCGGGTTCACCGGGTTGATCCGGCGGCCGGAGAGCTGGCGGGACAGCCGGGCTTTGGACACCTACGCGCGCTTCGCGGGCCGCGCGCTCCTCGTCGTACCGGAGCAGGACGCGGTCATCCCCGACGGTGTGACCGGGCTTCTTCGCACCGCGCTGGCCGTCCGCGCGGACTTCGGCGAACTCCGGCTCACCGGGGCCGACCACCGGCTCGGGACGTGGCTGGCCGGTCACTTTCGGGACCGCGGGCACATCGTCGCCGCGTCACTACGGAACGGCTTCCGAGACGACGACGCCCGCGTCCGGTGCACAACCCGCGATGGGCGGTGCGGGTGAGACGGTGGCGGTCCAGCGGTGTTCAGGCGGCGACCTCGGCCACGAGCCGCCAGGTGCGGTGTTCGTCGTCCGGGCCGCTCTCCAGCGTTCCGCCGGCCAGTGCGAGGCGTTCCCGCATTCCCACCAGCCCGTATTCGGACACCGGCGGGCCGTCGTCGACCGGCTTGGCGGTGCGCGGGACGGCGTTGCGTACCTCCAGCCGGACGCGGTCGGCGCCGTAGTCCAGGGCGACGGACACCGCTTCGCCGGGCGCGTGCTTGGCGGCGTTGGTGAGCGCCTCGCGGGTGGCGCGGACGAGTGCGACGACGGGCCCGGAGAGCAGCGGCCGGGGGGGTCCGGTGGAGGTCAGGTGGATTTCGGTGTGGTGGTCGCGGCCGAAGTGGCCGACCAGGTCGGCCAGCATGTCGGGGAGCGGGAGCACGTCGTCCCGCAGTGCCGTGACGGCGGCCGCCGCCTCGGCCAGTCCCTCGTCGGCCAGCCGGTTGGAGCGTCGGACCCGGGCCCGCGCGGCCTCGATGTCCCCGTTCTCCAGCAGTGAGTCGGCCGCCTTGAGCTGTACGGTCAGTGCGCCGAGGGAGTGCGCGAGCACATCGTGGATCTCCCGTGCGATCCGTGCCCGCTCCCCCAGGACGGCGATCTGTGCCTGTTCCCGCTGCGTCAGTGTGGCCTGGTGCAGCAGTTGCTCGGCCTGGTCGGCCCGCAACCGGTACTGCCGCTGGTTCAGTCCCAGCAGGGTGAGCAGCAGCATCATGACGGTGTAGCCGGCCAGGTCGCCCGGTCCGGCACCGCCGGCCGCCGAGGTGAGCAGCGTCAGTGACAGGCAGCCGCCGAGCACCGGCCAGAGCGCGGCCGCCGTGGGGCGGTGCCAGGCGGCGAGCCGGCCGAGCATCACGCTCACCATGATCACCGCGGTGGAGTCCGCTGCCCAGCCGGCGGTGGCCGCGGGCAGTGCGGCGCCGGCCACCAGCGTGTATCCGGCCCACCGGGGCCGGGTGCCGGCCAGGAAGTGGAAGGCGAACCAGCAGCCGAAGGTCGCGCCGTAGACCACCCACATAGCCAGGGCGCCTTCACGGGCGGTGGCCAGCGTACCGACCAGCAGCGCGAGTCCGACGATCTGCGTCACCAGGCTCGCCGGCACGTGCGACCCGAAGAGCCCCCGCTTGCCGTCCGTGGTGTCCCCCTTTCCCTCCCGCCCGGCCGCGGCGGTCAGCGGCGGCCCCGGCCGCCGCGGCGCCGGTTCTCCATCACCGACCGGGCGAGCGGCACGGCGTGCTCGCGGACCCGGTTGACGGTCTCCTGGCCGACCGTGCCCCGGCGCTTGAGCATCACCAGGACCGCGGAGCCGATGAGGAGGAGTATCAGCACGCCGCCCGCGATGAGAGCGAACCGCAGGAGCACGAGATTTATGATGTCCCCGCTGTCCAGCGCCATTGCCACTATGATTTTCCCCGTCCTGTCGTGTCACTGTTTCCCATTCGGGTTCTCGTTCCGAATTCCCTTGTGACGCTAGCGGGTTGAATGCACGCGCCGAGCGGTTCCGTGGGTGGATTCCTGGTGGAGACGGGTGGATTTCCCGTCCACCCGGCCGGTTGCCCACGGGCTGTCGCGGCGGCTCAGTCGGCGTACCGGTATTTCCTGGCGTATTCGCTCGCCTGGGCGCGGTCCTTGCTTCCGGTCTTGGCGAAGATGCGGTTGACGTGCGTCTTGACGGTCGGTTCGCTGATGAACAGATGCCGGGAGATCTCGCGGTTGCCGAAGCCGGCGGCGATCAGCTTCAGTACGTCGATCTCTGGGTGCCGGTGTGGTCCTGCCGCACCCGCCGGGTGGCCTGGATGCCGGCTTGTGTGGTCACGGCGACAGTGTCCCCCGCCCGGGCCGGTCAGAACGCGCTGGGTATGTAGCGTGCCGCTACGATCCCCGCCATCGTCCGCAGCCTCGTGTAGTAGGACGCGCAGTAATTGTCGCCGATCAGGGGCAGGATCTTTTCGAGGTCGGCGACGCACGCCCAGAGGACGGCGATGCCTTCGTGGTCGAGTCCGCCTTCGAGTTCCCTTTGGACGAGGGCGTCGGCATCCGCGTCGAGCAGGATCAGCTCCACCCCTTCGATGTCCACGCCGCGGAAGCCCGCGGGGTACGGCGCGTCCCGGTGCTCCTTGTGCAGGCGTAACAGCCGGTCGTCGTGGTGTCGTTCGCGCATGTTCGTGATCATTTCATTCTGAACCGGGCGGCTCGCCGTGGCCCTGCCACGGTCGGGCGAGGGTGACCAGGGCGGTCGCCGAGAGGACGACGCAGCCCAGTACCACGACGGCCGTGGACATGGCGGTGGTGTTGCCCAGTACGCCGGGCAGTGGCGCGGCCACGGCGCCGAGTACGAACTGGGCGCCGCCGAGCAGCCCGGACGCGGCTCCCGGGGTGTCGCTGCCGATCGCGAGGATGATGGTGATCGACGCGGGCAGCAGCAGTCCGAACCCGGACGTCAGGCCGAACAGGCAGGCCCATGTGGTGGGAAGGGTGCTGATGCCGACGGCGAGCAGGGTCACCAGCGTGACCAGGGAGACGACGGTGACGGCGACGCCGACGGTGAGCAGGAGGTTGAGCCGTACGCGCCCGGCCAGCCGCCCGAAGACCGTGCCGGCCACCACGGTGCCGACGGCGTTCGTGGCGAAGACGAGGCCGTACGCGGTGGGCGACAGGCCGTAGGTGCCTTCGAAGACGAACGGCGAGCCCGTGATGTAGGCGAACAGGGCGGCCAGTCCGCACCCCATGGCCAAGAGGTAGCCGACCAGTTCGCGGCGCCGGAGCAGTCCGCCCATCGCGGCGAACGCGGCCCGCAGGCCGCCGGTCCTGCGCCGCTCGGCGGGCAGCGACTCGGGAACCCACGCCCGGGCCGCGGCCGACAGCACCACCCCGGTCACGGCCAGCGCCACGAACACCAGGCGCCACGATCCGACGCCGAGGATCAGGCCGCCGGCCACCGGCGCCAGCACCGGCGCAGTCGATCCGATCACGCTGAGCGTGGTGAGCCGGCGGGCCGCGTGGGCGCCGGTGAACCGGTCACTGATGACGGCCCGCCCGATCACGATTCCCGCGCTGCCGGCGATGCCTTGCAGCAGCCGGGCCACGTCGAACACGGCGATGGACGGGGCGAGCGCGCAGACCAGGGAGAACACGCTGAACATGCCGGAACCGGCCAGGAGCAGGCGCCGCCGCCCCAGCGCGTCGCTGACCGGGCCGAGCACCAGCTGGCCGGCGGCCAGCCCGATGAGACACGCCGTCAGGGAGAGCTGGACGGCCGTTTTCGAGGTGGCGAACGAGGTGACGATCCGGGGGAAGCCGGGCGCGTACATGTCGATGGCGAACGGCGATACCGCCGAGAGTCCGCCGAGGACGACGACGAGTGGCCCCGTCCCGGTCCGGGGTGACACGGATTCGGTACTGGCGGTCATCGGTCTCCATCCGGGGGTGCCTGCTGGGGGTCGTCCCATCGTCGGCACCGGGACCGCGCCGTGGTGTGGAGCGGCGGTCCCGTGGATGTGGAGCGCGGTGCCCGGCGCCCGGCGGCGTCAGGAGTGCGCCCGCCGGAACCTGGCGGGGGTGGTGCCCCGGTCGCGCCGGAAGGCGTAGCCGAAGTTGCTCGGCGAGGCGTAGCCGACCTCGTGCCCGATCCGGGCCACCGGCCAGTCGGTCTCGACGAGCAGGGCCGCGGCCCGGTCGAGGCAGCGGCGCCGGTGGTACTCCATCACCGGCACCCCGTAGAGCGCGCGGAACCCGGTGGTGAGGCGCCGGACCGACATCGAGGACGCGCGGGCCAGTTCGGCCAGCGTCGGCGGTGCGTGGCGTTCCCGCCAGAGCAGTTCGGGGACGCGGCGCAGCGCGGCCACCTCGTGGTCGTCCAGTGCGAGGTCCCCGGCGTCCGCCGGCGGCGCGGTGGCCGTGAGCCCGTCGACCAGTGCGGCCAGCGCCGCCACGAGCCGCGATTCCATGTACAGCAGGCGCCCCGGGGAGGAGCGCCGGTGCACGAACAGCTCCGCCAGCGGGCCGGCCACCGGGCGCAGCGCGGCGGACCGGCCCAGGTACTGTTCGCGCGCGACGTCCTGCGGCCCGGGGGCCGGCAGGGCGCCCGCGCCGAGGTTGCCGAGGTAGGTCTCCAGCCCGGTCCAGGTCCCGGTGACCGACACCGCGCGGTACCGCTCGCCGTCGCCGTGCGCGACGACGCCGCCGGTGGCGCACCGGGGGCTCAGCGCGACCGAGCCGGCGTGCAGGCCGCCGGTGCCGGTGCTGGCCTCGCTGACGTGCATGCGCCCGTCGACGCAGTGCTCCAGCTCGAAGTGGTCGCCGGGAAACGCGTACCCGACCTGGTGCCCGCCGGCGAACGCGACGTCGTAGCGGACGATGTGGAACCCGCTGCGCAGCGGCGTCACCTCGATCGTGCCGTCGCCGACCTCCGGGCGCAGCCGGTGCCGGACGGTGCCGTCGCGGCTCCCCTCGGTCTCGGCGATCGACGCGTAGTACGCCGCGAGCGTCGCGTCCGACGTGGGGGAACCGGTCACGCCGGCGAGCTGGTGGACCCGGGTCACAAGATCGAGGTTAACCTCCTGGCGGGTGCTGTTCAGCTCTTCTTCGTGAGGGCCTGCTCGACGTCCGTGAGGACGGCCTGCGCGGCGAGCGGTCCGCCGGAGCTGTTCCAGGCAGAGCCGTCGACCACCACGACGTGGTGCTTCTCGACGGCCTTGAGCTTGGTGAAGTTCGGTACGGCGGTGGCTTCCGCGAGGCCCTTGTCCCCCGCGGCCTTGTCGCCGAGCGCGCCGAGGAAGAGCCAGTCGCCGTCGATGGCGTCCAGGCGCTCCAGGCTCACCGGTTCGCTGTGGCCGGAGCTCTCGCCCTGCTGGCCCTGGGGGCGCTTGAGACCGAGGGCGGCGAGGGTTTCGCCGACGTGTCCCTTGCCCTTGCCGACGACCGATGGGGCGCCGTTCTGCCAGCGGATGACGCTGGTGACGGCCCCGGCGTTGGCACCGAGCCCGTCCTTGACGGTCTTGGTGCGGGCGTCGAAGGAGGCGAGCCACTTCCGGCCGTCGGCCTTCTTGCCGAGGGCGTCGGCGGTCGCGGTGAAGGCGTCCCGCCACGGGGCGTTCAGTTTGGCGGTGAGCACGGTGGGGGCGATCCTTTTGAGCTTGTCCTGCACACGCTTGGCGCCCACCGTCTCGTCGAGCAGGATCAGGTCGGGCCGCATGGCGGCCAGCTTGTCCAGGTCGGGTTCGGCGACGTTGGCGACGATCTGGGCGGACTTGGCCTTCGGGGCGAGGTAGCCGGCCACGCCGGACTGGCCGCGGCCGCTGGTGGCGCCGATCGGCTGAATGCCCAGGGCGAGCGCGGCGTCGAGGGTGGGCTCGCTGAGCGTGACGACCTTCTTGGGGGCGACGGGCACCGCCACCTCCTTGCCGTTGGCGTCGGTGACGGTACGGGTGCCGGAGCCGCCCGCCTTGCCGTCGCCGCCGTCCCCACAGCCGGCGAGGGTCAGGGCTCCTGCCAGGGCGGCGGTGAGCAGGGCGGCGGGTCGGCGGAAACGCATCGGTGTTGCTCCTTGTGAGTACGGAACGGAAGGGGTGCGGGGCCGGTGAGCGGTGGTGGACGGCGGCTCAGTGCGCCGGTGGCGTTCCCGGGCCGAGGAGGGCGATCAGCCCCTGTGCCAGGGCGACGGCCCAACAGGCGTAGTCGTGGCCACCGTTGAAGTCGGAACCGGTGACGGTGTGACCGCCGGCGCGGAGCGTCTGGCGCAGGTCCCGGGTCTGTTCGAGCATTCCCCACTCGTGCAGCCCCACGTCCAGGTGCAGCCGCAGCCCGCGCGGCGCCCCCTCGGCGTAGCGCCGGGTGATCCACGCCGTCTCCCCGGCCGGCTCGCCCGGGGGCTGCCACCACAAGGACGGGGACTGGGCCAGGACGTTGCCGAACCGGTCCGGCGCGGCGTACCCGGCGTACAGGGCGGTGAGTCCGCCCAGGCTCTGGCCCGCGACGACCGTGCGTGCCGGGTCCGGGCGGACCGGCAGGCGGCCGGCGGCCCAGGGCAGCAGTTCCCCGGCGAGGAAGGTGGTGTACGCCGGGTGGCCGCCGAACTCACGGGCGCGGGTGGCGTTGTCCACGGCGTGCGGGGCGAGGACCGTGAGCGGCGGGATCGCGCCGTCGGCGACCAGGCCGTCGAGCACCTCCTCCAGGTGCAGTTGGCCGAACCACATGTCACCGTCGAGCAGGACGAGGGTGTCGGTGTGCTGCCCGGCGTGGCCCGTGGCCGAGGCCGGCGGCTCGTACACCCACACCTCGCGTTCCGCGCCGAGCGCGGCGCTGGCCACCTGGTGGCGCCGTACCGTGCCGCGCGGGGTGCCGGCGCGTGCGGGGTGGGGCCAGGGGCGGGCGGGGGCGTCGGGGAGTTCGAAGACCGAGCCGGGCGGGCCGTGCCAGCGGGTGGCGATGGTGCGGGGGTTGAGGGGGTCGGCGACTCCGGAGGCGGCCAGCCGGCCGAGGTCGCCGTGCGGCCGGCCCTCGGTGTCGGCGGCGACGCGGTACGAACCGCGGTGGTCGCCGCGCAGGCGGTAGGTCAGGTGCCACACGTCCGTGCCGGGCAGGTGGCGCATCAGGCTCGGGGCGAGGTCGGCGCGGTCCATCAGCCGGTTGACCATCAGCAGCACCTGGCGGGTCGCGCTGTCGCCGCGCCACAGGAAGGTGACGGCGCGGTGGCCGGAGTCGCCGTCGAGCGGTTCGACCAGCGGCGTGCCGCGGGCCGCCACCTCGTCCCAGAACCGGTCCAGTACGGCGGCGCGCGCGTCCGCCGACCCGGCCGCGGCGAGCCGGGCGGCCAGGCGCGTCACTTCCGGGCTGTCCGCGGTCTCGGCCGGGCGGGGCCGGGGGGTGCGGGGCGGCCCGGCGGGGGCCGTGAGGGCGGTGGGGGCACCGTCCGCGCGGGTCATCCGTCCGCTCCACGGGCGAGGGCGAGTTCGACCAGCCGGGGCACGGTGTCGGCGGGGCTGGGCAGCGCGGCCATCTCCTCGGCCGTCTCGCGGGCCGCGGTGGCCAGCGTCTCGTCCTCCAGGAGCCGCCGCACCAGTTCGCGCCCGGGGCGGTCGGGGCCGGCGAGGGCCGACGGGTCGGACGGGACCAGGCCGCAGCCGCGCGCCCGGACCGCCGCCGCGTTGGCCGGCCGGTCGGCGCCCTCGCCGAGGACGAGCTGCGGCAGCCCCGAGTCCAGGGCGGTCAGGGTGGTGCCGGCGCCGCCGTGGTGGATGACGGCGTCGCCGGCGGCGAGCAGGGCGCCCAGGGGCGTCCACTCCACGGGGCGTACGTTTTCGGGGAGCGGGCCGAGCGCCGAGAGGTCGGCGCCGCCGAGCGCGAGCACGAATTCGGCGTCGGTCTCGCGGGCCGCGTCGATGACCCACTCCACGGGCGAGAGGCCGTCCACGACCGGGCGGACGGTGCCGAGGGTGACCGCGACGCGGGGGCGCTTGCGCTCCTCGAAGAGCCAGTGCGGGAGCGCGCCGCCGCCGTTGTACGGGACGTAGCGCAGGTAGCGGCGGTGCGGTTCGGTGGTGACGCTCATACGGGGCGGGGTGACGTCCAGCCAGGCGGCTACGGGTCCCGGCCCTGCCAGGTTGTGGCGGGCGTACCCGTCGGCGAGGGCGTCGTTCATCATCGCGACGTGCCGGCCGGTGTGGCCGAACCCGACCGCGTGCACGACGGAGGGGATGCCGAGCACAGCGGCCACGAGCTGGCCGACGACGCCGTTGGGGGTGTGTACGACGAGGTCGGGCCGCCAGTCGCGGGCGACGTCGACCATGGTGTCGGCCATTTCCTCGCTGAAGAAGGAGAACCCCTTGCCCTTGGGCGCGGAGTTCTTCTCGCCCGGGGCCGGCGGCTTGCCGCGCCGGCCCTTCTCCATGGCGGCGTACAGGGCGTCGGGGTCGGTGCCGGGCGCGCAGTCCACGGCGGGCAGCCCGGCCGAGGCGGCGTGGCCGACGGCTCGTCCGCAGGTGGCGACGAGGACGTCGTGGCCGGCGGCGCGGAACGCCTGGGCCAGCGGGACCAGCGGATAGAGCAGCCCGAAGAAGGGCGGCCCGGCGAACAGGACACGCATCGACAACCTGCTTTCTGTCCCGACGGGCCGTCAAGTCGGTTTCGGGACACGGGTGGTGCGAGTGGCGGCGGGAAACGGATGGTGCGTCAGTACATGTGTGACAGGTCACATGCCTTGAGTGACGACCCGGCACTTAGGCAAGCCTAAGCTAACCACGTGCTCAGCAGGTCAACAACGTCTCCCGGCTGGATACGCAGGCTCGGTGCCGCGTGCCGCCACCACCCCCGACTCCTCTTCGCGGTCGCCGTGAGTTCCGTGCTCGGCACGGGACTTGAGGCGATCGGCCCCCTCCTGGCCCGGCTCGGTGTCGACGACGCCGTGGCCGGGCACACCGACCGCATCGGCTGGCTGGCCGCCGCGATGGCGGGCCTCGCGCTGGTCCAGTTCGCCGCCGAGTTCACCCGCCGCTACGCCGCGGGGAAACTGGCCCTCGGCGTCCAGCACCGGCTGCGTACCGAGGTGTTCGACTCCCTCCAGCGCCTGGACGGCGTCAAACAGGACGCGCTGCGCACCGGCCAAGTGGTCTCCCGCGCCAACAGCGACCTGACGCAGGTGCAGATCATGCTGGGGATGCTGCCGATCCCGCTCGGCACCTCGGCCCTCTTCCTCGTCGCCGTCGGCGCGATGCTGTGGCTGTGCGCCCCGCTCGCCCTGGTCGCGCTGACCGTGGTGCCCGCCACCGCGTGGGCCGCCGCCCGCAGCCGCAAGCGGCTCGTCCCCGCCACCCGCGAGGCGCAGGCCGGCGCCGCGCACCTCGCCGAGCAGGTCGAGGAGACCGTCACCGGCGTACGGGTGGTCAAGGGCTTCGGCCAGGAAGACCGCGAAGTCAACCGGCTGGCCCGCGCCGCCCGCGGCCTGTTCGGGCGGCGGATGCGGGTGGCCCGCATCCAGGCCGGCGCCACCGCCACCCTCGCGGCGCTGCCCGCGCTCGGCCAGGTCGCCGTGCTCGCCCTCGGCGGCTGGCTGGCGCTGCGCGGCACCATCGGCCTGGGCACCTTCCTCGCCTTCGCCGCCTACCTGGCGCTGCTGGCCGGGCCCGCCCGCCTGTTCGCGAGCTTCCTGGTCACCGCCCAGCAGGCGCGCGCGGCGGCCGAGCGGGTCTACGAACTCGTCGACGCCCGGCCCGACATCACCGATCCGGCCGACCCGGCCGCCCTGCCCGCAGGACCGACCGGCCTGGAACTGCGCGACGTACGCTTCGGGTACGCGCCCAGCGACCCGGTGCTCGACGGCGTGTCCCTGACCGTACGGCCCGGCGAGACGCTGGCCCTGGTCGGCCCCTCGGGCTCCGGCAAGTCCACCGTCTCGCTGCTGCTCCCCCGCTTCTACGACCCGCAGGAGGGTGCCGTACGCGTCGGCCCGCCCGGTGCGGCCACCGACGTCCGCGAACTGTCGCTCGCCGACCTCCGCTCCACCATCGGCGTGGTCTTCGAAGAGCCCTTCCTGTTCTCCTGCTCCGTCCGCGACAACATCGCCTACGGCCGCCCTGACGCCACCGACGCGCAGGTCAGGGCGGCCGCCGAGGCCGCCGAGGCGCACGGGTTCATCTCCGCGCTGCCCGACGGCTACGCCACCGAGGTCGGCGAGCGCGGGCTGACGCTCTCCGGCGGGCAGCGGCAGCGTGTGGTGCTGGCCCGCGCCCTGCTGGCCGACCCGCGCGTCCTGGTCCTGGACGACGCGACCTCCGCCGTGGACGCCGCCACCGAGGCCGCCATCCACCGCACCCTGCGCGCCGTCACCGGCGACCGTACGACCCTGCTGATCGCGCACCGCCGCTCCACCCTCCAGCTCGCCGACCGCATCGCCGTCCTGGACGAGGGCCGCGTGGTGGACTGCGGCACCCAGGAGGAACTGGCCGAGCGCTGCCCGCTGTTCGGCGAACTGCTGGCCGGGCCGGGCGACTCCCTCGACGTACGCGTCACCCCGGCCCCGCACGCCACCGACCAGGGCGTCACCCCGGAGCTGTGGCCCGAGCCACCTGCCGACGCGGCCCGGAGCGCGGCGGAGGAGACCACCGACGACCCGCGCCTGGACGAGGCCCGGCTGCGCGCCCCCGACCCCGACGCGCGCTTTTGGCGCCTGCTCACCCCCGTACGCGCCGCCCTGCTGCTCGGCCTGGTGCTCGTCGTCGCGGACTCCCTCGCCTCCCTCGCGCTGCCCCTGCTCGTACGGCACGGCCTGGACGCCGGGGTCGGCGCGGGCGACGGCGGCGCGCTCGCCGCCACCGCCCTGACCGCGCTGCTCGTCGTCGCGGCCGGCTGGGGGGTGCTCACCCTCCAGGCACGCGTCACCCGGCGGGCCGGGGAACGGGTGCTGTACGGGCTGCGGGTGAAGACCTTCGCCCACCTCCAGCGCCTCGGGCTGGACTTCTACGAGCGCGAACGCGGCGGCCAGATCATGACCGCCATGGTCAACGACATCGACGCGCTCTCCGCCTTCCTCCAGACCCACCTGCTGGCCTCCGTCGCCGCCCTGGCCACGCTGTGCGGCGCCGTCGTGGCGATGCTCGCCGTCGACCTGCCGCTGGCCCTGACCGCCCTCGCCCTCGTCCCCCTGATCGCCGTGGCCACGGCCGTCTTCTGGCGGCTGTCCTCCGCGGCGTACAGCGACGCGCGCAAACGCGTCGGCGAGGTCAACTCCAGCCTCCAGGAGAACGTCTCGGGCCTGCGGGTCGCCCAGTCCCAGAGCCGCGAGGGCAAGACCGCCGAGGCGTTCGGCAAGCTCTCCGAGGGCTACCGCGCCGCCCGGCTGCGCGCCCAGCGCTACGCCGCCGTGTACTTTCCGTGCGTCAACCTCACCGCCGAACTCGCCAAGGCCACCGTGCTGCTGTACGGCGCGCACCGGGTCGCGGACGGCGGCCTCAGCCCCGGCGTCCTGGTCGCCTTCACGCTCTTCCTCGGCATGTTCTTCGCGCCCCTCCAGCAGCTCTCGCTCGCCTTCGACAGCTACCAGCAGGCGTCCGTCGGCCTGCGCCGCACCCTGCAACTGCTGCGCGTCACGCCCTCCGTGCGGCCCGCCGCCGACCCCGTACCCGTACCGGACCGGCTGCGCGGCGCGGTCGAACTCCGCGAGGTCACCCTCCGCTACCCGGGCGCCGGGCAGCCGTCACTGGACCGGGTCAGCCTGCGCGTCGGGCCCGGCGAGACGGTCGCGCTGGTCGGCGCCACCGGGGCCGGCAAGTCCACCGTGGTCAAGCTGCTCGCCCGCTTCCACGACGCCACCGAAGGGCAGGTGCTGGTGGACGGCGTGGACGTCCGCGCCTACGATCCGCCCGCCTACCGCCGGCTGCTCGGCGTCGTCCCCCAGGAAGCCCACCTGTTCACCGGCGACATCGCCGCCAACGTCCGCTACGGCCGGCCCGACGCCACCGACCGGGAGGTCGAGGCTGCCGTGCGGGCGGTGGGCGCGCTGCCCGCGGTGGCCGCCCAGCCGTACGGCTTCCGCCAGCCCGTCGGCGAGCGCGGGCAGCGCCTGTCCGCCGGCCAGCGCCAGCTCGTCGCGCTGGCCCGCGCCCACCTCGTGGACCCCGGCCTGCTCCTCCTGGACGAGGCCACCGCCGCCCTCGACCCGGCCACCGAACGCGAGGTGCTGGACGCCGGGGACCGCCTGGCCGACGGCCGCACCACCGTCCTGGTCGCGCACCGCCTGGCCACCGCCGCACGGGCCGACCGGATCGTCGTCCTGGACGCCGGGCGGATCGCCGAGGAGGGCACCCACCGGCAACTCCTCGACGCCGACGGCCTCTACGCCCGGCTGTGGCACCACCACTCCGCCGCTGAACCCGCCCCCCTCACCCAAGGATGACCCGCTCATGAAGGCACTTGTCCTCTCCGGAGGCACCGGCAGCAGACTGCGGCCCATCACCCACACCGCCGCCAAGCAACTCGTCCCGGTCGCCAACAAGCCGGTGCTCTTCTACGGCATCGAGTCCCTGGTCGCCGCGGGCGTCACCGACATCGGCATCATCGTCGGGGACACCGCGGCGGAGATCCGCACCGCCGTGGGCGACGGCTCCCGCTTCGGGGCCCGCGTCACCTACCTCCCCCAGGAACAGCCCCTCGGCCTCGCGCACGCCGTGCTCATCGCCCGCGACTGGCTCGGCGACGACGACTTCGTGATGTACCTCGGCGACAACTTCGTGGTCGGCGGCATCACCGAACTCGTCGAGGAGTTCCGGCGGTCCCGCCCCGACGCGCGGATCCTGCTCACCAAGGTCGCCGACCCCAGCGCGTTCGGCGTCGCCGAGCTGTCCCCCGAAGGCCGCGTCCTGCGCCTGGAGGAGAAGCCGCGCGAGCCGCGCAGCGACCTGGCGCTGGTCGGCGTCTACCTCTTCACGTCCGGCGTGCACGACGCCGTACGGGCCATCGAACCCTCGGCCCGCGGCGAGCTGGAGATCACCGACGCCCTCCAGTGGCTGGTCGAAGCGGGCCGCACCGTGCAGTCCACGGTCATCTCCGGCTACTGGAAGGACACCGGCAACGTCACCGACATGCTGGAGGTCAACCGCACCGTGCTGGAGGGCCTGCCGCCCGCCGTCCTGGGCGAGGTGGACGGCGACAGCGAACTGGTCGGCCGGGTCCGCGTCGAGGCCGGGGCCAGCATCGTACGGTCCCGGATCGTGGGCCCCGCGGTCATCGGCGCGGACAGCGTCGTACGCGACTCCTACATCGGCCCCTCCACGTCCGTCGCGGACGGCTGTGTGATCAGCGGCAGCGAGGTGGAGTTCTCCATCATCCTGGACGACTCCCGCATCGAGAACGCCGGCCGGATCGAGGGCTCGCTCATCGGCCGCATGGTCCGCATGAGCGGCGCCGCCCGCGCGCCCCGCGCGCACCGCGTGGTGCTCGGCGACCACAGCCAGGTGCAGATAGCGCCCTGACCCCGCCCGCCACCCGACCGCATCCCCCTTTCCTCCTTGGACTGACGCCTTGAGAATCCTCGTCACCGGCGGGGCCGGCTTCATCGGCTCCCACTTCGTCCGCACCCTGCTCGCCCCGGAGGACTCCGGCACCGGACCGCACGTCGTCACCGTTGTGGACGCTCTGACCTACGCGGGGAACCGCGCCAACCTCCAAGCCGTGCGGAGCGATCCGCGGTTCACCTTCGTGCACGGCGACATCCGGGACCGGCCGCTGGTGGACGACCTGCTGGCCGATCACGACGCGGTGGTGCACTTCGCCGCCGAGTCGCACGTGGACCGGTCCATCGCGGGCGGCACCGACTTCGCCTCCACCAACGTCCTGGGCACCCAGGTCCTCCTGGAGTCCGCAGTGCGCCACCGCATCGCCCGCTTCGTGCACGTCTCCACCGACGAGGTGTACGGCTCGATCGCGGACGGCTCCTGGACCGAGGACGAGCCCTTGGCCCCCAACTCCCCCTACTCCGCCTCCAAGGCGGGCTCCGACCTCCTGGCACTGGCCCACCACCGCACCCACGGCCTGGACGTTTCGGTGACCCGCTGCTCCAACAACTACGGCCCCTACCAGCACCCCGAAAAAGTCATCCCGCTGTTCGTCGGCCGGCTGCTGGCGGGCGGGCGCGTCCCGCTGTACGGCGACGGGCTCAACGTACGCGACTGGCTGCACGTCGACGACCACTGCCGGGCACTGCGCCTGGTCCTGGAAGGCGGCCGGCCCGGCGAGGTCTACAACATCGGCGGCGGCACCGAACTGACCAACAAGGACCTCACCGAACGCCTCCTCGCCGCCTGCGGCGCCGGCTGGGACCGGGTCGACCACGTCACCGACCGCAAGGGCCACGACCGGCGCTACTCCGTCGACTGGACCAAAATCCGTACCGAACTGGGCTACGTCCCCCGGCGCTCCTTCGAGGACGGGCTCGCCGAAACCGTCGCCTGGTACCGCGACCACCCCGACCGGTGGGCGGCGGCCCCGGCCGCCGGCGCCACCGGCGTGCCCGCCGTGGGCGGTGCCGCCCGGTGAGCCGCTGGCTGATCACCGGCGCCGGCGGCATGCTCGGCCGCGAGGTGTGCCGCCTGCTGGCCGCCGAGGGCGAGTGCGCGCTCCCTCTGGACCGCCGGTCCCTGGACCTCACCGACACCCGCGCCGTGGAGTCCGCCCTGCGCCGCGTCCGCCCGGCCGTGGTCGTCAACTGCGCCGCCTACACGGACGTGGACGGCGCCGAGACCCACGAGGAGCAGGCACGGCGCGTCAACGCCGACGCGGTACGCGGGCTGGCCCGCGCCTGCGCCAGCGGCGGCACCCGGCTGCTGCACGTATCCACCGACTACGTCTTCTCCGGCGACGCCGGCACCCCGTATGCGGAGGGCGCGCCCACCGGCCCGCTCACCGCCTACGGCCGCAGCAAGGCCGCCGGCGAACAGGCCGTCCTGACCGAGCTGCCGCGCACCGGCACCGTCGTGCGCACCGCCTGGCTGTACGGCGCCCACGGCCGCAACTTCGTCCGCACCATGGCCGAACGCGCCGCGCGCGGCGCCACCGTGGACGTCGTCGACGACCAGACGGGCCAGCCCACCCCGGCCCGCGACGTGGCGCGACGGCTGCTCGACCTGGGGCGCGGACCCGCACGCCCCGGCGTCTTCCACGCCACCACCGGCGGGCAGACCACCTGGTACGGGCTGGCCCGCGAGGTCTACCGGCTGGCGGGCGCCGACCCGGACCGGGTACGTCCCACCGGCAGCGCCGCCCTGGACCGGCCTGCCCGCCGCCCCGCCTGGAGCGTGCTCGGACACGACCGCTGGGCCGCCGCCGGACTGCCCGCGCCCCGGCACTGGCGCGACGCGCTCGCCGCCGAGTTCACCGCCGTCACCGCGACACTGGAAGGAGCCGTCTCATGCGCCCGCTGAGCATCGAAGGAGCCTGGGTACGCGACCCGCTCGTCCACCGGGACGACCGAGGCTCCTTCCACGAGTGGTTCACCCAGCCGGAGTTCACCGGGGCCACCGGCCGCGCCCCGGTACTGGCCCAGGCCAACTGCTCCGTCTCCCGCCGCGGCGTACTGCGCGGCCTGCACTTCAGCGAGGTGCCGCCCGGCCAGGCCAAGTACGTCACCTGCGTGCGCGGCGCCGTACTGGACGTGGTGGTGGACGTGCGGACCGGCTCCCCCACGTACGGCGCGTGGGAGGCCGTACCGCTGGACGAGGACGGGCTGAGCGCGGTGTACGTCTCCGAAGGGCTCGGCCACGCCTTCATGGCCCTGACCGACGACGCCACCGTGGTCTACCTGTGCTCCACCGGCTACCAGCCGCGGCGCGAACACGGCGTCCACCCGCTGGACCCGGCGCTCGGCATCGGCTGGCCCGCCGGTGTCACCCCGCTGCTGTCCGCCAAGGACGCCTCCGCGCCCACCCTGGCGGAGGCCGAAAGGCTGGGCCTGCTGCCCTCTTACGAGGAGTGCGTGCGCCACCGGGCCGCGGCCAGGGAAGGCAGCGCCGCGTGACGACGACCGCGACCGTCGCCCGCACCGCCTCCCCCGCACCACCCGCCCCGGCCGCACCGCCGGCCGGGCGCCGGACGGTGCGGGCCGGCGGGCTGCTGCTGGGCCTGGCACTGCTGGCCGCCGTGGTGCTGGCCAGTATCGCCGTGGGCACCAAGGCCATCCCCCTCGACCAGGTGTGGCACGGCCTGTTCGCGCCGACCGGCACCGCCGACGACCGGATCGTGCGCGAGCTGCGTCTGCCCCGTACCGCGCTGGGCGTCGCGGCAGGCACCGCCCTGGGGCTGGCCGGCGCCGTGATGCAGACCCTCACCCGCAACCCGCTGGCCGACCCCGGGCTCCTCGGCGTCAACGCGGGCGCCTCGGCCGCCGTCGTCACCGCGATCAGCGTGCTGGGCGTCACCTCCTTCACCGGCTACCTGTGGTTCGCGCTGGCCGGCGCCGGCGCGGCGGCCGTCCTGGTCAACGCGCTCGGCGGCAGCCGGGCGGCCACACCGGTACGCCTGGCCCTGGCCGGCACCGCCGTCAACGCCGCCCTCTTCGGCTGCGTCAACGGATTGCAACTGACGGACCTGGGAGCGCTGGAGACCATGCGGCACTGGTCGGTCGGCACCCTCGCGGGCCGCCGCGGCGACCTGCTCCTGGCCGCCCTGCCCTTCCTCCTCGCGGGCGCCGTCCTCGCGCTGGCCGTGGCCCGCCCGCTGAACGCCATGGCCCTGGGAGAGGACACCGCCCGCTCCCTGGGCGCCCGGCTGGGCCGGACCCGGGTGCTGTCCATCGCCGCCATCACCCTGCTCTGCGGCGCCGCCACCGCGGTCTGCGGGCCGATCGGCTTCGTCGGCCTGATGATCCCGCACGCGGTACGGGCCTTCTGCGGCCCCGACACCCGGTGGCTGTTCCCCTACTGCGCCGTCTTCGCGCCGGTCCTGCTGCTGGGCTCCGACATCGTCGGCCGGGTACTGGCCCCGCCGGCCGAGATCGAGGTCGGGGTGGTCACCGCGTTCTGCGGCGGCCTGGTGTTCATCCACCTCGTCCGCCGGCGCAAGGCGGCCCAGCTGTGAACGCCGTCCGCACCCCCGTCGCGCGCCGCACGGCGCCGCGACCCACCTTCCTGCGCACCCGGGGCGGGCTGTCCCTGCGGCTGGGCCGCCGCGCCCTGCTGGTCTGCGTACTGCTGATACTGACCGGCGCCACGGTGGCCGTCCTGTCCCTCGGCATGGGCACCTACCGCCTCGCCCCCGCCGAAGTCCTCGCCACCCTCTTCGGGGACGGCCCGCCCGGCGCGGACTTCGTCGTCGTGGACCTGCGGCTGCCCCGCGTACTGGACGGGCTGCTGGCCGGGTTCGCGATGGGCATGAGCGGCGCGGTCTTCCAGTCGCTGGCCCGCAACCCCCTCGGCAGCCCCGACGTCATCGGCTTCGGCAGCGGAGCGTCGGCCGGCGCCCTGGTCTCCGTGATCCTCCTGGAAGCCGGTACCGCGCAGATCGCCCTCGGCGCCGTGGCCGGCGGGCTGGCCACCGCCGCCGCCGTCTACCTGCTGGCCTGGCGGCGCGGCGTGCACGGCTACCGCCTGGTGCTCGTCGGCATCGGCGGCTCCGCGGTGCTCGGCTCGCTCACCAGCTACCTGTACGTACGGGCCGACATCGGCAAGGCCGCCGAAGCCGCCACCTGGATGATCGGCAGCCTCAACGGGCGCGGCTGGCCCGACGTGACCGTGGCCGCCCTCGGCGTCGCCGCCCTGGCACCCGCCGTCCTGGTCCTCGCCCGCCGGCTCTCCCTCCTGGAGATGGGCGACGACACGGCGGCGGCACTCGGCGTCGCCCCCGAACGCAGCCGCCTGGCACTCCTCGCCACCGGCACCGGCCTGACGGCACTCGCCGTGGCCGCCGCCGGCCCCATCCCCTTCGTCGCCCTGGCCGCCCCCCAACTGGCCCGCCGCCTCACCCGCTCCCCCGGCCCCAACGTCCTCCCCGCAGCCTGGATGGGCGCCACCCTGGTCACCCTCGCCGACTGGACGGCCCAACGCGTCTCCGGCACGGCCATCCTCCCGGTGGGCGTACTCACGGGAGTGGGCGGGGGCGTGTACCTGGCCTGGCTGCTGTTCCTGGAAAGGAAGTCGGGAAAGCTGTGACGCAGTATTTCCTTATGCGCAAAGGAACCTGATAGACATTGAGGAATCGACCACCGCGCCCGCCAAGCTGCTCGGCTGGGAGATCAAGTTCAAAGCGTTCTTCGTCTCTACTCGCGAGCGTCCGGCTTCGCCCGCCGTCGCCGAAGGCGCTCCCCGGCCCCCGTCAGTTCGCCTACGATCCTGGCTGCCGAGGTGAACACCGACGCCTGGAAGAACGTGCCCACCGCATGGTCGGAGTAGCGGAAGACGACATACCCGGCGAGGAATCCGGCGGCACCGCAGTAGGCGGCGACCCACATGCCGCGCCGGCGGTCGAACGGATACACGACGAGCGGGAGAAAGGGCCAGGCGTATCCGACGGCCACGAACACGGCGGTGATGCCGGTGGCCACGTAGGTCACGACGCGGCTCCCTTGGCGTCGATCACCGCGCCGACGGCCAGCAGGACGACAGGGAAGACGACCAGCAGGAACGCCATGGCCCATCCCGTCTTCGCCGTCGTCTTGTCCGCGACTTTCACACACAGCAGGATCACGGGCGCCAGGTAGAGGAATGCGGCGAAGAAGGCTATATACAGGTAGCCCATGAGGAAATGCTCCCTTGATGTGCGAAGAGGGGAGAAGGACCGGCCTTTGCCGGCCGGTCCCCTCCCCTTCTCCTTGCATTAAATCACTCGGTGCTCACCGGCTAGCGGGTGAGGTTGACGGTGAACTTGTTCGCCGGTTCGTCGCAGTGCACCACGCCGCCCGGCCGGTTCCCCGGCCCGTCTCAGAGGAACGGGACCGGGGCGTCCACAGCCCACGGATTACCGCCGCTGCCACGGTGGTACGCGTCGCAGGAGCCGTAGGCGTTCCCATTGGGAGCGGTGGCGGGGAAGTTGGAGAAGTTCCTCCAGTCACCGCCGCTGATGCGCTTGCCCGACCGGTGTCCGAGGTTGTCGGTCAGGTGGTCGTCGACGTACAGGTACAGGTCGGGCATGTAGGACTGGAAGACGATGCCGTTCGACGGATTCGCGTCCTTGTCCTTCTCCAGGTGCGTGGGCTTCACGGAGCCGTCGGCACAGAAGGCGGCGGCGATGTCCTGCCAGATCGGAGGCGCGTTACCGATCATGGAGCCGCCCATGTTGTTGTTCCACGACCCGGTGTTCTTGAAGAACATCGAGTAGACGTCCCCGGCGAACCGCCGCACCGCGTGGTTCGTCTCCAGGTGCGCGTTGACCTTGTCCACCCACGCCTTGACGTTGTCGTTGACCGACTGGTGGCCGATCATGGCGCGGTATCCGTGCACGCCGCCGCCGACGGCGCGGAAGTCCACGCAATGCTTGGCGTCGTCGAGGTGCGCGGCGCGGAAGTGCGGGAAGTACGCCTGGCCCGGCGTGTCCCCGTCGTCGTAGGGGTGCGACGTGTGGACGTTGCCGTACTCCAGCGCGTCCTGCGTGGTGTAGTCGATGTCCGGGGCGGGGATGCCGTAGTCCGCCTCGATCGTCTTCATGATCTGCGTGACGAAGTACGGGAGGTGGGCGTTGCCGACGCGGGAGCGGTAGTCCGACCCCTCGCTGCCTTCAACGATCTTCCCGTCCTCGCCGACCACGTACGTCACGTTCACATCGGACTTGATCTTGTAGCTGTTCGGGTCCCGGTAGGCCTCGGAGGCGGGCTTGGACGGGTCGGGACGTAGGTTGGACATGGTTCATCCACACCGGGATCGACATCGCCGGGGCGGAGCCGTCGGCGTGCGGCTTCCATCCGCCCGCCTTGATGTCCTTCGCCCATTTGTCGGCCGCGTCCCACGTCTTCTGCCCCGTGCATTCGCCGACCGCCTTCGCCGTCGGGCAGCGCGCCTCGTAGGACAGGCCGTAGGCGTCGGCGCCCGGGTTGTTCCACAGGGGTCCGCGGTAGGCGAGCCCCATGCCCCAGTCGTAGAGCGACTTCATCGACCGCACAGGCGAGTTGATCTCCGTGGAGACCGGCCAGTTCGAGTTCAGCTCCTGGTTCGGGTCGAAGACCGCGGCGGCGGTCAGGGAGCGGTGGACGAACTTGCCCTTGATCGGCTTGAACGCCACGGAGTTCCAGGCGATGTCACGGTCGGCGGAACCCGTCTCCGTGTAGTTCGCCAGCGTCACCTTCGGCGTGGACGTGAATTGGTAGGCGCCCAGCGGCACCCACTTGCCGTTGTTGGCGTCCTGGTCGACGAACCGCTCGTACGGGCCGCCGGAGGCGCCGCTGACGACGTACTTCGCGTGCCTGGTCTGCGCGCCGGTGTCGGGGACGTACGCGTAGACGGCGGCGAGGCCGTACTTCTTCCCCGCCGTCCACGTGCCCTCGATCGTCATCCGGTTGCCGTCGCCGCCGAGGTGGTCCTCGTTACGCGTGTGGGTGTACCAGAAGTGCCCCCCGTGGCCGCCGCCGATCGAATACAGGTCGGCTTTCGCCTCGTAGTGCCGGTCCCAGTCGGGATGGAAGGTGAACTGGAACGAGCCCGTCGACGACGCCTTCCCGCAGTTCGACCACGTTTCCGTGCCGTCGGGTACGGAGGTGACGACGTCGGAGCCCTTCGGGGCGGTGCCGCAGACCGGGTCGCCGTTCTTCAGCCGGTAGCCACGTCCCGGTTCGGAGCGCAGGGTGGCGTACTTGATGCTCTCGTGTCCGCACGTCCGGTCGCAGTCGGGCTTCCACGTCGCGTTCTCGTGCTTCCACCAGAACTGCCGGTAGCAGGCCTCGTCCGGGCAGTCGACCGGGGCGGCCGGGTCACAGCCGTTCTTCTTGTTGCAGAAGGTGTCCAGCGGCGGGCTGACGCGCGAGCGGTCGGCGACGGTGAGCCACCAGGCGGGGCGGAAGCCGGCGGAGGAGAAGCCGGACTCGCCCTTCCAGTCCTGCCGGCCGTCCGTGGAGTAGGAAAAGCCGGTGTCGATGGACCAGGCGGACCAGCCCATCACCTTTTCCTCGTACGGCCACTACTGCGGGTGCGCAGCGTCACGGATGTTGTTCGGGTTGAGGCTGACATCCATGAACGGGTGGTCCCAAGCGCCCTCCTTGTAAAGGGGGTTGGCGGGGTTGTTGTACCAGCCCAGGCCCCAGTGGCCGCCGTTCTTCGCGGCGTCCGACTTGGGGTTGAAGCCGAGGTTGTAGTTCCAGGCGGCGGTGAACCAGTTCTCCACGCGGGAGGGGTCGTCATTGTTGACCGTGATCTTCTGGCCGTCCTTGTGCACCTCGTTCCACTTGTCGGCCAGGATTTTCATGGAGGCGGCGATGTTGGTGGCGTAGTCGACCGCGATCGCCTTCTGCGGCTTCGGGTCGAGGCTCGTCTCGCCCTTCTTCTCGTGCCCCTTCAAGCGCATGCCGTCGGTGACCTGCCCGACGCCGTAACCGCAGTCGGACTTGTCCCAGTTGATGCGCCAGTAGCCGAGGAGGGTGTCCTTCGTGCTGTGGCCGTAGTAACCGTCCACGGCGGCCAGCGGGTTGCCCATCTGGCCGGGGATCGCACCGGACTCGGCCTGCCGCAGGTTGGACTCCTGCGCCAGGACGCCCAGGAGGACGCTGGCCGGGATCCGGCCGCCGCCGTTCAGCTTGGGAAGGGGGAACAGCCCCTGCGGGTCGATCGAGCCGAGCCCGGCCTGGCTGCGGTAGCCGCCCTGGCGGATCCACTTGCCGCGCAGCTCGCCCCGTACGGCCATGTCCACCGCCCACTCGACCTGGTTCGGCGTCGGCTGCAACGCCTGGGCACCCAGGTCGTTGCGGGAGACGGAGCACCAGCGGTCGGTGTCACGGGTGTCGCGGGAGACGGCGGCGGCCGCGCGGGACAGTACGCGCGGCCGGGTGTCGCCGGTCAGCGCGGGGGGACAGGCCGTTGCCAATGCGCGGCGACGCCGAGGCGACCCGCTGCTCGACCTTGCGTCCCGTCGGGGTGGCGGTCGACGTGACGGTGATCGCGGTGTCGCCGTCGGCCGCGCAGGGAGCCTGCCCGGAGCGGGAACGCACGCCCGCCTCGGGCTCGTCCGCCTTGTCGAAGCCCTGGCCGGCCGCCTTGATACGGGTCAGACCGGCGCGGACGCCGGGTGTCAGCACGGGGTCGACGGCCAGGCGGCCGTGGGAGGAGACGTCGGTGTCGGCCGGCGCGTCGATCTTGATGACGCCGCTCCCCCGCACCTGCGCGCTCTGGGGGTGCCCGGTGAGAAAGGCGCGGCCCTGCGCGCCGGGCGCGAGGTCGAGGTCGCCGAGGCGTCCGGTGGCGACCGCGGCCGCCTTGCCGTTGCCGCCGTACACCTTGGCCTGCGCCGTCTTCGTGTCCTTGCGGTCCACGAAGCCGATCCGGTCACCCGCCATGGGACGGATGTCGAAGGGGGTGCTGTCGCCCTTGGCGAGCCGGCGGGTCCCGCCCTTGCCGTCGATGTGGACGAGGTCGCGGCCGAGGCCGGCGACGACGCCGTCCTTCACGGGGGCCGCCGACGACACCTGTCCGCGCAGTTCCCCGGTCTTCACGACCGTCTTGCCTGCGGTGTCCACCGTGATCACGCGCGTGTTCACCTTCGACGCGTCGTTCATGTCGCGGTACTGGGTGAAGGCGGCGGTGTGTGTGGTGCTGTTACAGGCGGGGTCGAAGTAGGCGAGGGTGGCGGTGAACGGCAGCTTCGTCACCTCGCCCGTCGTGGTGTTCACGATCGCCGTGAACGCGCCGCCCTGCATCAGGTCGGGCTTGTTGGTGAACGAGCGCGGGGCGTACACGGCCGCGACGTGGGAGTCGTCCATGACGCACTGGTTGCCGATCCACGAGTCGGCGGGCATCCCCGGCTCGTTGAGGACGGCGGCCGTCTGCCACTCGTACGCCTTGCTCGACTCGGCGGTGAGGATGCGCAGGCCCTCGGAGTCGGCGGCGGCGGTGACGGCCCGGTCCTTCGAGCTGTCCCAGTTCTTGCCGAGCTTCTTGTCGGGGGCGGCGACCCGGCCGGAACCGGTCGGCCCGTCCGCCGGCTGCGGCTTCGCCGGCGGGGTATCCGGCGCGGCGTAGGCCGCGCCGCTCTGTATCAGCCCGGCCAGGACGGCGGCGGCCGCAAGGCCCGCTATCCCGGCACGGGCCGGTCTGGAGGTTTTCGACACGCGTGTTTCCTATGGCTGTTGACATGCGCAAGGAGGCACCGGGGGTGTGTGACGCGCGCTGATGCGCGCCTTCCCGAGAGGTCGGTGCGATGACGGACAGGCCGTACGGCGTCCGTGAAATGAACTTGATCATCGTAAGGCCCGAATAAATGGCGCATGCAAGCAGGTGCTGCCCGCCAGCCCCCGACGCGCTGGTGACGACCCGTCACCACGCGCGCATACGGACGCCCCGTCAGCTCACATCACGACGCCTTTAGTTGATCTTTATGCGGCCGTTATCCGGCATCGTGCAACCGTGCCGAACCGCACATCCCCCACGCCGCACTTGTCGCACTTCATGCGAATTGCCCGCTAGATCGTTGCATGGCTACGCCATACGTTTTTTGACCGGGCCGCGGTTACGAGAACGCGGTCCGCGTGAACATGCCACCGCACAGGGGGAACACCCATGCACATACGCGTCCGTACCACCGTGGCCGCCGCCGCCCTCGCCGTCGCGACGGCCGGCATCGCCGCCGCCCCGGCCTTCGCCGACACCACCGCTCCCGAGACGCCCGGCGCCGTCTCCGGCACCGCGACCCCCGAGGACGAGGCGCAGGTCCACAAGGAGCTGGAGAACGCGCCGAAGGTCGAGATGTACTACCACGGCAAGAAGATCGACTCGACCTCCGACGACCTCGGTGGTGCGCAGCTGTGCGCGGAGGTGTCGGAGGACGGCACCATGGAGTGCTTCGACAACCAGCAGGAAGCCAACGCTTACCTCGGCCGGCACGCCCCGACCGAGGAAGCGCGCCTGGGCGCCAAGTCGGCCGCCGTCCTGCGCAGCTACAACGACTGCCCCAAGAACTGGGTCTGCCTGTGGCAGGACGCCAACTACAAGGGCCGCCGCCTGCAGTGGCCGACCTACGCCTCGTCGAAGACCCGCCACCTGGACCAGTACAGCCCCAGCTTCCGCGACAAGGCGTCCTCCGCCTATGTCAACCGCCCGCAGCGCGGCGTGGAACTGTACGACTTCCGCACCGGCATGCCCGACCCGCACCTCTTCCTGGGCGCCGGTTACTCCGCCTACCCGAACTTCAAGAAGATTTCCTACGCTTACGGCGGCAACTGGAACGACAAGGCCGACGCCATCAAGTTCTGACATTCGCGTACCGACGCCCCCGATACGACATCGCAGCCGCGCCCCGGAGCCGATCCGGGGCACGGCCCGCCCGCCAAGGAGAATGCCGGATGCGTACACGGCCGACCCGACCCGTGCTCCTCACCCTCGGCGCCTGCCTCGCCATCGGCCTCACCAGCGGCTGTGAGTGGACCGACACCACCGCCCACGGCACGCCCGTCGCGCAGGAGACCCTGCCCGCCGACAACGACAAGGCGCAGTCCAAGAAGCACGCCCGCGACTTCCGCGCGTGGATCGGATCCCACGGAACACCGGACCAGAAGGAAGCGGCCTCCCGCGTACAGAGCATCATCGGCGAGTGGGACGACAAGACCGGCAACGCCTACATCTCCACCGACATCAACGGCGGAACCAAGCCGGTCAAGGACGCCATGGCCACCGCCCGGTCCCTCGCCACCGCCTTCGACGACTGGAAGGACGCCAAGGAGGGCTACGTGTCCGTGTACGACGTGTTCGGCAACGCGCTGGTCACCAACAGCAGCTTCTGAACCCTCGGGGCCGGGCGGAAGCAATTATTAGATCCCGCCTATTACGGCTGAAGCTCCCACCGATCAATGCGCACGCGCGACCATTTCCTTTCGAACGGAAACCGCCCCCGCATTCACGGTGACGCGCACCACAAAAACACCAACGGCGCGCCACGAAGACGCCGCCCAAAAGCGCCCGGCAGCGTGATCCGGCGCACGGGACCTTGGTCCTCTACGGCTCCACGCCGTAGAGGCCGCTCGCCGCATGCGGCCCTGTAGAGGTCCCACTCGCGGCGTCTCTCCGTCTTTCTACGGGGTCGCGTAGCAGATCGCCTCGCACCACCGCTATTGCTTTCCGATTTCGCCGCCGCTAATCATGGTGGAGCACCGGGAAAGAGCGCTGCGCCCTTCACCGCAGAAGGTAAGCGCGGACACGCACCCGGATCGCATCCTTCGTATTGCGCAGCCGGCACCACATGCCTGAACCCCGTAACCGGCCGCGTCCCCTTTTTACGCACCAGCGTCCCGGAAGAGGTTTCCGCATGCCGATGCCCACTCTGCTCCGTTCCGTCCGCGCGACCAAGACCCACAAGCTCTCCGCCGCCGTGCTGGTGGCCGCCGGTGCCACCGCGGCGCTGACGGTCCCCGCCGCGGCCGGTGAGGCGCACGCCGCATCCTCGGCCGCGCCGTCCGCCGTACAGCCGGTCTCCGCGAACGGCCAGCCGGTGGGTGCCAAGACCAAGGCCGCCGACCCGAAGGCCGGCAACGGCGCCGAGAAGGACGTTCAGCAGGCCGCGAACCTGGCCGACACGGTGAAGGTCACGGCCGTGGCCGCCCAGGACCACACCGCCAAGGAGGCCGCCAGCCGCGCCGCCGACCGCAAGCCGGTCGAGGCCCCCAAGCCGCACTACGCGAACAACCTGGACGGCTGGATCAAGGAATCGCTGGCCATCATGAAGGAGAAGGGCATCCCCGGCAGCTACGAGGGCCTGCACCGCAACATCATGCGCGAGTCCAGCGGCAACCCGAACTGCGTCAACGACTGGGACATCAACGCCAAGAACGGCATCCCGTCCAAGGGCCTGCTCCAGGTCATCCAGCCCACCTTCGACGCGTACCACGTCGAGGGCACGGCCAACGACCTGACCGACCCGGTCGCCAACATCACGGCAGCGGCCAACTACGCCGCCCACCGCTACGGCTCCATGGACAACGTCAACTCCGCCTACTGAGCCCGGGACGCGGAAGACTCAGCGGAGCCCTCACCCGAGCGGCACGCCTACGCGAAAGCCCTGCCGGCACTGCCCGGCAGGGCTTTCGCGTAGGTGCGTGCGCGCCCGTCACCGGTGAGGGACCCCGACCTCCGGGTCGGGTTCCGACCGGGGACGAGAGAATCCCCGTATGCCGATCACTGCGCGTTCCCTCAACCGTTCCACGCTCGCCCGGCAGTTGCTGCTCGGCCGCGAGTCGATCGACGTCGCCGAGGCACTGCGGCAGGTGGTCGCCTTGCAGGCACAGCAGCCCGCTTCGCCGTACCTCGCACTGTGGAACCGGCTCAGCGGCTTCTCCCCTGACGACCTCGACGACGCCGTGACCGGCCTGCGAGCGGTGAGGGCGACGCTGATGCGCATCACGTTGCACATGGTCCATGCCGCGGACTACCAGGTCTTCCGCGAGGCCATGGAGCCGACGCTGCGCGCCTCCAGGCTCGGCGACTCCCGGTTCACGGCGTCCGGGCTCACCGCCGACGAGGTCGACGCGCTGCTCCCGGACCTGCTGAAGTACGCCGAACAGCCACGTACGGCAGTCGAGTTGCGCGGCCGGTTCGAGGAGTTGTCGGGCGCTCCCGTGGAGCCGACGGCCTGGCGGTTGCTGCGGCAGTACGTGCCGCTGTGGCACGCGCCCGTCGGAGGGCCCTGGTCGTTCGGCACCCGGCAGGCGTTCGTCGCGGCGCGTTCCCGGCCGGCCCTGGCCGCGGTTCCCGATGCCGCCGACGACGGCCTGCGCGTCCTGATCCGTCGCTATCTGGAGGGCTTCGGGCCGGCGTCGGTGGCGGACATGGCGCAGTTCGCGTTGGTCCGGCGGTCCCGCGCCAAGGCGGCGGTGCAGTCGCTCGCCGCGGAGCTTGAGCAGGTGGAAGGCCCCGACGGCACGGTGCTCTACGACATTCCCGGCGCGCCGCGGCCGCCCGGGGACACCCCGGCGCCGCCCAGGCTGATGGCGATGTGGGACAGCGTCCTGCTGGCCTATGCCGACCGTGGCCGCGTCATACCGCCCGCGTACCGCAAGCTGGTGATCCGCGTGAACGGCGACGTACTGCCCACGCTCCTGGTCGACGGCCATGTCGCCGGCGTCTGGCGCCCCGTCGAAGGAGGCATCGAGGCCACGGCCTTCCATCCCCTGCCGGACGCGGAGTGGGAAGGACTGGCGACGGAGGCCGCTTCTCTCGTGCCGTTCCTCGCCGGCCGCGACCCCCTGGTCTACCGCCGCTACGACCACTGGTGGGCCAAGGGGCTGCCGGCCGCCGAGTCACGGCTGCTCCCGGGCGGCTGAGCCGACGCCGCCTCGGCTTCACAGACCCGGCAGGGCATAACACCTGAAGACATGTACACTTATTCCACGAAGCCCCGCGGCTCCCCCGTCCGCGGGGCTTCGTCATGTCCGCGGCGCGGTCGCCGTGCGCGCGGCGGGACCACGGAACCACCCGAAGTGGTGCCCTTGGCGGCACAATTCATGGCAGCAGAGCTGTTTCGCCTGTCAGAGTCCCCACATGGCTCTCTCCGATACCCCTTCCGCCTCTCCTGTTTCCGACGCCTCCCCCGCCTCCGCCGCCGCCTTTCCCCGGCAGTTCGCGCGCACCCGGCGCTTCTCTCTCGGCGTGCCGGGCCACTTCGGCGTCTCCCCGGACGGCAGCCGCGTCCTGTTCGTCCGTACGGGCGGGGGCGACGACCCCGTAGGCCGGTTGTGGCTTTACGAGGGCGGAGCGGAACGGGTCCTCGTCGATCCGGCGCTCCTGGAGGGCGACGGGGGCGCGTTCTCGGAGGGGCCGCTGCCCGAGGAGGAGCGGCTGCGCCGGGAACGGGCGCGTGAGCACTCGACGGGCGTGGTGGCGTACGCGGCGGATGCCGCAGCGCGCGTGGTGGCTTGTGCGCTCTCCGGCGCGCTGTGGGTGGTGCGTACGGACGGGGGCGCCCCCTTTCACGTGCCGGCCGCCGGACCGGTCGCCGATCCCCGGCCCTCTCCGGACGGGCAGTTCGTCGCGTACGTGACCGGCGGATCCCTGCACGTCGTCCGTCTGGAGGACGGTACGGACCGGTGCTTGGCCGCCGCGGAGGGCCCGGATGTCACCTACGGGCTCCCCGAGTACGTGGCGGCCGAGTCGATGCACCGGACGCGCGGCTTCTGGTGGTCGCCGGACAGCCGCCGGATCCTGGTCGCCAGGGCCGACACGTCCGGTGTGGCCCGCCGTTACCTCGGCGACCCGGCACGGCCCGAACAGCCGCCGCGCGCGGTCCCTTACCCGTCGGCGGGAACGGCCAACGCGGAGGTGTCGCTGCACATCGTGCCGGTGGCCCCCGGCGAGGCACGCGTCGAGGTGGACTGGGACAGGGCCGCGTACGAGTACCTGGTCAGCGCCGGATGGGACGCGCACGGGCCGCTCGTCGGCGTACAGAGCCGGGACCAGCGGACGGTGCGCACGCTCGCGGTCGACACCGGAAGCGGCGCGACCGAGGTCCTGCACGAGCGCACCGATCCCGCCTGGGTGGAGATCGTGTCCGGCACCCCGGCCCGTACGGCCTCGGGAGCCCTCGTCCTTCCCGAGGACGCGGCCGGCACCCGCCGTCTGAACGTGGGCGGCAGAAACGTCACGCCGCCCGGGCTGAACCTGCGCGAGGTCGTCGCCGTAGAGGACGAACAGGTGTGGTTCACCGCCCAGGAGGAGCCGACGGAACTCCACGTGTGGAGGTGGGACCCCCAGGACGGGCCGGTCCGCCTGAGCGAGGGGCCGGGGTGGTTCACCGCGGCGGTCGGCGGCGGGACGGTCGTCCTGGCCGGGCTCACCCCGGACGGGCCCGTGACCAGGGTGTCCGGCTCCGCACCCGGCACGCCGCCGGGGACCGTCGCATCGCTCGCCGAAGAGCCGGCCGTCGCTCCGCGCCCGCGGCACCTGGTCCTCGGCGAGCGCGAGTTGCACAGCGCGCTGTACCTGCCCTCCTGGTACGGGCCCGGTACAGGCAAGCTGCCCGTGCTGCTCTCCCCGTACGGAGGACCGAGCGTCCAGTTGGCGGTGCGGGCGCGTACCTGGTTCGGCTGTGTGGCGCAGTGGTTCGCCGAGGAGGGCTTCGCCGTACTGGTCACGGACGGCCGCGGCACCCCCGGCCGGGGCCCGGCGTGGGAGAAGGCCGTCCACGGCGACCAGCTCACGCCCGTCCTGGAGGACCAGGTAGACGCGCTGCACGCGGCCGCCGAGCGCTTCGCGGACCTCGACCTGGAGCGGGTGGCGATCCGCGGCTGGTCGTTCGGCGGCTTCCTGGCGGCGGCCGCCGTCCTGCACCGCCCCGACGTCTTCCACGCGGCGGTCGCCGGCGCCGCCCCCACGGACCAGCGGCTGTACGACACCCACTGGAAGGAGCGCTTTCTCGGCCATCCCCAAGAGGCGCCGGACGCCTACGCGCGCAGTTCCCTCGCGGGCCACGGCCACCTGCTGCGCCGCCCGCTGCTGCTCGTGCAGGGGATGGCGGACGACAACGTGGCGCCCGCTCACACCCTCCGCTTCTCGGCCGAACTGCTCGCGGCCGGCAAACAGCACAGCGTGCTGCCGCTCCCCGGAGCGGGGCATTCACCGGCCGACGCGGCGGTGACCGAGAACCTGCTCCGCTTCGAACGCGATTTCCTGCGCGACGCGCTCGCCAAGCGCTGAACGCCCTTCCCCGCCCCTCCGTATGGAACTTCCACAACGCCCGCGGACCGCACGGACCACGTGACACACACGGCGCACGGGACACGGCGCCCACGGGCAGGGAATGGCACCGACAGCCGGAGGCACAGCATGACTCAGCAGGCTTCAGCGGGACGGGCTTCAGCGGGACCGGCGGGCACGGGAACACCACGCCGCACGGTCGTGGCGGCGGCCGGCGCCGCGGGACTGGCCGCCGTCCTCGCGGCATGCGGGAACGACGCGGACGGGTACGGCGACAGCGCGTCCTCCGCCGCTCCCGAGACGTCGCCCGGCTCTTCGGCGGCATCCGGGAGCGGCGGCGCGAAGGACGGCGGAGGAACCGGCGCGGGCGGCGCGGCCGGAGGCGTACTGGCGAAGGTCACGGACATCCCCGAAGGCGGGGGCAAGGTCTTCAAGGACCGCAAGATCGTGGTGACGCAGCCGGCGGCGGGCGAGTTCAAGGCGTTCTCGGCGGTCTGCCGGCACCAGGGCTGCCTGGTGAACGAGGTGGCGGACGGCACGATCAACTGCCCCTGCCACGGCAGCAAGTACGCGGTCCACGACGGCAGCGTACGCAACGGCCCGGCCACACAGGGGCTCACGGCGGCCAAGGTCAGCGTCGAGGGCGGCTCGATCAAGCTCGGCTGACCCGGCCGGAGGTACGGGGCGCGCCGCCGGTCATCCGGGGGTGGTCCCGGGCCTGCGCGGCTTCGTCCAGCGGGAGATCAGCTTGTCGGTGGTGGTGACGGTGGCCACGAGGGCGAGGGTGTGGCGGACCAGCGCCGCCGTGTAGTCGGCCGGCACGCCGGCGATGGCGTCGGCGGGCACGACCGCGGTGTAGCCGAGGTTGACCGCGTCGAAGACGGCGTTGGGGATCGCCACATTGGCCGACACCCCGACGATGACGAGGGTGCGGCAGCCGAGGTTGCGCAGCAGCGGGTCCACGTCCGTACCGGCGATCGGCGACAGGCCGTGCAGCCTGCGCACGATCAGGTCGTCCTCGCAGACGGGTATCGGCTCGGCGATCCGGACCGCGGCCGTACCGGCGAGCTGTTGCACGGGCAGGCGTTCGGCGGCGCTGAACAAGCGCGCGTTGCGGCTGGCGCCCCGGCCGTCGGGGCGGCGCTCGGCGACGGCGTGCAGAACCTGTACGCCCGCGTCGTGCGCGGCCGCGACCAGCCGGGCCACCCGGCCGAGCGCGCCGGTCCTGCGTGCCGCCTCGGCGAGTTCCGGCAGCGCGCTGTCCGGTCCGACGACGCCCCGCTGGCACTCGACGGTGAGCAGCGCCGTCGTGGCCGGGTCGGTCTGCTGCGGGAGGTGCGCGCCCGTTGCCATCGATGCGTCTCCTCGGGGTCGCGGGCCGGCCGGTACGTGCCGCCGGTGCCGTGCCGTCACAAGCCGCGTGAGAGTAGCCGCCATTGCGCCGGCAGGGAAGAGACCGCATGATGCCTGGCACTCGGCAGGCCGGACCGGTCCGCGCCCCGCGGGCCGTACAGCGGAGGTGGACGAGGTATGACCGCCACACAGCGGCGCGGGCGCCGCATCATGATGACGCCGCAGGAACTGGACGCCTTCCTGGCGGAGCAGCGTACGTGCCGGGTCGCCACGGTGGGCGAGGACGGCACGCCGCACGTCGGCGCCCTGTGGTTCGTCTGGGACGGCGCGGCGCTCTGGCTGTATTCGATCGTCCGCAGCAAGCGGTGGGCGCAGCTGCGCAAGAACCCCCGGACCGCGGTGGTCGTCGACGACGGGCACGACTACGGGGAGCTGCGCGGGGCGGAGCTGAGCGGCAGCGCGGCCGTCGTGGGCCGGGTACCGCGGACGAGTGACGCCTGCCCGGAACTCGACGTACCGGAACGGATGTTCGCCGCCAAGTACTTCGGCATGGACGAGATGCCGCACGACGGGCGGCACGCCTGGCTGCGGCTGGTGCCGGACTCCGTCGTCTCCTGGGACTTCCGCAAGATGCCGGGGTGAGCGGAGCGCGCCGGTACCCTCGCGCGGCGCCGCGTGATCGCGTTGTCGGTGGTCTCTGCCAAAGTGGTGGGGGACGGCCCGCTTCCGGCGGATCCGGGCCGACGGCAACGACGTGGGACGACGAGGACGAGGGAGACCTGGTGAACGTGCTCTTTCCGACGCTGGGCGACGCATCGCCGCAGCCCGCGCTGCGCTTCGGCGAGCGTGCGCTCAGCTACCGTCAACTGGCCGCGGTGGCGTGCCGGCTCGCCGAGCGCCTCGGCGGCCAGACCCGGGTGGCCGTCTGGGCCACGCCCACGCTGGAGACCGCCGTCGCCGTCGTGGCCGCGCTGCTCGCCGGGGTGCCCGCCGTGCCGGTGAACCCGAAGATCGGCGAGAGCGAGCTGGCGCACATCGTGTCGGACAGCGGCCCGGCGCTCGTCCTGGCCGAGCCGGGCACCGAGCTGCCCGGCGCGCTGGCCGCCCTCCCCCGCCTCGACGTCGATGCCGTCACGGGTGACGAGGAGGTGCCCCCGCTCCCGTACGAACCGGTTGCCGAGTCCCCTGCGCTGATCGTCTACACCTCCGGCACCACCGGCCCGCCCAAGGGGGTCGTCATCCCCCGCCGGGCCATCGCCCACACCCTGGACGCGCTGGCGGAGGCCTGGCAGTGGACGGCCGACGACGTGCTCGTGCACGGCCTGCCGCTCTTCCACGTGCACGGCCTCGTCCTCGGGATCCTCGGGCCGCTGCGGCGCGGCGGCAGCGTCCGCCACCTGGGGCGTTTCAGCACCGAGGGCGTCGTCAGAGAACTGGGGGCGGACGGCACCATGCTGTTCGGCGTGCCGACGATGTACCACCGGCTGGCCGTGGAGGCGGGCGAGAACCCCGCTCTGGCCAAGGCGCTGTCCCGCGCCCGTCTCCTGGTCTCCGGGTCGGCGGCGCTGCCGCGCAGCGACCACGAACGGCTCGCCGCTGCCGCCGGCTGCCGCGTCATCGAGCGGTACGGCATGACCGAGACGCTGATGAACACGAGCGTACGGGCCGACGGCGACCCCGCGCCCGGCAGCGTCGGCGTCCCGCTGCCCGGCGTGTACGTCCGGCTCGTCGACGAATCCGGGCAGGCCGTCGAGGCGAGCGACGGCGAAACGGTGGGCGAGATCCAGGTCCGCGGCCCGAACCTGTTCGTCGAATACCTCAACCGCCCGGACGCCACCGCCGCCGCCTTCGACGGCGGCTGGTTCCGTACGGGCGACATGGCGACCCGCGACGCCGCCGGCAACTACCGCATCGTGGGGCGCAAGGCCACGGACCTGATCAAGAGCGGCGGGTACAAGATCGGAGCGGGCGAGATCGAGAACGCGTTGCTGGAGCACCCCGGCGTCAGCGAGGCCGCCGTCACGGGCGAGCCGGACGAGGACCTGGGCGAGCGGATCGTCGCCTGGATCGTCCCGGCGCCCGCGGCCGAAGGGGTGCCCGGCCCGACCGGTACGGACCTCGCCGACCATGTGGCCCGGCAGCTCGCACCGCACAAGCGCCCCCGCGTGGTCCACTTCCTGGAAGCCCTGCCGCGCAACGACATGGGCAAGATCCTCAAGCGGGAACTCCGTGCGTAGCGAACCGCCGCGGGGTGCGGGCGGGGCCGATGGCGGGGCTGACGAGGCTGGCGCGCCCTTGGACGCGGACGGGCGGTCCGTGCCGACCGGTCCGTCCCCGCGCTGGACCGCGCGCGAGGCGGTCGCCGTGGTGACGGACGACTTCACCGAGCTGCCCGCGCCCGCCGGAGAGCCGACGGCAGCGGCCGGCGCGGTGCCCGGCGAACCGCTCGGCGGTGCCGCACCCGACGACGAGCCGTTCGACGACGGACCGCTCGGCTGGCACGGGTACGGGGCCGCCCGGCAGCGGGCCCGGGAGCGGACCGGCGAACGCGAGTCCGTGGTCGTCGGAACCGCCCGGGTCGCGGGCGTGGAGACCGTCCTGGTCTCCTTCGAGTTCGGCTTCCTCGGCGGCTCCCTCGGCCGGCGCACCGGCGACCGGCTGGTGGCCGCCTACACCCACGCCCGCGAGCGGCACCTGCCGGTCGTGTCGTTGATCGCCACGGGCGGCAGCCGGATGCAGGAGGGAATGCGGGCGCTGTCCCAGCTCCAGCGGGTGGCCGCCCAGTCGGCGCTGAACCGCGCCGCGGGGCTGCCGCAGCTCGCCGTGGTCCGCGATCCGACGACCGGCGGCGGCTGGGCGACGCTCGGCGCGGGCGCCGACGTGGTGCTCGCGCTTCCGGGCGCGCAGGTCGGCTTCGCCGGCTCGCGGGTACGCCCGGCAGGCGCCGACCCGTACGCGTACAGCGCCGAGGGCCAGTTGGCGGCCGGGCAGCTCGACGCCGTCGTCCCGCCGGACCGGTTGCGCGCGACGCTCGGCGGCTGGCTTCGGCTGCTGGCTCCCGGGTCGGCACGGGCGGCCGGTGCCGATGCGGCCTCTCCCGTGGCAGCCGCCCCGCTTCCGTACGCTCTCGGCGCGCCCCGTCTGCCGGGGTCCGGCTGGGAAGCGGTGTGCGCGGCTCGCGACGAGCGGCGCCCGCGCGCCGCGGCGTATCTGGACGCGTACTTCGAGTGGCGCGAGGAGATCAGCGGCGACCGCTGCGGCGGCACCGACACGGGTGTGCGCTGCGGGTTCGGCCGGCGGGACGGGCGCACGGTCGCGTTCGCCGCACAGTGCGGCACCGCCGTACGCCCTGCGGGCTTCCGCACGGCCGCCCGGCTGATCCGGCTGGCCGACCGGCTCGGCATACCGGTGCTCACGCTCGTGGACACCCCGGGCGCGGCCAACGACCCGGCCGCCGAAGGGGCGGGCGCGGGCGCGGCCATCGCGGACGCCTTCGCCGTACTGGCCTCGGTCCGTACGCCCGTCACCTCGCTGCTCGTCGGGGAAGGCGGGTCCGGCGGCGCGCTGGCGCTGGCCGCACCGGGGCGGCTGTGGGCGACGCCGGACAGCTACTTCTCCGTGATCGCGCCGGAATCGGCCGCCGCCATCCTCAAGCGCGATGCGGGTGCGGTGCGGGACACGGCGGACCAACTCCGCATCCGCCCGCAGGACTTGCTGGACCTGGGCATCATCCAGGGCATCGTGTCCCCGCCCGTTTCCGGTTGACCGGCCGGGGACGGCGACAGACCCGCCCCTCCCCCACCCCGTGCACCACACTGGCCACATGGACGACATCCTCATCCGCCCTGCCCGCCCTGACGGACTCACCACCGTCGCCGAACTCCGATGGCAATGGGTGCAGGAGAACGACGGGACGCCCGTCACCACACGCGACGCGTTCGTCCGACGCTTCGCGGACTGGGCGCGGGAGAACGCTGCCTCCCATCACTGCATGGTGATGCTCCGCGGCCACGTGATCATCGGCATGGCATGGCATGGCAGTCACCCGGCGCGTGCCCAGTCCGCGCGCGCTGGACCGGGCGTCGGGCGACGTGCAGTGTGTGTACGTGGTTCCGGGCGAGCGGGACAACGGGCTGGGCGGGCGGATGATCGACGCCGTGCTGGAACTGGCCCACGAGATGCGGCTCGAACGCGTGACGGTCCATTCCAGCGACCGGGCGGTCCACGCCTACTCCCGGCACGGCTTCGGCATGTCTCCCCGGCTGTTGCAGGCCGATATACCCCTGCCCGGCCGGCGGCCCGGGCCGCCGGCTCCGTCAGTCCTCCCAGACCGGGACCGGCGGTAGGCCCCGCTCGGCGCGGGCGCGGTCGGTCAGTTCCTGGATCAGGTCGGTCTTGGCCCGTACGTAGTCGTCGGGCGAGGGACCGGCAGCGGCCAGGGACTGCTTGAGCCGTGCGTAACGCGCCGCGTCCTGCGGGTATGCGCGCAAGTGGTCCCGGAAGATCCGCTGGTTGCGCGACGGCCAGCTCTCCAGGGTGACCACGTGCAGATGGTGCGTCCGGTGGGCGTCGTCGCCGCGGACGTAAAGGCGATGATCGGGCATGCCGTCGCCCAGCCAGTAGCCGAGACGGGCCAGCTCCTCTTCTCGGGACGCGACGGCACCGAGGTCCTCGGCCGCGGCCATCAGGTCGATGACGGGCTTGGCGGCCAGCCCGGGGACGGCCGTCGAGCCGACGTGCTCGATCTCCGTGATCACCCCGGCCAGCGCCTCGCGCACCTCCGCGATCGCGGCGGCGGCCGCCGCCGGCCACGCCGGGTCGTACGGGACTACTTCGATGATCCGCTTGGCCATGCGCGTCATTGTGCCAGCCGTCCGGTGCCCGGCTCACGGGATTTTCAGCGCCCTTCCCTCTCTTCTCCCGTCCTGCGCAACGCGGTGACGGCCGCGCGGATCGACGGCCTCCGATCGGCGTCGGCGCGCCAGACCGCGTAGACGTGCCGGCGCATGGTGTGCCGTACGGGCACCACGCTCACGCCCTGCGGCACCGGCCCGCGCCCCAGCCGGGGGGCCACCGCCACCCCCAGCCCCGCGCTGATCAGGGCGAGTTGGGTGGGGTGCTCCTCCACCATGTGCGCGACGCGCGGCTCGATTCCCTTGCTGCGCAGGGTGAACATCAGCCAGTCGTGGCAGAACTCGCCCTCCGGCGAGGCGATCCACTCGTCGTCGGCGAATTCCTCCAGCTCGACCGACTCGCGGTGTGCCAGCGGGTGGCCGGCCGGCATGGCCACGTCGGCCGGGTCGTCGAGGATCGGCGCCTTGGCCAGGCCCTCGGGCAGCGGGAGCGGCCGGTTGTGCCAGTCCAGGACGACGGCCAAGTCGATGTCGCCGCGCACCACGCCCCGCACCGATGCCTCCGGTTCCATCTCGCGCAGTTGCGCGCGAAGCTGGGGGTGCTCGGCGCGGAGCTGGACCAGCGCGCCGGGCAGCAGGTCACGCGCCGCGGTGGGGAAGGCGCCGAGCCGCAGCTCGCCGACGGCCTGCCCGCGGTGGGCCTCAAGATCGGCTTGGGCCAGCTCGACCTGCGAGAGGATGCGGATGGCGTGCTCGGCCAGCAGCCTGCCGGCGTCGGTCAGGCGCACGCCCCGGCCGTTCTTGGCCAGCAGCTGCTGGCCCGCCTCCCGCTCCAGCTTGGCGAGTTGCTGCGATACGGCGGAGGTGGTCACATGCAGTCCGTCCGCCGCCGCGCTCACCGAGCCGTGCCGGGCCACCGCGCTCAGGGTCCGCAGGCGATCAAGGTTCAACATGTAAGCAATGCTAAGCGGTGACTGCCACGAAAACTCGCTTGTGCTAAGAATTAGCCGCACAGCATCGTGTTCCCCATGCGCACCGCCGTCCCTCAAGGAGCCAACGCGGCTCCCGCCTCACCGAGCCCTGCCCGCACCGGTTCCTCCGCTGCTTCCGCCGCCGATGCCCCTGCCCCCGCGGCCACGTCTCCGGCATCGCCGGGTCCGCGGCGTCCCGCCCTCGACTGGCGCGTCCGGTTCGGCATCCTGAGTGGCGTCTGGGGATTCAGCTTTCTCTTCATCAAGGTCGGCACGCAGGGGTACGCGCCGCTGCAAGTCACCTTCGGCAGGCTGGCCTTCGGCTCTGCGGTGCTCGTCGCCGTACTGCTGGCCAAGCGCGAACGGCTGCCCCGCTCCGCACGGACCTGGGGCCATCTGGCCGTCGCCGCGCTCTTCCTCAACGCCCTGCCGTTCTCCCTCTTCGCCTACGCCGAACTGACCATCCCCTCGACTCTCGCCGGCATCTGCAACGCCAGTTCCCCGCTGTGGGGCATGGCGCTTTCGCTGGTAGCCCTCTCCGAGGACCGGCCCACCCGCCGCCGTGTCGCGGGCCTGGGGCTCGGCTTCCTGGGCGTGCTCACCGTGCTGGGCGCCTGGCAGGGCTTCTCCGGCACGGACCCGGCCGGCACGGCGATGGCCCTGGGCGGGTCCCTGAGCTACCCGATCGGCTGGATCTACGTCCGGCGCACCCTCGGCGGCGCCAAGGAGTCCAACGTCGCCCTGTCCGGCGCCCAGATGCTTCTCGCCACCGTCCAGGTCGGCGTGGTGACCGCCCTCTTCACCTCCGCTCCCGCCTCGTTCCCCGTCGTCCCCCTTCTCGCGGTCTTCGGCCTCGGCGCGCTGGGCACCGGCTTGGCCTTTCTGTTGCAGTACGGGCTGGTGGCGGAGGTCGGCCCGACCACCGCGCAGATGGTCACCTACTTCGTCCCCGTGATCGCCACGGCGGCGGGCGTCGCGTTGCTCGGCGAACGGCTCAGCTGGAACACGCCGGTCGGCGCCTTGATCATCCTGGCAGGCGCCGCCCTGACCCAGAGCCGTCCCCGCCGGACGGGCCCGCACCGCTCGCGCCGGCGGACGGCTGAGCGGAGTGACCGGTCATCTCGGCCGTGATCGCCCACCGCTCGTGGCCCCGCCAGGCACCGTCCAGGTACTGGAAGTGCGGCGCATAGCCCTCGCGCCGGAAACCGAGCCGTTCGACCAGTCGGAGGGACGGGACGTTGCCGGGCTGGATGTTGGCCTCCAGCCGGTGCAGCCCCAGCCCGGTGAAGGCGTACTCCACGACGAGGCGCACGCCTTCGGTCATATAGCCGTGCCCGGTGGTGGACGCGTAGGCGACGTAGCCCAGGGACCCGCTCTGGAGGAAGCCCCGCAGCACGTTGTTGATGTTGACGCCGCCGACGATCGCGCCGCCGGCGCGGAGGCAGACCACGAAGCCCTCATGGGTGGGCCGGTCGAACTTCGCCACGTACGCGCGGAAGGCTTCCGGCGAGGTGTCCCGGGCGGGGACCCACGGACCGTGCAGTGCGGCACTCTCGCGTTCGAGAGCCGCGATCTCCTCCCGGTCGCGCACGGAGACCCGCCGAACGACAACCCGCGGACCACGGACAAGAAAGCTCTGATCAGCCATCGCGCGATAGTAGTCAACATCGTCCCCTCCTCCTGCGATCCCGGCACTCGTTCCGGTTCGCCGTCGGCCGGGCGCACGCCCCCGTACGCCTGCTGGTGTGCTCAGTCGCGGTGTCCTCGGTCGTGGTCTCCTCAGTCGTAGCGGCGCGCCTCCCTTGGTCCGATGGCGGACGCGATGGCGTCCGCCAGGGCCGGGATCTCGCTCTCGGTGAGGCCCGCGACCGTGACCCGTATGCCGGGCGGCGAGTGCATACGGAAGCGCGCTCCAGGCGCCACGGCCCACCCCGCGTGCAACAGGCGGGCCACCGCGCCGGTTTCGTCCGGGACCGGAATCCATACGTTCATCCCGCTGCGCCCCCGGGCGGAGATTCCGCGGGCCGCCAAGGCGTCGAGCAGGGCGCCCCGCCGCCTGCCGTACGCGTCCGCGACCGCCTTCGGGTCCACCGCTCCCGTACGCCACAGGTGCACCATCACGTCCTGGAGCAGATGGCTCACCCACCCCGGCCCGAGCCGCTGGCGCCCCCGCACCCGGTCCACGGTCACGTCGTCCCCCGCCAGCACGGCGAGGCGCAGGTCGGGGCCGTACGCCTTGGCCGCGGAGCGGACGAACGCCCAATGGTCCGTGGCCCCGGCGAGCGGGTGCAGCGGGAGATCGACGATGTCGTGGCCGTGGTCGTCCTCGATGAGCAGCACGTCCCGGTGGCCGGCCAGCACCTCGCGGAGCTCCCGTGACCTGCCCGAACCCAGCACGGCGCCCGTGGGATTCTGCGCCCGGTCCGTGACGACCAGGGCCCGCGCGCCCTCCTTCAGCGCCCGGCCCACCTGCTCGGGCAGCGGCCCGTCGTCGTCCACCGCGACCGGCACGGCCCGCAGCCCGAGACCGGGAATCAGATCCAGCAGGCTCCCCCAGCCCGGGTCCTCGACGGCCACCGCGTCACCGGAGCGCAGATGCGCGCCGAGCACCCGCTCCATGGCGTCCAGCGCGCCCGAGGTGACGGCGATCGAGCCGCTCGGCACGCCGTCCGCCTCGAAGGCGGCACGGGCCAGCCGCTCCAGCTCCGTACCGACAGCGGGGGCGCCGTACAACGCCGGCCGCTCGGCGCTGCGCGCCGCGGCCTCGGCGAGCGCCGGCCCGAGAGCGGGCAGCAGCGCGGGGTCGGGGTTGCCGGAGGCCGCGTCGCGCACGCCGGGCGGTACGGGCCCCAGCGCCGCTTCGCGCGCCGTACTGGCCGGCCGCGGGCGTACGCGACTGCCCCGGCGGCCCGCCGTTTCGATCACGCCCCGCTCCCGCAGCGTCCGGTACGCGGACGCGACCGTATTGGGATTGACCTCCAGATAGACGGCCAACTCTCTTAGCGGGGGCAGCACTTCGCCCGGTTGGAGCTCGCCCGCACCGACGGCTCGCTCGACGCTGGCGGCAATCTCCGATGCGCGCCGCCCTTCGATCCGATACTCTCCTAGCACAAAATAAATTATGCACTAGTGCAATGGAGAAGGCAATGCCCCAGGCGACCCCGGATCAGTCTTTCGCGCCGACGGAGCGCACCGTACCGACCCGCGCCCGCGAGCGCGCCGCCTACGACCACGAGACCGTGCACGCCATCCTCGACGCCGGCTACCTCTGCCACCTGGGCTTCGTCCGCGACGGCGCCCCGGTCGTCCTCCCCACGCTCTACGGCCGCGTCGGCAACCGCCTCTACGTCCACGGCTCGACCGGCTCGCGCCCGCTGCGCATGTCCGGCGAGGCGGCCGGCCCCGGGCTGCCCGTGTGCGTCACGGTCACACACGTGGACGGCCTGGTCCTGGCCAGGTCCGCCTTCCACCACTCCGTCAACTACCGCAGCGTCGTCGTCCACGGCACCGCCCACCAGGTCACCGACCGGGCCGAGAAGACGGCCGCGCTCGACGCCCTCGTCGACCACGTCCTGCCGGGCCGCGCCGCCGACTCCCGGCCGGCGAACGCCAAGGAGCTGGCCGCCACCGCCGTGCTCCGCCTCGACCTGGAAGAGGTCTCCGCCAAGATCCGCGCCGGCGGCCCCAACGACGAGCCCGAGGACCTCCCGCTCCCCTACTGGAGCGGCGTCCTGCCGGTCTCCCCCGTGTACGGAACCCCGGTCCCCGCCGACGACCTCGCCCCCGGCATCGCCGAGCCCGCCTACCTCACCGCGCGCTGAAAGGAGCCCGCATGCTGATCCACCCGTGGGACGCGCCCACCGACGACACCGAGTGGCAGAACTGGCTGGCAGGCCACGACTTCGGCCAGCTCGCCGTCAGCGGCCCGCCCGGTGAGCCGCCCCTCGTCCAGCCCCTGCACTTCGCCTACGACCCGGCCCGCCGCGAGGCCGTCACCCACCTCGCCCGCCCCAATCCGGTGTGGCGGGCCCTGGAAGCCGCCCCGGCCGTCCTGCTGAGCGTCGTGGACGACTACGTGTTCATACCCGGCCCGTGGCAGGCCGACGAGTCGGACCCGCCCGAGCACGGCGTCCCCACCAGCTTCTACGCCGCCGTACAGCTCACATGCACCGCGCATGTCGTGGACGACCCGCACGAGAAGGCCGCCCTCCTTGAGCGCCAGATGGGGCACTTCCAGCCCGAGGGCGGCTCGGCGCCGGTCACCGCGGACGGACCGCCCTACGGGCGGCAGTTGGCCGGCATCCGCGGCATCAGGCTCGAAGTGACGGACGTACGGGCCAAGTTCAAGTACGCGGGCAAGCGGAGCGAGGCCGTCCAGCGGAGAATCTCGGCCCGCCTGGCCGAACGGGACGGGCCCCGCGACGCCCAGGCCCGCGCCCACCAGCAGCGCCGCCTGGCGGCCTGCCCCCGCTGACGGCACAGGGGCGCGCCGACGGCGGGCGGGCCGGTCGTCACACCCGGGTCAGCACACCGCTTCCGCTTGCGGCGCGCCCGTACGTGCCGCCACCGCGCCCCGCGCCTCCGCGACGGCCAGTCCGGCCACGGCCGCGAGCAGCACCCCCGTGCCCACGGCCGTGCCCGTCGTCAGCCGCTCCCCCAGGAAGAGCACCGCGATCGCCGCCGCCGACACCGGCTCGACCAGCGAGATCACCGACGCCGTCGCCGCGCGCACGGCCGCCAGCCCCGCGAAGTACAGGCCGTAGCCCAACGCCGTCGGCACGGCCGCGATGTAGCCCATCAGCCAGAGGCTGCGGCCCAGTTCATGAGCCTGCGGCCAGAGCCCTTCCACCGCGGCCAACGGCAGCAGGCACCCGGCCCCGACGGCGAACGCGCTGATCGTCGAACGGTACGGGTCGGCGGCGCCCCCGGCCCGTCCCAGCCGGCGGGTGGTCAGCGTCATCACGGCACACCCCGCGGCGGACAGCAGCGCCAGGGCGACCCCGGCCGGCCGCACCGCACCGGAACCACCTCCTCCGAGAACCAGCACCGCCAGCCCGCCCAGCGCGCCCGCGACCGCCAGGACGCCACCGGCGCCGAGGCGTTCGCCCATGGTCAGCCGCGCGCCGAGCGCGATGAGCACCGGCCCGGCTCCCATGGTCACGACCGTGCCGACGGCCAGTCCGGTGACCTCGACGGCCGCGAAGTAAGCGGTTTGGAAGACGGCCAGCGCCACCCCCGTGACGAGGACGCGTACGGCACGGCGCCGCAGCGGATGCTCCGGGCGGACGGCAGACGCCGGCGCGCTCGCCACCCGGCGGCGGCGCAGGACCGCTCGTGCGGCCAGCAGCAGCACGAGGCCGCCGACGGTGCGCCAGAAGGTGAGTGCCAGCGGGCCGAGGCCGCTGCTCCGGTAGAGGAGCGCGGCGGCCGCGCCTGCCGTACCCCAGGCGGTCGCGGCGACGGTCACGTACAACAGGCCCCGGCCCACGGGCAGGACAGGGGAAGAGACTCCATGCATGAGTGTGCTTCTCCGGGAGATCCGGCGCGGCGCGGAACGCCGCGAAACGGTCGCGTGGTCCCGTATGCGGGCAGCGACGACCTGCCCAGGTCCAGCCCGGGCCGGTTCTTCCTTCGGAGGCCGCCGCCCGCGCTAGGCGGCGGGAGGGGGCAGCACGGTCGAATGCACGCCCGTCACTTTAGGTGTCGTGCGAACCGGGCGACAAGCCGGTTTCCGCGCCGGGCTGCCCCCGCGGCGCGTCCCCGTGCCCCTCGTACGGCCGGGCCCGCCTCGGTGTCGACGACTGCGCGACGAGCGCTCCGGCCAGTACGACCGCCCCGCCCACGATCTGCGGCGCGGACAGGTGCTCGCCGAGCAGCACCCACGCCAGCACGGTCGCGATCACCGCCTCCAGGCACGCCACCACCCCCGCCACCTGAGGGGAGAGCCGCCGCACGGACAGTACGCCCGTGAGGTACGCCAGTACGGTCGCGACCAGCACGATCCAGACGAGCAGCCCTCCGGCGGGCACCCGGATACCGTCCATGTCCGCGCTGCCGCCGAGCACCGACCAGTCCATCTCCCAGGGCCGCGTGACCGCCGTCAGCAGGACCGCGCCGATCAGCAGCCCGTACGCGATCACGCCCAGCGGGTCCGTCGCGTCCGCGCCGTCGCCGCCGTGGTCGGAGAGCACGAAGTAGCCGACCTGACAGCAGGCCGCGCCCAGCGCCGGCGCGAGCCCGACCGGGTCGAAGCGCAGGCCGGACCACACCTCGACGACGCAGGTCAACCCGACGACGGCCAGCAGGACGCCGACGGCCGCTGCCCGCGTGACCGGCTTGCGCTGCACGAATCGGACCCACCCCAGCACCAGCGCGGGTGCGAGGTATTCGATGAGCAGCGCGACACCGACGGGGATACGGGAGATCGCGGCGAAGTAGCACGCCTGTACACCGGCGACGGCGAGCAGGCCGAAGCCCGCGAGGAGCGCGGGACGGCGCAGCGGCAGGCGTCGGTGCCGCCAGGCGACGGGCAGCATGAGGAGCGCGGCGCCGGCGGCCCGCAGCCAGGTGACGTGCAGGGGATCGAGGCCCGCGGTGATCAGGGGCTTGGCGGCCACGCCGGAACTGCCGAAGGCGAAGGCGGATATCAGCGCCAGGACGAGCCCCCGGCTGCGGGCGCGCGCCGGTCCGCCGTCGCTGCCCGGATTCTCCTGAACACCGGCAGCCCCCTTGCCCCCTACGGCTCCTGCTGTCCCTGACTTCCCATTGCTCCCGTGGGTGGCCTGACTCCCCGTAGACGTACGCATCGGCACATCATGACAAGACCTGTCAGGAGCGTCACCCCCGTTCGGCCTGTCATTCCTGGCCGGAGCGGTCCCCGTCGAGCCGGGCGGCCAGCCGCCGGATGTCGACCGAGGCCCGGCGCAGCACCTCGACGGCCCGCGATTCCGGGTCGTCGACGAGGGCCGCGAGCAGGTCCAGGCAGTGGGCACTTGCCGCGTACCGGGCGTGCGCGCGGTCGAGCGCGCCGTCCAGAGCGGCCGCCGCGGCGGGCGACCAGCCTGGTACCGCGTTCTCGTTCACCACCGGCACCGCGCCGGAGTCCTCGACGGTGCCGTGCCACTGGAGGCCGTAGCCGATGCTGCGCTGGACGAGGTAGCCGAGCAGCCGGGCGACCTGCGGCCCGCCGTCGAACGCCGCCCGTACGCACGGGTCCGACTCCAGGAGCCCGTGCAGCAGGTGCGCGGTGTCCACCTGGTGGTCGCCGTCACGCGTGGCCCGTCTGCGGGCAGCGGAAACCACCGATGCGAGCTCCGCGGTGAGCTGCGCTTCGAGGTCCTCGTGGCGAGGGCCTCCTCCGCTGTTGTACGCAGTACGGTTTTGCACAGTCCCCACCCCACCAGCCGCCGCTGCCCGGAACATCCCCGGCGGGGAGCATTCGCGCATCCCCCGGTAGTTGGGCGCCGCTTCCCGCAATCTCATCCTTGGGGAGGAGAGGCGGCGCGCCGACCGGGACTGACGACCCGTCGGCGAACGACGGCTGCCGCGCGGCCCGCCGGGCTGGTTGAGGCGAAGCCGTATGCCCTATGCCGCCTGCCGCGCCGGACCAGGGCCCGACGCGGCACAAAAGCGGCGAGTCGCCCGCGGCCGTACGCGAGGCAGCGGCTCACTCGTCCTCGGCGAGGATCAGGTACAGCTCCTTGCGGGCCTTGTTGACCACGGTGATGGCCTTCTCCCGCTGCTCGGGCGTACCGGTGGCCCACACCTGCCGGAACGCCTCGACCAGGCCGCCGCCCGCCTTGCGGATCTCGTTCATGGCCTCCCAGTCGACGCCGCGGCCGGCTTCCTCCCAGGGCGCGTCGGCGACGCTCTCCGCCTCCGTACGCCCGGCCTCGGTCAGCGAGAAGAGCTTCTTGCCGCCCTCGCTCTCGCTACTGATCAGCCCCTCGTCCTCCAGGAGCTGGAGGGTGGGGTACACCGAGCCGGGGCTCGGCTTCCAGGCGCCGCCACTGCGCTCGGCGATCTCCTGGATCATCTCGTAGCCGTGCATCGGCCGGTCCTTCAGCAGGGCCAGGATCGAGGCGCGTACGTCACCGCGCCGCGCCCGGCCGCGCGGCCCGCCGCGGCCCCGGCCACCGAAGGGCGGACCGCCGAAAGGCGGCCCGAACGCCCCGAACGCGGCACGCCGCCCCTCGAACCGTCCTTCGTAGTCCCCCCGGCCGCCGTGCCGGCCGTATCCGTGGTGCTCATGTCCGTGGGAACGCATGGTGACGCTCCTTCCGTATCGTCGATGGCCTTTCGCGACATCGCGTTGATCGGTCGCGATGCTTCAACGATATATCGGAACTGTTCGGATGACAATGCCGGGGCGCGAGTCGGCCACGTCCGGACGATCCGGGCCGCGCCGGCGCCCCTCACGGGCTCAGGTGACGGTTCGGCTCGCTCAGGTGACGGTTCGGCTCGCTCAGGCCTGTGCCAGGAGACCCGCGAGAGCGCCGCGGCTTCGCCGGAGGTCGTCGATGCGTTCGTCCGTGGCCGCCAACTCCCGGCTGAGGATGGACCGCACTTCCCCGCACATCTCGAACTGCGGCTGCTCGCCCCGGGCGCACGGCAGTACCGCGCGGATCACCTCGGTGGACAGGCCCGCTTGCAGCAGCGCCCGGACCTGCCGCACGGCGACCACCGCGCCCTCGTCGTAGTCGCGGTAGCCGTTGAGGCCACGCCGGGCTTCGAGCAGTCCCTGCGCCTCGTAGTACCGCAACAGCCGCGCGTTCACGCCGGTACGCCGGGACAACTCCCCGATCAGCATGTGCCGTGCTCCATCCCCGTTTGACCTTGTCATCGATGTGAAGCTTTAACCTCTCCCCCCGAGTGAACATTCCGTACGACCTACCCGCCGGGATGACGACATGACCTCTTTCGTGGCACAACTCAACGGCCGGACGGCGACCGCCGGGGACCTGGCCCCGCTCGCCTTCGCGGGCTACGCGCACTTCACCGCCGTACAGGTGCGCGGGGGCCGGATCCGGGGCCTCGACCTCCACCTCGAACGGCTCAGGTCCGCCTCGGTGAAGCTGTTCGGCCGGACCGTACCGGACGACCGGGTGCGGTCCTACCTGCGGACGGCGCTGGAGTCCGGCCCGGCGGACCTCTCGCTCACGGCCACGCTGTACTCCTCCCGGGGCGAATTCACCGCGGCCGGTACCGAGGTGGAGCCCGAGGTGCTGGTATGGACCGGGCCGGCCGCGAACGGCCCGGAGGGTCCGCTGGCGCTGGCGACGGTCGAGTACGAGCGGGTCCTGCCGGCCGTGAAGCACGTCGGCGAGGTGGCCAAGACGTACCTCCTCCGGCAGGCCGTCGGCCAGGGCTTCGACGACGCCGCCTTCGTGGACCGCCGCGGCCGCCTCAGCGAGGGCACGATCTGGAACCTCGCCTTCTGGGACGGCAGCGCGGTCGTGTGGCCCGAGGCCGAGATGCTGGGCGGGACCATGATGGGCGTCGTCCGGCGGCAACTGGACCGTCTCGGTGTCCCCCAGCGCGTCCGGGAGGTCACTCCCGCCGACCTGCCGGCGCTGGCCGGAGCCGTGGTCATGAACTCCTGGACGCCGGGGGTGGCGGTACACCGGATCGGCTCCGTGCCCATCCCCGAAGCCCCGTCCTTCCTGGAACTGCTGCACCGGGCCCACCAGGCCGAACCGCTCACCGCGCTCTGAACTGCCGGGCCGCTCAGGCGACCGGTTCGACAAACTGGACCCAGGGATACGCAGTCAGCAAGCCGCCACCCGTCCCGAGTTCACACTCAAGTAAGTCCACTTACCGCGGATTGGCCTTGGGTGGAATCAATGTGGCCCCATAGTCTCAGGCCATGAAGATTCGCATCGTTGACGCCTTCACCGACCGCCCCTTCGGCGGCAACCCCGCCGGAGTCGTGCTGCTCGACGCCGACGGCTTCCCCGACGACGGCTGGCTCCAGCACGTCGCCGCCGAGGTCAACCTCGCCGAGACCGCCTTCGCCCATCCGCTGCCCGCGGGCGGTGACGCCGACTGGGCGCTGCGCTGGTTCACCCCGGCCACCGAGGTGAACATGTGCGGGCACGCCACTTTGGCCACCGCGCACGTCCTGGACACCACCGCGACCGCCACCGGAACGGTCCGCTTCGCCACCCGCAGCGGCGTGCTGACCACGGTGGCCGGCTCCGGCGGCTCGGTCACCATGGACTTCCCGACGGCCCCGTTGACTCCGGTCGACGTGTCGCCGGTCGTCGCCGAGGCGCTGGGGGCCGAGATCCGTTGCGCGTTCGACACCGGTGAGAACGTCGGCGATCTCCTCGTCGAGCTGGCCGACGAGAAGTCGGTACGGGCGCTGGAGCCGGACCTCAAGGCCCTCGCCGGGGTCGGCGGCCGCGGTGTGATCGCCACCGCCGGGGCCGAAGCGCCCGACGGCGGCTACGACTTCGCCACCCGCTGCTTTTTCCCGGCCGTGGGCATCGACGAGGACCCGGTGACGGGCAGCGCGCACACCGCCCTCGCCCCGTTCTGGGCGGCCCGGCTGGGCCGGAACGAACTCACCGGCCTCCAGGGCCCGGCCCGCCGCACCGGCCTGGTACGTGTCGCGCTGCGCGACGACCGTACGCTGCTCACCGGCTCGGCCGTCACCGTCATCGACGGCGAACTCCTCGTCGCCCCCTGAGGCCGTTACGGGCCCGGCACCGGGCCGGGCCCGCCCCTCACACCGTGGGCAGCCACCCCACCTTCCCCGCCAGCAGCGCGTACCCCAGGAACGCCACGACGTCGATCAGCGCGTGCGCGGCGACCAGCGGGCCGACCCGCCCCCACCGCCGGTACAGCACCACGAAGATCACGCCCATGACCATGTTCCCGAAGAACCCGCCGATCCCCTGGTAGAGGTGGTACGAGCCGCGCAGCACCGAACTCGCCAGCAGTGCCGCCACCGGGGCCCACCGCAGCTGCCCGAGCCTGCGGAGCAGGTACCCGACGACGATGACCTCCTCCACCACGGCGTTCTGTACGGCGGAGGCGATCAGCACCGGGAACTTCCACCACACGCCGGGCAGCGACTCCGGCACCACCGTCAGGTTGAAGCCGGCCGCCCGCGCCCCCAGGTAGAGCAGCAGCCCGCTGCCCCCGATGACCGCCGCGACGCCGGCGCCCCGGCCCAGGTCGAAACCGGGCTTCAGCCGGTCGAAACCGATCGCGTGCAGGCCGCCGGCGCGCTCCCGCAGCAGGAAGTGCGCCACCAGCGCCACGGGCACCAGCGCGGTGGCGATGCCGAACACCTGCCAGGCCAGGTCGAGCCAGGGGCGGCCCGGCGCGTGCGAGGAGTTGAGCATGGCGGCCTGGTCCTTGAGCCCGCCGGGCTTGGTCAGCGACCCGACGAAGCTGATGAGCGCGGACACGCCGCTGGCGCCGAGCGAAAGCGCCAGGACGAGCACCGTCTCGCTGCGCAGCAGCCGCCGCGAAAGCCCGCCGTCCAGGCTCCCGCCCGGCTCCGGCCTCCCTGGGCCCGGGGTTTCCGCACCGGTCACGGGACTCGCGTCCGACTGCACAGCTGCCTCCAGTTCCGCACTACCGCCATGGAACGTCATAGCTTGCCCGACATCTCCACAACGAGTAGCACGGGCGCCGGTCCGGCGGCGCCGGGCCCCTGCGCTCACCTACGGGCGCCGCGCCCCGCCACCGCCGTCACCCACCGGCGGCACCGGTCCGCCTCAGCCCCACCCGGCCCCCACCGGCGCAGCCGACCACTCGACGGGCCAGGCGTGTACCGGCTCGCCCGTGTGCATCAGTTCGCTGTAGCGCTGGGTCATCGCGGCCAGTGCCGCGCCGCGGTCCAGACCGCGCGCGAGGGCGTGGTGGTAGGCGGCCGCCTGCCAGGACGCGCCGTTGACGCGGCGGCGGCAGCGTGCGTCGATGACGCCCAGGTAGTGGTCCCGGTCGGCCGGTTCGACGCCCCAGGAGTCCAGGCCGGCGGCGGCCATGGGCAGCAGGTCCTGGCGTACCAGGCGTACGGCGGAGACGTCGGCGAGGCCGCCGGAGCGGCCGGGGCGCGGCCACTTCAGTACGGCGTCGATGCCGCGGCGGCAGGCGGTGTCGAAGTTCTCCGCCGCTGCGGCGAACGGCATCCGGGTCCACACCGGGCGCGGTTCCTCGGCCAGGGTGCGGACCAACCCGTAATAGAAGGCCGTGTTGGCGATGACGTCGGTGACGGTGGGGCCCGCTGGCAGCACCCGGTTCTCGACCCTGAGGTGCGGTACGCCGTCGGCCACGCCGTACACCGGCCGGTTCCAGCGGTAGACGGTGCCGTTGTGCAGCACCAGTTCCGCCAGGCTCGGCACCCCGCCCCCGTCGAGTACGGCGAGCGGCTCCTCGTCCGAGTGGATCGGCAGCAGCGGCGGGAAGAACCGCAGGTTCTCCTCGAAGAGGTCGAGGGGCGCGTCGATCCAGCGCTCCCCGAACCAGGTGCGCGGACGGACGCCCTGGGCCCGCAGTTCCGGCGGCCGGACGTCGGTGGCCTGCTGGAACACCGGCGGGCGGGACTCGCGCCACAGCTCGCGGCCGAAGACGAAGGGCGAGTTGGCGCCGACCGCGATCTGTACGGCGGCGATGGCCTGGGCCGCGTTCCAGACCGCGGCGAAACGGTTCGGCGTGACCTGGAGGTGCAGCTGCACCGAGGTGCACGCGGCCTCGGGCGCGATGGAGGCCGACGAGGAGACCAAGCGCTCCACGCCCTCCAGGTCGATCTGGAAGTCCTCGCCGCGAGCGGCCCTCATCTGGTCGTTGAGCAGTACGTAACGATCGATCTCCGAAAGGTTGGAGGCGACCAGGTCCTCGGCGGCGAGGGTCGGCAGAATACCGATCATCACGATGCGGGCGGCCACTTCGGCCGCCTTGCGGTCGGCATAGGCCAGACCCGTGCGGAGTTCTTCGGCGAGCTGGTCGAGAACGCGCCCGGACAGCCGGTGCGGGAGGATATTCACTTCAAGATTGCACTGTGCCAGTTCCGTCTGGAAATCCCGGCTCGCGATGCGCTCCAGGACCTGCGAGTTCATCATCCGCGGCATGCCGTCGGGCCCGGCCAGGTTCAATTCGATCTCCAGCCCCATGAGGTTCTTGGGGCGGTCGAACCGCTTGTCGTCCAGGAGTCTCCGCAATCCCGTCAGACACTCGTACAGCTTTCTGCGATACCGTTGCCGGTCGGTGAGATCGATGCCGCCCGCCGCAACCTTCTCCCCCATCGGAGCGTCCCTCCTCGTATCGACGGGTCCGGCGCCGCGGGCCGCGCAGGACCTGCCGTGACGCCGGGGGCTCTCGGTGCCGCCGGGGCTCCCCGGCGGCGCCAGGCGATCGCGCTACGGTCGATGATGCCCGGCAATCCGATCGATAACGCCTCGGACATGCGCCGGAAACGATAAGCTCCAAGGGACGGGCGCCCTGGCACATTCCGAGGGCATACCGTCGCGACCAGAGTCCGGCGCATTGCCCTCGGAGGGAAAGGCGTCGTGATCCGGAAAAAGACCGTCCAGTTCCGGCCTACCATGTTCACGGCGAAATGCGAGGCCGCCGGGTTGCGCACCGCGCAAAGGCACCGAAAACACCTCGCCGGCCGGTCCGGATTCCGCCTTGCCGGTAATCCGCGAAGCCGCTAGACGAAACACTTGGTGAACACTCGTCGTATAAACTTCGCTGACGAGGCAGAGAGTTGGCGCCCAGCGTCGCGGTGTTGCACCGGGGCTGTGGCAATGCGGCTGACCCCGCCGGGCCGACATCCCCGGTCGGCCACGCTCTGGCGCTCTGACCCCGCACGCTGACGACGCCGTCCGCACTTGCCCAGCACCACCGTGTCTCCCAAGTGAGAGGCGACCCACCATGCCGCTGCATGTTCCCCCTGCCCCCGCGCCTGCCCTCCGCAGCGTCCTCGCCGCCCTCGGCTCCCCCACCGCCGTACGCGAGGCCCGTACCCCCGCCCTCCGTGCCCACCAGGGCCCGCTCAGTGCCGAACTCCCCCTACCTGTGCACGTGTTGGACGACATCAGCCACCCCGCCGGGCCGCCCCGCACCCGGCTGGCCGGCTGGCGGTTCCTGATCCGTAGCGGCGAACGGGCCGTGGCGACCGCGGAAGCCATGCTCACCGCCGACGGCTGGACCTTCTCGCATTTCTGCGAGGGTCCCTACGTCACATCGACCGAACGGGCACTGCGTCAGGCGGAGTCCGTCACCGCCGCATACCAGCCACGTCTGCTGTCGGTGCCGGAGCTGTACATGCTCACCCTGTGGCTGCACCACGACACCGGTGCGGACGGGTCCGAGGGTGCGCTCGCACCGGGTGATTTTCTCGTACCGCTGGCACCGGCCCCGCCGGGCATCGCCGCCCACCGGCCCCACCGGGTGGCGGATCTGCTGCCCCGGCTGACCCTGCGCCTGGCGCCCGTACCCCTGCTGAGCTCGCCCGCCTGAGGTCTCGCAGGGGTTCTGTGCGGCGAACGGCCGAGGTCGCACCACCGCAACCGCGCACAGGAGCACACTGCCTCACAGGATCGCGCCCCGCGCCCGTCACGGACGCGGGGCGCTCCGCTGCGCTCACCCGCGCGGAGTACGCGTCCGCCCCATCCCAACCCCCCACCGATTCCGCACACTTGAACTGAACCGACCGCACGGGTGATGCGTCATTATCTAGTGAGTGCCGCTGCAGCCAAATCCCTGCGGAATCCGGCCCGTGGGGCAACACTGGTATCGACCTACTGAAACGGGGGAGCGGCCATGAGCATCTCGTCGAGCCGCAGGACGAATCAGCCCACATCGCAGCGAAAGACTTCATCCATGTGCCAGCACCAACCGCCGTGCCCGACCGCAGACTCCGCCGACCGGGAGGCCGCCCATCTCGTGGCGCACCACCCGGAGCAGGGCTGGAGCCTGCTGTGCAACGGTGTCCTCCTCTTCGAGGACACCGGTGAACTGCTGCCGGACGGCCAGGTCATCGCGCCGCACCGGACGCTGGGCACGCCGCAGGTGGCGACCGCCGCCTGACCACACGAGGCACTGCACCAAAAACCGCACAGCGGGACAGAAAGCACCGGACAACACCAAAACACTGCACGACAGAGAACAGGGCCCCCGGCGGCTTCGCCGAGGGCCCTTCGCGTGCGCGCCACCGCGGGTGGCGCGCACCGACGGCGGATGATCAGCCGTCGTACTCCTCCAGCGGCGGGCAGGAGCAGACGAGGTTGCGGTCACCGAACGCGCCGTCGATCCGGCGCACCGGCGGCCAGTACTTCTCCGCCGCCCCGGCACCGGCCGGGAAGACCGCCTCCTCGCGGGTGTACGGGTGCGACCACTCGCCGCCCAGCGCCGCCGCCGTGTGCGGGGCGTTGCGCAGCGGGTTGTCGTCCTTGGCCCACTCCCCCGAGCCGACCTTGTCGATCTCCGCGCGAATCGCGATCATCGCGTCGCAGAAACGGTCGAGTTCGTCCAGGTTCTCACTCTCGGTCGGCTCGATCATCAACGTGCCGGCCACCGGGAACGACATCGTCGGTGCGTGGAAGCCGTAGTCGATCAGCCGCTTGGCGACGTCGTCGATGCTGACGCCGGTCGCCTTCGTCAGCGGCCGTACGTCGATGATGCACTCGTGCGCGACCAGCCCGCCGGGGCCTGTGTAGAGCACGGGGTAGTGCGGCTCCAGGCGCTTGGCGATGTAGTTGGCGCCGAGCACCGCGACCTGGGTGGCGCGCTTGAGGCCCTCGCCACCCATCAGCCGGACGTACGCCCAGGAAATGGGAAGTATGCCCGCGGAACCCCACGGCGCCGCGGAGATGGGGCCCACCCCCGTCTCCGGGCCCGCGGTGGGCTGCAGCGGGTGGTTGGGCAGGTACGGCGCCAGGTGGGCGCGTACGCCGACCGGGCCGACGCCGGGACCGCCGCCGCCGTGCGGAATGCAGAAGGTCTTGTGCAGGTTCAGGTGCGAGACGTCGCCGCCGAACTTGCCGGGCTCGGCGAGCCCGACCAGCGCGTTGAGGTTGGCGCCGTCCACGTACACCTGGCCGCCCGCGTCGTGCACCGCCGCGCAGATCTGCGTGATGTGCTCCTCGAACACGCCGTGCGTGGACGGGTAGGTGACCATCAGCACCGCGAGCTGGTCACGGTGCTGCTCGATCTTGGCGTGCAGGTCGTCGGTGTCCACCTCGCCGTCCTCGCCGGTCTTGACGACGACGACCTTCATGCCGGCCATCACGGCGCTGGCGGCGTTGGTGCCGTGCGCCGAGGACGGGATCAGGCAGACGGTGCGCTGCTCGTCGCCGTTGGCCCGGTGGTACGCCCGTACCGCCAGCAGGCCGGCCAGTTCGCCCTGCGAGCCGGCGTTCGGCTGGATGGAGACCTTGTCGTAGCCGGTGATCTCGGCCAGCCGCTCCTCCAGCTCCGCGATGAGCGTGAGGTAGCCCTGGGCCTGCTCGACCGGCGCGAAGGGGTGCAGCTGCCCGAACTCGGGCCAGGTGACCGGCTCCATCTCGGTCGTCGCGTTCAGCTTCATCGTGCACGAGCCGAGCGGGATCATGCCGCGGTCCAGCGCGTAGTCCTTGTCCGACAGACGGCGCAGGTAGCGCAGCATCGCGGTCTCGGAACGGTGCTGGTGGAAGACGGGGTGCGTCAGGTACGCGTCGCCGCGCAGCAGCCCGTCCGGCAGCGCCTCGGCCGCCGTCGCGTCGAGCGACTCGATGTCGCCCTGGACGCCGAACGCCCGCCACACCGCGTGCACCTGCGCGCGCCCGGTGGTCTCGTCGCAGGCGATGCCCACCAGGTCGGCGTCGACCAGCCGCAGGTTGACCCCGGCCTCGCGGGCCGCGGCGACGGTTTCGGCGGCCCGGCCCGGCACCCGCACGGTCAGCGTGTCGAAGTACGCGCCGTGCACGACCTCGGCCCCGCCGGCGCGCAGCCCCTCGGCCAGTACGGCGGCGTAGCGGTGCGTACGCCGCGCGATGGCCGCGAGTCCGTCGGGACCGTGGTACACGGCGTACATGCCCGCCATCACCGCGAGCAGCACCTGCGCGGTGCAGATGTTGCTGGTGGCCTTCTCCCGGCGGATGTGCTGCTCGCGCGTCTGGAGGGCGAGCCGGTACGCCTTGTTGCCGTCGGCGTCCACCGAGACACCCACCAGGCGGCCGGGCAGGCTGCGGGCGAACTTCTCCCGTACGGCCATGAACCCGGCGTGCGGGCCGCCGAAGCCCAGCGGGACGCCGAAGCGCTGCGTGGTGCCGACCGCGATGTCCGCGCCCAGCTCGCCCGGCGAGGTCAGCAGCGTCAGCGCCAGCAGGTCGGCGGCGACGGTGACGATCGCGCCGAGTCCGTGCGCCTGCTCGATGACGGCGCGGGGGTCCCGTACGGCACCGGAGGCGCCGGGGTACTGGAGGAGCACGCCGAAGACGCCGCGCTCGGCCACCTCCGCCGGGATGCCCTCGGACAGGTCGGCCACCACGACCTCGACGCCGGTCGGCTCGGCGCGGGTCTCGATCACGGCGATGGTCTGCGGCAGGCAGTCGGCGTCGACCAGGAAGACGCCCTGCTTGACCTTGCCCACCCGCCGCGCGAGGGCCATCGCCTCGGCGGCGGCCGTGCCCTCGTCCAGTAGGGAGGCGCCGGAGGTCGGCAGTCCGGTCAGGTCGGCGACCATGGTCTGGAAGTTGAGCAGCGCTTCGAGCCGCCCCTGGGAGATCTCCGGCTGGTACGGGGTGTACGCGGTGTACCAGGCCGGGTTCTCCATCACGTTCCGCAGGATCACCGGCGGGGTGAACGTACCGTGGTACCCGAGCCCGATCATCGGGGCGAGCACCTGGTTGCGGTCCGCGAGTGCCCGCAGCTCGTCCAGGACCTCGGCTTCCGTACGGCCCTGGGGCAGGTTCAGCGCCTCCGCGCTCTTGATCACATCAGGTACCGCGGCCGCGGTGAGCTCGTCCAGCGATCCGAATCCGACCTGCGCGAGCATCTTGGCCTGGGCCTCCGGCCCCGGGCCGATGTGCCGCTGCTCGAACGGGGTACCTCGTTCGAGTTCGGTCAAGGAGATGCGATTGGTGGTCATCTGCGGGGGCCTCCTGGTCGTTTCGACCTACGCGGGGCACCACGGCGCTGGTGCCCGGACGGCCTCCCCCTCTGTCATCTCAACCTGAGAGCTTCACCGGTCCCGCACGCGGCACCGGCTTTCACCGTCGGTGAGGAGGGGTCCCGGCGCTGTGCCCGACCGTGGCCCGCCCTGCTTTCCAGAGTGACCTCGTCCATGCGGTACGTGAGCCTGAGAGATTCCGGGGAGGAGTTGCTCCTTCGGCGCCCCCGCCATGATCGGCAAGGGACTCTCCCGCATGGGGTCAGCAGCCGTTCGCCAGCCTACCAGCGCGGCTTACGGACGTTCCTTCGAGTGGCCAGGGCATGAATTGTGCCCTTTGGTAGTTGTCACAAGGCAGTTGCGACCACTTGGAGGGACCGTGCAGACCGATATCGATCCCCGCAGCTTGATCGGCCGCAAGGCGTTCGACAGAAACGGAACCAAGATCGGCACCGTCGACGAGGTGTATCTGGACGACGCGACCGGCGAACCGGAATGGGCGGCCGTACGCACCGGGATCTTCAGCCGGGACGCGTTCGTGCCCCTGGAGCCCAGCGACCTGGTCGGCGAAGCGCTGCACGTCCCCTACGACCGCAAGCTGATCAGAGATGCGCCGGACTTCGGTGTCGGCCGCCATCTTTCGCCCGAGCAGGAACTACAGCTCTACCACCACTACCGGCTGGACATCCCGGCCCCCGACCCGGTACCCGGCTCGGACGCCGCGCCGGCCGACACGGAATTCGGCCGCGTCGCCGGCACCGAGGACTGAGGGGCGGGGGCCCGGGGTTCGTCCGGCGGCCCGCCCACCAGCGGCAGCGGCTCCCCCGGCCGCAGCGCCGGATCGCCGACGGGAAAGGTGCGCACCCGCCCCGGCGCGGACCACGGCTGCTCGAACCGGACGGTCACCCGCCCCACGCCGCTGCCTTGCACCCAACCGGCCCCGTACTCGTCATGCCACACGTCAAGCCCGGGCAGCCAGCTGCGCGGCCGCTCGGGCTCGGGCTCGCCGGCGGCCTCCCGCACGGCCTCGTCGACCGCCCGGCGCTCCCTCTCGGCCTCCTCCCGGGCAGCCTTCTCCGTCGCCAACTGGGCGAACAGGTCCTCCTGCGTGAAGTCCGCCAGACCGGTCACCCCCACCCCCAGCAGCCGTACGCCTCCCGTGGTGTCCACCAGGTCCAGCAGCCGGGCCGCGGCCTCCCGCACCACCCCCGGGTCGTCCGTGGGACCGCGCAACGTCTCCGACCTGGTCAGCGTCGAGAAGTCGTAGTTACGCACCTTGATCACGACCGTCCGCCCCGACCGCCCGGCCGCCCGCAGCCGCTGCACGCACCGGTCCGCCAGCCGCGTCAGCTCGGCCCGCACCCGCGTCCGGTCCGTCAGGTCCACGTCGAAGGTGTCCTCGACCGATATGGACTTCGCGTCCCGCTCCGCGACCACGGGCCGCTCGTCGCGCCCGAGCGCCATCGCGTACAGCCCGGCGCCGTGCGCCCTGCCCAGCAGCCGGACGAGCTCCGCCTCGCCCGCCTCGGCCGTCTCGGCGACCGTGTGGATGCCCGCCCGGCGCAGCGTCTCCGCGGTGGCCGGGCCCACGCCGGGCAGTGTGCGCACCGTCATCGGCCCGAGCATCTCGCGCTCGCTGCCCGGCTCGATGACCACGAGGCCGTCCGGCTTGGCCTGCTCGGAGGCGATCTTGGCGAGCATCTTGGCCCCGGCCAGGCCCACCGAACCGGTCAGGCCCGTCCGCTGTCTGATCTCCTGCCGCAGCCGCTCGCCCACCGCACGCGCGGACCGGGTGTCCGCCGCGACGCCGCCCGCCTCCAGGTCCACGAACGCCTCGTCCAGGCTGAGCGGCTCCACCAGCGGCGACAGTTCGTGGAGCAGTTCCATGACCTGGTCGCTCACCTGGCGGTACAGGCTGAAGCGCGGGGTCAGGTAGGCCGCGTTCGGGCAGAGCCGGCGGGCCTGGGCCGTGGGCATGGCCGAGCGCACCCCGAAGACCCGGGCCTCGTACGACGCCGTGGAGACCACGCCGCGCGGACCGATGCCGCCGACCACCACGGGCTTTCCGCGCAGGCTCGGCTTGGCCGCCTGCTCGGCGGCCGCGTAGAACGCATCCATGTCCAGATGCAGGATCGTCGGCGCACGTCTCACACGACCGATGCTCCCCCACACCACTGACAATCGCGCCGACCGGCCCCGGCGGACGGCACGGAAAACGCTCCGCGACGCCCTGGAGGGGTTGGAGGAGGCTGGTGGGGCCCGAGGGGCGTAGTGGGTGCTCTCTGGGGCCACAGGGGCGCGACAGACCGCCGTGACGGGCGTACGCGGCCGCCCGGCACCCGGGCCCGGTACGCCCGGCTCAGCCCGCCCGGTTGCGCCGCCGCGCCAGTTCGTCGTGGGGGTTGTGCCGGACCAGCGTCTCGCCGGTGTCCACGCGCTCGCCGTGGAGCTGCGACAGCGCGCCCTCCACGTCGCGCCACACCACGCCGACCGCGATGCCGAAGACGCCCTGCCCGCCTTGGAGCAGGTCGACGACCTCGTCGGGCGAGGTGCATTCGTAGACCGTCGCGCCGTCGCTCATCAACGTCATCCTCGCCAGGTCGGACAGCCCGCGCGAGCGCAGGTGCCGGACCGCGGTGCGGATGTTCTGGAGGGAGACCCCGGTGTCCAGCAGGCGCTTGACGATCTTCAGGACGACGACGTCCCGGAAGTTGTAGAGCCGCTGGGTGCCCGACCCGTAGGCGGGCCGCACGCTGGGCTCGACGAGCCCCGTACGGGCCCAGTAGTCGAGCTGGCGGTAGGTGATGCCCGCGGCCGCGCACGCCGTCGGACCGCGGTAGCCGATGGTTTCCGCCCCGCGGTCCCCCGGCACCGCGGCAGTCTGTGCCGGGGTGCGCTCAGCAGCCCCGGAGTGGAGCGGCAACGCCCCTTCCGCCGCCGTACCGTCGCCGGTGATTGCCACGCCGACCTCCGTCCTCCACGTCCCGGACGGGACCTGCCCTATCGACGGTATGCAGTCACTCGGGGTGCGTCAACGATCGCCGCGCTCGCCACGCCGAGTGATAATCACCCTGCGAGTGGTTTCTCGTGCCCCCGGACGGGGAAAGGCTACTCGAATGCACGGGAGGCGGCCCTCCGCGCAACCCGGCTCACTGGCTGTTGGTGCCGAAGTCCTCGGGCGAGATCTGGTCGAGGAACTCGCGGAACTTCTCCACCTCGTCCTCCTGCTCGTCCGGGATGGCGATCCCCGCGTCGTCGAGGACCCCGTCGGTCCCGTAGATCGGCGTACCGGTGCGCAGCGCCAGCGCTATGGCGTCGGACGGGCGGGCGCTGACCTCGACACCACTGGCGAATACCAGTTCCGCATAGAAGACCCCCTCGCGCAGGTCCGTGATGCGGACCTGGGTCAGTTCCTGGCCCACCGCTTCCAGCACGTCCTTGAAGAGGTCGTGCGTCAGCGGCCTGGCAGGGGCCATCCCCTGCTGGGCGAAGGCGATGGCGGTGGCCTCCCCCGGCCCGATCCAAATGGGCAGGTAACGGTCGCCTCCTACCTCCCGTAGGAGCACGATCGGTTGGTTGGAAGGCATTTCCACCCGGACACCCACGACATCGAGCTCGTTCACACAGCAACCCTAGGACGTGCCCGGCCGGTTTGGGTAGTCGGGCCACCCATTGCTCACGTCAGCCGGACACGCAGGGCGGACTGGACCAGTGCGGCGTGCAGCCGCACGGACAGTGTGGCCAGCTCCCTGGCGGTGGTCTCGGCATGCTGCCTGGTCTGCGGGTTGCGGTGCCGGCGCAACGGTGCCACGACCTGCTCGACCAGGTTGGCCTCCCGCTCGGCCGCCGCCTTCACCGCGCGCAAATGGCGGGGTTCGAGTCCGAAACGCCCCAGTTCCGCGACAAGTTTGGCGACCGTGACGGCCTCGATGTCGTACCCACCGTCGGCGTCCGGAACGATGAGCCCGTACGCCTCCCAGTCGGCGAGCTCCGCCTCCTCGACCTCCGCGGCGGCCAGCAGCTCCGCGCGGCCGATGCGGGCCGCCGTGGGCAGGTCGCCGGCCGGCTCGCCCAGGCTGCCGAGCAGCTCGCCCGCGGGCGCGGCAGGGGCCGGCAGCTGCACCTGTTCGCCGCGCGCCAAGGCGTCGAGGTGCTCGCGGATCACTTTCAGCGGAAGATAGTGGTCCCGCTGCATGCGCAGGACCGCCGCCAGCCGGGCGACGTCCTCCGTACTGAACTTGCGGTACCCGGACGGCGTGCGCCGGGGCTCGACGAGCCCCTCGGCCTCCAAGAAGCGGATCTTGGAGATGGTCACCTCGGGGAACTCGTCGCGCAGCGTGTTGAGCACCGTGCCGATGCTCATCAGCTTGCCGTCCGAGGCGGCGGTGCCGGCAGACCCGGCACCGCCCGGCCCAGTGCGGTGCATATGCCTTCCCTGGCCGGTCAGAACCCGACGCCCCGCTGGCTCGCGTAGAAGACCAGCCGGAACTTGCCGATCTGGACCTCGTCGCCGTTGGCGAGCGGCACCGAGTCGATCCGCTCACGGTTGACGTACGTGCCGTTCAGGCTGCCGACGTCGGCGACCGTGAAGCCGCCGTCCTGGCCGCGGCGGAACTCCACGTGGCGGCGCGAGACCGTCACGTCGTCCAGGAAGATGTCGCTCTGCGGGTGCCGGCCCGCCGTCGTCAGGTCGCCGTCCAGCAGGAAACGGCTGCCCGAGTTCGGCCCCCGGCGCACGACCAGCAGGGCCGAGCCCATGGGCAGCGCCTCGACGGCCGCCTGGGCCTCGGGGGACAGCGACGGGATCGGCGTCTGCCCCGTCGTCTCCGCGTCGTACGCCTCAAGTCCCGAGATCGAGATGGTCGAGGTCGTCTCGGAGGCACGCTCGGCCTGCGCCCCGGGGCGCAGCGGAGCTCCGCAGTTGGAGCAGAACCGGCTCGCCTCGGCGTTCCGGTGCCCGCACCTCGTACACACCGGCAAGGCAACCCCTCCACCCGTGCTAGCGGCCGACGGTCCCTGGGAACCTATGCGGCCGGGCACGGAGGGGTCAACAGACCCGGCACCGGCGCCGCCGACCTGGTCGCGGAAGAGCGGGCGCTCCTGAGCGGCGCCGCCCTCATCGGGCCGGCCCTGGGCACGGTGCTTAGCCGAGCCGCTGCCACCCTCCTGGCGTGCGCTCTTGCCGAACAGCTTTGCAAACAACTTCACGGGCGATTCCCCTTGAACGAAACAGACCCGCCCGTGGGGCAGGACGAACCCTCGATGCACACACCGGCCGATCCGGACATCCAGTGAACGTCCGTGGCCTCCACACAGTTTCCACCACGCACCACCCGAACGGTGCGCCGACCCCCCGCTGCCTCATGCCCTGGCCGGGCCCTCCCCATACGTGGCCCGCTCACCGCGATGACGACCGAGCGTAGTCAGGCCGCTTCGCCTCTCGCAAGGCGTCCACAATGATCTTCTCGTCACGGCTCACAGACACAGTGGCCTGCTCCTTTTCCAAAGTCTGCACCACTCCGCCAGGGATGTTCAGCGCCGGTTCCAGGTCCTGGGGCTTGCCGATCACCTTGAAGCGGTACGGCTGGGCGACCCGCTTCCCGTCGACCTCCACGCCGCCGCGGACATCCGTGACGTAGGAGTCGGCCACGACCCGCACGTCGTTGATCTGGATGGCCTCGGCACCGGCCGCCCGCAACTCCTGAATGGTGTCCAGAAGTTTGTCCGCCTCGACGGAGTGCGTCGAGTCGGTGATGGTGAGGTTGATGCCCGGCCCCTGGGCCGCCACCGTCCCCGCCAGCACACCGAGCTGCTGCTCCTTCTCCACGGTCTGCTTACGGGCCTCCTCGGCCTGGTCCGAGCTGTTCTCCAGCTCGGTCTTCTGGCCTTCCAGCCTGCGCTGTTCATCCGTCAGGCGCTGCGAGCGGTTGTCCAATTCATCCAGGATGCGCACCAGATCCTCCTGTCGCGCACCCCTCAGTGCACTGCTGTCACTCGTGGAACGTACCTGAATCGCGAGGCCGAGACCGAGAATGAACAGCAGCAGGGCGACGATCAGTTGGGCCCGGGTCAGCCGCGGCGGCCACAGACCGGCCACCAGACGCTGCCGGCCGGTCATCGCCGGCTCCGGCGCGACGGGCTTCGCGGCCCCCTCCGTGCCCTCCTCCCGCGCCTGCTCCCCGGCGTCCTTCCCGTCCGCCTGCCGCTCGGCCGACCGGCTCTCCGGAGGCAGCGGCCGCCGGTCGGCCGGCCGGTCGGGCCCGTGCTCGCCCTCCGGCCGCGCCGGCCGGCCGGGCTCCGGCGTCCCGTCCCGCTCGGGGTTCTCGTCCGTAGCCATCGGCATCAGGCCCTGAAGACGTGCCGGCGGATGGCCGCGGCGTTCGAGAAGATGCGGATGCCCAGTACGACGACCACACCGGTGGACAGTTGAGCGCCGACGCCGAGCTTGTCGCCGAGGAAGACGATGAGCGCGGCGACCACCACGTTGGACAGGAACGAGACGACGAAGACCTTGTCGTCGAAGATGCCGTCCAGCATCGCGCGCAGACCGCCGAAGACGGCGTCCAGCGCCGCGACGACAGCGATCGGCAGGTAGGGCTCGACCACCGTCGGCACCACGGGTCGGACCACAAGTCCGACCACGACTCCCACGATGAGGCCCAGTACGGCGATCACGATGTGCCCTTCCCTGTGTCGGCGCCGCCCGCGGCACCGGCCTTCGGCTGTGCTGTACGTACGATCAAACTGGGCGCGGGCGGCAGCGTGACCTCGTTCTCGGCGGAAATCTTCGTACGAATCCCGTAGTTCTTGCGCAGGACGTCCAGGTACTGACCGTCCGCACTGTCCTGGAACGCGGTACTGAGCTTGTGCCCGTTCCCCACCGCCAGCACCGTGTACGGCGGCACCAGCGGCTTGTTGTCGACCAGTATGGCGTCTCCCGCGGCTCTGATCGCCGAGAGGGAGGTGAGCCGCTGCCCGTTGACGGAGACGGCTTCGGCGCCGGACGCCCACAGGCCGTTGACGACCCGCTGCAGATCACGGTCGCGCAGCCGCCCGGTGTCCGAGAACCCGCTGCTCTCGCGCGGGCCGCCGCCACCGGACTGCGCCGACTTGGCGTCGTCGACGACGAGCTTCACCCCGGGCCCGGCCACCTGCGTCGCACCGGCCAGCAGCGCCAGCAGCTCGGCCTTGTCGCCGCCGTGCTTCTTCAACGCCTCGCGCTGCATGGCACCCACGTCGTCGCGGAGCGCGTCGACCCGCTTCTGTACCGCGTCGGCGTCGGCCGTGCCGTGCTCGATGCGGTTGATGAGCTCTTCGCGCTCCTTGGCCAGGGTGGGCGCCGATATCCGCGCCTGGGCGGCGCCGACCGTCACCACCACCGCGGCGAGCACCAGGCCCGCCGCCAGCCCCAACTTCGCCCGCAGCGTACGGGGAAGGCCGCGCGTCCCGGCCTCGGCCTTGCGCGCCGACGCCTCCGCGTACCCGTCGTCCAGGGCGTGGTCCATGACGTTGGTCAGCAGCGACATCGAGGCATCGGGGCGCGAAGCCTGGTGCGGGGTGCTCCGATCGGGGCGCTGCTGCGACATGCCGCACATCGTCGCACGTCGGCGCCGCAGTCACCCAATGGCCCCACCGGCGTGCCGAATCGCGGCGCGCCGGTGGGACCATCGGGTTCGTCCGGGCGCGGGTACGCCCGGCGGGTGATCAGCGGCCCGCGCTGTCCACCACCGCGGACCACTCGTCCAGCAACTGCTGCGCCGAGGCGTCGTCCGGCCCCTCCGCCCACAGATGGGTGACGGCCTCCGCCGGGTCCGGCAGCACCAGCACCCAGCGGCCGTCGGCCTCCACCACCCGTACGCCGTCGGTCGTGTCCACCGACCGGTCGCCCGCGGCCTCCACCACATGGCGCATGACCAGGCCCTTGACCGCCCACGGCGTCGCCAGGTCGCGCTTGAGCACATGGGCACGCGGAATCCGCGCGTCGATCTGGCTGAGCGTGAGCTGCGTACGCGCCACCAACCCGATCAGGCGTACGAACGCGGCCGCGCCGTCGAAGACGCTGCTGAACTCCGGCACGATGAACCCGCCCCGGCCGTCACCGCCGAAGATGGTGTCGTCCGCGCGGCCCACCCGGGTCAGGTCGTCGGGCGAGGTGGTCGTCCACTCCACCTGCGTCCCGTGGTAAGCGGCCACCTGCTCCGCGATACGGGTCGTGGTCACCGGCAGCGCCACCCGCCCGCTGCGCCGCTCGGCGGCCACCAGGTCGAGCATGACCAGCAGCGCCCGGTCGTCCTCGATGATCCGGCCACGCTCGTCCACCAGCGACAGCCGCTCGCCGACCGGGTCGAAACGCACCCCGAAGGCCGCCCGCGCCGAGGCCACGATCTCCCCGAGGCGGACCAGACCGGAACGCCGGGCGTCGGCGGTCTCCGTCGGCCGGGACTCGTCGAGACCGGGGTTGATCGTCAGCGAGTCGACGCCGAGCCGCCCCAGGAGGCTGGGCAGCACCAGGCCGGCACTGCCGTTGGAGGCGTCGACGACCACCTTCAGGCCCGACTCGCCGACGCCCTCCGTGTCCAGGGCTCTGAGCAGCGACCCGGTGTACGAGTCGTAGACGCTTGAGGGGAAGTGCAGATCGCCTATCTCGCCGGGGAAGGCCCTGCGGTACTCCTGGCGCGCGTAGACCCGGTCCAGCTTGCGCTGGCCCGCGAGCGAGAGGTCGGCCCCCCGCTCGTCGAGGAACATGATGTCGACGGAGTCCGGCACGCCCGGTGTCGTACGGACCATGATGCCGCCGGCACTGCCCCGGGCCGTCTGCTGGCGGGCGACCGGCAGCGGCACGTTCTCCAGGTCCCGTACGTCGATGGCGCTGGCCTGGAGGGCGGAGATCATCGCGCGCTTCAGCGCCCGCGCGCCGCGGGAGTGGTCACGGGCCGTGGTGACGGTGGAGCCCTTCTTCAGGGTCGTGGCGTACGCGCCGGCGAGCCGTACCGCCACCTCGGGCGTGATCTCGACGTTCAGGATGCCGGACACGCCCCGCGCGCCGAACAGGTGCGCTTGGCCGCGCGACTCCCAGATCACCGAGGTGTTGACGAAGGCGCCGGCCTCGATGGTCTTGAACGGGTAGACCCGGACATTGCCCTGGACAATCGATTCCTCACCGACGAGACACTCGTCGCCGATGACGGCTCCGTCCTCGATCCGCGCCGCCCGCATGATGTCGGTGTTCTTGCCGATCACACAGCCGCGCAGGTTGCTCTGCTGCCCGATGTACACGTTGTCGTGCACCACGGCCTTGTGCAGGAAGGCGCCGCTCTTGACGACGACGTTCGACCCGACGATGGTGTGCTCGCGCAGCTCCGCGCCAGCCTCGATCTTGGCGTAGTCGCCGATGTACAGCGGCCCGCGCAGCACCGCGTCCGGATGCACCTCGGCGCCCTCGGCGACCCAGACGCCCGGAGAGATCTCGAAGCCGTCGATGTCCACGTCGACCTTGCCTTCGAGGACGTCGGCCTGGGCCTTCACATAGCTCTCGTGCGTACCGACGTCTTCCCAGTAGCCCTCGGCGACATAGCCGTAAACCGGCTTGCCCTCCTTCATCAGCTGCGGGAAGACATCACCCGACCAGTCCACCGGGACGTCGGGCTCCACGTAGTCGAAGACCTCGGGCTCCATGACGTAGATGCCCGTGTTCACCGTGTCGGAGAAGACCTGGCCCCAGGTCGGCTTCTCCAGGAAACGCTCGACCTTGCCTTCTTCGTCGACGATCGTGATACCGAATTCCAGAGGATTGGGGACCCTCGTGAGGCAGACGGTGACGAGCGCGCCCTTCTCCTTGTGGAAACGAATCAGGTCGGTGAGATCGAAGTCGGTGAGCGCGTCGCCGGAGATCACCAGGAAAGCGTCGTCGCGAAGCGCCTCCTCGGCGTTCTTCACACTGCCGGCCGTCCCCAGCGGCTTTTCCTCATTGGCGTAGGTGAGCTCCATATCGAGCTCTTCGCCGTCACCGAAGTAGTTCCGGACGAGTGACGCCAGGAATTGCACGGTCACTACGGTCTCACTGAGTCCATGCCGCTTCAGCAGCCGCAGTACGTGCTCCATGATCGGCCGGTTGGCCACCGGCAGCAGCGGCTTGGGCATACTCGACGTCATGGGACGAAGGCGGGTGCCTTCGCCACCGGCCATCACAACGGCCTTCATGTCGGAAGCGTCCTCCTCTAAAGAGACGACGGTCTTGCCGACTTCACCCGTCCGGAAGACTTACCGTTCTCCACTCTCGGCACCCGGTCTCGGCCGGGTACCGGTGCGGCGAGTTCAGTCGGCCTTGGCGTCCGCCTTGATGAGCCGGCGGACCTGGACCACATAGAGGATCCCTGCCCACCAGTAGAGGGCTGTACCCCATCCGGCGAACGCCCATCCGAAAATAGCAGCGAGCGTGTGGAGCCAACCCTCTCCGTCGCTGAGCAGCAGCAACGGGAACGCGTACATCAAGTTGAATGTAGCCGCCTTCCCCAGGAAGTTCACCTGGGGAGGGCCGTACTTGTGCCGGGCGAGGGCGGCGACCGCGATCAGCAGCATGAGTTCGCGTGCCAGCAGGGCCGCGGTGACCCACAGCGGAAGGATTCCGCGCCAGGTCAGGCCGACGAGGGTGGAGAGGATGTACAGCCGGTCGGCGGCGGGGTCGAGGATCCGGCCGAGGCTGCTGATCTGGTTCCAGCGGCGGGCCAGCTTGCCGTCGAGGTAGTCGCTGACGCCGCTCAGCGCCAGTACGAGCAGCGCCCAGTACTTGGTGTCCGGGCCGCCGAACTCCTTCCACAGGATCAGCCACAAGAACACCGGCACGCCGACGAGACGAGCCATGCTCAGAATGTTCGGGATGGTGAGGACACGATCCGTCTGGACGCGCGTCTCCTGGACCTCCACCCGGGGGCCTCCTGTGGGGAACGTACCGACGATGCCCCCTGACCTTACCTGGCCACTACAGTCCGCCACACCGCGGGGCCCCTGTCCGGATACCGCCGGACAACCACCCAAAAAACGGTCAGCGGGCGGACCGGTCGGCCGCTGCTTCCCCGGATTCTTCCTCAAACGCGGAAAGCCCCGCACCATACGGTGCGGGGCTTCCCACTCACAATTTGTTCGGCGGCGTCCTACTCTCCCACAGGGTCCCCCCTGCAGTAC
>NZ_JBIRJY010000029.1:0-65992 GCF_044329785.1 Streptomyces sp. NPDC017529
ATCAACTGGGTCGAAACCATGACAGCCATGCCCAGAGCCCCTGGGCCCTCCGATCTTACGAATGACCAGAGCAACCACGCTTGAAAGGTAGGACACTCATGACATATCGACGCCCGCTGTCCGACCGCCCCGAGCGCACCACCCCACGGCCGACGGCCGCCACGGCGGCCGAGGAGCCGTCGCCCGGGCCGGGCCACGCCGAGGTCCGCATCGTGGCGGCGTCACCCGAAGCGGCCCGTCTCGTCGCCCAGACGCTGCGCGACCACTATGCCGCCGCCGAGCAGCGCAGTTATCCCGCCGAAGCGCCCGACGGCGGTACCAGGCTCCACCTCACGGTCGACACCACCCGCACTTCCGGTGCCGTGGAGCCGCCACGACCGTGGCCGGTCGCCGGCCGGCCCCACCACGACGAACTCGCGAACGCCGTCCCGCGGCGGACCGCACCCACCACCCCGGACGAACCGTCCGGAGACAGGCTGACCCCATGACCACCACCGGCGTGCCCCCGACCGCCCCTCAACGGTCCCTTCCCGCCCGGTTCGCTCTCCTCCCCCAGGGCACCGGCTTGCACCGCATCGACGGCGCGTGGTGGCCGCGCACCCGCCACCTCGCCACCGAACTTCCGCCCCTGCTGGATGCGTTGGCCCCCCGCTGGGGCCGTATCACCCGGGTCACCGTCGACAACTTGATGTGGAACACCGGCCCCCACCGCCTGGTGCTCGGCCGTCGGGTGATCCACATCAGCCGGTCCATCGGCATGGGGCACCGGCACACCGTATGCCTGCTCTCCCTCGGCACCGGACGATGTGACCTGCTCGTCATACCGCCCGACACCCCGGCGGAGCGGGCCGGCCGCCTCATGGCCAACGCCTCCCGCACAGGCGGGGGAGGCGGACGGCAATTCGGCGCAGCGGGCCACGGCACGCACACCACGGTCGACTGAAGGCCCCGCGGCGGCGCAGGACGTCTCCTCCCGCCATTCTGAAACCCCCTGTCTCGCAGGCCCGAGCCCCCGGCCGCACCGGAACCCTCCGACCAGGCCGAGGAGCCACGCATGACCACGACCACCGCACCCCAGGCACCACCCGAACGGCCCGGGAGCCCACCCGCCTATGACGGGACCTCCCCCTTCCCGTCCCCCGGGCATCCCGCTCCCCGTACCGGCGCCCAACGCCTCCAGATGGTTCTGACGGGGACCATCGTGGCGTTTCCCCTGCTGGCCGTGGTCCTGGCCGGATGGCTGCTGTGGGGACGACTGCTCGGCCCGGCCGACATCCTCATCGCCCTCACCTTCTACGTCGTCACCGGCCTGGGCGTCACCGCCGGATTCCACCGGGGCCTGACCCACCGCAGCTTCACCGCCACCCGGCCGCTGCGCCTGGCTTTGGGGGTGGCCGGCTCGATGAGCTTCCAGGGTGACGTCATCGGCTGGGTCGCCACCCACCGGCGCCACCACGCCTTCACCGACCGCCCCGGCGATCCCCACTCACCGTTCCGCTACGGCACCAGCCTGCGCGGGCAACTCCGCGGCCTGGCCCACGCCCACGTCGGCTGGCTCTTCCACCGCGAAACCAGCGTCTCGGCCCCCGCCGAACGCTACGCTCCCGACCTGCTCGCCGACCGCGGGCTGCGTACCGTCTCCCGCGCCTTTCCCGCTCTGTGCGTCCTCAGCCTCGCGCTGCCGTTCGCCATCGGCTGGGCCGTCGGCGGCACCCTGAACGGCGCGCTCACGGCACTGCTGTGGGCCGGGCTGGTACGCGTCGCCCTGCTCCAGCACGTGACGTGGAGCGTGAACTCGCTGTGCCACATGGTGGGCAGCCGCCCGTTCCGTACCCGCCGCCACGACCGCGCCACCAATCTGTGGCCACTGGCCCTGATCTCCTTCGGCGAGAGCTGGCACAACCTCCACCACGCCGACCCCACCTGCGCCCGCCACGGCGTCGACCGCGGCCAGCTCGACCCGACCGCCGCCGTCATCCGCCTCTTCGAACGCCTCGGCTGGGCCACCGACGTCCGCTGGCCCATCCCCGCCCGCCTCGACCACTGCCGCAAGTGAGCCACGCGGCGCGCGGTGACCGGGCGCCGGCGTCATCGACCGCTCCGGCCGGACCTGCCGGTCGGAGCGGGTGGCGAGGCGCCGGTCGTGTACCGGAGTACGGTGGCAGTACCGGGCGTATCTCGTATGCCGTCATTCCTTTCGGTGTCGCTCTCGGCGAACGACAAGCCTGGGGGCCCGTCGGCTCCCGAGGACGTGGGACCGATGTATTCACAATCCTCCATCTACAGCCGCTGCAACAGCCGCTCGGCACCGACCGAAGAGATGCTCTTCGGTCTGACCTGCGTTATCTGCGGCATCGACTACCGGAGCGCACCGACCGCGGACGCCCTGGTGGTCTCCCGCAGCGCTGATGGGCCCACGCTGGCCTGCCGGGGCGTGTGTGCCCGGCTGGCCAGCGGGTCCGCCAACGGCCTGGACGAGACCCCACTGTCCCTGACCGAGCGCGTACGCCGGTACGAGGCGCGCGTCCGGAAGCACGCCGATCAGGCGCAGGGCGACCAGCGGGGAAGCGCTGCATGAGCCTGGTGGCTCTGGGCGTTGGGCGTACTCTCCTCCCGCCGCAAGGAGAATGAGTTCCGCCTTCCGCTGCACCCGCCGATGCGCGCGACAACGTGATCGCGGCGCGGGAGCGATTTTTCGGGGCCTCACCGCACCCACCGGTCAGCGCTTGAATGCCTTCCTGGCCTTGGCGGCGGCTTGCTTCAGGTTCCCCATCGAGCGGTCCGCCCTGCCTTCGCGCTGTGTCTGCCTGTCATGGGTGGTTCGGCCGATGGCCTCCTTGATCCTGCCTTTGGCTGTCTGTGCTGTGTTCCTGATGGCTTGTCCCATGTTCATGGTGGTCCTCGTCTCGTGGTGTGGCGACTGTCGCTTCGGTGGTTGTGGGTTGCGGGAGATGGACCGCGGCCTCGTCCGGTGGCGAGATCATGCGCGGTCCTGTGGGCGGGGGCCGCTGGTGTGGGTGGTGCCCGACGCGCCGGCGGCGGTTCCGTCGGCCCCCGGGAGGGTGGCGCTGAGCGCGAGAAGGGCCACGTCGTCCGCCGGGCCGACGGGGAAGGTGGCCAGCAGGGCGGTGAGGTCTTCGATGATGGCGGCTGCATGGGGTGCCGTACTGGTGGCCGCGTGGTGGGTGAGGTGTGCCGCCAGGCTTTTCTCGTCGAATTCGGCGCCGTGGGAGGTGCGCGAGGCGGTGAGGCCGTCGCTGTGGAGCAGGAGTGCCTCGCCCGGTGCCAGGCGAAAGGTTCGGGAGGCGATCGGGGCTTCGGCGAGTACACCGAGAAGCATGCCGCCGGACAAGTGCATCGGCTCGGCACGGGCGCGCAGCCCCCGGCGGGCCGGACGCAGGTGGTACGCGGGAGGGTGGCCGCCACCGGCCAGGGTGATGACGAACCCGCCGGCGGGGTCGGGGACAAAGGTGCCGAAGATCAGGGTGCACAGGTGGACGTCGGCGGCCGGGTCCGCCAGCAGGGCCGAGTTGAGCGTCTCCAGCACGGTGTGAGGGTCGGGCTCCAGCAGCGCTGTGCAGCGGAGGTTGTGGCGGATCATGGAGGTGAGCGCGGCCGCCGTCGTACCTCTGCCGCTCACGTCACCGAGGCAGAAGGCCCACCGGTCGGTGCCGAGGGGGAAGATGTCGTAGAAGTCGCCGCCGATGTCGTGGATGGAGGCAGTCGTGTAGTGGCAGGCTGCCTGGAGGCCCGGCACGTGGGGGAGGGCCGGCGGCAGCAGGGAACTCTGCAGGGCAGCGGCGAATGCGGCGGTCCGGGCCTGGTCCTGCTCGGCCCGGTCGCGTGCCGCGCGTGCGACCTCCAGCAGTTCGCGTTCCCTGCGCAGCATGCGCAGCGCGGACAGCCGCAGTTCCAGTTGGTCCATGACCAGCGTGGCCAGGTCGGTCAGCGCGGCGGCCTGCTCGGGTCTGATCCGGCGGGGCCGGGTGTCCAGGACGTCGACGGCGCCGAGCCGGTGGCCGTCGGGAGTGGTGATCGGTGCGGCGGCATAGAAGCGGATGCCGGCCGGGCCGGCCACCATCGGGTGCGCGCGGGTCAGGGCATCGCGATGGGTGTCGGGGATGACCAGGGGAGTGTCGGAGAGGATCGCCGAGGTGCTCAGGCATGCCTCCCGGCCGGTCTGGGTAGCGCCTTCCAGCCCATAGGCGGCCTTGAACCAGACCCGGTCGGAGTCGACAATCGTCACCGTCGCCATCGGGGCGTCGAAGAGACGTCCGGCCAGCGCGGCGATCCGGTCGAACGCCCCGTCCGGCGGGATACCCAGGATGTCGTAACGGCGTACCGCCGCGATACGTCGCGCTTCCCGTTCCCGGCTGCCCTCGGAGGCGGCTCCGGGCTCCCCGCCCTGTTCGTCGTCCGGCATGCGCCCACCTCGCTCCGGGTTACTCGGGACGCTGCGTACGGGCGTCGTGCGCGAGGCCGTGGCGCTCCCCCAGGGGGAGCACCAGTGCTCGCAGCGCCGCGGGGCCGGACGGCCTGCGGACCTGCCCGATGTCCTGCCAACCCCACGCCCGAAAGGCACTGTGGGCGGCGTGGTCGGCCTGATCCACCAAAGTCGCGCCGAGCGAGGCGTGGTTGTCCGCAAGCAGCTGTGTTTGCAGCCGCCGGGCGAGGCCGGAAGCGTGTTCGTGCGGGTGGACCACGATCTCCGTGACGGCGAAGGTGTGCCCGGAGGAGGTCAACTGCTCGACGGACCGGGGGAGACCGCCCTCGAAGCCGGTCCACCAAGCCCCGTCGCGTGCGACGGGGAAGCCGAAGGCGCAGCCTGCCAGGGTGGGCGTCTCGGCGACCAGTAGGGAAAAGCCCGGGCGCCGCACGGAGTCCGCGAGGCGGCGAAGGAAATCCTCCCTACGGCGGTAGGTCTCGCCGGACGCGGCCTCCGCAGACTCCACGTACAGGTCCGCCAGGTCCTCCCGGAGTGCCTCGGCCTGCCAGCGGTGCAGGCGGCGCAGGCGGACCGCCTCCGGGGCGGGCCGCTCCTGGCCTGGCCCGGGGCCGGTGCCCGTCACGGTGCGCCTGCCGAAAGGGGAGCGGGCCATGGTGCCGGCGCGCTCTCGCGGTGACTCGCGGGAACGCCGCTCAGCAGCAGGGCGGAGTCACTGTGCGAGAGGATGCGTAGCAGAGCGAGCGGCGGGTAGTGCAGTCGCAGGATTCCGCCTTTCCGCGTGGCCTGCGCGGCGGCGTGCAGGAAGGCGTTGAGGCCGCTCACGTCACAGAAGGTGACGGCAGTCAGGTCGACGTCGATGACGCGCATCCCGCCGTACAGGCACTCCCGCAGGGACGCGCTGACCAAAGGTGCCGTCGCCAAGTCGATCTCACCGGCCAAAGTGATCAGCGTACGGCTTCGCTTGTCGTGCCGGTAAACGTTCAGGTCGGGCAGGGACATGGCGCCTCCGGTTCCGGGCGACCGGGCCGGGACAGGGCGGTTCGGGCCGAGGTCCCGGCAGGTATGTGCGCTCAGCAGCAACGCGCCGTCGGGGTCTGGAACGTCGACGTCCTGATGTGAGGGTAGCCCCGGGCCCAGCGGTCCGGGAGCGGGGAGAGGCATCGAAATCCGTACGGCCGAGAGGAGTTCGGGTACGGCGGTAACGGGGCGGTCAAGGCCGGGGAAGCGGTCGAGGGCACGACAGCGCACGAGCCGTGGGCCCGGCCGGGCCGTGCGCGAACGGCACGGCAGGCCCGGTCACAGGCCCGCCGCGGCGCGCTGTTCTCCCTGTCAGGACCTCCGGCCCTTGAAGGAGCCGGTGGTCCTGCGCCGCGGGCGCAGGCGTCCGCGGCCTCCGTCCCTGTGGTCCCGGCGGGTGTGAACGGGGGGAGGGGCGGCGGTGACCGGCTGCGGACGGGCCGGGCTGCGGGAAGCGTGGCGGTCCGGAAGGCGGCGGCTGTATCGGTGCAGCGCGATCCGTTCGTCGTGCTGGGCGTTCAGAAGATGGATCACGAATGCTCCCAGAGCGATCATCGCGAGTATGACGGTGACGGTGAGGCCGGTGCCCATGGCCGCGTCACCTCCCGTCGAGCGTGGAAGCGGGTGCGGCGGTGGCGCCGCCCTCCGCTTCCCATGTCTCGGTGCGGCCCGGCGTGTCCGCCTCGGCCGCGAGGTGACGGGCCGACTCGGCCCCCATGAGTTCGCTGCCCGTTCGGGCGGTGTGCGGATCCGAAGCGGCGTCCATGAGCCGTGCTGCGGCGGCCGCGCCGGTCTCCGGAGGGACGATCAGCAGGTCCCAGCGCCCTACGCGGTAGGAGAGCAACAGGAGTTGATGCGGGTCCTGCTCGTCGGCGAACCAACCCACCTTGATCACACGGCCGTTGGTAGGGATAGCGCGTGGCACGACCGGCCAGTGCGTCGGGTTGACCGTGATGCGCGTGATGCGGCCCCACAGCGGTTCCAGCCGTTCGGTGAGGGCGGGAAGCTCACGTGCGAGGTCACGCGAGCGTGGCCACCAGGCGCCGTCGAGCAACCCGGTCTGCGAGCCCGAGGGCTTGAGAGAGAGCCGGACCGGCGGATGGCCGGAAGGGCTGACGTCCGGCGCGGCCGGCGGGGGTCGTTCGGTGATCACCGTCATGGTGTCGACCCGTCCCCGGACCTGGCGTGCCCGGCCCGGTGCTTGGAACCGAGAGAGATACCGGCAAGGAAGCCGGTCAGGAAATGCTCTCGGTACCACCAGCGTACTCTCCCGGGCAGTGCCGACCACGACTGCCGACGGCTGGTTCCCTGGGCAGCGAGCTGACCAGGGAATCGGTGGTTCAAGAGTAGGCTGGTGACACCGAGGGCTCCTCGTACGCGGGCTCCGTTGCCCGTGTCGTTCTCGGCGAAGCACCACACCGGGGCCGCCCCGGGCGAGGTCGCGTGATGACCACGAACACTCTCGGTCCGCCGGTGATCGGCAAACGGGCCTTCCGGCCATGGACGCCTCAGCAACTGCTGCCGCACTCAAGCGCGGACGGTGCGCCATGACCGTTGATCCTCTGCTGCCCGTGATGTTGCCGGACGGCGCCCGAGCCCATCAGGCGGGCCCAGGGGTGGCCGTACTGAGGATGGAGACGACTCCTCGCCGCGACGGGACCTTCGACGGCGCGTGGTGGCCGAGATCCCGGGATCTCGAAACCGAACTGCCCGGCTTGATGCGCGTGCTGACCGAGCGGCTGGGTTCCCTCGCACGTCTCGGACTGGATGCGAGTGCCTGGGACGCGCACCCGCACCACTTGGTCGTCGACGGTCACCTGATCCGTATCGACTGGTCCGAGGTCGGCGACGGCACGATGCTCGTCACCCGCGGGCGGCAGGACATCTTCTCCTTTCTGATGCTCCCACCACAGGCCGACGCGTCCGCCGCACGCGCAGCCATGGCCATGGCTGTCCAGGACGGCAACAGCGCATCGGCCGAGGAGATCTTCGCCGCCGCCGGAATCTTTCCCGCTTGAGGAGCGGAGCCGGCCTTGGCCTGCGACAAGGTGGACAGGCCGGGACCGAGCCGGGTGCGAGAGTGCTCGGTCCCCCTCCTGCGGAGGACCGAGCACATTTTCCGGGTGCTGCCGCTCATCCGGGGCGAGGCCGGTTCGACAGCCCGTCTTCCAGGGCCTCTCTCAGGGCCAGCAGCGCGGGGAGGTCGGCGTGGGATACGAACCGGTCGAGCAGAACGCCGATGCGCCAGTCGTGGCCGTCGTGAACGGCCTGCACGATGGCTTCGATGTTCTGTAGCCGGTCGTATGAGACGCCCAAGAGAACACCTCCGATCCCGGGGGACCAGAGCCGGTCCCTGGCTCCACCCTCCTCTCTTCCGCGGAGTTTTGTTCCGCGGAGAGGCCACTGGCGCGTTTGCCGCATTCGTTGTTCACTCTCGTCGCCGAGGTAGCGCCTTTTTTGCTCCGGTGCCGGTATCGGACCGTTTCCGGTATGGGGATGATCACTCACCGGAGCTCGCTTCGCGGTCGGCGGCGGCCTGGCGCAGCGCGGCGCCGGCCCGGGAGCGGTCCCGGCCTCGATGTCCGTACGGGCGTCGTCCGGCAGCGGGTCGGCGTACAGGCGAACCCGCAGCCACCAGCGGCACAGCACGCCCAGCAGCTCGGCCTCGCCGGTGTCAGACACGGGCAGTTCAGAACGCCGTGCCGAACCATGCCTCTGCGAGCGAAAGCAGCGTTCCTTCGGCAGGTGCGCGTAGTTCGCGCATGTACCAAGGGAGGTTGCTGTACACGTGTAGCAACGTGTACGCGAGTAGTTCGGACGGCTCGAAGGTGCGGCCGTACGCCCCGGCGAGACGGGCCAGCAGATCCGGATCCCCCCGGGTGACGAACAGGCCGACGCCTACGAAGTCGTATGCGCGGTCACCGATCATGGCCGGTTCGAAGTCGAAGAGCCCGGTCAGCCGCCATCCGTCGGGATCGATCAGGAAGTGCTGCCGCATGACCTCGGTGTGCAGCAGGGAAGGGCGCGGGTCGCTCGGCAGCGGGACCGAGGCGAGGAAGTCCGGTATCTGCTCCAGCCAGGCGGCCGACAGTCCGTGGGCGCGCTGCTGCGCCACGGTATCGGCACCTTGGCGCTCCAGGAAGGCGCCCCAGTCTCCGGGGCCGAGGACGTCCCCGAGGGGATCGGGGTCGAGTGAGTGCAGCACGGCCAGGGTTTCACCGATCTCGGTGACGAGCCGTTCACGGTGGCCCGGCGGCACGTGGTCCCAGGCACGGGCGAGGCTCTCGCCGCGGAGCCGGGACATCAGGACGTACTGCCAGCCGTTCTCGTACGGGCCGAAGCCGCGTACCTGTGGTGTCGGTACCGGCAGCCGTCCCTGGACGTGGATGAGGACACGACCTTCGGCAACGCCGTCTTGGGCGGCGGCTCCGGGGAACAGCTTGAGCACGTGCTCGTCGCCCACCGCGTAGACCGGCTGCGACCCGTCCGGGAAACGAGTCAGCGGTGCGTCGGCGAGACCGAGGCGTGCACAGAGGTCCTCCGCACCGGGGCGCATCACCGTCTCGTCGGAGAGGACCGCGTCCCACTCTTCGTCCGTTTCTACCGGAGGCAGCATGATCGGGACCGTAGGCCACCGGCTGCCGGGAAGCAACGGAAACTCACGGCTCTCGCGCCCGATAGCGTTGCGCAGGGCGGGTGCCCTGTGCTCGTGGAAGCAGCTGAGTGGTGGGCCGACTCGGGGCGCGACGCACCTCGACTTGATAGGCAAGTGAATGTTTGCCTATGTTGTGGTCGTGGCCGCCGACCTTTTCAAAGCCTTGGCCGACCCCACTCGCCGTACCATCCTCGACGAGCTCGCAGAGAAGTCCGGACAGACACTGTTCGAGATCTGCTCGCGGCTGAGCATGAAGCACCAGCTCGGCATCACGCGCCAGGCGGTCTCCCAGCACCTCGCCGTGCTGGAGACCGCCGGGCTCGTCGAGACCAGGCGGGAGGGCCGCTACAAGTTCCACGACCTGAACACAGTCCCCCTGCGGCAGATCACCGAGCGATGGCTCGTGCCCGACACCTCCGGACCAGAGGAGAGCACCCCATGAAAATCCACCTGACCAGCGTCTTCGTCGACGACCAAGCCAAGGCCGAGCACTTCTACACCGAGCTCCTCGGCTTCGTGAAGAAGCACGACGTCCCCGTGGGCGAGAAGGACCGGTGGCTGACCGTCGTCTCGCCCGACGAGCCCGGCGGCACCGAACTCCTCCTTGAGCCCGCCAGCCACCCGGCCGTCAAGACCTACCGTGACACGCTCGTCAAGGACGGCATCCCGCTCGCCCAGTTCGCCGTCGACGATGTGAAAGCGGAGTACGAGCGCCTGCGCAGCCTCGGCGTCCACTTCACCCAGGAGCCCCTGGAGATGGGCCCCGTTACCACCGCCGTCTTCGACGACACCTGCGGCAACCTGATCCAGATCGCGACCGAGCCGCAGTAGGCAATTGCCCGCGCCTTCTCCCCGATGAACTTCAGCCGCCGTCACCACCCGTTTGGCCTATGCGAGTGCGACCTGAAAAGGGATGAGGAGGAAAGGCAGAAGGAGAAGCTGTACAGCTGGACGCGAGCGGCGCTTCATGGAAGAAGAACAGCCACGAAGAGTGACCTGCGGTTCACACCGACGGAGTGGCCCACCTTCCGGGATGGCGTGCGGGACGGAGAGTCCGGCTGAGCGCCGACGGCTCATGAACACCTGGCGCCGAGGACCGCGCGACGCTCCGCACTCCCGTGCGCGCCGGCCGGGACGGTATATCGCACCTGCTTGACCCGGACGCCAATGACGGCCCGGAGGCTGGCCGCTCCGCCTGCCTGCTCACTCATCTGCCGGCGACGCCTGCGCCCCACGTTGCGTTAGGAGTAGCTAAGTCTAAGAGGCCGCGCAGACAGACACGGTGGCGCCGAAGCAGCGAGGCGAGTGCACCTTCTACTCGACGGCTACCGCCGCCTGCCACGCACCCGGGCGCATGCCTGTCGCCTTTCGGAAGAACACCGAGAAGTTGGATGCGTCGGGAAAGCCGAGCGTGGCGGCGCAGCGAGCCGCGGTGAGGCGGTCGTGCGCGAGGAGTCGTTTGGCTTCCAGGACGATCCGGTCGACGATGTACGCCTTCGCGGTGCGGCCGGTGGCCTGCTGCACCGCTCGTGAGAGGGCGCGGGGCGCGTACCCCAGAGCACGGGCGTAGTAGCCGGCGTCGTGGTGTTCCCGGAAGTGCGCTTCGACGCTGGAGCGGAACGTCAGGAACAGCGGGTGGCGGGACCGTGCTTCGGAGTGGGGTGGCCGCAGCCGGGCGATGAGTGCGGAGAGCAGGATCTGGGGCAGCCCCGTCGAGAAGTTCTCGGGTGGAGCGGACGCTTCGAGGAGGAGATGGTCTCGCGCCGCGTCGATGAAGGGCCAGTCGGCGTTGGGGATACTCCAGTGCGCGACGAGGTCCGGGGAGGCAACGAGTTCCCGGGTGGCGTGGGTGACGGGCGCGGTCGGCACGAACAGCACGAGGTGTCCCGCCACACCGGCGATGTCGTCCCACTGGTGTACCGCGCCGGGTGGGATCCATACCGCGGACTGCTCCTTGAGCGGGTGGTGGAGGAAATCCACCGTGACCGAGCCGTGTCCGGTGTCGACGACGGCGAGGACATGGAAGTCGGCGCGCTGCGTGCCGCCGTCGTTCAGCTCGCGCAGGCGCTCGAACGTCATTGTCTCGACCGCGGCGGCGCGGCGCCCCGCGGGCTGGTAGGTCATCTGCCGGATCACACGCACGTGTCCAGTTTCCACCATCGGGCGACCAGTCACGCCGATGCCCCGCCTGGGTGCGGAAGTTCCAATGAACCCACAGGGAAATCGCCCATAACGCTGACCGGAAGAACCAACATGAACACGCCGCAGCAGACGCTTCTGCCCACTTACGACCACCGGCCCGGGATCGGGCTGACCCTGGTGTTCCTGCACTACTGGGGCGGTTCCGCCCGCACCTGGGATTTCGTCGTCGACCGCCTCGCCGGCCGTGCCGTGCTCACAGTCGACTTCCGCGGGTGGAGCCGGTCGAGCGCTCTGCCCGGCCCCTACATGCTCGGTCAGCTCGCCGACGACACGCTCGCCGTGCTCGCCGACGCGGGGGTCATCGACTATGTCCTGGTGGGGCATTCGATGGGAGGCAAGGTCGCACAACTGGTCGCGGCCACCCGGCCCGCCGGCCTGCGCGGCATCGTCCTCGTCGGCTCCGGCCCGGCGAAGCCCGCCGCACAGATCACCCCCGAGTACCAGGAAGCCCTCTCCCACGCCTACGACTCCACCGAATCCGTAGCCGGGGCGCGGGATCACATCCTCACCGCGACCGAGCTGCCCGCTCCGGTCAAGGCACAGATCGTGACCGATTCGCGAACCGTGACCGAAGCCGCCCGCACCGAGTGGCCGCTGCGCGGCATCGCGCAGGACATCACCGAGCACACGCGCATGGTCAGCGTTCCCGCCCTCGTGGTCGCCGGAGAGAACGATCAGGTCGAGCCCGCCGACGTGCTCCGTCACCACCTGGTGCCTTATCTCTCCCAAGCCGACTTCATGGTGATCCCGCACACCGGTCACCTGATCCCGTTGGAAGCCCCGGCCGACCTCGTCGGCGCCATCACGGCCTTCGCGCCGGCAGCCTGACCGACGGCGTCGCTGCCACCGGGTACGTACGCGACGCCATCGAGTGCGTCCCGGTGTTTCTGGCCGCCCACACCGCCGGGCTCACCGGGGCCGACGACATCACCGCCGAGCACTCCCGGCACACCGTCGATCTCCTCCTGGACCGCTCTCGGAGCCTTGCCGACCGTGCCAGCGCCAGCCATTCGGCCGTGGTCGGCCTGTCCTGCCGGCTGCCTGACGACAGCGCCTCTTTGTGGCATGTCCGCGTACTCCGAGTCTGGCGACAGGATGAGGGAGCGGCCTGTCAGGACGGCGTGGGTGGCGGCGACCGCCCTGGTCGAAGATGATCCCGGCGGCCAGGCGGGAGCCGGAACCCGCCGTCGGGCGTGGCGTTGTGTCGACGGCGGGGCGGAGCCGGCTGTCGCAGCGGGGCACGGCGGTGCCGAGTTGTTCATGAGGTGCGAGGCGCGGTCGCCGGGCCCTGGGTCGCTGCGGGCGGTCGGCGTGGTCAGTCCAGGGAGGTGATGAGGTCGTTGCAGGCCTGTTCGCAGCGGCGGCAGGCTTCGGCGCACACACGGCAGTGGTCGTGCTGTCCGGCGTGGCGTTCGCACTCGTCGGCGCAGGCTTTGCAGGCCGTCGCGCACGCCTGGAGGACCGCGCGGGTGATGTTCGCGTCGTAACCGGTGTGACGGGAGAGCACGGCGGCGGTGGCGTTGCAGATGTCGGCGCAGTCGGCATCGGTGCGGATGCATTTGGTCAGTTCGCCCACCGTCTTCTCGGACAGGCAGGCGTCCGCGCAGGCGGTGCACGCCTGTGCGCAGGCGATGCACTCCTCGATACAGCGGACGAGTTTCTCGCGGTCCACGCCGCCGAGGTCGGCGGGGTAGGTGTCGAGCATGTCCTTGACCGCAGTGGTCATGGCTGGCCTCCAGGTTCGGTGCGTACCTTCGCGCGGTGGTTGCCGCCTTGTACGCGTAACACCAAGACGGGCGCGGAAAACAGTCTGGCGGCCCTTCGCCTCCGGTGGCCGTACCCGTGGCTGACGGCGCTGAGGCCAGAACACGGGCCGATGCGAGCGGCCCGGCAACGGCGCGCCAGCCTGTAGAGCCGACGGATGCTGCTATTTGCGCGGGTGACACCGCCTTACCAGCACCGAAGACCAGCCGCTCCCCCCCCGTGGTGTCAGCCCCGTTGGGTCTCGGGTTGCGTCTCAAGCGGCTTGAGATACCACAGTGGCCCCCATGAACGACCACGAGCTGTACCCCATCGGAGACGCCGCGCGTCGCAGCGGTCTGAGCGTGAGTGCCGTCCGGTTCTACTCCGACGTTGGGATCATCGAGCCACGGGCCTGAACGGGACTGGCCACCGGATGTACGACATCGACGCCATCGCCCGGCTGGAACTCGTCCGCACCCTGCGCGAGCTGGACACCGACCTGGGCGAGATCCGCCGCCTGCTGGACGGCGGCACGACCCTGCACGGCCTGCTTACCACGCACCTGGAGGTCGTCGAACGCCAGGAGCGCACCCTGCGGGCCAGACGGGCGGTGCTCAGGACCCTGATCAAACAGGGTGGCACGACCGCTCAGGCCGACCTGATGCACAAGCTCGTCTCAATGACCGACGAGGAACGGGAACACATTATCGACGACTTCTGGCACGACGTGGGCGAGAACCTGGATGTCCACCGGGGACCCGAGCCCAGGCGACTGCGCCGTTTCAAGACTTCATGCACGTGAGCGGTGCCCCGCTGAAGGAGGAACTCCTCGCCGCGCACCGGGCCGGAGAATCTCCCCGTTCCCGTCGGACCCAGCAGGCGGTCACACGCTTCCTGGAAGCGGCCACCGCGTTGTCCGACACCCCACTCACTCCGGAAGTCCGGAATCGGATGGCCGCCGGGTTTCGGCAGATACCCGACATCATGTGCCAGATCACCGAAGAGGAAGCCACCTCAGAGATCCCCGTCTACGACGACACCCACGGCCGGCACCTCTCCCTGGTAGCGCTGATCGCCACAAGCTGCTTGGGGCCCGACCAGTTCGTGTGCGGCAGCAGGTCGGGGCGCTTCGGTGGGCAGCGGCGCGTCCCGGTCGGAGTCGGCGGGGAAGCCGAGCGCCTGCCAGACGGCCTCGGCCACCCGCTCGTACCCCGCCTTGTTCGGGTGGAGCCGGTCCTCGGCCCACATCCGGGGCGGCCAGCGGACGGGAGGAGAAGAGGTCCACCACGACCGCGCCGTGTCGTACGGCCAGTGCGTCGATGTGGGCGAAGAGCTGTTCCATACGGGGCTGGAACCGCTACAGAACCGGCCCCCACAGGACCCGGTCCGCACGACGGTCGCCGTCCTCGGCGTACGGCTCGATCCGGCTGCGGCCCACCGAGTCCGGCGAGTGCCTCGGCCGACACCGCTGGATGACCGAGAGGGCGATCTGCTGTGTCTGCGTCTACCGCCGCCTCACCGTGCGGTACGAGCGACGTGCTGACCGACAGTGGCGGCACTCTGCTGCGGGTCGCGCTCACCGGCAGCCGCCGCAACGACGTCACCCAGCTTCTGCCGCTGATCGACACCGTGCCGCCCGTCCGGGGCCGCCGCGGAGGACCGCGCCGCAAGCATGAACCTCGCCCGCAGAGCATTCTGAAAGGCCCCCTCTGCCATCCCGGCCTGCTCCGAAAGCGCATCGGCCCAGATTCACTCCGACGCTGGATGCGCCGGCCCGTCGGCGGGGCAGGCATGCCGTGCTGGGCACACCCGACGTCGCGAGGGTGCGCCTACGTGAGGCATGGCGCCCGTTCAAACGTCCAAACTGATCATGTCGCCGTTGTGCTTCTTCCACTGTTGTGACGAGTCGATGTAGTTGCACCCCTTGGTGAGGATTTTGGCGGAGCCCAGATTGTTGGCCAGACACGTCGTATTGGAGTGGATCATGGGCATGGTCTTCGAGTGGCGATCCGACAGGCCGTGCCACTGCTGTCCGCGGTCGCCTTCACTGCACTTCTTGGTCTGGATCTTGGTGGTGCCCAGCACGTTGGCGAGACACCAGTCCGGCGCCTTCACCAGGCGCCACATGCCGGTCATCCGGTTCGTGTTGTAGTTGTGGTGCTCCCAGTGCTGTCCGCCGTCGTCGGAGTTGCAGCGCTTGCTGACGATTTCGTCGGTGCCCAGATTGTTGGTGAGGCACCAGTCACCCACTGCTCTGTCGTTGCCGGGCGCGGCAGCTTCTGCGGTGACGGTCGGCGAGAAGGCTGCCGCCAGGACGAGGGCGGCGGCGGTGAGGGCTGTTCGCGGTATGGCCATCAGGTCTACCTTTCGGAGGAGGCGGCGCGGCGCGGATCGTATCGGCTGCGCATTTCGCTGGTCACTCTGGCCGTATGAACGGAGAGGTGACGCCATTTGCAGTGTCCTTGCCGCCACCCGCTGCCGCGCAGCGATATACCCCTGACCGGGTGAGTCCGGGAATCCTCTACCAGGCTCATGGGGCTGGCTGACGAGGGGCAACGACAGCCAAGGACACCACCCGGCACAACTCGCTACCTGACCGCAGCCAAGCCGGTGTGCGGATCGGGAAGCACGCGTGGAACGCGCTGCCGCTGATCAGCCATCGCCGTCCGGGCAAAGGTCTCGTCCTGGGGCCTACGCCGTCGCCGTCGAAGTGTGGTGCCTCGTCGACGCCTGACCACAGGACCGGTGGCCACGCCCTCGTACCTGCCCCCGCCCCCGCTTCGCCGACGAAACCACTGTCAACTGGCGCCACTCTCGACCTGCTGGTAACAAACACCCGTCGCAGGAACGAACGCGCCTTGATGATCTGCTGGTCGCCGCGTACTGGCGCACGAACCTGACGACACGCCAACTCGCCCCGCTCGACTACCGCTACCACCAACTTCTGGGTCGTCATCGACGCCGATACTCGCCTGGTCGTCGTCATCGGTGACCCCGTATCCGGGAACCGCTCGGAGCTGTGAATGTGCCGCTGGGGGAGTCCCCGGTGCGGTCGAAGTGCATGTCGATTCCAGAGGGTGCCAAGCAGCCACTCACCGGCGATTGCGTCATTCGTCCGTTCAGCGGCCGCGCTCCGCAGCACCGCACTGCCTGCGCCTGCGGGACGAGAACTTCCGACAAGTTGACTCTGCCGGCGACCTCGGAAGGTCTGGAAGGCGGTCGGTGCCCGTGGGGGATTCGGTCGATGCAGACCGCTGAGGCGCTCGACGTTCACGGTGATCGCCGTAAACACGTGTTGCAGGTGGGCTTTCGACTGCCCCCGGCAGCGGCACTGGCGCATGCCGCGTCCGTAGGCGAACTCGTTGGGGGCGCCGCCGCGGATCGCGTAACGGGCCTTCCAGCAGGAGCCGCAGCCGGCACCTGTCTGACGCGGAGTCGCGGAGTCGCGCAGTTGGGAGGCCTTCGGGTCTACCTTCTAGCGGAACGTTTCCCCGCAGCGGAGCTACGCCGGTTGTCAGTGGACCCGGCCTTCGGCGTCTTCCGTGGTGTCGTCGTCGGGCAGGTGGACGTCGTTGACGGAGATGTTGACCTCGACGACTTCCAGGCCGGTCATCTGTTCCAGGGCTGTTGTCACGTTGCTGCGGACGTCGGCGGCGATGGTGGGGATGCCGGCCCCGTACTCGACGACCACGTCCAGGTCGATGGCTGTCTGCCGTTCACCGACTTCGACCTTGACCCCGCGGCTGAGGTTCGAGCCGCCGCCGGGGACTTTGTCGCGCATCGCACCGAAGGTACGGGCGAGGCCGCCGCCCAGTGCGTGGATGCCGGGCACTTCGCGGGCGGCCATCCCGGCGATCTTCTCCACCACTCCGTCCGCGATGGTGGTCTTGCCCCGTGGCGAGGACAGCTGGGCGGAGCCGGTCCGCGCGGATGGTGTCGTCGCGTTGTCCGGGCGGCGGGGCTCAGCGAGTTTGTGCGTGCTCGGGCTGATCGGCTCCGTCATGCGAAGCCACCTCCTTGTGGTCCACCGGCTTTCATGTTCCAACGGTCAGGACGACGCCGTACACCCCGAGTACCGGCCATCGCCTTGCCCATGCAGGCTGGGAACGTTCCCACTGATTCGCGCCCGTTCTGGATGTCTGGGGCTGTGAAGTCCGGCCCGCTGTTGATGGCGGCGCCGGACGACAAAGTCGCCACTATCCGGTAGGCGGGTCAGGGACGGTCCGGACCTCCTGGCGGATCGGGGTGCCGGCGTGGTGCAGGCTCTTGAGGACCTGCCGGTAGGAGGCGAACAGGCCGGTCTCCAGGTAGTCGATGCCCGCCTCCTGGCAGTACCGGCGAACGATGGGCTGAGCCTTGCGCAGGTGCGGGCTGGGCATGTTCGGGAACAGGTGGTGTTCGATCTGGTAGTTCAGGCCGCCCAGTGCGATGTCGGTGAACCAGCCGCCGCGTACGTTGCGGGAGGTGAGGACCTGACGGCGCAGGAAATCGAGGCGTTCGGTGCCGCTCAGGGTGGGCATGCCCTTGTGGTTGGGAGCGAAGGTGGAGCCCAGGTAGACGCCGAACAGACACTGGTGGACCGCCAGGAAGGCCACCGCCATGCCGGGCGGGAGTGCCACGAACAGCGCCGTCAGGTAGAGCGCGAAGTGCGCGAACAACAGGGTTCCTTCGAGGCCCCGGCGCTTGAGCGAGCGGTTGGTCAGTGCCTTGACGCCGGCCACGTGCAGGTTGAAGGCTTCCAGGAGGATCAGCGGGAAGAACAGGAACGCCTGGGCGCGGCCGAGCAGCCGGGGGAGCCCGGTGGCGGCGCGTGCCTGCGTCTGGGACCAGACCAGCAGGTCCGGGACGATGTCCGGGTCCAGTTCTTCATGGTTGGGGTTGGCGTGGTGGCGGGTGTGCTTGTCCTGCCACCAGCCGTAGCCCATACCGATGCCCAGATTCGCAGCCCCCCGGCCGGAGCGTTCACTGGCCCGGCGCAGCCGGAACACCTGACGGTGGGCCACATCGTGTGTGACGAGTGCGACCTGGCCGAAGACCAAGGCCAGGAACGCGGCCACGGCCAGGCTCCACCAGCTGTCGCCGACCAGGACGAAAGCGGCCCAGCCGACGGCGTAGAGCGCGGCCACCGAGGCGACCCGCACCGCGTAGTAGGCCGGCCGCCGTTCCAAGAGGCCGGCCTCCACGATCTTCTTGGAGAGCCGGGCGAAGTCACTGCCTTCCTTACGCTGGGGCGGCGGCAGAACCGGGTGTAGCGGGATGTCAGAACTCATACAGCCAATCTCGCCGGCCCCAACGGGCCGGCTGTGCTCACGGACTACGACAGGGCCGGACGCTGCCTACGGTGACGCCCCAGTGGACAGGCGGCGGGCCGCACGGACGTGCGGCAGAAGTACCGGCAGCTCGGGCACCACGCTGAGCGAGTTCCGTGAACTCGTGGGCAGGGTGGTGATCTGTGGAGAATCGGTCCCTCCGGGCGGATTCTCGCGCGGCCGGGGGCTGGGGCCTCTGTATCCACCGTAACTCTCCCCGCTCTCCTTGAACAGACGCGACTCCGGCCAAACACTTACCGCCCACCTGTTCCGGGCGACCGAACGGCGCACTGACCCTGCTGCGGGTGTCGCTCACCGGCGGTCACCGCGACGGAGTGGACTCGGCCACGGGGTCTACCGCCGCCGTCTGCGGCAGCGGAGCATCGTTCCCAGGATCGCTCACCACGGGCCTGGATCTCTCCCGGAGTGCCCTCGAAGTCCGGCGCGGTCTGCTCCGGCACACCCTCTACCTGGAGGAGAGCTCACCCACCAAGCAGCCGAAGGCGCCGACCCGCTCAGGCTGATGCGGTTGTTCGGCATCACCGAGCAGACCGCCATGCTCTACGTCACCGTCGCCCACCCCGAACGCACCGCCAAGCTGCCCAGGTAGCCCGCCTGGTTCAGCTCTGGAGGGTGGCGAGCCAGTCGGTCAGTAGGCGGTTGACCTCGTCGGGGCGCTCCTGCTGGATCCAGTGGCCGCAGCCGTCCAAGAGGTGGGAGGCCGACAGGCCGGGGAGGGTGGTGGGGTAGGCGTCGATGGCGTCGGACATCCAGGTGGTGGAGGCGTCCAGGGCGCCGCCGATGAACAGGGACGGCTGCTTGATCGGGGCTCCGCGGTGCGGGGCGAGGTCTTCCCAGTCGCGGTCCATGTTGCGGTAGCGGTTGAGGGCGCTGGTCAGGCCGGTGCGCTCGAACTCCCCGGCGTAGACGTCGAGGTCGTCCTCGCTCAGCCAGGCCGGGAGGGCCCCCGTGGGGAAGCGGTCGCGCAGCCGGCCGCCGCCGCGGGCGACGAAGTGCGGGTCGGGCTCGCCCTGGGCGGGCATGGTGTCGGCGGACAGGGCCGCGTAGAAGCCCGCGAGCCAGCCTCGGACGTCGGGCTCGATCTCCGCCTCGGCGCGGCCGGGCTCCTGGAAGTAGGAGACGTAGAACTCCTGCTTGGGGCCGCCGATCTGGCCGAAGATGTCGGTGGGGCGCGGGCCGCCGGGCGGCGCGTAGGGGACGCTCAGCAGGCCGACGGCGCGGAAGACCTCGGGGCGGAGCAGGGCCGAGGCGGCGGCGATGTTGGAGCCCCAGTCGTGGCCGACGACCACCGCGCTCTCCTCACCGAGGGCGCGCACGACGGCGACGTTGTCCTCCACCAGGTCGAGCATCCGGTAGGCGTCGGTCGCCTCCGGTTTGGAGGAGCGGCCGTAACCGCGCACGTCGATCGCCACCGCCCGGTGGCCGGCCGCGGCGAGGGCCGGAAGCTGGCGGCGCCAGGAGTACCAGGACTCGGGGAAGCCGTGGACGAGTAGGACCAGCGGGCCGGTGCCCTGTTCGACCAGGTGCAGGCGCCCGGCCGGAGCCTCGACGGTGCGGTGGCGGAGCTCGGCGGTCGGCTCGGGCTGCATGGGCTTCTCCTCGGATCGCGGGCGGACGCGGCTACCCATCGATCATGCGGCGCGGCACCCACCCGACGCGAACAGCCTTGCCATTCTGGCAAGCTCGCAGGACAGGGCGGTTGAGCGGCACGGCAAGAAGGAGCGGGAAAGATGGCAGTCGACGACGTGGACGGCACGCTGGCCGCGATGGGGCCCCGGTTGCGGGCCGCGCGCGAGGACCACGGCGCGACGCTCGCCGGTGTCAGCTGCGCGACCGGCATCTCGACCAGCACGCTGTCCCGGATCGAGACCGGTCGGCGCAAGCCCACCCTGGAGGTGCTGCTGCAGCTGTCGAAGGAGTACGGCGTCTCCCTGGACGAACTGGCCGGCACCGCTCCCGCCCCCACGGCCGAGCCGCGCGCTACGGCGCCGCTGAGCTTCAGGGATGACAAGGCGGTGCTGCCGTTGACCCGGTACGTCGGCGGCCTGCACGCCCACAAGCACGTCCTGCCCGCTGTCGAAGGCCCGCCCGCACGGCCGCGGCAGGTCTCCCACGAGGGCTACGAGTGGCTGTGCGTTCTGTACGGGCGGCTGTGGCTCGGGCTCGGCGACCAAGACCTCGTCCTGGCTGCCGGGGACGTCGCCGAGTTCGACACCCGCACCCCGCATGGGGTGGTGAACGCCGGTTCCGGCGGGCCTGTTGAGTACCTGATCATGTTCGGGCCTCAGGGCGAGCGCCTACGGCTGCGCACCCCTCCGGCCGTCGGCCGCGGGAACCGTCAGCCGAATCGCGCCCAGGCCGGCCGCGAAACGCAGCCGTAGGCTCCGGAACCCGAACGCCTGGGCCGCCTCCCCGAGTCACCAGCCGCCGCAGCGTCCTGGGAACGCTTAACTCCGCTTCGGTCCGCGCCGGTGTGGAGCGCGCGGGACAGGCCCCGGTCCCCGCGGAACGAGTACGGCCGGGGCCGCCACCGCCGCCAGGGCGCCCACCCCAGCTCAGCGTCTGCTGACGCTGCGTTCTTGCCGTCGGCCCGTGACCATCCCGTGCGCTGCGCGCTTGTGACGGGGCTTCCGCTGGTTTCGTGATGTTGTTGTGGGTGTACTCGCCGTACAGGGAGCGCTTGCTCCCGCCGGCGGAGAGGACACCATGCACTGTCACCGGGGTGGTGCCGAGGTGATCCGGGGGTCTGACGGCCGCTGGTCCTGCAACTCTGGGGCGTCCGGATGACCGAGCCCGCTCCCGACCCACAGAACGACGCTGTCGTGGTCCCGGCGATTTACTTCACCTCGTCGTCGTGCCCGCAGTGCCAAAGCGCCATTGACGGGCTCAACGGCCGTTTCGCGTGCGACATCTGCGGCACCACCTTCACTCTGGAGCCAGCACCCAGCTGACGCAGCGCACATCGCCCAGAGGAATGCGACATGAGGAAGAAAGTCGGCGGAATGGGCCAGCCTGATCTGTGCCAATGGCCTGGCGAGCGTGCCCCGGTTCCCGGTCCGAGCAGGAGGTAAGTCCTGCCCCGGCGCAGCGCAGGTCGCAGCGGGGAAGTCAGCGGGCCGGCTCCAGGTCACTTGGTGGCGCCTTCGGCGACCCCGTTGTAGATGTACCGCTGCAGGAAGAGAAAGGCGAGCAGGGTGGGAACGATGACGAGGACGGTCCCGGCGGAGATGGTTTCCCAGTGCGCTCCGAATGGGCCTTTGAAGCGGAACAGGGCGGTGGACATCGTGCCGAGGTTTTCGGACGGCATGTAGAGGAAGGGAATGTAGAAGTCGTTGTAGACCGTGATGCCTTTGATGATGACGACGGTCGCGATGGCCGGTTTGAGCAGTGGGAGGATTATCTTGCGGTAGATGGTGAAGGCGTTCGCCCCGTCCAGTCGCGCGGCCTCGTCCAGTGAAACCGGGATGGACCTGATGAACTGCAGGAAGATGTAGACCGAGACGATGTCGGTGCCCATGTAGAGCAGCACCGGGGCCCACCGGGTGTTGAACAGACCGAAGCTGTTGACGACCTGGAAGGTGGCGACCTGGGTCGTGACGCCGGGTACGAGGGTGGCGACCAGGAAGAGTGCCAGGACCGGTTTCTTGGCCCGGAAGTCGAACCGGTCGATGGCGTAGGCGGCCATGGAGCCGATCACGACGGTGCCAGTGATCGAAAAGGCCAGGATGAAGACCGTGTTGCCGAGGGCCGTGAGCAGATGGCCGTCGTTGAAGGCCGTGGCGTAGTTGGAGAGGTTGAGCCAGTCGTGCGGCAGGGTCAGCGCGCCGCCGGCGGTGACCTCGCGGGAGGTTTTGAGCGAGGTCAGGAAGACCACAGTAAGCGGGATCAGCACCACCGCAGCGGCGGCGATCAGGGAGAGGTAGGTCAGGCCGGTGCCGAGGCGCGGGCGCCGGGGGCCGGGGGAGGCCGGGGTGCGGAGCGCGGCCGCGGTGCGGGGCATGGTCATACGGGGTCCGCCTTTTCGTCGGGTACGAGCCGGCGCTGGACCCAGGTGATCAGCACGATGATCGTGAGCAGTACGACGGCCGCCGCCGATGCCAGGCCCGTTTTGTTGAACTGGAAGGCGAGCTTGACCGTCTGGATGACGAAGGTCGAGGTGCCGGTCGCGCCGCCGGTCATGATGTACGGGATCTCGAAGACGGCGAGCGAGCCGGAGACCGCCAGAAGGACGCTCAGGGTGAGAACGGGCCTGATGCCCGGCGCGATGATGTACCGGAACTGCTGCCATCTGCTCGCCCCGTCGAGCTGCGCCGCCTCGTACAGCTCACCGGGAACCGACTGGATGGCGCCCAGGAACAGGACGAAGTTGAGCCCCGTGAAGCGCCATACGGACACCCCGGCGAGCGAGGCGTTGGCCGACTCGGGGTCGCCGAGCCAGGCGTGTCCGCTGTCGGCGCCGAACCAGGCCAGGACCGAGTCGAGGGTGCCGCCGTCCTGGAAGAAGTAGAGGAAGACGAAGCCGATGGCGACGCCGTTGATCAGGTAGGGGAAGAAGAGGATGCCCTTGAAGAGGTTCCGTAGGCGCAGGTCGAAGCTGAGGATCGTGGCGAAGTACAGCGCCGCCGCGATCTGCACCGTGGAGGCGGCGAGGTAGTAGAGGCTGACGAGGAACACGCGGAACAGTTCGGGCCGGGTGATCAGCTGTTGGTAGTTGTCCGCGCCGGTGAAGTTGCGTTCCGGGCTGATGCCGTCCCAGTCGGTGAAGCTGAAGTAGATCATGTTGCCCACGGGGACGTAAGTGAACGTGACCAGCAGCGCCAGGGGTACGGCGAGGAAGAGCCAGGGGGTGGCCCGCCGCCAGGGGTGTGAGTGCCAGGAGCGCGGTGCGGCGGCGGGGGAGCGGCATGTCTGCCGGTGCGGGGAGACGGCGTCGGCTGCTTCGGCGGCGGGCGTCGGTGTCCCGCCGGTGGTATCGGTCATCATGCGGGCCTCGGCCTTTCGTCGTCCGGGAGGGCGGTGGCCGCGTAGTACGCCGGGCCCGAGGGGGACGGACCGGGCTGCGGACGCGGTCTCGTCATGGGCGAACGCTCCGGGAGGCTTCGACCCAGCGGCGGTCGAGGTCCGCGAAGTAGTCGTGGAGACTGCCCGGTTGAGCACCGCGGGCGAGGTCGACGATCTTTTGACGGTAGTCCTGCTTGGCGAGTCCGATCTCGGAGGCGTCGTCGATGGCATTGACCTGCGCGGTTCTCGCTTCGGAGCGCTCCACCAGCTTGACATCGTTGTCAACGTACGGTTGGAGATTCGACGGCAGCGGTACGGACCGGAGGGCGGACACCGCCCCCTGCGACTGTGCGTAGCCCGACTTCTCGGTGAACCAGTCGATCCAGGCGCGGGCGGCTTCCTTGTGTGGTGAGTGGACGTTCACCGCTTGCTGGTAGTCGGAGAGCAGCATGGCGCAGAACTTTCCGCCCTTCTGCGCGGGGAACGGCATGAACCCGATGACGTCCGGGTTCATGCCTGCCTTCGTGGCGGCGTCCCGCAGCTGCGAGATTGCCCAGGAGCCGAGCAGCATGCTGCCGACCTGCCCTTTGGCGAGGAGATTCTTGGAGTTCTCCCAGTTGGTGGTGGTCGGGTCCTTTTCGGCAAGGCCGCCGTGGACGATGTCGTACAGCAGGGAGTCGATGACGCCGAGGTCGCTGCCGGGGGACCAGGGGCGGGTGGCGGTGGCCAGCACGTCGCCGGCCTTCGCGTCACAGCTGACCGAGCCGACGCTGTTGGACCAGGGCGTACCGAGCGGCCAGCCGTCCTTGAAGTTGGTGTAGTACGGCACCGCGCCCGTCCTGGCCTGCACCGTACGCAGTGCGGCGAGGAACTCCGCCGGGCTGGTGGGCCATTCGGTCACCCCGGCCTTCTGCCAGACGGCCTTGTTGTAGGCGAACCCGTTGGCGGAGCCGAAGGTGGCGATGCCGTACGTCTTGCCGCCGACGTCCGTCCTGCCGGTGAAGCGGTACTGCTTGCTCATCGCCGTGGTGTTCCCCAAGGGGGCAAAGAATTTGGGGTAGTTCTCCTTGGCGATCGCGGAGGGGATCATCAGGACGTCCCCATAGTCCTCCGTGTTCATCCGGATCCTGACTTCGCCTTCGTAGTCGGTGATGCCCTCGAACTCGACCTCGGCCTTGGGGTAGGCCCGGTGGAACTCGGCCGCGTACCGCTTCAGTACGCCGTTCTGGACGAGGTCGGTGCGGTGCGTCAGGACCGTGATGCGGCCCGATACAGCGTTCGGGTCCGAGGGGGCTGTCGCGGTTTCGCCCGAGGGCGCGCCTACGCCGCCGCAGCCCGCGACGGCCAGCGCCGCCGTGGCGACGAGTGCGCAGGCAAGCGTCTTCCTCCCCATGGGCCCAACTCCTTCCGGGGGTCCGGTTCATGTCTTCGGTGGGATGCCGGAACTATGACAGCGACAGCTGAACCGGTAAAGCTGATGTTTCGTTCACGATGCGCAATCGTTACCGTCGATCGGCGCGTACGCCAAGTGGACAGGTAGAGCGTGCAGTTGACGGATCCGTTTCTTGGAAGCAACGACTAGACCGGTTTACCTGACACGGGCTAGGTTGGCTCCGCATTCGCCTCAACCGGGCTCGCGCCCGCTGATTGGAGCCGCGCCATGAAGGACGTCACCCCGCTCACCGAGGGCTGGAGGCTGAGGCACGACGGGGCGTCACTCGCAGCCGAGGTCCCCGGCTGCGTGCACACCGACCTGCTGGCCGCCGGGCTGATCCCCGACCCGTTCCTCGGACGAAACGAGCGCGACGTGGCCTGGGTCGGGCGGCGCGCATGGACGTACACGACCGACCTCCCGACCGCCCCGGCCGTCCACGAACGTACGGACCTGGTCTTCGGCGGGCTGGACACCGCGGCGCGGATCACGCTGGCCGGTGAAGAACTCGGACGTACACGGAACATGCACCGCAGCTACCGCTTCGATGTCACCGGGCGCGCCGGGGAACTCCGCGTGGAGTTCGCCTCCGCCTACGACGAGGCGGCAGCCGTGCGGGCGGTCACCGGAGAGCGGCCCAACGTCTATCCCGAACCCTTCCAGTACATCCGCAAGATGGCGTGCAGCTTTGGCTGGGACTGGGGTCCCACCCTCGTCACCGCCGGCATCTGGCGCCCGGTCCGGCTGGAGCACTGGTCGACGGCCCGCCTGGCGCGGGTCCGCCCCTTGGTGACCGTCGAGGGGACGACCGGCCGGGTGGAACTGCGGATCGAGGTGGAGCGCACGCGACAGGCTGCGGCGCGCGAACTCGTGGCTCACGCCGTGGTCGCCGGGACGGAAGCGTGGGGAGCGGCCGTCGTCGAGGACGATGAGGCCGTCATCGTTCTTGAGGCGCCCGACGTCGAACTGTGGTGGCCACGTGGCAATGGTGACCAGGCGTTGTACGAGGTGGAAGTCACGCTGTACGAGGTGTCCGGGGCGCCTGCGCCGCCGGCAGCGTCTGAGGCGCCGGCTTCCGCACCTGGGCAGCACCCCCTCGACACATGGCGGCGCCGTATCGGTTTCCGCACCGTGGAGGTGGACCGCGGCGCCGACGAGCACGGCACCGGGTTCACGTTCGTCGTCAACGGCATCCGCGTCTTCGCCCGTGGCGTCAACTGGGTCCCCGACGACGTCCTGCCCTCCCGTGTCACCCCGGACCGCTACCGCTCCCAACTCGCCCGGGCCGCCGACGCCAATGCCGATCTCGTACGGGTGTGGGGCGGTGGCATCTACGAGGACGACGCCTTCTACGACGTCTGTGACGAGCTGGGCCTCATGGTCTGGCAGGACTTCCCCTTCGCCTGCTCCGCGTACCCCGAGGAGCAGCCGCTGCGTGGCGAGGTGGAGGCCGAGGCCCGGGACAACGTCGTACGCCTCATGCACCACCCCAGCCTCGTGCTGTGGAACGGCGGCAACGAGAACCTTTGGGGCTTCCGCGACTGGGGGTGGGAGACCGAACTCGCCGGGAACTCCTGGGGAGAGGGCTACTACCTCGGTCTGCTGCCCCGCGTGGTCGCCGAACTCGACCCCACCCGCCCCTATACGGCAAGCAGCCCCTGGTCCGGTTCCTGGGACCACCACCCGAACGACCCGTCCCACGGCACGCACCACTCGTGGGAGGTGTGGAACCGCAAGGACTACGCCGAGTACCGCGCCGACGTGCCACGCTTCGTCTCCGAATTCGGCTGGCAGGCGCCCCCGAACCTGGCCACCCTGCGGCGCGCCCTGCCAGGTGAGACACTGGCGCCGGACTCACCCGGGATGCTCCACCACCAGAAGGCCGAAGACGGCAACGACAAGTTGAATCGCGGCGTGGCGCGGCATTTCACCCTCCCCGACGGGGACTTCGACCGCTGGCACTACCTCGCCCAGGTCGTCCAGGCCCGTGCCGTGGCCGCCGGAATCGAGCACTGGCGCTCCCACTGGCCCGTCTGCGCGGGCACCGTCGTCTGGCAGCTCAACGACTGCTGGCCCGTCAGCTCCTGGTCGGCCATCGACGGCGACGGCCGCCTCAAACCCCTCTACCACGAACTGCGTCGCGTCTATGCCGATCGGCTGCTCACCCTGCAGCCCGGCCCTGACAGACCGGTCCTCGCCCTGGTGAACCAGAGCGCGGACCCCTGGCGCACGCCGGTCACCCTGCGCCGTATGGAAGCCGTCGGTGATGCGGCCGCGGCAGAGAGGCTCGCCGCCTACGAGGCGACGCTCGACCTGACCGTCGAGCCACGGGCCGTACTGCGCCTCCCCGTACCGAGGGACCTCGTCCCCGCCGAGGGCTCCAAAACCGAGTACCTGGTCGCGGACGCCGGGGACCTGCGCGCGGTGTTCTTCGCCGTACGGGACCGGGACTTCGCCTACCCGGGCCCCCGGTTCGATCTCGCGCTGGAGCCCGTCGCCGGCGCGGCGGATACAGTCGACCTCGTGGTGACAGCACACACCTTGATACGCGACCTCCTGCTCCAGGCCGACCGACTGGCACCCGACGCCGTCGCCGACCGGGGCCTGGTGACCCTGCTGCCCGGCGAGCGGACGCGCATCCGGGTACGTGGTGCGGCCGATGCCGGGAGCGAGGAGTTCCGCGCCGCCCTCTTCTGCCTCGGGTCCTCGTGAGCGCCACACCCCGGCGGGCCACCATCAAGGACGTCGCCGCCCGGGCCGGTGTGTCCAAAGGGGCCGTCTCCCTGGCCTTCAACGACAGACCGGGGCTGTCACAGGCCACCCGGGACCGCATCTTCACGGTCGCCCGCGAACTCGGCTGGGAACCGGACTCCACCGCGCGCAGCCTCTCCAGCCGACGGGTGGACGCCGTGGGACTCGCCATCTGCCGGCCGGCCCGGCTGCTCGGGCTCGAACCGTTCTACATGGAGTTCATCTCGGGCATCGAAGGCGTCCTGGCCGAACGGTCCTGCTCACTCCTGCTGCGCCTGGTGCGCGACCTGGACGAGGAGGTCGCGCTCCAGGAGAGCTGGTGGCGCGCCCGTCTGATCGGCGGCTCCGTCCTGGTGGACTTCCACGAGGACGACCCCCGCGTGGAGCCGCTGCGGGCCCTGGGACTGCCTGCCGTCGCGGTCGGGCACCCGTCACTCACCGGCGGGCTGCCCTCCCTGTGGACGGACGACGCCACCGCCGTCGCCGAAGCCGTCCGCTACCTCGCCGCCCTCGGACACCGCCGTATCGCCCGGGTGGGCGGACCCGCCGGCCTGGGACACAGCATGATCCGCGCCACCGCGTTCGAGACCACGCTGCGCGAACTCGGACTCGACGGCACCCGGCAGATCGCCACCGGTTTCGCGGGCGAGGAAGGGGCCCGCGCCACCCGCTCCCTGCTGCTCGCCCCCGACCGTCCGACCGCGATCCTGTACGACAACGACATCATGGCGGTGGCCGGCGTCGGCGTCGCCGCCGAACTGGGCATCTCCGTACCCGATGACCTGTCTCTCCTGGCCTGGGACGACTCGCAGTTGTGCCGTCTCACCCACCCCGCACTCTCGGCGATGAGCCATGACGTGCACGCCTTCGGCGCCGAAGTGGCCCGGGCCCTCTTCGACGTGATCGCCGGCAAGGACGTCGCATCACGCCCGGTCCCGCGGCCGGCCCTCACCCCACGCGGTTCCACCGCGCCGCCGCCGTAGTGAGTGTCGGCAAGGGTGGTGGCGCTTACGCACCCCCGATATCGCGCCCACTCGGCGCCTTCGTAGGCGGCCGAAAAGGGCCTGGTGTCCGTTTCGCCGCCAGTTGATCCATCGCAGGAGACCTCCACGCCGCATCGTCGGCTCAGGCAATTCGCCGTCCGGCCGCCGACCGCCGAAAAGGTTGCCGCGCTGGCCGAACCTGGCGGAATCCGACGGTCGTTCCCTGGCGGGCATATCGAATGCCTCTCGCCACCACCCATCGACATGAAGGAAGCGTTGCCGTGAAATCCCATCTGTCCACTCTCGCCGCGACGGTGAGCATTTTCCTCCTGGCTCCGTCCCCGGCCCTGTCCAACGCCGTGGACACCCAGCCCCGCGTGCTCGCCGCCACCGGCCTTCATGTGAAGAACGGCCGGCTCGTCGAGAAGAACGGCGCCGATTTCGTCTTCCGCGGTGTCAATCATTCCCACGCCTGGCACGCCGACCGGACCGACCTGGCCCTGTCCGACATCAAGCGTTTGGGAGCCAACAGCGTCCGCGTGGTGCTGAGCAGCGGCGACCGCTGGACGAAGAACGACATCGCCGATGTCCGCGCGGTCATCTCCCGGTGCAAGGCGAACCGACTGATCTGCGTACTGGAAGTCCACGACACCACCGGTTACGGCGAACAGGCGGGAGCCGTTTCCCTCGCCCGCGCCGCTGATTACTGGATAAGCGTCCGCGGTGCCCTGCGGGGCCAGGAGAACCACGTCGTGGTCAACCTCGGCAACGAGCCGCACGGCAATAACAACACCGGCCACTGGGCCGCGGACACCAAAGCCGCCATCGCCCGGCTGCGCGCGGCCGGCCTGCGTCACGCCCTGATGGCCGACGGCCCCAACTGGGGCCAGGACTGGTCGGGAACCATGCGGCGCCAGGCGCGCTCCGTGCTCGACGCCGACCCCGACCACAACACCGTCTTCTCCGTCCATATGTACGGGGTCTACAACACCGCCGACAAGGTCAGGAATTACCTCGAAGCCTTCACCCGGGCCAAGCTGCCTCTTGTCGTGGGGGAATTCGGTCACTACCACCCGAGTGGTGACACGGACGAGGACACCATCATGGCGCGGACCCAGGCCGCACGCATCGGCTACCTCGGCTGGTCCTGGAGCGGAAACAGCGGCGAGGACAGCCACCTGGACCTCAGCAACCACTTCGACGCCAAGTCGCTGACCCCGTGGGGACAGCGCCTCTTCAACGGCGCCAACGGCATCAAGCAGACCGCCAAGGAAGCAACGGTCTACCGCTGATCACGGAGCAGCGCGCCCAGCGGACCCGGTATGGCACGCCGACGGCGATCCGGTCGATCGGCGGGAGCGTGCCATCGGGCAACGGCCATGACATACGGCCCGCGGTCCGTCGCCTTCTCTCGGTCCGGTGCCTGAACTCTCGGAGGGCACCGTGACGGCCGGGCCGGCGGCTGCCGGGACGCTGGGTGTCGATCGAAGACGGCGGTCGGTTACGAGGAACGCCGTTCCCCCGATATCCAGTTGTCGAGCTTCGTCTGGATGGCGCGGCGCAACGGCCTGGAACCGGACCCCCGGCTGGTAGCCCTGCATCGCGAGCCACTCCTTATCGACCCTCCCCGGAACGCTGCCACGCGATGACGAACTGACCGGCCTTCGGCGCATACTTTGGCCGCGCGGACCGGACCGACAGGTCGTCGGAAGTGAATGCGTGAGCCGCGTACTCGGCGCTCTCCAGGTCGGGTACCGGCGGCGAGCGGGCAAAACCGCCGGGGGCATGCATCAACATCTGGCACCGGCCGGTACGGATCTCAGTGCTCAACCTTGGCCCGGTGCGCGTCTGTCCGCAGGGTGGGTGCTTCCGGTGCCTGACGACCATAGGAATGGCCTGCGTCGTCTGTTGTGCTCTCAGTGCGTGGCTCGCTCTGCTGCTTCTCGGGTGATGTCGGTGTAGAGGTGGAAGAGCGCCGGGCGGGTTTCGCCGTGGTCGCGTTCGTGCAGGGCTGCCCAGCACCGGGCGACGAGGTGTCTGGCGTGGGTGCCGGGCCAGGGGTGGGGCAGGAGTTGAGGGGGCAGCAGTGGTTCGGGCTCCATGGCGCGGGTGAGTTCGGCGGCCAGCTCGACCGCGATGGTGAGGAGCGTGGAGGGGGAGAGCGCGGCGGGGCCGGTGAGTCGGGCGAGGCGGGGCTGGGCGATACGGGTGAGGCGGTGGTAGCGGTCGGCGATCTCCTGCAGGGGCCACAGGCAGCGGGCGAGTTCGGCAGGCTCTTGGGTGGTTCCCTTGCGCAGGTCCGTCGTGGTGAGGAGGGTGAGCGCGTCATGGGCGCCGAGGCGGTGGGCCGCTTCTTCGACGTACGGCTCCCAGGCGTTGGCGCACACGTACAGCCCGCCCTGGAGTGGGGCGCCGCCGAGGTGGACGAGCGTCTCGCGCAGGGAGTCCCGTGCCGTGCGCGCCGATTCGGGCAGCGCGAAGCCGGCCAGATGCCAGACGCCGTCCCAGGGCGTGTGTCCGGCGTCCTGCCGGAAGGCGTGCCGCAGGAAGTCGGCGTTGGGGGCGAGGGTGCGTGTGGTGTCCGCGGTCGCGTGCAGCCGCGCCTTGCGGCCTCGGCCCTCGTGGGTGAACCGGCCCTCGGTCACGAGGCGTTTGACGCACAGCCGCACCTGCTGATCGCTCATGCCCAGGGTGTTGGCGACGGTGTACAGCTCGTCCGCGTCGACGGAGCCGTCCTCGCGGATCAGCGCGTGGACGAGCATGCGGGTGGGGATCTCGATGTGGTCGGTCATGGTGTGCGCGGTCCTGTCGTCCCGTTCGCCTCGGCAGGGCGGAGCATGGTGGTCACGGCGCCGAATCCCAGCAGCCGGCGCAGGTAGGGCGTGCGCTCGGTCCGTACGGCCGTGAAGCCGCGGCGCTCGTACAGGGCCCTGGCGCGCGGGTTGGTGTCGATGACGTCCAGTCTGATCTCCCGGCAGTCCTGCTCCGCGGCGATGGCGGCCACTTCCTCGATGAGCAGGCTGCCGACGCCGCGGCCGCGTATGCCCGGGTCCACGGCGATGCCGTCCATGACGAGCTGCCCGGGGGCCGGGTGGCGTTCGAACAGGGCGAGGAGCGGGAGTCGGCGCAGTCCTCGCAGGTGCCCGTACGTGCGCAGTACGGCGCGGGCCGATCCCCCGGTGAGGGCCCGGCCGCCGAGCTGGTAGCCGGCGAGGCCGACGAGCTGCCTGTCGAGGAGCGCGCACACCGCGCGATCGGTGTTCAGGTGGGCGGCCAGGAAGGGCACCGCCTTGTCCGGCGGGTTCAGGGCGGGGCCGAGTTTGCGACCGAAGGCTTCCCAGTACAGCTCGGCCGCCCGCCGCTCGGATCCGGCCGGGACGCCCCGTCGGACGGTCACCGGTCCAGTGCCGGCGCCTGTGGTGTCCAGTTCCATGCCGTGCCCCTCTCTCGATCCTCGCGCCGTAACCTCAACCCAAATCTATCATTCTCTTGACGGTCGTGCGTGTGGTGATAGTTTCGGTGCTGCGTAAGCCACCTAGCAGAGGCGGTCAGATCTCATGCGTCCCAAGGTCCAACCCCGACGGCGCGGGCTCCGCATCGCCGTGTGGTCACTCGTCACGGCCCTGGTCATGGCCGCAGGTCTCCTCGGTGTGGTGCTGTGGCAGAACTCCTACGACATGGACGAGCAGCGCGTCACGATCCGCCACGGCGGCCACACCCTCAACGGTGTACTGGCCACCCCCAAGGACGGCCGCAAGCGCCACGGGCTGGTCGTGAACATCCATGGCGACGGGCCCGTCAACGCCACTCACGACGACGGCTACAAGCCCCTGTGGGAAGCGAACGCCAAGGCCGGGTACGCCACCCTGTCCTGGGACAAGCCCGGCGTCACGGGCGCACCCGGCAACTGGCTCGACCAATCCATGGACGACCGGGCCGACGAGGCGGCCGCCGCCGTCGCCTGGGCGCGCGCCCGACCGGACATCGACGGTGACCGGATCGGGCTCTGGGGCGCCAGCCAGGCGGGCTGGGTGCTGCCGAAGGTCGCCGCCAAGACGCCCGTCAGCTTCGTCATCGCCGTCTCACCCGCGATCAACTGGCTCCGGCAGGGCCGCTACAACCTCCTCGCCTCACTGCGTGCCGACGGCGCGTCACCGGCCCGCATCAAGGCCGAGATCGCCAAGAGCGACGCCACCCGTCGGCTGCTGGCACGCCATGCGACCTTCGAGGAGTACGTCAGGGCGAAGGGTGGCGACGCCGGCGGCATGACCGCCGATCGCTGGGGCTTCATCTCCAGGAACTACACCGCGGACGCCACACAGGACCTCCGTTTCCTGCGCGGCGTCCCGGTACTGCTGACGCTCGCAGGCCATGACATCAACGTGGACACCGCCGACACGGAGCGCACCTACCGCAAGGTGCTCAACGCCGACGGCGCGTTGGCGGTCAAGCGTTACCCGGACGCGGCCCATTCGCTGCTCAAGCAGTCCATCGAGCAATCCGACATCAAGACCACGCTGACCGCGCTTTTCGCCCCCCGCGCGCTCTTCGCGGACGGCTTCCTGGATGACCAGCGACAGTTTCTGAAGAATCTCGGCCGAGACGGCAACGCCACTCCCTGACACTTCCGCAGGATCGGCCGCGGCGCGTGGGCACGTCCGCGCGTACCGTCCGGTGCGTCTCGGAGCGAACACCGGCATCCGGTGCCGTCGTCGGTGATGCGCTGTTCGGCGAGCTGCGTCGAATGAGACATGGTGTGTGAGGCGGCGGTGATTTTGCCACGGTCGTATCGCACACCGGCCTCGGGTGCCCTTATGGTGGTGGCTCCGATCCGGCCCCGCACCGCTGCTCAATGCGGCTCGACACGGGAGCTTCAGATGGGCGAGAGGGCATACGGACCCGCACATCGTGGCGAGGGCAGCGGTCCTGGGGCGTTCACGCCGGACGGGAACGCGGTGGAGCTGTACTCCAGGCTTCCTGCCGGAGCCGAGCCGGAGGTCATTGCTCGGGTCGTTCCGCCAGGGGCCTCGATACTCGAACTGGGTGCGGGGGCCGGGCGACTGACCCATGTGCTGCTGGAGCGCGGATATCGCGTGGTGGCCGTGGACGAGTCGGAGGAGATGCTCCGCCGAATCAAGGGTGCCCGTACAGTGCACAGTTCCATCGAGGGACTGAACCTCGGTGAGCAGTTCGACGTCGTACTGCTTGCTTCACACCTACTCAACACCGCCGAGCCGACCTCACGCGACGCGATGTTGCGAAGCTGTCGTCGGCATGTGGCGGACGCGGGGCAGGTGTTGGTGGAGCGTCAGGGCGAGGACTGGTACGGCCCCCGCAAGGCACCGGTCGGCAGGGAGCGGGCGGGCATCCGCATGCGGATCGTCTCCGCGGACCGCTCGGTGCCCGGCGTCTCCGACGTACGCATCGAGTACGAGATCGACGGCATGCGGTGGACCCACTCCTTCCGCGCCCGGGATGTCCCGGACGCGATGCTGGAGCGCATGCTGGCGGCGGCCGGGCTTCGTCTGGTCCGGTACCTCACCGAGGACCACAGTTGGGTGGAAGCGGTTCCCGTTTGAGCTTCCTCGTCCGCCTACGGGATGGTGGTGCTCAGCGGCCAGCGGCGGATCCGGTACGGCGTCCACCACAGGAAACGTCCCGCCCGGTGGATCAGGCCGGGTGGCAGATACCTCGCGACGACCGAAGAGGGCACGCCGGTTTCCGGCAGACCGCGCAAAAGCGCCTGGAACAGGTCGTCATGCTGGTGGGTGCGGATGACGAGGCGCTTGAACGAGCCGCTGCGGCGGTCACGGATCTCGATGAAACCGGGGCCACGGCGGTAACCGCACTTCGCGGCGTGGAACGAGTCGCGCCACTGGACGACGATATCGTCGCCGGAGCCGCTGAGACCGCCGGCCCCGTCCCGGATCACGGCGGTGGGCGGGTGGAGGTGGCTGAGCGGCTGCCAGTCGTCCGGCGTGCCCGTGCCGGGCTCGGGCAGGCGCAGCGTCCAGTCGACGGCGATGCCGAAGGCGGTGAGTTCGCGGACGGCTACAAGGGCTGTCACCGCGGCGGCGCCGTCTCGATCCGTCAGGTCGACGGTCCGGGACAGCCGGGCGAACTGGACATGACGGGCGGCAAGGTCCGCGATGGTGCCCACTTGGTCGCCGATCAGGTCGAGGGTGCCGGCATACACCCCTGGGATGTTCCTGGCCGCCGGGTCGCGTTCCCTCCACAGGTCCAGGGCCACTGGCGCGGGGGGCCGTGCGGCAAGCGGGCTCATCGGATCCCTCCGGTGGCGGCGAGGGCCGGGGCGAGGGGCTCGGCGCTGTGCAGGCGGCTGCCGTCCAGGCGCATCAGGTCCTGGTTGGCGACCTCCGGGGCGACATGAATGTACTGGCCGCCGTCGGTGAAGACGAGACCGAGGGAGCGCCAGCGGGCGAGGATCTCATTGATCCGGGTCTCGGTCGCGTCCTCGTGGCGGGCAGCGGCCTTGTGCAGCACGGCCGCGGGGGAGTGCGGCATGTCGAGGAGGCGGAAGACGGTCATCTCCAGCGGGTCCGTCAGGTCGAGGAGGTGCCAGGCGAATCCGGGGCGGGTGTCGACGAGGACGATGTGGTCTCCGAGGTCGCAGTGGGTCAGACGGCAGTGCACATAGGCGTCCTTCCAGCCGTTCACGGCCCGCTTCAGACGGTCCAGGCAGGACGGGGAGATGCCGCGTTTGGGGGAGTCGAAGAGGTAGACCAGGTCGGCGAGTTCGGAGTCGGGCAGGTCGTAGATGTGGTGGTAGTGGGAGGCGGGGCGCAGCTGGTCGAAGCCGAGTTCGGGCCGGTCGAAGTAGGGGCTGAAGCGTTCGACTTTGATGCGGGTGGCGTTGAAGGGCGGGGTGAGGTGATGCAGGGCGGGGACCTGGTCGGAAATCTCGTCGTAGTCCTCCTCCAGCTCGCCGGGGAAACCGTAGAGGTAATTCCAGTTCAGGTTCATGCCGACGGTCTCCGCGTCGCGCAGCAGCCGGACGTTCTGGCAGCCGGTCACGCCCTTGTCCATGATTTTCAGGACCCGGCTGCTGAGATTCTCGACACCGGCCTGGATGTAGCCGATGCCGGCCGCGTCGAGGGTCCGGAGCTGTTCGCGCCGCAGGTTCGACTTGATCTCGTAGCACAGGCGCAGGTCGTAGCCGGACTCCTGAAGCAGGGGTGCCATCGAGGTGAGGTAGGCCATGTCGAGGATGTTGTCGGTGACCCACACGTCGAGGATGCGGTATCGCTCGACCAAGCCGAGGATCTCGTCGACGAATCGCTGCGGGTTCTTGCTGCGGAACTCCATGAACGAGCCGTTGAGCCCACAGAACGTGCAGTGGTGCTTCTCTCCCCACCAGCAACCGCGCGAGCCCTCCACGACGATGCGGGGCTCCACCCAGCTGCCCGCGGTGGACCGTGCGTGGCGGTCGAAGTAGTCGCCGTACTCGGGGGTGACCAGCGCCGCCGGGGGCAGGGGCTTGTCCTCCATGGGATTGGTGACGCAGCGGCCGTCGGTGTCACGCCAGCACAGGCCGGAGATTTCCGAGAGGTCGCCACTGTCCCGGAGCGCGGCCAGCAGCTGGGGGAACGTCGCCTCACCCTCACCGCGTACGACGAAGTCGACGAACGGGAAGTTCCGGTGCAGTGCCGCGCCCTGCGGGCCGTCGCAGTTCGCGCCGCCGAACACGGTCATGGCGTGCGGAGCGCGGACCTTGACCGCACGGGCGGCGGCAAGGGCGGCGGCGTTCTGTGCGAACGTCGTGGTGAAACCGACGACGTCGGGCGCACCGGCGGCGATCCCGGCGGCGGTCTCCTGCACGAACAGCGGGGCGAGTTCGTGCAGTTCCTGTGCCTTGGCGAGCAGCGGCTCGGGTGCCCGTTCCCCCAGTGACCCGCTGAACTCCGTGACGTTCCAGCGGGGATGCCCGTTGAGGGCGGCCGAGAAGATCCACTCGCTGTGTCCGGAGAAGTACGAGCTCGCGCAGAAGTCGTACTCCTCGAAGGTGAAGCCGGTACGTGCCGTCAGCCAGTCGACGTAGTCGAGGTTGGCGTGCACGACATCGACCCGGGCGTCCGGGAAGACGTCGAGGACCCGGCGTTTGAGGATGCCCAGGGCCAGCGACGGGGCGTCGATCGCCGACCACGGCATGTCCACCAATACGATGCGCATGACAGTTCGTCCCCTTTCTCACCGAGGCCGTTCGGCGTGCCCGCCGAAGTGGGCGGCGTCACCAGAGCCCGCGCCCGGACAGCGCGCGGCGGGCTGCGTCACCCTCGGCCGATGGGGTGGTCTCGAATGCCGCGGTGATGTGCGCGGAGACGGCTCCGCGCGTGACCCCGGCGGGTGTGGCGAAGTACGCGTAGGCCACCGGACTCCCGTTCTCCAGCCGGGCGGCGGCCGTCGGGCGATCCGCCCAGGAAGCGACGGAGCGGGGCGTATAGCGGCGCAGGGCCGCATGGCCGCGGCCGGTCGTGACGATTCCCCCGACGGCGATGTCGAACGACAGCGGCTGTTCGCAGACCAGCGCCGTGAACAGGGCCGTCATCAGTTCGTGCGTCACGGTTTCGCGCAGCACGACGGGCGCGTCCACGTCTGCGCTCGCGAGCCGCTCCGGGTGCCCGGCGACGAAGCCGAGCAGATACGAGGCGAATGCCTCCTCCACGGACAGCCCGCGCCCGGTGTAGGGAACAAGCCGGAACCTGCCGAACTCCTCGGAGTGGAGGAACCCGGTGAGCAGTTCCGCGTCCTGGACGCCCGCCGCCGCGAGTATGCGCAGGCTGCCCGGGAACGCGGAAGCGATGCCGCCATTCCTGCCCAGCTTCCAGATCGCCGTGCGGAACTGGCGCGCGGCGCTGTCGAGTTCGGTGAGATCGACCGTTTCCAGGCACTCCAGCTCACCGGCTCCCGAGGCGACCGCTGCGGCGCCCTCGACGGCCAGGCGCTGCCTGAGGCGTTCGTCCAGCAACAGCCGCATCAGCAGGTCGGTGAGCTGCTGACCGTCCAGCCGGCGACCGGGGTGTGCCCTCATAGGGGCCCCTGACCTTGCCACTCGGCGACCAGCGCCTTGAGCCGGTCGTAATTGCGCCGGGACTTCTCCACCAGCCGGCCGTCCTCACGGAACACCGGGTCTTCGTAGGTGACGCCGGTGAGATGCGGACAGCGGGACAGCAGATGGGCGGTGAGGTCGATCTGCTCGTCGAGGAGCACGCCGTGGTGCAGATCGCGGAACTTCCCGTTGACGACCTGGCAGCCCGACAGGTGGAGTTCGCGGCAGCGGCGCAGCGGGAGTGCCTCCATCCCGTCGAACATGTACGGGCCGGTGCGTCCGCGCAGCCACTGGTAGCTGAGCAGGTGCCCGACGTCGAGCGTCACCCACACATCGGCGTCGTCGGCCAGCCTGGCGAAGTACTCGAACGCGTCGAGGCTGCCCAGCGCGAACGAGCCGCCCTCGGTGAAGCCGGGGAACTCGACGTGCAACGGCGGCACCAGGAGCCGCGCGGCCTGGGCCGCATTGCGGGTGGCGATCTCCAGCCCGGGCTCGGTCAGCGGCGGTGGGAGCGGATACGGCAGCGGACAGCCGCGCAGGCTCCAGATCCCCAGGTCCTCCACCACCCAGGCGAAGCCGTACCGGGCGTGGAGCTCGTTGGTGAACTCGGCGGCCGGCCGGCGGTCGTAGCGCTCGGGCGTGCCCATGTTGAGCTCGGTCTGGTGAAAGGCCCGGGGAAGACCGGCAGGCAGCGCCTGCCCGAACCGGTCGTAGGGGCGGACGTAGTCGGCTGCCCGGGGAAGAGCACGCGAGCGTGGCTGGAAGGAGTGGGCCGCGTATCCGAAGTCACCGCCATGGCGCCGGAAGAAGGCCCGCAGCCGGGGGCTGATGTCGCCACCGTCGTCCGTGTCCACGAACCCGACGCCCCGCCCGCCGACACCCTTTCCGGACCATGGCATGTCCACAAGGACACCGAGACCCAGCCGGTGTGCCGGCCCGCTGCCCGCGGTGCGCGCGGCGGTGGGAGAGGGGGTGGTCACGTCGACCTCCTGGTGCGCTGGGCGGCTGCGGGTACCACCGGATACGGCTCGGCGGCCGATACGTCGACCAGACGCGCCAGCAACCGCTGTCCACGGGCGGTGCGGGCCGTGAGCAGACCGTCGGGGTGCTGTTCGATGTCACGGCGCGGCAGCGCGTAGAACTGTTCCCACACCAGGTCGGCGACCAGGATGCGGTCGGGTACCGCGTCGAGACGGGCGGGCACGGTACGTACCCACGGGTGCGGCCGCGCGGCATCGGCCGGGTGCGAGCCGCCCCGGTCCGCTGCGCGGCGCGACGGCGGGTGGACGGTGCTCACCCGGCCGGGCCGTACCACCTGGAAGACCCGCTCCAGCCGGGCGAGGGCTTCGGTGCGCGTCGGACCGCCGTGGACCGCCAGTGGGTAGCCGACCCGGCCGGCCAGGTAGCTCAGTTCGGGGTTTCCGGCCAGCCGGCCCGAGGTGTCCAGCGAGACCCCGAAACGCTCTGGGGACTGTGCGAGCCTGCTGCCCGGTTCGGGCACCAGGAGTTCGAGTGCGTCGATGCCGATGTGCCGCTCGTTGGCGACCAGGAACCGCAGGGACTCCTCGAATTCCTCCGGACGCTCGTCCAGGACGTGGCCCATCACCGAGAACCGCAGAGTGATCCCCGCCCCGGTGACGTTGTCCACGATCCGCTGGTAGTCGGCCGCGCGCACACCCCGGTCCATCAGGTCGAGCAGGCGCTGCGAATTCCCCTCGTAACCGACGGCGATCATCGCACAGCCCGCTTCTGCCAGCGTCCGGCAGAACGCCGGGTCGGCCAGGCTGGACTCCAGCCGGCTGCGCACTCCGAACCGGACCCGCACACCGCGCTCGCGCACGGCGCGCATCGCCTTCGAGACCAGGCGCAGATTGGTGTTCTCGTCCACGATCGCCACGAACCGTGTCCCCGTGTCACGGACCACCGTCTCGACCGCATCGGCGACCTGCCTCACGGTCGCCTGCTGGTACCTGCCGGGCGGCAGCGACCGGTTGCCGTACGCGCAGAACGCGCACCGCCCCCAGTAGCAGCCGACGCAGGAGATGATCGCCACTTCCATGCCCTCGTTGAGGTACGAGCGGACCGGCAGGCCGCCGTGGTCGGGAGGCCCGAGATCGCGGAAACGCAGGGCCGGCGGCCGTCGGGAACGGCCGGCGGCCCCCGAGCGCGGCAACCAGGTCATGCCGGGCACCGCGGTCGAGGGAATCGTTCCGTCGAGGGCGTCCAGCCAGCGTTCGAGTGGCTCCTCCCCGGCGGTCCAGCACAGTGCGTCAACCGTGCGGCGGAGGCCCGGCAGGTTCGCGAGGTCCGTATCGCGGAGCATGACCTGCTGCCCACCCAGGCAGATCCTGGTGCGCGGGCGGAGCCTCCTGATCCAGGCGGCGATCAGGAGGGCGGGGCCGAGCTGGCTGAAGAAAGCCACCGACAGCCCGACCACCCGCGGCGGATGGCGGGCCAGCAGTTGGTCCACCAGTCGGTGGAGCACCTCCACCGCGGATCCGGATGCGGCGGGCGGCAGATCCGCCGCCCGCCGCACCGCACTGTCGAGTTCGTCGAGATCCCGCCAGGCCGATGTCAGGAAGGTGTTCCGCACGAACAGTTCGAGTGCCTGCCGGGCGAGTCGCACCGAGCGTGCGGCGCCGAGCTCACCCGGTGACGTCTTCCGCATGACCTGTGCGCGGACCTCGTGGATGTGCCGGTGGACGGCACGGGCCATCTCCCTGCGGTACCAGTCGCTCATACCGTCGCCAACCTCGGCACGCGCCGCGTCCTCCAACATGCCCGGGTCGCGCAGCAGTTCGTGGAGCAGGGCGATGTTGAGGTCGGCCTGATGGACCCGTCGGCCCCGGCGTCGCAGATGGCCGGTGAGATAAGGCAGGCTCAGGTACGGAAAGAACCTGGCTTCGGTCTGCGGTGGGAAGAGGAGGAGTACGTCGACGGGGTCACCGTCCACCGGTACGCGCGGCACGACCCACCTCCTCGTCCGACGGACGGCCGTACATCACGGTGTGCTCTTCGCGGACGCGTGACGCAGCGTGGGGCCCCAGGGGCGACCGGGGCAGAACCGCACTCGACCCGCAGCAACGGGGCGGGCCGGGCCTCAGTCGGCGGTCTGGTAGATGTCCTCCGCGTAGATATAGGCGTAGGCGTGGTAGGCGCCGCCGAGCTTCAGTTCCTTGGAATCAATCACTTCCAGTTCGTCGAGCTCCGAGAATTCATCTTCGACGGTCGCTTCGGAGTGCAGAGCGGTCATGATCCCTCCCTGACGGGAAAATGGCAGATTGCCGAATGGAAGATCAGTTTCGCGCTGATTTCGAGTCGCACCTCGTGTGCGTCGCCAGAGCGGCTCCCGCTCCACGGTAGTTCCGGGCCGCCGAAGTGCACAACGCCGAAGGAGTCGCGAATGTGAGACATGCTCCGGGATCTCCGCGGGCATCCGCAATCCGGAGCCCGTTGTATCGCTGACAGCGTCGACTGTGACTCCGGTGTCACCGGGCAACCCGATACGCCTTCCCGTAGCACGCACTTCCGGCTCCGCGCGGTGCGGCACTGCCACGCCGGCCTTGACGACCAGGAAGAACAAGGAGAACCTCCCGTGATGGGGAAGCCACAGGACATGAGACCCATGACGGCACAGGAATGGGATCTGACCTATCAATTCGGCGACCCGGTGTGGGACGAGCCGCCCACCGCGACCCTTGCCCGCCTGCTCACCCGCCACGCGCCGCCACCCGCAGAAGTGATCGATGTGGGATGCGGGCTGGGCGCCACGTCACGCTGGCTCGCCGAGCACGGCTATCAGGTCACCGGGTGCGATTTCTCGTCGCAGGCGATCGAACTGGCTCGCGCCCGGATCCCCGAGACGCCGGCTGTCCGATTCGCGATTGCCGACGTCATGCGCGTACCACCGCAGCTGGGCCAGTTTCCGGTAGTACTGGAGCGGGGGGTGCTGCACGCCATACCGCAAACGACGGACAGACGTCGCTTCGTCGAGGCGATGGCGCGTGTCTGCCTCACAGGGGGGCTCTGGGTCCATGTAGGCGCGAGCGCCACGACGCTGGAAGCGGAGCGTTGCGTGGCGCGGGGCCCCTCCCGCATGGCCGAACAGACCTTCCTCACCCTGGTCGAACCCTATTTCACCGTTCTGGCGATCGACTACGCGCCGTTCGGCAGCCGCTCGGCCACATGGCAGGCGCGGCACGCCGTACTCCGCTGCCAGGCGCCTCCCGATCAGCCCTCGCCTGAGCCCCGGCCACCTCGCGAATCGACTACCGCGCCACCACAGTCGGCCCCGGCCTCATCGTCCGCGCCAGCCGCCCTCCCACCCTCGCAGAAGGCGGCGTCCCGGCCGTTCCCAGCGGGTCTCTCACCGACACCCACGTCTCCCCGCAGCGCTGTGTGACGGGCGTTCGCCACCTCCGGACGCCGGAAAACCCCCGGGAATTCCGGCGCCCGAGCACCGTCCGCCTCCTAGGAGGGCCCGTGCGTAAAACGTTCTTCGATTCGTTTCCGCTCGGATGCCAGGGGAGTTGGCGCGGGTGTCGGCGCACGGGCGCGCTGGCTCGTCGCGGAAGGCGCGCCCGTCAAGCCACCTTGGGAGGCGGGTAGGTATGCCGACATCTGTTGTGCAATTGCTGCGCGGAGGGGCGCCGGGTGTTTGCCATGGCGCCACGCGAATTGGCAGGCGCGGAATTCCATCGCCGAGTATGAGGGCTGGGAGGTCATCTGTTCCCGACTCACCTCGGGCAGTCTCGTCACCATGGACGCGGGACTGCGCAACTTCGTCCCGGGGCGCCCGTTGAGAGTGCCCTCCCGGCGGGGCAGGCCGCGGCGGGGTCTACTGGGCTGCTGTCGCGGAGGGGATGTCGACGCGGGCGGCCCTGCGGGCGGGCCAGAGCGAGGCGAGCAGCGAGCCTGTCAGGGCGATCAGGATGGTGAGGGCGAGGCGGCCCCAGGGCAGGACCAACTCGTAGCCTGCGACGTTCGCTTGGAGGGTGCGTCCCACTGCCCAGCCGAGGAAGACGCCCATGACCGTGCCGAGGGTCGCGCCGAGCGCGCCGATGAGCAGGGCTTCCAGGCGGATCATCCGGATTACTCCGGCGCGGTCCAGACCGAGGGCGCGCAGCGTGCCGAGTTCCTTGCGGCGTTCGAGGACGGACATGGCGAGGGTGTTGGCGATGCCCAGTGCGGCGATCATCAGGGCCATGCTCAGCAGGGCGTAGAAGACGTTGAGCTGATCGCCGATGCCACGGCTGTCCTGGGCGCGGATGTCTGCCTGGTCGAGGACGCTCAGCGTGGGGTTGTCGCCGAGGGCGTGGGTGACGCCTGCGCGCGCGGCCCGGCTGGTTCCGCCGTCCGTGGCGACGAGGATCCCGGCGGTGCTCGGGGCGGAGTCGTAGCGGGCGACGAGGGAGTCGGGTGCGGTGATGCTGGGCATCAGGTCGCTCTGCTCGTCCGCCTGGTAGATGGCGCCGATGGTGACGCTGCCGCGCTGGTCGTTCCGCTTCTCCAGGGGCAGGGTCTGCCCGACGTGCCAGCCTGCCTGCTCGGCCTTGAAGTCGGCCACGGCGATCTGGCCCTCGGCCAGGCTGTCGAGGGAGCCCTCGACCACGTCGTACCGCAGCAGTTTGCCGATGGTGTCGGGGTTGACGCCGGTCAGGACGGCGTCGCTGCCGCCCAGGCGGTATCCGGTGGACTGATTGAGCGGGCTGTACGTGGCGCCGGCCAGCTTCTTCAGGGGCGCGGCGGTGGTGGGGGTCATCCGCTGGCCGCCCGCGGACTTCACCACGTAGTCGGCGCTGAGGGCGTGGGTGGTCGCGCGGTCGAGGTACTGGGTGGCCGAGGCCCCCAGGACGGACAGGCCCGAAGCGAGGGTGAGGGCGATGGCGAGCGCGGCGGCAGTGGCGCCGGTGCGGCGCGGGTCGCGCACGGTGTTACGGACGGCGAGGTCACCGTGTACCGGGGCCAGACGGGTCAGCAGCGGCCGGAACAGGGTGACGACCGGCCGGGACAGCAGCGGGATGAGGCCGATGGTCCCGGTCAGGGTGAGGGCCGCGCCGAGGCCGATGACGGTCCGGGCGTCCTTCCCGGTGCCGAGGGCTCCGTACAGGACGGCGGCGGTGCCGGTGAGTACCAGTGCGGCGCCGAGGCCGGTACGCAGGGAGCCGGGGCGTGCGGGGGCCGTGTGCTCGGCGGCGCTGAGCGCGGCGACGGGCGGGATGGCCATGGCCCGGCGGATCGGGAGCCATGCGGCGATCATGGGCAGGAGGGTGCCGACCAGCATGGAGATGATCACGGTGGTCGGGGTGAGGACGAGCGGCGCGGCCGGGGTGTCGGCGAAGAGCGTCCGGAGCAGGGCGGCGACCCCGGTGCCGACGGCGAGGCCGGCCACGGAGGCGATCGCGCCGACGAGGAGGGACTCGGTGAGCAGGATGCGCCGCACCTGCTCGCGGGTGGCTCCGACGGCCCGCATCAGGGCCAGTTCCCTGGTGCGCCGGGCGACCAGCATGGTGAAGGTGTTGGAGATGAGGAAGGTGGCGACGAACAGGGCGACCGCGGCGAAACCGACCAGGATCTGGCTCATGGTGCTGGTGCCGCTGGTGGCGAGGTTCGCCTTGATCTGGGCGAGCCGGGCCCCGGTGACCGCGCTGGTGCTCTTGGGCAGCACCGGTTCGACGCGGCTGAGGAGTTGCGTCACGTCAGTGCCGGGTGTGGCCGTGAGTTCGATGTTCTGGTAGCGGCCGGGTTCGAGGAAGAACTTCTGGGCGGTGGTGTCGGCGAACAGCGTCAGGCTGCCCCCGGCGGGGAGCTTGGTCCCGTCGGTGCGGAAGATGCCGCTGAGGGTGTAGGAGGAGGCGCCCTTGTTCGTGCCGACGCGTACGGTGTCACCGACGCGGTAGCCGCCCTTGGCGGCGGTGGCCTCGTCGAGGGCGATCGTGCCCTTGCCGGTCGGGCCGGAACCCTCGGTGAAGCGGTACGCGGGGTCCTTGCCGTCCGCCGCCGGAGCGAAGTTGCCGCCCCGGGCGTCCTTGGCGTTGCCGAGGGGCTTGCCTTCGCGGTCGGCGACGGCGGCGAAGCCGTCGACCCGGCCCGCGGCGGCGGCGACGCCGGGGAGCTTGGCCAGCGCGGTCGCGGTGCGGGCGTCGAGGTTGCCCGGTCGGCCGTGGTGTGCGGGGTCGGCCTCGGCGGAGACGTTGACGGCGATCCGCTCGTAGCCGTCGGTTGCCTTGGCGGTGGTGGCCTGGTTCAGGCTGTCGCCGTAGACGAGGCTGCCGGTGATGAAGGTGACGCCGAGCATGACCGCGAACGCGGTCATCAGCAGGCGGGCCTTGTGCGCGAACACGTTGCGCAGGGCGGTACGGAACATGGGTGTGGAGTCCTGGGAGGCCGGCTCGACGGAGGCGAGCGGATGGGCTGGCTGGCTGGTGCGGTGCCGGTGTACGAGCCGGTCGTCAGCTGGTGCGCGAACGGGTGTCGAAGGCCTTCATCCGGTCCAGGACCTGGTCCGGGGTGGGGGCTGTCATCTCGTCGACCAGGCGGCCGTCGGCGAGGAAGACCACGCGGTCCGCGTAGCCGGCGGCGACCGGGTCGTGGGTGACCATGACCACGGTCTGGCCCAGCTCGCGCACCGATTCGCGCAGGAAGCCGAGGATCTCGGCGCCGGAGCGGGAGTCGAGGTTGCCGGTGGGCTCGTCGCCGAAGATGATCGCGGGCCGGGAGGCCAGGGCGCGGGCCACCGCGACGCGCTGCTGCTGCCCGCCGGACAGCTGCGCGGGCCGGTGGCCGAGGCGCTGGGAGAGGCCGACCATGGAGATCACACGGTCCAGCCACTGCTGGTCGGGGCGACGACCGGCGATGGTCAGCGGCAGCGTGACGTTCTCCAGGGCGGTCAGCGTCGGCAGCAGGTTGAACGCCTGGAAGATGAAGCCGATCCGGTCGCGGCGCAGCGCGGTGAGCTGCCGGTCGCCCAGCGTGCTCAGTTCGGTGGTGCCGACGCGCACGGAGCCGGAGCTGGGCGAGTCGAGCCCGGCGGCGCAGTGCATCAGGGTGGTCTTGCCGCAGCCGGAAGGCCCCATGATCGCGGTGAACTCGCCCTCCCGGAACTCGATGCTGACCCGGTCCAGGGCGACGACACGGGTGTCGCCGCTGCCGTAGACCTTCGTCAGGTCGGAGGCGGCGGCCGCGATCCCGGGCGCCGTGTGCTGCATGCGCGGGGTGGCGGGGGCGACGGGCATGGGGACTCCTCTTCGGGTGCGGAACGGTGCACTTCGAAGGGTGTCCGGGGAACGTATCGGGGTCTGAGCCGCTGTGTATCGGCGACCGCGCCGCTTCGTAGCAGTTCTGTAGGGGTGGGCGCCCTGGTACGCCGGGCGGGCCGGCGCGTGCGCGGTGTCCGAGGCGGTGGGGCGGCCGCATCCGTGCCGGGCGAGCGTGCCCGAAGCGGCGGGCCGTACGTCCGTGCCTCACACGGCCCGGGTGACAGCGGCGGGAGCGGGGACGTACACATACACAAACTGACAGGACCCCTCGGCGCACCTGTGCATGGACAGCACGGGTGCTACCGAGAGGTCCTGGCCCGTCGGAGTACTTCTCCCACCTTCCACCCCGACCGCTGAGCGATCAGCTCATTCACGCGTTCTTACGGGCGCTCCGGCTTCTTCACGACGCCTCGGGTCAGCATTCCGACGGCCAGGAGCGTCCCGCCGAAGCACATCGCGATCAGGCCGAGCAAGGCGGCGGGCTGCCCCACCTCGCCCTTCATCGGATCCATGCTGAGGGCAGCGATGAACAGCAGCACGGACGTGATGACGGCGAGTGCGCCGACGCCCCACACGCCGATGGACGTGGCGGTCTGCGCGCGGGAGGCGACGCCGCTGCGGCGCGGCTGAACAGGGGATGCGTTGTCGGACGTGTTCACGGTTTTCTCCTCGGGATTCGTGTGACCCCTTCGGTCGCGCACAGCGGTGACCGACCGGTCACAGGGGCTCCGTTCCAGGTGCGGAAAGGCACACTTCAAAGGATGCCGAGGGAACGTATCGGGGTCTGAGCCGCCGCGTATCGACGGCCGCGCCGCTTCGTAGCACTTCTGTAGCAGCGGATCCGTGGGCGGCGGGCCGTCATGCCGACGCGGCGGTTCCACCGGAGCCGGGCGGACGGGGCGGCAGGCGCAGGGTGGCGACGGCGCCGCCGTCCGGGGCGTTTTCCAGGTGCAGCCCGGCATCGAGCAGCCGGGCCTGGCCCAGGGCGATGGTCAGGCCCAGGCCGTGGCCCGTGCCGCGCTCCGTCGCACCCGTCTGGAACCGGCGGGGACCGTGGCGCAGCAGGTCCGCCGGGAAGCCGGGGCCGTGGTCGCGCACGACGACCGTACGGCCCTCGACGGTGACCTCCACCGGGAGCCCTCCGTGCCGGTGCGCGTTGATGACGAGGTTGCCGACGATCCGCTCCAGGCGGCGCGGGTCGGTCTCCACGGTCCGGTCGGCTTCCGCCTCGGCGACGGTGACCTCGGTGCGCAGACCGGTGCGTGCCACGGCCTCGGAGACGACGGCGCCGAGCGGCACCCGGGCGCGGACCGGCTGCTCGGCCCCGGCGTCCAGCCGGGAGATCTCCAGCAGGTCCTCGACCAGGCCGCGCAGATCCCGCACCCTGGCCCGCAGCAGGTCCTCCGTCTCACCGGCCGGCAGCAGGTCGGCGGTGGCCAGCAGACCGCCGACGGGGGTACGCAGCTCATGGGCCACGTCCGCGGTGAACTGCCGCTCGGCGCGCAGCAGCTGGCCGAGACTGTCGGCCATCCGGTCGACGGTGGCGGCGATCTCGGCCACCTCGTCGCGGCCCTTGGTGGCGCCGGTACGGGCGTCCAGGTCCCCGGCGGAGATCCGGCCCGCGGTCTCGGAGACCCGCCGCAGCCTGCGGGCGAGCAACCCGGCCCCGTAGACCACCAGCGGCACGGCCGCCGCGAGCGCGACCAGCGAGGCCACCGCCATGGTCACATCGAGTTGGCGCAGATTGTGGAGCTCCGAGCTCATGTTGACCCGGACGGCCAGCACCTGGTTGTCCGGACCGTCGACCCGCTGGGCGCCCCAGACGCTCGGGCCCACATTCCCCTCGACGCGCCCGTCGTAGGCCGTGTGCCGATTGCTGTCGGCCGGGTGCCGCAGTGCGGCGGGAAGGTCGGCCGGATCGAGCTCGGCACCGTCGGTGAGGGTTCCGGTGCGCCGGTAGACGTCCATGGCCGAGGGCAGGGCGTTGAAGGCTCGCATTTCGGCCCGGTCACGGATGTCCCGCGCGGTCCACACGTGCATGAGCACGCCCACAGCCGCCGCGACCAGGCAAGCCGTGGCCGCGGCCAGCGCGGCGATCTTCCAGCGCAGGGAAGCGCGGGCCGGACGCAGCCGGTGGAACGGACGCACCGGCCTCAACGCCTGAGCTTGTAGCCGAAGCCGCGGACCGTCTCGATCCGGTCCCGGCCCAGCTTCCGGCGCAGCCGCTGCACACACAGGTCCACCACCCGGCTGTCACCGTCCCAGCCGTACTCCCACACATCCCGCAGCAGGGTGTGCCGCTCAAGGACGATTCCCGGGTGGGCGGCGAACTCCAGGAGCAGCTTCAGCTCGGTCGGGGTCAGTGCCACCGGGCTTCCCGAGACGGACACCTCCAGGCCGCCGGTGTCGATGGTCAGGTCCCCGAAGACCAGCACCTCTTCCTCAGCCGGTGGCAGCTCGTCGCCCCCGGCCCGACCGGGTTCCGGTGCGGGTGGTGCGTAGGTCGCCCGCCGCAGCAGTGAGCGGATGCGCGCCACCAGCACGTACGTGTCCACCGGCTTGACCACATAGTCGTCCGCTCCGGCCTCCAGACCGGCGACGACATCGAGCCCGTCCCCGCGCGCGGACATCATCAGCACCGGAACCAGGCTGGTCTCCCGGACTCTGCGGCACAAACCGATCCCGTCCAGACCGGGCAGCATCACGTCCAGAATCAGCAGGTCGAAGCTCTCCTCGCGGAAGAGCTCAAGGCCCGAGAGACCGTCGGCCGCGGCTGCCACCTCGTAGCCGTAGCGCTCCAAGGCGACGGTGAAGGACCGGCGCATCAAGTCGTCGTCCTCCACCAGCAACACGCGGACAGGGCGCGAAAAGGCCGGAGCCGGGGCGGACGAGGTCACGGGCGGATCACTCCTGCTCAGACGATTCAGGTGAGGCATCGGTCCCGTACGCACTGAACGCGCGATCGGCGACCTGAAAGGAACGATAAGGCAGACACCGGGCCCGGCAACCGCGTCACACAGCGGACCCGCATCGCACCCTCACCACCCCTTCCACCCGTTAAACCTCCAGGCCAGATGGGGTGGAACGGCTCCGGCCCGTGCCGGGTCCACGGCGTGTCGGCTGCGGCCTCTCTTCGCCGCGGCCAGGCTCACCGACCGATTCGATGGGCAATGAAGCGCTCACTGATACCCGCCCGATACAAATCCCGAGTTCAGTCCGTGACGACCTGCCGGCCGGGCGACGGACAGGCCGGGACGTCCGGCACCGAGACGTACGCCCCGGCGCCAGGATCACACTTACGTAAGTCCGGCTTGGCCGCGCCGCTCGTCAGTCACCAGGTGCACCGGTGCGGGATTGCGGAGGGGGCGGTGAAGGCCGTGCCCGCACCGCGCAAGCCTGGCGCGGGATGCATGCGGGTGTTCGAGCGGGCTCTGGCTGGTTCCGCCTGCGCAGTGGCGCCGCGCCGCGGGAGGAGTCGTACGTCGGCGTAGGGAGCCTGTGACGATCGCGTGTCGTCGACGAAGGCCACCCGTGCGGTCGTGTCGTCGGTGTCGGCGGGACGCTGTCTGTCTGTCGGTGCCCGCGCCCCGTCCGGCGCGGGGTGTCCGTGCCGGACAGGTGAAGGCTGGTCAGAGATTGATGTGCCAGCTCAGGGTGTGGTCCAGGGAGCCGATGGTGGCCAGGACGAGGAGGTCGGTGAGGCCGAGGGTGAGGCCCAGAGTGGCCAGGAGCGGGCGGTGGGTGCGGCGGGTCAGTGACAGGGAGGCGAGCGTGACGGCGCAGGGGCCCAGGAGGAGGTTGAACACCAGGAGGCCGGTCACGCCCAGGATGAAGGACGCGGCGGCCGCGTCGTCGCCCCGGTGGCGGGTGGCAGGGTGTCCGGTCATCGCCGGGACCGCTTCGTCCGGTGTTCCCTGGTGGCGAAGGCGAGCAGGACCGTGCTGATCGCGGCTCCGGCGGCGAGCGCGGCGGGGACGGAGAGGTGCGCGACGGTGCCGATCAGGATGCCGGAGAACAGGATGAACAGGTCGAGCAGGAGCATGCGCGCGTCCTTTCCCGGTGGGCGGGTGCGGCGTGGGAGGAGCGTGAGCTGCCGGGCCGGTCAGCGTGGGGCGGCCGGGGAGTTGGTGTCCTCGGCCAGGAGAGTGTCGCTGATGTCCTCCAGGTCGCGGTTCTTCGTCTCGGGAGCGAGCCGGACGAGGGCGAGTGCCGCGGCGAGCAGGGGCACCGCCCCGATCAGGGCCGTTGAGGCGATGGAGGGTACGGTCGCGGCGGCGACCGTGAGCGCAAGGATCAGTACGCCTCCCACCTTCGTCATCCCGGCCGCCAGGCCCGCGCCGCGCGAGCGCACCACCGTCGGGTAGACCTCCGCCGCGTACCCCATGACGGCGGCGGCCACCGAGCTGATCCCGGACAACGGGACGACCAGCAAAAGGGACAGCAGCAGCTCACGGTGGGCCAGGGCGTCACCGGCGATCACGAATCCGAACAGCGTCACGCCCGTGAGGCCGCTGAGGGTGATGAGCGTCCGGCGGCTGCCGAGCGTTCCGTACATCCAGGCGGTCAGGACGGTGAGGGGCAGGCCGAGGAGCGCCGCGTTGCGCACCACGTACGCCGAGTTGACGCCCGACAAGCCCATCCGCTCAAGGTTGGTGGGCACCCATTGCTGGAACCCGTAGGTCGTCAGGCCGACCCCGATGCCGAGCAGGGTGATGGCCAGTGTCGGCCCGGCGAGGCCACGGCGCAGCAGGGTGCGGAAACCGTGCGGGGCGTCCGAGGCGGAGGCGGTGCGCGGGGCGTTCTTCTCGCGGACCACCGCGGCTCCGTAACGGGCCATCACCGCCTCCGCCTCCGCCAGCCGTCCCCGCGCCAGGAGGTAGCGCGGCGACTCCGGTATCCAGCGGTTCAGCGCGAGGAACACCAGGCCGGTGGGGAGGCCGATCAGCCAGAGGATCCGCCAGCTGAACGTCGGTGTGAGTTCCGCGGCGAGCCAGCTGGTGATGACGTACGCCCCGGCGATGTCACCCCCGACCAGCACCATCAGCCAGCCGCGGTGGCGGGCCGGGATGGTCTCCGCCAGCAGGGTGAAGGTGATGGGCAGCATGCCGCCGGCCCCCATGCCCATCACCAGGCACATGACGATGTTCCAGGTGAAGCTCGGCATGGTGCCGCAGATGGAGGTCGTCACGAACAGCATTCCGGCGAATAGGATCGACGCCCGCCGTCCGATGCGGTCGCCGAGCCAGCCCCACATCCACGATCCCAGTACCGTTCCGGTGATCCCGGAGAGGGGCAGCCAGGCGACGCTGATGCTCCCGTCGGGATGGGTGGGGGAGCGCAGCCCGTACTCCTCTGCCGCGCCGGAGGCGACGAACGCCAGCGAGGTGGGCTTCATGACGTCGATGGTCACCGCGACGGCCATGACGATCAGCAGCAGGACGTGCGGGGTGCGGATCGGCGCATCGTCCAGGGCCCGGATGCGGATGCCGTCGGCAGCTCTCCGGATCTGCCGGCTGCCTCGGGGGAGCAGTCCGTAGAGCGTCACGACCAGGCCGACGCCGATCAGTGCCATCCCGAAGATCATCGCGGGGTCGGGGCGCATTCCGGCGAGGTGGTAGTGCATGTGCCGGGCGCCGAAGTACATCGGGAGGTGGAGGACGACGCCCGCGGTGCAGATCGCCGTGCCGAGCCAGAAGGCGACCGGGCGCTGGAAGCCGCGGGGCGCGTCGGCGCGGGTGGCGGTGGGGAGATGAGGGGACATGGCAGCCTTCCGTCTCGCGGGCCGGGGGAGGAACCGAGGGGGAGTCGGCGCGGTCACGACATCGTGGGCGTGCGCGCTCGCCGGAGTCTTCTCGCAACGTGCTCGACCGTCCGATGCCGGTCCGGGTGCGGTAGTACGCCGGACCGGCGGTGCCCCCGGCCGCCGGGCCGCGGAACCGGTGGTGGTCCACCGTGCCGGGCGGGCCGCGGCAGGGCGGCGGAGGCGGCCGAGGACGGTCAGGGCACCGGTCGGCTACCGGCGCGCGCGTGGGCCGGGTGCCGTCGTCACAGGCCGGGGGAGGGGGCCGCGGCATGGTCCGCGGGCGGCGCGAGTCCGGACCCGGCCCGGCGTGCGGCGGCGAACGCGGCCCAGGCGACCAGGGCGACGAGCTCACGGTCCCCGTACCCGGCCCGGCGCAGCGGGGCCACCGTACGCTCGTCCACCCGGTACGACGCGAGGGCCGTGAGGAGGGCCAGGCGGCCGGCGGGCCGGTCTTCCGGGGGCAGGCAGGCCAGAGCTTCGTCGAGCCAGGTGAGGCCGAGGCCCGTGGGCGCGCCGTCCCAGCGGTCGACGTGGTCGTGCACCAGGCCGCGGACCGGCTCGGGGACGGCACCGTCGGCCGCTGCCCCGATCGCGGCGGCCGCACGGGCGAACGCTCCGGCCACGGTGGGGGTCGGGGCCGCCCAGGCGAGGTCCTCGGGGAGCGCGGCCGCGGGCAGCAGGTCCAGGGAGCGCCCGGGCTCGTGGTGGCGGCCGGCCCGTGCGCGCAGGAGTCGGCCCAGTACCAGGCGGCTCGCCCGCCGGGCCGATTCCGGTGCCGAGGACGGGACCGGCGGCTCTCCGAGGAAGACGTTGACGACGCGGTTGAGGTAGTGGAAGGTGACCGCCACGCCGACGGCTTCCGGTGAATGGGCGGAAGGGACCGGGACGCCCCAGGGCGGGGCTGGGCCGACCGCCCGGACGGCGGGTCCGCCCGGCCCGGTGGGTGAGCTGCCGTTTCCGGCGCCTCCGGCCAGCAGCCCGTGGAGCGTCGCGCCGTGCACCTCGGAGCAGTACGGGCAGTGGTTGGCCTCCGAGACGGCTGTGGCGACGGCCTCCTTGTCCGCGCGCGCCATGCGTCCGGTGGCGACCAGCGTCTCACGGAGCAACATCCAGGCGGCGGCCAGCAGGCGGGGGTCGGGCGAGTGGAGGGCGACGGGGGGCGCGAGGAGCCCGAAATCGCGCTCCGCCGCGTCGTACACCGCGGCCACCAGCCCGTCCGCGGACGCGGGCAGAACGGGGGACACGTGACGCACTCGCGACAGGGAGGTGCGCAGGGCTCGGCGCACGAGCACGTTCGTCATCGGTCGGTCTCCTTGCCGACGGGCGCAACGGGCCTAGCCACGCGTCAGATAGGGGAGCTGGCGGCGGGTGCCGCGGTGTGCCGAGCCGTCACCGTCCGGCGTCGGCGCACCGTAGGTGACGGTCACGCCACGCTCCCGGGCCGCCGCGACGATACCGGGGACCGCGCGCTCGGCGAGGGCGGAGATGGTGAGCGCGGGGTTCACGGTGAGCGCGCCGGGGACGGCCGAGCCGTCGGTGACGAAGATCCCCGGGTGGCCGCGGAGTTCATGGCGGTCGTCCAGCGCCGAGGTGTGCGGGTCGTCACCGATGCGGCAGGAGGCGAGGGGGTGGACTGTGTAGGCACCGACGACGTCGTTGGTCCACGGCATCACGCGGGAGAGGCCGTCGCGCTCCAGGATGTCCTTGACCACCGCGTCCGACTCCGCCCAGCCCCGCAGGGTGTTGGCGCTGGGCCGGTACTGGATGGGGCCGTGGCCGAGCATCTGCTGGGAGATGCGCGTGGCGTTGCCGGTGGGCGGCGGCGGCCCGAAGACGCCCTCGTTGTCGTCCTCGACCATCGTGAAGATCGTCAGCCAGGAGCGCCACCGGCTGACGAGGTCCTTCTTCTCGGCGCCGAACCAGCTGGGGCCCGGCACGCCGGGAACCTGGGCGAGAATGGTGCCGAAACCGGGCGGGAAGTACAACTGCTCCAGCGAGAAGCGCGAGTGCTCCGGAAGGCTCGCGTCGAGGTTGTCCCAGCTGGCGACGACGGGGCCCTTGCCGATCTGGTTGGCGAGGTACGCGATGCCGTCCCCGCGGTCCAGGCCGAGCAGGTCCCGGGCCTTGTCCTCGTCGACGACCGCGGTGTTGAGGCGTTCGCCGTTACCGGAGAAGTAGCGGCCGACGGCGTGCGGCATGGTGCCGAGGCCGGCCGCCGAGCGCTGCAGGATCACCGGTGTCGCTCCGGCACCCGCGGCCATGACCACGATCTTGGCGTCGATGGTGCCACTGCCGGTGTGCACGCGGTAGTCGGTCTCGTCGATGGTGGTGTAGTGGACACGGTAGCCGCCGTCTTCGGTACGGGTGAGCTTCTGCACCTCGTGCAGCGGGCGGATCTCGGCGCCGTACGCGCGGGCGGCCGGCAGGTAGTTCAGGAGCAGTGACCGCTTGGCGTCGAAGCGGCAGCCGGCCATCATCCAGTTGCAGTTGGTGCACTTGGTGTTGTCGACGGCGGTGGGGACGGGGTTGGCGGTACGGCCGGCGTGGTCGCAGGCCGCGGCGAACAGGCCGCCGGCGTAGCTGACGTCATCCCAGTCCTGGGTGGTGACGGGCAGGGCGTCGCTGACCACGTCGTACCACGGGTCCAGGGAGTCCCGGTCGACGGCGGCGGGCCACATGCGGCGGCCGATCGAGCCGGTGCGCTCGAAGACGAACCGCGGGGCGCGGGGCATGGCGGCGAAGTAGACCACGCTGCCGCCGCCGACGCAGTTGCCGCCGAGCAGGCTCATGCCGTCGCCGACGACGAAGTCGAAGATCCGGGTGTAGGAGGAGCCGAGGAGGAAGTCGTGCTCGAAGTCCCGCGACTCCAGCCAGGGGCCGCGCTCCAGGATCGTCACCTTCGCCCCGCCCGCGGCGAGGTGGTAGGCGGCGATCGCGCCGCCGAATCCGCTGCCCACGACGAGGACGTCGGTGCGCTCGCTGGTCGAGGTGTTCATGCCAGGCTCCCGGAGGGTGCGGTGTCGGGGTGGACGCGGGCGAGGGGCCGGCCATAGGAGAAGGCGGGGAACCTCCACAGGCCGTCGCTGTCCGGGTCGGCGAAGCCCATGGCCTGGAGCCCCGGGTGCCCGGCTTCGAGCGCGTCGGTGGTGTGCAGGTGGGCCCCGGTGTCGAAGGCCATGTTGCTGAACAGGGCCAGCAGCACCCACAGGTCCCGTTCCGGGTGCCCGGGGGCGACGAGCGCGGTGACGAGCGCGGTGCGGTCGTCGAACGAGAGGGCGACGAACGGGGGCACGGTGGGGTCGAGGGACAGGGCGTGCCGGGCGGCATGGGCCTCGGCGTGCTCGTCGAGCAGGCGGGCGTACTCGTCGAGGGAGTCGGCGATCCCCGTGGCGGGAGTTTCGAGAAGCGCGACGGCACCGGCCGCGACGGCACCGGGTCCGGAGGCGGCACCGGCGACGGCGCGTTCGTCGGGGAAGCGCCGTTCGCCCGGGACGATGGTGTCGGCGAACGCTTCGAGGGTGAGAGACCGGTTCGCGGTGCTGTCCGGCCGGGGGGCTCTCATGGCTGCCCTGCCTTTCACGTCGAGGACTGGACTGGTCATGCGTGGACATCGGTGGTCGCCGGCCCGCGGTCGCGTGACGCCGGCCGGCCCGCCTTCCGTCACGCGCATCGGCTGCGTGAGCGGGAATGGGCCCGAGAATCACATAAATCATCCGGCCCCGGGCGGAGTTGAGCATCTCCGGTGTTGCCGCCGTCGGCCCACGGACGGGCGTACGGATTCGGGACGTGCGCCCGGCACATCGAGTGACGCGTTTCCGGGAAGCCTGGCCGCGCGCCGACGCACACGGCGGGAGCCGTACACGACGCTCCCGCGTCACCGCACGCGGTGCACCGTCACCGGCAGCCCGCCGCGGATGCCGAGCGAGAGCTTCGGCTCCGGCCGCACCTGGTACCCCGGCAGCTTGTCCAGACGCAACTCGCGGCAGAGCAGCGCCACGGTGAACACCGCCTCCATCATGCCGAGACTGCTCCCCACGCACACCCGGGGCCCGGCGCCGAAGGGGAGATGGGCGTAGCGCGGGCGGCCGGCCCGGTGCTCGGGCGCGAACCGCTCCGGCAGAAACTGCTCCGGCGCCTCCCAGAACCCCGGATGGCGGTGCAGGGTGTACGGGCAGATCAGCACGTCGGCCCCGGCCGGAACCCGGTGACCACAGACCTCGTCGTCCGCCAGCGCCTGCCTCGGCAGGATCCACACCGGCGGGTACAGCCGCATCGCCTCCTCGACGGTCAGCGCGGTGAACCGCAGCCGCACGAGGTCCCCGTACTCCGGCAGCCGGTGCTCGCCGAGCACGTCCAGGGCCTCGCCGCGCAACCGCTCCCGTACCTCCGGGTGCCGGTCGATCAGGTAGCAGGCCCAGCCCAGCGTCGAGGCGGTGGTCTCGTGCCCGGCCAGCAGCAGGGTGATCAGTTCGTCCCGCAGCCGCCGTTGCCTGGTCCGCGGGTGGGTCTCCTCGCGCACCGACGCGATCAGCCGGGACAGCGCGTCGTCGCCTTCCGCGATCCCGCCGCGCGCGGTACGGTCCCGCGCCAGTCGCGCGACGACCTGCTGCAGGCGGGCCCGGGCCCGCCGGAACCGGAGCTGTCCGGGGAGCGGGACCCATGTCGGCACCGCACTCATCGTGACCATCTCGAACATGGCCTGGTCCTGCACCACTTCGAAGGCGTGACCGAGGTCCGAGAACGCCCCGAGGTCACTGTCGAGCAGCGAGCGGCCGAGTACGCCGAGCGTCAGGCCGGTCAGCTCCCGCGTCAGGTTCACGGGACCCCGGCCCGCGTGCGCGCGCAGCCGGGCGACCAGCCCGGCCGCCTCCTCGGCCACCACGGGAGCCTGGCGGGCGATCCGGCCGTGGTGGAACGCGGGTTGCACCACCTTCCGCTGACGCCGCCACAGCTCGCCCTCACTGGTCAGCAGGCCGTCGCCGAGGGCGCGCTTGGCCTGGATCAGGCCGATGCCCTTGCGGTAGTTGGCGGCGTTGTCGGTGAGGACGTGCTTGGCGTGATCGGGGTGGTTGAAAACGTACATCGTCTTGGGCCCGAGCGGGATCCGCACCGCGTCGCCGTATCCGGCAGCGGCCCTCATCATCGCGAGCCGGTCTCCGGCCAGCTGCCGCAGCAGTGAGGGTAGGGCGCGCAGCGGCGGGGAAGCGTAGCCGCCCGGTGCCGTACGGGGCGTCACGGTCACCGGGGCCCCGTCCCGATGCCGGTGATCCGTTCGGCGACGGTGCCCCGCCACTCCTCGTACGCCGGCGACGGCCCCGTCGCCGCTGCGTCCGGGCGGGCCTCCCGCGTGACGGCGGCGGCCTCTTCGGGCCCCATTCCGCAGAACACCCGGGTGGCCAGAGCGGTGTGCGGCACGTCCAGGCCGGCCCGCAGCCGCGCTTCCGCGGCGAAGGCGCTGCCCTGGGCGAGGGCACCGCGGTGCTCGCCGGCCCGGTCCCGCAGAACCGTCAGCTCGGCGCTGTCGCACCCGCCCGCGTAGGTCGCGGCGAGCCCCGCGCCGCCGTAGAGGTCGCCATGGCGGGACGCGGGGAACTTCTCGATGGTGGTGGCGACCAGGTCGGGGTCGGTCCCGCAGACGAACCACAGTGCGCGGCCGATGCCCTGGTCGATGGCGTTGCCGGTGTAGTCCGGGTGGTCGTGCGCGGGCCAGGGGAAGCGGGGGTCGCGGTACTGCCGGCGCACGTAGCGTTCGGTGCGGAAGTACGCCTGGTGGAAGCCGTACCCGTCCAGCACCAGCCAGCGCAGCAGCGGGTCCAGGCCGTCCACGTCGGCCCACAGGCGGCGTGGCAGCCGGCCCATGGACCAGCCGATACCGACGTAGATCATGTACTGGTGGGCGGCGCCCCGCCCGGCGAGCAGCCGGTCCACGTGGCCGCGGCCCAGGCCGGGCAGGGCGTCGCGCATCGCTGCGCCCATGCCCGCGCCCTCGTAGGCGAAGCCGCGGAACCGCTCCGGAACCGCTTCCAGGCCGCGTTCGGCCTCGTCGACGGTGCTCGCGGCGACGGCGTGCCCGTACCCTTCCAGGAAGCGTGCCCCGATGGTCTCCAGCAGCCGCTGGGCGTCGGGCGACTTGCGGTGGAAGCCGCGGGTCTCCAGCAGGGTCTGTGTGACGCTCGGCGTCAGCAGCCTGCGTCGCAGTCGGCCCAGTGCGCTCGGCATGTGCGTCCCCAATCTCCGTGGTCGTCCCCGGGTCTCTCCGGAATCCGTCGGTCGTCGGTGCGGGCTCACGGGCTCTCGGCCCGCTGGTCCGCCGGGCCGGCAGCGCCCGGCGTGAGGCGGGCGCGGATCGCGCGCCGCCAGTGCTCGTAGGCGGGGACCGGACCGGCGACGGGGCCCCGGACCGCGCACGAGTCGGCGAGGGCGACCGCGTCCGTCACCGAGAGCCCCGTCAAGGCCCGGGACGCGACGGCGGTGTGCGGCGGCACGAAGCCGGCCAGGTCGCGGGCGCGGACAGCGAAGACGGCCCCCTGGCCCACCTCCGCCCGGTGCTCCCCGGCGATACGTAGCAGCGTCTCGAACGTGTCGGCCCCACAGCCGCCCGCGAAGGCCGCGGCGAGCCCGACCCCGCTCCACAGGTCCGGCCGCCGCTGCGCGGCGAAGGCGCGGACGGCGGCGTCGATCCGCTCGGGGCGGGCGCCGTGGATGAACCACAGCGCGCGGCCGATGCCCTGGTCGACGGCGCGCGGGAAGTAGCCGGGCGCGCCCAGCCACGGGTACGCGGGCGGAACCCGCTGCTCGTCGACCCAGCGCCGGGTGTGGAAGTAGGCGAGGTCGAATCCGTACCCGTCCACCGCCAGCCAGCTCATGACGGGGTGCCAGGGCTGGCCGGGCAGGTCGGGGAGCACCTTTTTCCACAGCGCCCTCGGCAGCCGGGCCATGGCGAAGCCCATGCCGATGTAGGCGAGCAGCACGTGGGGCCGGCCGGGGCCCTGGAGGAGTTCGCGGGTACGGCTGCCGTGGCCCGGCCGGGCTGTGTCCAGCACCGTGCACGCCATGGTGGCGCCCTCATAGGCGAAGCCGCGCTGCTCGGCGTCGACCAGCTCCAGACGGTGCGTCAGTTCGGGTAGGCCGCCGGCCTCCATGGCCCACTCGAAACCGCAGACGACGGCGCGGGGTACGGCCTGCAGGGCGTCGGCGGGACTGTCCGCGGGCAGCGGCGGGAAACCGCGCCGAGCGAAGGAGACCTCGTCGAGAGGCGGCGCGAACAGCGTCCGGCGCAGCGATCGCAGGGCCCTCGCCATGTGTCCTCCCCTGTGTGTCGGTGGCTGGTTCATCGTGCGGCGGCGCGCCGGGGCCCGCTTCTTTCCGGTTGCGCAGCGGGTTCTGATGCGCCGGAGGACAGCATGGCGGGAGAAGTGGCAGGCGGGGCGGGCCAGCAGACTGACGGAAGGAAGTGCACCCGACCGGAAGGAAGTGCCATGGGACCGCAACGCGACGTGTTCGACGACCTGGTCCTGGAAGGGGCGTGGGTCGACGGGCTCGTGGACGGGCTGGACGACTCCGAGTGGGAGGCCGGGACCCCGGCCCCCGGATGGACCGTCGCGCACCAGATCGCGCACCTGACGATGGTCTTCTCGCTGGCGGAGAAGGCCGCGGCGGCACCGCGGGCGTTCGGGGCCGTCATCGGCGGCCTGAAGGGCTCTTTCGACGAAGCCGTCCAGGCGGGCCTGCTGCCGTACCTGGGCAACGGCAACGCGAAGCTGCTCGACCAGTGGCGCGCGCAGCGCGCGGCGACGGAACGGGCGCTGTCCGCCCTGCCGCCCGAACAGATCGTCCCCTGGCTGGTACGGCCGATCCCGGCCGGCGTCCTCGCCGCGGCCGGGATGATGGAGCTGTTCGCCCACGGCCAGGACATCGCCGACGCCCGCGGTACGGCACCGGAACGGACGGACCGGATCCGGCACGTCGCCGGTTTCGTGGCACTGACCTGGGACTTCGGATACCGGTCGCGGGAGCTGCCGGTGCCGGGGCGGGGCCTGCGGTTCGAGGTGACCGGACCATCCGGAGCCGAGTGGGTGTTCGGAGACCTGGAGGCGGACGAGTGCGTCTCGGGGCCCGCGGTCGACCTGTGCCTGCTGGCCACGCGCCGCCGCCACCGCGACGACCTCGCGCTCAGCGCGTCGGGCCCGGTGGCGGACCAGTGGCTGGACATCGCACAGGCGTACCGCGGATCAGCGGGACCGGGCCGCAAGCCCGGCCAGTTCGCGCGGCGCGCACGCGGCTGAGCGGGGTTCCGGCGTTCGCATGGGGTGCCCGCGACGGGGTCCCGTCCGGTGGACGGGACTTCGCGGGCATCCCCGCGGCTTCGCGCGGCAGTGGTCCGGTGCGGGGCGCGGGGGAGGCGCTACGGGCCCGGGGCGAGGACGGTGACGGGTGGGCTGGGCGGGGACGGTCCAGCGGCCAGGGCTTCGGGGCGGAGGCCGCGAGGTACGTGATCCTTTTCGACGCAGCGCCGACGCTGGGGCTGGCGGGGGTGTGTCTGTCCAACGCCACGCCGATGCCGGGGCCTGCGCGGGAAGTTGCCCGGCACGCGCCTTGACCCGCCGGTCCGTGCGGACCGGCGGGCCCGGCCCGTGCCCTCGGAAGCGATCCCCGGCCGTCAGCGCGCCGAGGTGCCGCGCATGACATCGTGCCGGAACACGCCGTCCGGGTCGACGCGCGCCCGGATCCGGTCCAGCTCGTGGATCTCCGACGGCTCCAGGTGGCCCTGCGGCTGTTCCGCGGTCTCGACGAAGGTGGGCGCCGTGCGCCCGGTGTCCCAGGGGCGGAGCGCGGTGCGGACTCGGCGGAGGTGCGCGGCGACGGCGTTCCGTGCCGCGGGGCTGTCCGCGATTCCCGCGCCGATGTAGGCGAACGACGCGTCCAGGTGGTCGAGCACGCCGCCGTGCGGGTCCGGCCGGCCCAAGGCGGCGCCCAGCTGCCGGAGTTCGGCGCTCACCAGTGGTGAGGCGGAGCCCGTTCCCACGACGTGAAGGAACGTTTCGGCCCCGGTGGCCCCCGGATCCGCCAGCAGCAGGTGGTCACCGTGCACCGGTACGGGATCGACCGGGTCCATGTGCACGGCGGGCACCGCCTCCGGCGTGCTGTCCGTCCAGGTATCCAGGAGGGGGCCCGCGACGGCGCGCAGCGGATCGAGCAGTCCGGCGGCGACACGGTGGGCGCGGCCGAGGTCGTCGTCCGGCGCGATGACCACCCCGTCCACTCCGAGTACGGGCCCTTCGGTGAGCGACGGGGGAATGCCCGGCACGGGCGGCAGGTTCATGACGCGCAGTGAGGTCGTCGCCTCCGGCGGGGCGGTCCGGCACCAGCGGAGCCAGGCGTCGAGGAGCTGCCCGGCGCACTCGGCGGGCCAGAATGCCGTCCCGGCCACGACGCGGCGGACCGGCAGCAGCTCGACCTCCACGGACGTCACGACCCCGAAGCCACCGCCACCCCCGCGCAGGGCCCAGAGCAGCTCCGGGTCGGAGTCCGGGCCGGCATGCCGGAGCCGCCCGTCCGCGGTGACCAGTTCGATGGCGCGGACCCGGTTGGAGGCGAGGCCGGTGGACCGCCCGTAGAAGCTCACCCCGCCGCGCAGCAGGTAACCCACCGCGCCCACGGTCGGTGACGAGCCGTGCGCGACCGCGAGCCCGTGGGCGGCCGCCTCCGCCACGACCGCTGACCACGGCGTGCCGGCGGGTATGCGGGCGGTACGCCGGAGAGCATCGACCTCGACGCGGCCGAGCGGGGCCACCCGGAGGAGGAGCGCGCCCGCCATGGAGCCCGCCGACCCCGCCGCGTGCCCCGTGGTGTGGACACGCGGGCGCAGTCCCTCGGCCTCGGCACGGCCCAGGGCGAGCCGGATGTCGTCCACCGACCGTACGACGACCGCCGCGTCCGGGCGGAGGGGGGCGGCCAGGTTGAACGCGCGTACCGCCGCCGCGTACGCGTCGCTCCCCGGGCGCGGGAGCGGGGGCGCGGCGCCACCCACCCCGCCCCTCACGACTGCCCCTCCGCGGGCGCCTTGACGAGGGCCCGTGCCAGTTCCCTGGGGGTCACGGCCGCCAGCAGGACACCGACCCCCGCGTGACTGTGGAGGGTGGACAGGTCGCGCCAGATCCGTTCGATGCGTTCCCCGTGCCGGACCGCGCTGGATCCGGCCGTCGGGAACAGCCGGCCCTCGACCGCGCTCCAGCACAGCCGGATGGCCTCCCGGCAGATGGCCGCGATGGCCAGGTCCCGGGCCCGGGTGAAGTCGGCGGGCGGCCGGGCGCACAGCCCGCTCCACTGCTGTACGGCGTTCAGCACCGCCGCCTCGGCGGTCGCGACCATCCCCGCCGCCTCGCCGTACCAGAGCTGGTGGTCCGGGTCGTCGGCGCGGCGCACCGAGGGCATCAGCATGACCGGGCGCGTCCGCATCAGGTCCGCGTAGGCGTCCAGGGCCCCGCGGGCCATGCCCACGGCCAGCGCGGCGACTTCGAGCAGCATGAAACTGAACTGCGCGCCCCCGTACTCGGGATCGTCGTGCAGGTACCGGCCGGGTGCCGAGGACGCGTCCGCCTCGCTCATGTGGGTACCGGGCAGGGTGAAACGGTCCGGGATACGGGCGTCGCGCAGGGTGATGCCGTGCGATCCGCTGCCTCGCAGGCCGAGCTGCTGCCCCCAGTCGTCGAGCCGGCGCCACCGGTCACGCGGGGCGATGAACAGCATCGGGGCCTGGCCGCCGTCCTGGTCCGGCACCATGACATGGGCCATGAAGTGGGTGGCGTACGGCGAACCGGAGCAGTACCGCCACGTTCCGCTGATCCTCCAGTGCCCGTCGTCGAGGCGCTCCGCCGAGCCGCCGGGCGTGATGGTGGCCGGGCAGGTGAAATCGCCGCCGGCGAATATCTCGGCCTGCGCCGCGGCGTCGAACAGGGAGGCGGCGGGCAGGGCGTGGGCCGCCCCGAGGCAGTACATCCATCCGGTGGACGGGCACGCGCGGGCCAGTTCCATCGTGACGCGGAGAAACGTCTCGACGCCGCATTGATATCCGCCGAACCTGCGCGGAACGAGAATGCGGTAGAAACCGGCGCGGAGGAATTCCTCGTGGATGTCCGGCGCGTAGAACGTGCGTCGCTCGGTGTCCGCCTGCCGTTCGACCAGCTTCGGCGCGAGAGCCCTGGCCCGGGCGACGAGGACGTCCGGGCCGACACCCGGTTCCGGCGGTGACGGGGTGGTGCCGACGGCTGATTCCGTGTCCATGGGCGGCTCCTTCGGGGCTCGTGGCGAACGGTCGGAACCAGCCTCCCGAGGGCCCGCTCACGGGGGCATCTCGCGCCTTGCGGTTGCCGCCCGGAAAGTCGGCACGGTGGAAGTACCGGTCGGCCGGCGGCCTCGCTAGCGTCACCCGGCGGCTGAGTTTTCCAGGAATGGGGACCGCGGACGGTCCCGGGGAGGATGCTCGTGAAGGTCCCGCTCTCCTTCAATCAGGAATTCATCTGCGGTTTCGACCGCGGGGACCAGGAAGGGCCGTTCGGCCCGCGGTTCCACATCGTCCACGGCTGGCGCCTGCGCGGGGCGCTGGGCGGGGAGGCGCTCCGGGCGGCTCTGCTGGACGTCGTCACGCGCCACGAGGCCCTGCGCACCGTCATCGCCCGCGACGAGGACCCGCCGGGCCAGCAGGTGCTCGCGCCGTCACCGCCCGCCCTGGAGGAACGGCACCTGCCCGGGCTCGGGGCGGCCGAGCGCGCGCGGGCCGTGGAGGACCTGCTGATCGAGGTGGAGTCCGGCGCGGTCAGCGCCCGGCGGACACCGCTGCTGCGGGCGGTCCTGGCCCGGTTCGACGACGAGGACGCCCTGCTCGTACTGGCCGTCCACCACACGGCGGCGGACGGCTGGTCGGTGCGCATCGTCGTACGCGACCTCGCCGAGTGCTACGCGGCGCGCCGGGGACTCGGCGCGCCCCCGCGACCGGTGCGCCAGTACCGCGAGTTCGCCGCCCGGCAACGTGCGGACGCGACAGGGCCGGACGGCGCGTGCGCACTGGAGTTCTGGCGCGAGAACCTGCGCGGCGCGTCGGCCGTCTCGGTCCCCGTCGACCACCTCAAGTCCGCCGGGCTGCCGGAGTCCACCGCGATCCACCGGTTCGCCATCGGTGCCGACGTGGTGGAACCGGCGCTCGATCTGGCGAGGGCCCACCACTGCACCCCGTTCATGGTGTTCATGGCGGCCTTCAAGCTGTTCCTGTGCCGGCGGGAGGGCATCACCGACCTCGTCGTCCCGACGTTCTCGCCCGGGCGCGCGGACGAGGACTTCCACGGCACGGTCGGCCTGTTCTTCAACTACCTTCCGGTGCGCACCGATCTGGCCGGTTGCGACAGCTTCCGGGACGTCGTGGAGCGGGTCCGGCGGAGCTGCCTGGCGGCGTACGCGCACGACACCCCGTTCATGCGGGTGGCCGGGGTGGCCGACGGCCTCATGGACCGGACGCTGGAGGACGGGCGCGCGGCGTGGGTGTTCCAGGTCTTCCCGTTCCCGCACCTGCTGGACGGCGAGGAGGTGGGCGGCGTCGAGTTCTCCGAGGTGCGCCGGCGGCTGCGGTCGCAGCCCCTCGGGTCGGACGTGCCCAACGGGGCGCTGTGGACGCTGAACCTCGATCCGGCCGGAGACGTGGTGGCGGCCGTCCAGTACAACAGCAACCTCTTCGACGAGAGCACCATCGCCGACGCGGCCCGGGACTACACGCGGATCCTGCGGGAGGCGGTCGGGAACCCGGACGCCCCGCAGGTGCGGCCGAGTTGAGGCACGCCCGGCAGTACGGCGCCCGGACGCGCGACGACGGTCCGGGCGCGGAGCGTCGTCCCGTCCGTGCGCCGGCGGCCACGGGGCAGCACCCCCCGCCCGTACGAGATGTTCCGTGGTCCGGCCCGGGCAACGCGGAAGATGAGTGAGCAGATTCCGCGCGCCTACATTACCCGTGAATACGGCGAAAACCATTTCCCGCGAATTGAGGAGTAACAGCGGCATGAGTGCGATTGGCGACGATCCGGGAATCGTCAAGTTCGTCTACTGGGACAACCTCACCTATGCCCCACCGGGCTCGCGCACAGCGGAGGAGTGGGACCCCGTACTCGGGGCCCGGCTCTACGAGAGCTATCTCGACCACTGTGCCGAGGCGGAACGGCTCGGTTACGCCGGCGTCAGCATGCCGGAGCACTTCGGCCCCTCGTCACCCTGCCCGCACCCGAGCATCATCCTGGCTGCGCTCGCCGCGCGGACGACCACGGCTCGTATCGTCTCGGGCGCGAACCTCCCCCTTCTGCACCACCCGATGGAACTCGCCGAGCAGCTCGCCATGGTCGACGTGCTCTCCGGCGGACGGCTGGAGGTGGGTCTCGGCCGCATCGGCGACCGTGCCGCGCAGGCCCACGCGATCGACCTCGTCGACGGCTGCCTCAATACGGTCGATCACCCGGTGGAGCGGGCCGACCTGACGACGTCGTCGGCGACCTTCCTACCGGACGTGGCGGTCGCCAAGGTCACGGTGTGGCCCCGGCCGGTGCAGAAGCGGGTGCCGCTGTGGGCCGCGGCGGGCTCGGACGAGTCGTTCGCCATCGCGGCACGCCGCGGTCTGGGAACCTTCACCGGGCTGAACATCAACCCGTCCGCCGGCGGGCTGACCACGGTCGGAGTCGAGGAGATGATTCCGCGCCTGCGGCGGTACATCGAGATCGGCCGGGAGAACGGACACGATCTGTCGATGGCCCACGTCATGGCGAGCTGTTTCACCGTGGTCGCGGACACCGACCGGGAAGCCGCCGAAATCGTGCGCAGCGGTTTCATCTCACATGTCGAATCGGCGGCGGGCCACCTCGCCCGGATGGCCGGCGCCGCGCCCGGCGAAAGCCCGCTGGATTCGCCCGAGGCGCAGGAACGCATGGGCATCACCGCGGTGCGCGAAGCGCCGGTTGACTTCTTCGTCAAGAATCCGTTCGCTCTCGTCGGATCGGCCGAGACGGTGCGGGAGAAGCTGGACGCGCTGCTGTCCGCCGGTCTGACGCGCTTCCTGCTGCTCTGCGGCGGTGTCGGCACGGCACACGACATCGCATGGCAGTCGGCGACGGCCATGGCCGAGGACGTGGCCCCCGAACTGTTCGCGGCCATGAAGCCCGGCCCAGGTCAGGTGGCCGCCTAGAGGTTGTCCCGTATGGGGTGTGAGTTATCCCGTGAGGGCCAGGTTGTGCAACCGGGCGATGCCGAGCATGGCCTGGTGAACTCCGTCG